>NZ_JAHHIU010000123.1 GCF_024539815.1 Streptomyces hayashii
GGCGGGGGGACCGATGGAGGGGCCGGTGGGGGACCGGTGGAAGGCCGGCGGGCGAACGGGCCGACGTGAAGTCCGGCATGACGACCGGCTGAAGGCCGACGGATCCGACAGGGGGGTAGGTCAGGCGGACCGTCAGAAGGGGTGGGGTCTGGGAGGAGCCTTCCTGTCCGTTCGGTTGAGGTCGGACGTCGACTCGGCAGACTGGCTCCATGACAGCGCGATCCATGAGTAAGGGCGCCAATCTGCTGGTCGACTCACCGGATGTCCGGGTCGAACTCAGTTGGGCCGAGGAAGCCGGCGGTCCGGACATCGACGTGTCGGCGCTGTTGGTAACCGACGCCGGGCGGGTGCGGAACGACGGGGACTTCGTCTTCTACAACCAGCCCCTTCACGCGTCCGGTGCCGTGAGACACGCGGGCAAGCGTCGCGACGGCGGAGTGGTGACCGACGCCGTCCATGTCGACCTCCGCTCGCTGGAGAGCGCGATCACCCGCGTGGTGCTGTGCGCCTCCGCCGACGGTGGCGTCTTCGGGCAGGTGACCGGTCTGACGCTGCGGCTGTACGGCCAGGGCGGTCGGTCCGAGATGGCTCGCTTCGAGATGCAGGCCGACACGGAGACGGCCTTCATCGGGGGCGAGTTGTACCTGCGCGAGGGTCGCTGGAAGTTCCGGGCGGTCGGTCAGGGGTACGCCTCAGGACTCGCGGGGCTGGCCACCGACTTCGGGATCACGATCGACGAGGAAGGGGAGGAGAGGCCCGTGGCGACTGTTCCGCCGGTGCCGCCACTTTCGACTGTCACGCCTGTTCAGCCTGCTGGACCGTCCAGGCCCGCCCGTACAGACGCGGCACCGGTCAGCCGTCCGGAACCGCCGGCTGCCGTCGTCCCGGCCGCACCGCCGGTCAGCCGTCCGGGATCGGTTCCGTCCGGTCGGCCGGAGTCTCGCCTGACGAAGGGCGAGGAGCGGCTCCCGGTCGACATGCGCAAACGGCTGTCGCTGCGGAAGGAGCAGGTGGCAGTCAGTCTGAGCAAGCGCGGGGCGACCGGGATCAGCGCGCGCATCCTGCTCGTTCTCGACGCCTCCGGGTCCATGTCGTTCCTGTATTCCAAGGGCGTGGTGGCTGACGTCGTGGAGCGGATGGCCGCGGTGGCGGCGCAACTCGACGACGACGGCGAGATGCAGGCCTGGACGTTCGCCAGCGAGGCGGCTCGTCTGCCCGACCTGCGCCTGGGTGAACTCCCCGAATGGCTGCGGCTGCATGTGCGGGTGGGTGAGATGAGTCTGTTCCGCCGGTCCAAGAAGCCCCGTAAGGGGTTGGAGCCGGGGCAGGTCGACATGCGTGCGGTCGGCATCCAGAACGAGGAGCAGAAGGCGATTGCCCAGGTCAGAGCCTATGTACAGGAAAATCCGGCCAGCGCTCCGACCTTGGTGCTGTTCTTCTCCGACGGAGGGGTGTACCGCGACGCGGCGATCGAGCGGGAACTGAGAGCGGCGGTCGAGGAACCCATTTTCTGGCAGTTCGTGGGGCTCGGACGGTCCGGCTACGGCGTGCTGGAGCGGTTCGACACGCTGCCCGGGCGGCGCGTCGACAACGTGGGCTTCTTCGCGGTGGACGACATCAGTACCGTCCCGGATCAGGAACTCTACGACCGGCTCCTGTCCGAGTTCCCCGACTGGATCAAGGCGGCGAGCCGGGCCGGCATCCTCTGACCGGTGGCGGTGGCGGTCGCTCCGGTGGCACCGGTGGCACCGGTGGATCCCCCATGGCTCCGCTGGGGGCGCGGGGTGCGCTGGGGAGTCAGAAGTCGGCTGTCCGACCGAAGTCGGCTGTCCGACCCCGGACACCGCCAAGTGCCGGTCACCGAACCGCCTGGTGTGGGGCGCGCCGCACACGCCGGCAGCAGGCCGCCCCTGACCGGGGGACACGGGCCGATACGGCCAAGCCAATCGCGGCCAAGCCGATAGGCGGCCAAGCCGGTGTGGCCAAACCGGTGTGGCCCGGCCCCGATCCGTTCCGGGCCCGATGTGGCTCGTGTCCTCCGCTCTGTGCCGAAGCGACGACTATTCCGGGTGGTGCTCCGGGCCGCCGAAGTCGGGGCTGGTGTAGTCCGGGCTGCTGAAGCTCGGCCGAGGTCCGGTCGAGCGCCCGTCGTCCGGGCTGCTGAAGCCCGGGCGGCCGTAGCCGATCTTCGGGAGCCGGCCGGTGGGAGCCGGAGGGGCCGGTTCGGTGTGCAGAGCGGTCGCCGTGCCGGGGTTGGCGAGAGCCTCCCGGAGAAACGGCAGGATGCCGCGTTCCAGCAGGGCTTCGCGCCAGGCTTCTTTGGCCCGGATGACCTCCTCGCTCTGTTCGCCGTACGGTTCGGCCTCCAGGGAGGGCCGGTTGCGCAGGGCGGTGAGCAGCAGAGCGACGGTGGCGACGAGGATCGCGGCGGCGGCCACGGCCAAGAACGCCCAGCCGGCCGCGACCATGGTCTTGGCGAACGCCTGTTCGGGGGCGAGTGCTCTGAGGATGTAGCCGACGAGCAGGAAGATGACCGCCGCGGTCCCGGCGAGCACGGGGGTGAGTACGGCGGCGACGGCGCCCGCCCCGGCGGCTTCGGCGGCCTGGACCGTCTCGCCCATGGTGGTGGCGAGGCCCATCGTGGCGACGCCCGGTTCGGCGGGACCGGACTCGGGCGCGGCCGTCGCGGTGGACGGCGCGGGGTGGCGCAGTTCCTCACGGACCTTCACGTAGTGCTGGTACTCGGCCGCCGCGGCCACCGTGATGAGCGCGGAGGCGTTGAGCGCCATGGTGCGCAGTTGCTCGGAGTTGAGCCGCTGTCCCACAGCGGCGAGGTCCGGGTGGTGTGGTGCGGAGCGCAGCGCCTCGTCGAGGATCCGCTCGTACTCTTGGCGGTCCTCGCTGTGCAGGTGCTGCGGAACGCTGTTCATGTGCATCCCCCGATGCTCCGTAGGGCTTGGGGCTCGCATGCCAACGAGCCGTCGGGCAGAAACGGAGGGGAGCCTGCTACGGATAAGCCGATGGTAGAGCGGTGACGGCATGCGGTGACAGGGGGTTTGCCGAAATTGGCCCCCGGCCTGCGGTGTCGTCGACGGTCCCGGGACGCGCCTCGCCGGACCCCGGCAGGGTCCCGGAGACGCCGTGGAGGCTCTGTAAAGCCTCCAGGGGAAGGTCCCGGGAAGGCCCCCGAACGCTCAGCTCTCCAGGGGCAGTTGCTGGACCAGCAGCTTTCCGGCCATCGTCACACCGCCGTCCATCGCGATGGCCAGCCCGTCCGCGTAGACGTGCGGACCCGTGACGTGCGGACCGTCGTTCTCCTCGTCCTCCTCGGAGCCGACTTCGCCCAGCAGGTAGGGAATCGGGCTGTGGCCGTGAACGATGCGGGTGCCGCCGTACGTATCGAGCAGGGAGCGGACGGCGTCGGCGCCCCCCTCGTCGCGGAAGGAGAAGCGCTTGGTGAACTTGCGGAACAGATCCCACACCTCGTCCGCGTCGTTGCGCGTGATCGTCTCGCGGACGGTGTCGTTGACCGCCTCGATCGAGTCCCCGTAGTCGAGGTAGGCGGTGGTGTCGGAGTGGACGAGCAGGTGACCGTCGACCTCCTCGACGGCGTCGAGCCGGGCCATCCACTGAAGGTGGTGATCCTGGAGGCGGTCCATGTCGTACTTCTGGCCGCCGTTGAGGAGCCAGGCGGCCTGGAAGGTGGCGGTTCCCGCGCCGGAGTTGACGGGGGTGTCGCCGAAGCGCTTGGCGCCGAGCAGCAGCAGTTCGTGGTTGCCCATGAGGGCCTTGCAGTACCCGCCGGCCGCGGCGGCTTCGGCGGACAGCCGCATGACGAGGTCGATGACGCCGATGCCGTCCGGCCCGCGGTCGGTGAAGTCGCCGAGGAACCACAGCCGGGCGGTGCCCGCGCACCAGTTGCCGGCGGCGTCGATCAGGCCCTTCTCCTGCAGAGCGGCCACCAGTTCGTCGAGGTAGCCGTGGACGTCGCCGACGACGAAGAGCGGGCCCGGGCCGGTCGCGGGCAGCGGAGCCTGCGCGGTCGCCGGGTCCACGGCCACCTGGAGGGTGTCGCCGCGGCGGTTGATGACGGGCAGGTCGCGCTGGGTGGGCGTGTAGCCCTCGGGGTGCTCAAGCGGCTCTTCGAGGGGCGGCGCCGTGTCGCCGGGCTGTGTGCCGTGGTCGTACGGACCGGTCTCGTTGACGTACGCGGGCACCCGGAAGTCGCGCAACGTCGCCGTCCGCTCCACCTCGGGTCCCTGACCGGCCCCCTGAGTCATCAGACCCCTCCACCATCGCGCCGCAGCTGCACCCTGCGGGCTGCTTGGTCGCAGCGGCCCGAGGTGCCGTGCGCCCATCATAGGAATGCGGATCGTGCCGTGTGATGACCCAGGGGTGGTGAATCGGAGCAAGGCTCCTGTTCATCGCGGCTTTCGCCCCGATTGGACCGGGCTTCGGCAACCCGTACTCATCCGCCGCACATCGCGCCCACACCTGTGCGCCACCCCGGCGATCGGCCTCGCGGGCAGGGGTGAACGCCTGTTTCGCCCGGGACGGGGGGAGAGACTGCGGTGACGTGAAGGGAGACGCTTCTCACGGGCAGGAGCCCGACTGCCCGCGGCCGGCGCAGCGCGTTCCCGGGCTCTCCGCGGGGAACGGCACGCTGAGGGCACCGCCGCCGGGGCAGACGACGGCGTTCCCCGCGTCCGAGGGAGCGGCCCGCGAGGCCGGTCGCGCCGCGGACCTCCTTCGCCGCGCCGAAGCGGTAGGGCAACGTGCCGGCCGACCTGTCGGCCTACTGCCGGCCGGCCTGTCGGCCTGGGACGCGACCGCTGAGGCGGCCCGCCTGGAAAACGCCCATACGTGCCCCCCGCTCACCTGCGTTGACGAACGCTGACAGGGCGAACGCTGAAGAAATCCAGCGGAAGCCGACAGGGGTCACTAATCCTGGTGAACGCCTCGGAGCGTCTGGTGAATGCCTCAGAACGCCTGAGAAGACCTCATAGCGCCCGGCGAAGACCTCAGAGCACTCAAGGAGGGCCGCGGAACGTCAATGAGCTCAATGAACGCTGATGAACACCGGCGAACCCGAAAGGCCGCCGCCCGCCGCACCCCGGAAGAACGGGGTGGGGCGGGCGGCGGGTCGGTCGTACGGTGCGGGCTACTTCCCCTCCGGGGCCCTCGGCGGGCTGACCGTCGTGCGAGGGGGGCGTCGTTGGGACGAGGTCCGCACGATCAGTTCGGTCGGGACCACCTGCTCGACCGGTCCGTCCCCCTCCACGCCCTCGATCGCGTCGATGAGGAGTTGGACGACCGCTGTTCCGATGCGGCGCGGCTTCAGCGAGAGGGTCGTGACGGGCGGCTCGGTGTTGGCGTACACCGTGGATTCGCTGCAGCAGACGATCAGCAGGTCCTCCGGCACCCGCAGCCCGTACCGGCGGGCGGCGGCCAGCAGGTCCGTGCCGTTGGGGTCGAACAGGCCGTAGACGGCGTCGGGTCGGTCGGGGCGCGCCAGCAGCCGGTCGGCGGCGACGGCGCCGGCGCAGGGGTCGTGTGCGGGGTAAGCCTCGTAGACGGGTTCCTGGCCCACCCGCTCGCACCACCGCAGATAGGCGCTGGTCGACAGGTGGGTGTACGTGTCGGTGGTGGTGCCGGTGAGCAGGCCGATGCGGCGGGCGCCGGCGTCGGCGAGGTGGTCGAGGATGTCGAGGACGGCGGTCTCGTGGTCGTTGTCCACCCAGGCGGTGACCGGCAGGGTGCCGGCCGGGCGGCCGTCGGAGACGACCGGTAAGCCCTGCCGGACCAGCTCGCTGACCACCGGATCCTGGTCGGAGGGGTCGATGACGACCGTGCCGTCCAGGGCGACGTTCGACCACACGTCGTGGCGCGAGGTCGCCGGGAGGATGACGAGTGCGTAGCCGCGGGCGAGCGCGGCCGAGGTCGCGGCGCGCGCCATCTCCGCGAAGTACGCGAACTCCGTGAAGGTGAAAGGTTCATCCCCGTACGTGGTCACGGTCAGGCCGATGAGCCCTGACTTGCCGGTACGAAGGGTTCGGGCGGCCGCGGAGGGGCGGTAGCCCAGTCGGTCGGCGACCTCGCGGACATGGCGTCGGGTGGTGTCCGGGAGCCTGCCCTTGCCGTTGAGGGCGTCGGAGACGGTCGTGATGGAGACTCCGGCGGCGGCGGCCACGTCCCTGATGCCCGCCCGGCCCGGCCGGTTGCCTCGGCGTGAGGTTTCCGCGCGGCTCACCTGGTGCTTCCCTGCTGCTGTCATGGCGAGCCGATAGTAGGGCTCATCGGGTGGGGTAGGGCGGACGCATATGCACGCGTTGACAGGCACGTTTCTGCAAGGCTTTTAGGGGCCAAGTTCCTTGGAAACCAAGCTAATTGGCCGCTCTCATGCCAGGACGTGACGTGTCTACACGGATGAGCCTGCCAAGGCACGGATGTTTCGAAGAGGTCTCAACTCACCTGCACGAGGGATGCGCGCCAGGGAGTGAGCCACCGGCGCGTAGATATATGTGCAGCGCGCCCCCCGGTGAGCACGCCTTCGGGTGCCTTCGTCCCCAGAAGTCGTAGAGATCCCTCCGGTCCGGGCGACGGTCTCTGGCCGACGACCTGTACGCACCCGGGTCGAATCCTCATAAGGTGAGCAGTATTGAAGCCGGTGGTGGTCATGAGGAGGACTGCGGTGAGCGAGACGAGCCCCAAGCTGCGCGCCGAGCTGGAGGGGGTCCCCACCTACAAGCCGGGCAGGCCGGCCATGGTCGGAGGCCCTGTGGCCTACAAGCTGTCCTCCAACGAGAACCCCTACCCGCCGCTGCCGGGCGTGATGGAGTCCGTGACGGCCGCGGCCGCCTCGTTCAACCGTTACCCGGACCTCGCCTGCACGGGTCTGGTCGGCGAGCTCGCCGAGCGCTTCGGGGTCCCCGCCTCCCATCTGGCCACGGGCACCGGTTCCGTCGGCGTCGCCCAGCAGCTCGTCCAGGCGACCGCGGGCCCCGGCGACGAGGTGATGTACGCCTGGCGGTCCTTCGAGGCCTATCCGATCATCACGCAGATCAGCGGCGCGAAGGCCGTGCAGGTGCCGCTGACGCCGGGTGACGTGCACGATCTGGACGCGATGGCCGACGCGATCACCGACCGGACCCGGTTGATCTTCGTCTGCAACCCCAACAACCCCACGGGCACCGTGGTGCGTCGTGCAGAGCTGGAACGGTTCCTCGACCGCGTCCCGGGCGATGTGCTGGTCGTGCTCGACGAGGCCTACCGGGAGTTCATCCGCGACCCCGAGGTGCCCGACGGCGTCGAGCTGTACCGGAACCGGCCCAACGTGTGCGTCCTGCGGACCTTCTCCAAGGCGTACGGCCTCGCGGGTCTGCGCGTCGGCTTCGCCATCGCCCACGAGCCGGTGGCGGAGGCGCTGCGCAAGACCGCGGTTCCGTTCGGGGTGAGCCAGCTGGCGCAGGAGGCCGCGATCGCCTCGCTGCGCGCCGAGGACGCGCTGCTCGGGCGGGTCGGTTCTCTGGTGTGCGAGCGGCAGCGCGTGGTCGAGGGGCTGCGCGCACAGGGCTGGACGGTGCCCGAGACGCAGGCCAACTTCGTGTGGCTGCGGCTGGGCGAGCACACGGTTCCCTTCGCCGGGGCGTGCGAGCAGGCCGGCGTCGTGGTGCGGCCGTTCCCGGGCGAGGGTGTGCGGGTGACCATCGGAGAGAACGAGGCGAACGACATCTTCCTGAAGGCGGCGGAAGGGTTCCGCAAGGATCTGTGACGCGTCGATCTTCGGGTTCCTGCTGGTCAGGGCCGGTGTCCAAGGGGGTTCCCGCGGGTAAGGGGACCCCCTTCGCCATGTCGAAAATCCTTGCGGCATACTAGCTTGTGAATGTGAACGCTTTCACAAGCGTGATCCATGAACGTGAGGTTAGGAGTGACGACGTGGACCTGGCTCTGGCGCCGGAGACACTGGCGCGCTGGCAGTTCGGCATCACCACCGTCTACCACTTCCTCTTCGTTCCCCTGACGATCTCCCTCGCGGCCCTCACCGCGGGGTTGCAGACCGCCTGGGTGCGGACGGAGAACGAGAAGTACCTGAGGGCGACGAAGTTCTGGGGCAAGCTCTTCCTGATCAACATCGCGATGGGCGTCGTCACCGGCATCGTGCAGGAGTTCCAGTTCGGCATGAACTGGTCCGACTACTCGCGCTTCGTCGGCGACGTGTTCGGTGCGCCGCTGGCCTTCGAGGCTCTGATCGCCTTCTTCTTCGAGTCCACCTTCATCGGTCTGTGGATCTTCGGCTGGGACAAGTTGCCGAAGAAGATCCATCTGGCCTGCATCTGGATGGTCTCGATCGGCACGATCCTGTCGGCCTACTTCATCCTCGCGGCGAACTCGTGGATGCAGCACCCGGTCGGCTACCGGATCAACAAGGCGAAGGGCCGGGCCGAGCTCACCGACTTCTGGGCCGTGCTGACCCAGAACACCGCGCTCAGCCAGGTCTTCCACACCATGTCCGCGGCCTTCCTCACCGGCGGCGCCTTCATGGTCGGCATCGCCGCCTTTCACCTGTACCGCAAGAAGCACGTCCCCGTGATGAAGACCTCGCTGCGGCTGGGCCTGGTCACCGTGGTCATCGCCGGTCTGCTCACCGCCGTCAGCGGTGACGTGCTCGGCAAGGTCATGTTCAAGCAGCAGCCGATGAAGATGGCCGCGGCCGAGGCGCTGTGGGACGGCGAAGCGCCCGCTCCCTTCTCGGTCTTCGCCTACGGCGACGTCGAGGAGGGGCACAACAAGGTCGCCATCGAGATCCCGGGACTGCTGTCCTTCCTCGCGAACGACGACTTCAGCTCGTACGTCCCCGGCATCAACGACGTGAACAAGGCCGAACAGGAGAAGTTCGGGCCCGGCGACTACCGGCCCAACATCCCGGTCGCCTACTGGGGCTTCCGCTGGATGATCGGCTTCGGCATGACGTCCTTCGCGATCGGCCTCGCCGGACTCTGGCTCACGAGGAAGAAGTTCCTGCTCCCGCAGCACCTGAGGGTCGGCGAGGACGAGGTGCCGCACGTGGTGCTCTTCCGGAACAAGGCGCTGGGCCCCAAACTCACCAGGCTCTACTGGCTCGCGGCGATCTGGACCCTGGGCTTTCCGTTGATCGCCAACTCCTGGGGGTGGATCTTCACCGAGATGGGCCGCCAGCCCTGGGTCGTCTACGGGGTCCTGCAGACCCGCCACGCGGTCTCCCCCGGGGTCTCCCAGGGCGAGGTGCTCACCTCGATGATCGTCTTCACGGCGCTGTACGCGGTCCTCGCCGTCGTGGAGGTCAAGCTGCTGGTCAAGTACGTGAAGGCCGGCCCGCCCGAGCTCACCGAGGCAGACCTCACTCCGCCCACGAAGATCGGCGGCGACTCCCGTGACGCCGACAAGCCGATGGCCTTCTCCTACTAGGCCGAGGGAGCTGCACAGCCATGGAACTTCACGACGTCTGGTTCGTCCTCATCGCCGTCCTGTGGACCGGCTACTTCTTCCTGGAGGGCTTCGACTTCGGGGTCGGCATCCTCACCAAGCTGCTCGCCCGCGACCGGCCCGAGCGGCGGGTGCTCATCAACACCATCGGGCCGGTCTGGGACGGAAACGAGGTATGGCTGCTCACCGCGGGCGGCGCGACCTTCGCCGCCTTCCCCGAGTGGTACGCGACGCTCTTCTCCGGCTTCTACCTGCCCCTGCTGCTCATCCTGGTCTGTCTGATCGTGCGCGGCGTCGCCTTCGAGTACCGGGCGAAGCGGCCCGAGGAGGACTGGCAGCGCAACTGGGAGACCGCGATCTTCTGGACCTCGCTGCTGCCCGCGTTCCTGTGGGGCGTCGCCTTCGGCAACATCGTGGGGGGCGTGAAGATCGACCGGAACTTCGAGTACGTGGGCGACGTCTGGGACCTGCTCAACCCGTACGCGCTGCTCGGCGGCCTGGTGACACTGACCCTGTTCACCTTCCACGGTGCGGTGTTCACGGCGCTCAAGACCGTCGGCGAGATCCGGGAGCGGGCGCGGAAGCTTGCGCTGAAGGTGGGCGTGGTGACCGCCGTGGTCTCGCTGGTCTTCCTGCTCTGGACGCAGATCGACAGCGGTGATGCCAAGAGCATGGTCGCGATGGTCGTGGCGGTAGCCGCTCTGGTCGCCGCGCTCGTGGCGAACCAGGCGGGGCGTGAGGGCTGGTCGTTCGCCTTCTCCGGAGTCACCATCGTGGCCGCCGTGGCGATGCTCTTCTTGACGCTCTTCCCGAACGTCATGCCGTCCACGTTGAACGCGGACTGGAGCCTGACGGTGACCAACGCTTCGTCGAGCCCGTACACCTTGAAGATCATGACCTGGTGCGCGGGGGTCGCCACGCCGTTGGTGATGCTCTACCAGGGGTGGACGTACTGGGTGTTCCGCAAGCGGATCGGTACCCAGCACATCGCCGAGTCCGCTCACTGATCCCTGTGGGGGTGTGTTTCACGTGAAACACACCCCCACGAGGAGAGAGCGTGTTTCACGTGGAACATGCTCTTGGAGAAGAGGGTGTTTCACGTGAAACCGATCGACCCGCGTCTGCTGCGGTACGCCGGCGCCACACGCGTCTTCCTGGTGGCGGTCGTCGGTCTGGGCGCTGTCGGGGCGATGCTGGTCATCGCGCAGGCCATGCTCATCGCCGAGTCGGTGGTCGGTGCGTTCCAGCACGGCATGTCGGTCGCCGAACTGCGCACTCCCCTGCTGCTCTTGGCGGCCGTCGCGGGCGGTCGTGCGCTGGTCGCCTGGTTCACCGAGCTCGCCGCACACCGCGCGAGCGCAGCTGTGAAGTCGGAGCTGCGGGGGCGACTGCTGGAGCGGGCCGCCGCCTTGGGGCCCGGCTGGCTGAGCGGACAGCGCACCGGATCGCTGGTAGCCCTCGCCACCCGGGGCGTGGACGCGCTCGACGACTACTTCTCGCGCTATCTGCCCCAGCTCGGCCTGGCGGTGGTCGTGCCGGTGGCGGTGCTCGCGCGGATCGTGACGGAGGACTGGGTATCCGCCGCGATCATCGTCGGCACCCTGCCGCTGATCCCGGTCTTCATGATGCTGATCGGCTGGGCCACCCAGTCACGGATGGACCGCCAGTGGCGGCTGCTGTCCCGGCTGTCCGGGCACTTCCTGGACGTCGTCGCAGGGCTGCCCACGCTGAAGGTGTTCGGGCGGGCCAAGGCGCAGGCCGAGTCGGTCCGGCGCATCACCGGGGAGTACCGCCTCGCGACCATGCGGACGCTGCGCATCGCGTTCATCTCGTCGTTCGCGCTGGAACTGCTGTCGACGCTCTCGGTGGCGCTCGTCGCCGTGACGATCGGCATGCGGCTCGTCCACGGCGAGATGGATCTGTACATCGGCCTGGTGATCCTCGTGCTGGCCCCCGAGGCGTATCTCCCGCTACGGCAGGTCGGCGCGCAGTACCACGCGGCCGCCGAGGGGCTGGCGGCGGCGGAGGAGATCTTCGAGGTGCTGGAGACCCCGGTCCCGACGCCGGGAACGGTCGCGGTGACCGAGGGCGGAATGGTTTTCGAGGGAGTGAGCGTCCGTTACCCGGGACGCTCCGGCGACGCCGTCTCGGATGTGAGCTTCAGCGTCGAGCCCGGTGAGACGGTGGCGCTGGTCGGCCCGAGCGGCGCGGGCAAGTCGACGCTGGTGCACGCTCTGCTGGGCTTCGTACGGCCGGCCGAGGGACGGGTGCTGGCCGGGGGAGTAGACCTCGCGGCGGCAGACCTGGAGCAGTGGCGGTCGCGGATCGCGTGGGTGCCGCAGCGCCCGCACCTTTTCGCGGGGACGATCGCCGAGAACGTACGGCTGGCGCGTCCCGGGGCCGATGACACAGCCCTGCGCGGAGCGCTGGCGGACGCGGGCGCGCTGGAGTTCGTCGACGCGCTGCCCGCAGGGGCCGACACCATGCTCGGTGAGGACGGGACCGGGCTGTCCGCCGGGCAGCGGCAGCGGCTCGCGCTCGCCCGCGCGTTCCTCGCCGACCGTCCCGTTCTGCTGCTGGACGAGCCGACGGCCGCGCTCGACGGGGAGACCGAGGCGGAGGTCGTGGCGGCCGTACGGAGGCTCGCGGCCGGGCGGACGGTTCTGCTCGTCGTGCACCGGCCGGCCCTACTGGCGGTGGCGGACCGTGTGGTGCGGCTGGCCGGGGCCGAGACGGGCGGACCCGCTGCGGCCGCCCTCAAGGACGCCCCCGCCCAGCCGGCAGGGACGACGACGGCGGCGCCTGTCGGGTGGGACGCCGAGACGGCCGCCCCGGCACCCGCCCGTGGGGTCCTGGCCCGGGTCCGCGCCATGGCAGGCGCCCGACGTGGCCGGCTCGGCCTCGCGCTGCTGCTGGGCAGCCTGGCCCTCGGCAGCGCCGTGGGCCTCATGGCCACCTCGGGGTGGCTCATCTCGCGGGCGGCGCAGCAGCCGCCGGTCCTGTACTTGATGGTGGCCGTGACGGCGACGCGTGCCTTCGGTATCGGGCGGGCGGTGTTCCGATACGCGGAGCGGCTCGTCTCGCACGACGCCGTGCTGCGGATGCTGGCCGACACCAGGGTCGCCGTCTACCGGCGGCTGGAACGGCTGGCGCCGGCCGGGCTGCGCACGACCCGCCGGGCCGATCTGCTGACCCGGCTGGTCGCCGACGTGGACGCCTTGCAGGACTACTGGCTGCGCTGGCTGTTGCCGGCCGGCGCGGCCGTCGTCGTCTCGGCCGGGTCGGTCGCCTTCACGGCGTGGATGCTGCCCGAGGCCGGGGCGGTGCTCGCCGCCGGGCTGCTGACGGCCGGGGTGGGCGTCCCGCTGGTCACCGGCGCCGTGGCACGCCGGGCGGAGAACCGGCTCGCCCCCGCCCGGGGAGCGCTCGCCACCCGCACGGCCGATCTGCTCACCGGCACCGCCGAACTGACCGTCGCGGGCGCGCTCCCCGCCCGCACGGCCGAGGTGCGCGCGGCCGACGGCGTGCTCACCCGGATCGCCTCGCGCGCGGCGACCGCCACCGCGCTCGGCGACGGGCTGACCGCCCTCGTCTCCGGCCTGACCGTCGCAGGAGCGGCCCTCGTGGGCGCACAGGCGGTGGCCGACGGACGGCTGGGAGGCGTGACCATGGCGGTGGTCGTCCTGACCCCGCTGGCCGCCTTCGAGGCCGTCCTGGGACTGCCCCTGGCCGTGCGGTACCGCCGGCGGGTGCGCAGAAGCGCGGAGCGGGTGTTCGAGGTGCTGGACTTCCCCGAGCCGGTACGCGAGCCGGAGCGGCCCCGCCAGGCACCCGCCTCGCCCTTCCCGCTCGTCGTCGAGGGCCTCTCCGCCCGGTACGCCGGACAGGACCGTGACGCGCTCACCGGAGCAGGCCTGACCTTGACCCGAGGGCGCCGGATCGCGGTCGTGGGGCCCTCCGGGTCCGGCAAGACCACGCTCGCGCAGGTGCTGCTGCGGTTCCTGGACGCGGACGCGGGCACGTACACGCTGGCCGGCGTGGACGCCCGGTCCCTCGACGGCGACGACGTACGCGCGCTCGTCGGGCTGTGCGCCCAGGACGCGCACCTCTTCGACAGCTCGGTGCGCGAGAACCTGCTGCTCGCCAGGAAGGGGGCGAGCGAGGACGACCTGCGCGACGCACTGGCACGAGCCCGGCTGCTGGAGTGGGCCGAAGGTCTGCCCGACGGTCTCGACACGCTCGTCGGCGAGCACGGGGCGAGGCTCTCCGGCGGGCAGCGCCAACGGCTCGCCCTCGCCCGGGCGCTGCTCGCCGACTTCCCCGTCCTGGTGCTCGACGAGCCGGCCGAACACCTGGACCTGCCGACCGCCGACGCGCTGACCCGAGACCTGCTGGCCGCGACCGAGGGCCGGACGACGCTGCTCATCACGCATCGGCTGGCCGGACTCGACGCGGTCGACGAGGTGGTCGTGCTGGACGGGGGCCGGGTGGTGCAGCGGGGGCCGTACGCGGAACTGGCCCTCGTGGAAGGCCCGTTGCGGAGGATGGCCGAGCGGGAGGCAGCAGCGGAACTGATCAGCAGCGCACGGGGCTGACGAGCGGCTCAGGGAGCTGACCAGCGGCCCGCGGAGCTGACCAGCGACGCGGAGCAGGACCATGACGCCCTGTGCCGCGTCCGACGCGCTGTGAGCGCTACGCCCGCTCGGTGAGCAGCTGCTCGATGACGACGGCGACCCCGTCCTCGTTGTTGGCGGCCGTCCGGCCGGAGGCGGCGGCGAGCACGTCCGGATGCGCGTTGCCCATCGCGTACGACCGGCCGGCCCAGGTGAGCATCTCGACGTCGTTCGGCATGTCCCCGAACGCGACGACCTCCTCGTGGGAGATGCCGCGTTCCGCACAGCACAAGGCGAGCGTGCTGGCCTTGGAGACGTCGGGGCCGCTGATCTCCAGCAGAGCGCTGGGACTGGAGCGGGTGACGTTGGCGCGGTCGCCGATGGCCAGCCGGGCCAGGGTGAGGAAGGCGTCGGGGTCGATCGTGGGGTGGAACGCGAGGATCTTCAGCACGGGCTCATCGGCCCCGGGGGCGTCCGGCGCCAGCAGTTTCTCGGCCGGCGCGAGGTGGTCGGGGATCTCCATGTGCATCTTCGGGTACTCCGGCTCCTGGTAGAAGCCGTAGGTCTGCTCGATGGCGTACATGGTGCCCGGCGCGGCCTCCCGCAGCAGCCGTACGGCGTCCAGCGCGTTGTCCCGCGCCAGCTCGCGCACCTTCACGAACCGGTGGGCGCCCGGGCCGCCGTGCAGGTCGACCACGGCGGCGCCGTTGCCGCAGATGGCGAGCCCGTGCCCATGGACGTGGTCGCTGACGACGTCCATCCAGCGGGCAGGGCGGCCGGTGACGAAGAAGACCTCGATGCCCGCCTCCTCGGCGGCGGCGAGCGCGGCGACCGTGCGGTCGGACACCGACTTGTCGTCGCGCAGCAGAGTGCCGTCGAGATCGGTGGCGATCAGCCGCGGCGGGAGGGCTGCGGCCGGGGTCACGGGCTGTCGAGTCGCTGAGGTCACCGGGTCATTCTCGCGCATCTGCCCGCACGGCCGTGCGAGAGCCCGCCCGCAGCCGGCCGGGGCGGGGCGCGGCGGTCCGGACGCCGGCGTCAGCGCAGCTGCGCCGGGGCCTCCATGGCGATCCGTTCGAAGACCTTCTCGTCGGCGGCGAAGTCGGAGTCCGGAATGGGCCAGTGGACCACGATCTCCGTGAAGCCGAGCTCCTGGTGCCGGCCCGCGAAGTCGACGAAGGCATCCAGGGACCCCAGCGGCCGGCCACGGTCCGGGGTGAACCCGGTGAGCAGGACCTTGTCCAGCTCCGCCGCCTCCCGCCCGCGTGCGGCACAGGCGTCGGCGAGCTTCTCGGCCTGGTCACGCAGGGCCCGGACCGACTGCTCGGGTGTGCCGTTCTCGTACAGCTTGGGGTCGCCGGTGGTCACCCACGCCTGTCCGTACCGGGCGGCGAGCCGCAGTCCGCGCGGTCCGGTCGCGGCGATCGCGAAGGGCAGCCGGGGCCGCTGGAGGCAGCCCGGAATGTTGCGGGCCTCGTGCGCCGAGTAGTGGTCGCCCTCGTATGACACCGAGTCCTCGGTGAGCAGCCGGTCGAGCAGTGGCACGAACTCGCCGAGCCGGTCGGCCCGCTCTCGCGGGGTCCACGGTTCCTGGCCGAGGGCGGTGGCGTCGAAGCCGGTGCCGCCGGCACCGATGCCCAGAGTCACCCGGCCGCCCGAGATGTCGTCCAGGGAGATCAGTTCCTTGGCGAGGGTCACCGGGTGCCGGAAGTTCGGCGAGGTCACCAGCGTGCCCAGGCGCAGTCGCTCGGTAGCGCCCGCCGCGGCGGTCAGCGTGGGGATCGCACCGAACCAGGGGCCGTCACGAAAGCTTCGCCAGGACAGGTGGTCGTAGGTGTACGCGGTGTGGAAGCCGAGCTGCTCGGCCCGCGTCCATGCGGAACGACCCCCCTCGTGCCAGCGGCGGTAGGGGAGGATCACGGTGCTCAGGCGCAGACTCATGCCGTCGAGCGTATGCGGATGTCCGGTTTCACGTGAAACGGTCACCGCGCGCGTCGGGCCAGCCACGGGCTGAGGCCGACCGGGATGTACTCCTTGTGCACGCGGTCACGCGGCAGCGGCACCATCAGGAAGTGGCCCGGAGGAAAACGGCGCACCTTCACCCAGGCGTGGCCGTCATAGAGGGAGCGCAGGAAAGCGGGCACGTCGTCGCGGTCGACGTCGGGACACTCGACGCCGTCGACGGTGATCAGGGCGTCGTCGTCGGGGTAGAGCCGCACCCTCACGCCGGGTCGCCCACCGAGCTCGACATAGGCCTCGTGCGGCAGTGATCCGTCCGGGTCGGCGGTGACGCCCACGCCGGCGGCGCTGCGCCGGGAGGTCTGGTCGGCCCCGATGTCGTGGGTCACCTCGATCTCGCGCGCGTACTCGGCGGCGAGGGCGCGAAGGGCGGTGACGGCCGCCTCGGTGGAGGGCAGGTGAGTCATGGCTGTGATCATCCCGAACATGGGCGCGATCCGTCGATTCGAGCCGGTGTCTCAGTGTCGTTCGGGAAACCGCAGGTACTGCGGTGGCACGGCCTTCGTCAGCCACACCCCGTTGGCGCTGACATGGAAGACATGGCCGTCCCGGTGCATGGCCCCGGCGTCCACGGAGAGCACCACGGGGCGGCCTCGGCGTGCGCCGACCCGGGTCGCGGTCTCCCGGTCGGCGGAAAGGTGCACGTCGTGCCGGTTCATGGGGCGCAGCCCCTCGGCCCGGATCACGTCCAGGCAGCGGCCCACCGTTCCGTGGTAGAGGTACGGCGGAGGGGTGGCCGGGGGCAGTCCGAGGTCGACCTCGACGCTGTGTCCCTGGCTGGCGCGGATGCGTGTGCCCTCGATCGCGAAGCGTTTCTTGTCGTTCGCGGCGACGACGTGGTCCAGTTCGGCGCGGGTGAAACGGAAGCCGTGTGCGGCGCATGCCGCGATCAGTTGGTCGATCTCGACCCAGCCGGCCTCGTCGAGGGTGAGGCCGATGCGTTCCGGCTGGTGTCGCAGGTGCTTCGAGAGGTACTTCGACACCTTCACGGTGCGTCTCTCGGCGTTGTCCTTCTCGTTCATCCGCTCAGCATGGCGCGCGAGACGCGGATCACGCATTTTGTTTTGCGGTCGAGGTTTGATCCACAAGCAACTTAGGTTATCCACAGGCGAATTGGCGATTCTGTGGACAACTGGCGTCCGTTTCAGTGGTGTTCGCCAAGGTCGGCCGTGCCCGGGTCACTTGAGGACAGGTCGTCCAACATCCGTGCCCGTACCTCGCGTTCGGCCGCCAGCGTGAGGAAGGTGGCGGCGTGCTCCACACCGACCAGCCTTTCCACGGCCCGCATTGTGGCGGCGGGAACCGCCACGGAACGCGTCTCGGCTGTGACGGGCGTGGGTTCGCCGGAGCCGAGGCGTCGGCGCAGGTGAAGGGTGGCGAACAGTCGCATGGCCCGGGCCAGTTCGGCGTCGACGGTCTGCCGGGCGAGCGGACGGAGTCGTCGTACGAGAGCGGCCGCCTCGGCCGCGTCGGCGTCGGTCGGACGGTGCGAGCCGTCGAGATAGCGGTCGAAGACGTGCTCGGACGTGAACTCCAGGAAACGGGAGGCGATGTGTTCGACCTGGGACCTCAACTCCCGTAGATGCGCGGTAATCGCGCCGAGGGGGATCCCGGCCGCGTGCAACTCGACTGCCACCGCCAGCTCTTGAGGGCTCGGCACGAGGAAGGCGTCGTCGTCGGGCGCGGGCTCCAGCACGCCGAGGGCCACCGCGTCGGCGATCGCCGTGTCGTCGGGGACGCCGCCGAAGCGGGCGGTCAGCTCGGCCCGCGAGACCCGCGCGGGCTCCTCGTCCGTCCACGGGCCGTCGACCTCCGCGACCAGGCCGAGGACGCCGGACAGGCCGCGGCCGGTGTCATGGGCGTCGAGGAGCTCCTTGATGGAGGCGAGGGTGTAGCCGCGGTCGAGGAGGTCGGCGATCTGCTGGAGGCGGGCGAGGTGGGCGTCCGCATAGTGGTTGGCCCGCCCCTTGCGTTCCGGGCGGGGCAGGAGGCCGCGGTCCTGGTAGGCGCGGATGGTGCGGACGGTCGCGCCGGAGAGGTACGCGAGGGTCTCGATGCGGTAGGGCGGCCGGGGCGACGCGGTGGCGGTCAACTCGCCGTCACCGTGGCCCTCGTCGAACTGTCGGCACCCGCACCCGCACCCGCACACGCGCCGGCCCCGGCACTCACAGGCGAGCCGGCCCCGGCACCCGCACATGGGCCGGCCCCGGAGCCTGTGCCTGCGCGGGTCGGGCGCGGGCGGCCGGTCCGGCGGCTCACAGCGGCGGTCCCACCCGCGCCAGCGCCCTCAACGCCTTTGGCAGGAACCGCGACAGGGCGTAGGAGACCTTCGCCTCCGGCGTGACGGGAACCACCGCCTCGTCGAGCATGACCGCCCGCAGGATCGCGTCCGCGACCTTCTCCGGAGGGTAGTTGCGCAGCCCGTACGCACGCGTGGAGCGCTTCTGACGGCGTCGTTCCTCCTCGGCGTCCACCCCCACGAAGGTCGCCGTGTCGGTGATGTTGGTGTTCACCAGGCCCGGGCATATCGCCGAGACGCCGATGCCCCGGCCCGCCAGCTCCGCGCGCAGACAGGCGCTCAGCATCAGGACCGCCGCCTTGGAGGTGCTGTAGGCGGGCAGCGCCTTGGAGGGCTGATAGGCGGCCGCCGACGCCGTGTTGACGATGTGGCCGCCCTGCCCGCGCTCGGCCATCTGCCGGCCGAACAGCCGGCATCCGTGGATGACGCCCCACAGGTTGACGTCCAGAACCCTGCGCCAGTCGTCGGACGTCGTGTCGAAGAAGGAGCCCGACAGGCCGATGCCCGCGTTGTTCACCAGCACGTCCAGCACGCCGTGTTCGCTGTGGACCTTCGCCGCGAGCTTCTCCATCGCCTGCTCGTCGGAGACGTCGACCGTCTCCGCCCAGGCGTCGGGCGCGCCGATCAGCCGGGACAGCTCGGCTGTCCGCGCGGCGCTCTCCGCGTCCCGGTCGACGGCGATCACGCGCGCGCCGGCCTCGGCGAACGCGAACGCCGTGGCCCGCCCGATGCCGCTGCCCGCCCCGGTGACCAGCACCAGCCGGCCACCGAAGCGCTCGGCGTACCGGCCGGCGGCAGCCGTGCGCACCGGCCCGCCGTCCTGCTCCCGGCCCTGCCCGGCCGCCTCGCCCACCCGCTCCTGCTCCACCGAGGTGACGAAGTCGTCGATCCAGGAGGCGACCTGGTCGGGGCGGGTACGCGGGATCCAGTGCCCGGCCGCGAGGGTGCGCCGGGTCAGCCTCGGGACCCACTCCTCCAGCTCGTCGTACAGCCGCTCGGAGAGGAACCTGTCCTCCAAGGGCGTGATGAGCTGCACGGGCGCGTGCGCGTACGCGTCGGACCGCGGGCTGCGCAGCCGACCGCGCACGTTGTCCCGGTACAGCCACGCCCCGTGGGCGGCGTCCGACGGCAGAGACGGCGTCGGGTACGCGCCCGCGGGGACTTGCTCGATCCGCCGCAGAATGCCCGGCCAGCGCTTGCCGAGCGGTCCCCGCCAGGCGAGTTCGGGCAGGGCGGGGGTGTGCAGCAGATACACGTACCAGGACTTCGCGCCCTGGCCGAGGAGCTGCCCGACCCGGCGCGGAGTGGGCCGCTTCAGCCGCTTGCCGATCCAGTGGCCGAAGTGGTCGAGGGACGGGCCGGACATGGAGGTGAAGGACGCGATCCGGCCCTCGGTGCGCCGCACGGTGACGAACTCCCACCCCTGCACCGAGCCCCAGTCGTGGCCCACCAGGTGCACCGGGCGGTCCGGGCTGACCGCGTCCGCCACCGCCAGGAAGTCGTCCGTCAGCTTCTCCAGGGTGAACCCGCCCCGCAGCGGTTCCGGCGCGCCGGAACGGCCGTGGCCGCGGACGTCGTACAGCACCACATGCAGTCCGTGGCGGTCGGCCAGCCGCGTCGCGACCTCGGACCACACCTCCTTGCTGTCCGGGTAGCCGTGCACCAGGACGACCGTCGGCCGGCTCGGATCGCCCAGCTCGGCCACGCACAGCTCGATCCCACCGGCTCGCACCAGGCGCTCACGCGCGCCCTGCGGCAACGTCACTTGCCCTCCCCCTCGTGCTTCGGCATCGCCTTCGCCCTTCCTTGCGTCCAACGCCGTACGTGCGGCAGGTCGTCGTCCAGCCAGAAGGCGCTCTCCCGTGGGTCGTCCGAGTCGGTGACCACGAGGATCTCCTCGAACTTCGCGCCCGTGCCCCGGAACCCGAGATGCGGTTCGACCGCCCACAGCCCCGGCTGCGGGGGATGGTCGGAGAAGCGGTACGGCGACCAGAGAGGAGACCAGCCCTCGCGGTGGCCGTGCAGCGCGTCGGAGACCAGTCCCTTGAGCGCCTGTGTGCCGAACCCGAACACCCTGGGCGAGAACCGGCGCTCCCGCACGCGGTCCACCTTGTGCGCGATCACGCCGAACGGATAGGCGCGATGACGGTTCGCGTAACCCTGGCGGGCCATGAGGCGGTCGACGTCGGCGTAGATCTCGCGCAGTGACCGCCTCTCGCGTACCTCGCGCAGGATCAGCTCACGGTGCGCCTGAAGATCGGCCAGCAGCCTCTCCTGGACCGGGTGGCCGCCGAGTGCTCCCGAGTAGCCGACGTCAGCGGTGTACCCCTCGTACACCGGAGCCAGGTCGAGGATGAACGGCGTCCCCGGCTCCAGCCGGCGGTCCGTGGGGAAGAACTGCAGGGGGATCCGGAAGCCGGTGAACGCCGTGCGGTCCCCGAACCAGGCGAACGGCAGGTGGAACCAGTCGCGCACGCCCCGATCGCCGCACCACTCGCGCAGCATCCGCGCCGCGTCGCGCTCCGTCATGCCCGGTCGCAGTTCGGCGGCGACGGCCTGCGCGGCCGCGTACGCCAGTCGCTGGACCTGCCGGAATCCCCGCAGTTCGGCGGAGAGTTCGCGCGTGGTCGCCGTCGGTGTCACGGCCGCCGATGCCGCCGGCGCCCTCGGTGCAGTCGTCATGCCACCCCGTCCAGCCGGTTCCGAAAGCCTTGCGGTCCCGTCGCCTGCGCTACGCGTCCGTAACTCGACATCACCGAATGTGACAGTTGTTAGAGGCGGAGTCAATAGGCGAGATCGGGCCGGTGGACGACCCGCCGGCGGCCCCCTTCGACCCCGTAGCCCTCAGGCATGGCATCCCTTACGTGCCCGTACATCTGAGGTCTGAGGCGAAGACGGCTCTGAGGTCTGATGATTTTCGTGGTGTGCGTCACTAATTTTGTGGACGTGACTGTGATCGTGACCGAAAGCCTGAGCAAGCGGTTCCCCCGGGTGACCGCTCTTGACCGGCTCTCCGTGGACGTCGGACCCGGTGTGACCGGGCTCGTCGGAGCCAACGGAGCCGGCAAGTCCACACTGATCAAGATCCTGCTGGGTCTGTCGCCCGCGTCCGAGGGCCGAGCCGAAGTGCTCGGCCTCGACGTCGCGAGCAAGGGCGCCGCCATCCGCGAGCGCGTCGGCTACATGCCGGAGCACGACTGCCTGCCGCCCGACGTCTCGGCCACCGAGTTCGTCGTGCACATGGCCCGGATGTCCGGCCTGCCGCCCACCGCCGCGCGCGAGCGCACCGCGGACACTCTGCGCCACGTCGGCCTGTACGAGGAGCGCTACCGGCCCATCGGCGGCTACTCGACCGGCATGAAGCAGCGTGTGAAGCTCGCCCAGGCCCTCGTCCACGATCCCCAGCTGGTCTTCCTGGACGAGCCGACCAACGGCCTCGACCCGGTCGGCCGCGACGAGATGCTCGGCCTGATCCGCCGCATCCACACCGACTTCGGCATCTCGGTCCTGGTCACCTCACACCTGCTGGGCGAACTGGAGCGCACCTGCGACCACGTCGTGGTCGTCGACGGCGGCAAACTCCTGCGCTCCAGCTCCACCACCGACTTCACGCAGACCACCACCACCCTCGCGATCGAGGTCACCGACACCGACGCGCATCCCGACGGCACCGGCGCGGTGCGCGAGGCGCTCCGCGCGCGGGGGGTTGAGGTCCTCGACGCGAACCGGGCCCTGCCCGGCGCCGGTCACGTCCTGCTGCTGACCGCACAGGGCGAGGAGACGTACGACGTCGTCCGGGACGCGGTCGCCGAACTGGGTCTCGGCCTGGTCCGCATGGAACAGCGCAGACACCACATCTCCGAGGTCTTCACCGACAGTGACGCCGAAAACGACCAGCAGCGGAAGGAGGCCGTCGGCCATGGCAGTTGAGCACCCGGTCACCGCCGCCGCGGGAGACCAGACCCGCATCCACAACATCGGCTACCGCAGCTACGACGGCCCCCGGCTGGGCCGCGCCTACGCCCGCCGCTCCCTCTACTCGCAGTCCCTGCGCGGCGCCTACGGCCTCGGCCGCTCGGTGAAGTCCAAGGTGCTGCCGATGCTGCTCTTCGTGGTGATGTGCGTGCCCGCGGCCATCATGGTCGCCGTCGCGGTCGCCACGAAGGCCAAGGCACTGCCCGTCGACTACACGCGTTACGCGATCATCATGCAGGCCGTCATCAGCCTGTACGTCGCCTCGCAGGCGCCCCAGTCCGTCTCGCGCGACCTGCGCTTCAAGACCGTGCCGCTGTACTTCTCACGGCCGATCGAGACCGCGGACTACGTACGCGCGAAGTACGCCGCACTGGCCTCCGCGCTCTTCGTGCTCACCGCGGCCCCGCTGCTGGTGCTCTACGTGGGCGCCCTGCTGGCCAAGCTCGACTTCGCCGACCAGACCAAGGGATTCGGCCAGGGGCTGGTCTCCGTGGCACTGCTCTCGCTGCTCTTCGCCGGCATCGGCCTGGTCATCGCCTCGGTGACCCCGCGCCGGGGCTTCGGCATCGCCGCCGTCATCGCCGTGCTGACGATCTCCTACGGCGCGGTCTCCACGCTCCAGGCCATCGCCGAGGCGCAGGACAGCACCCGTGCCATCCCCTGGATCGGCCTGTTCTCCCCCGTCACGCTGATCGACGGCGTGCAGTCCGCGTTCCTGGGCGCCTCCTCCGCCTTCCCCGGCGAAGTCGGCCCCACCGACGGACAGGGCGTCGTCTACGTCGTCGTCCTCCTCGGCCTGATCGCCGCCGGCTACGGCCTCCTGATCCGCCGCTACCGGAAGGTGGGCCTGTGACCACGCTCAGCATCGACCACGTCTCCCGCTGGTTCGGCAACGTGGTCGCCGTCAACGACGTCACCATGACCATCGGCCCCGGCGTCACCGGCCTGCTCGGCCCCAACGGCGCCGGAAAGTCCACCCTCATCAACATGATGGGCGGCTTCCTGGCCCCCTCCACCGGCGCGGTCACCCTCGACGGACAGCCGGTCTGGCGCAACGAGGCGATCTACAAGCAGATCGGCATCGTCCCCGAGCGCGAGGCCATGTACGACTTCCTCACCGGCCGCGAATTCGTCGTCGCCAACGCCGAGTTGCACGGCCTGAGCGCGAAGGCCGCCCAGAAGGCGCTGGCCACCGTCGAGATGGAGTACGCACAGGACCGCAAGATCCAGACGTACTCCAAGGGCATGCGCCAGCGCGTCAAGATGGCCAGCGCGCTGGTGCACGAACCGTCGCTGCTGCTGCTCGACGAGCCCTTCAACGGCATGGACCCACGCCAGCGCATGCAGCTCATGGACCTGCTGCGGCGCATGGGCGACGAGGGCCGCACCGTGCTGTTCTCGTCGCACATCCTGGAAGAGGTCGAGCAACTCGCCTGGCACATCGAGGTCGTCGTCGCGGGCCGGCACGCGGCCAGCGGCGACTTCCGCAAGATCCGCCGTCTGATGACCGACCGTCCGCACCGCTATCTGGTGCGTTCCAGCGACGACCGCGCCCTCGCGGCCGCGCTGATCGCCGACCCGTCGACCGCCGGCATCGAGGTCGACCTCGCCGAGGGTGCGCTGCGCGTCCAGGCCGTCGACTTCGCCCGCTTCACGGCCCTGTTGCCGAGGGTCGCCAAGGACCACGGCATCCGGCTGCTCACGGTCTCGCCTTCCGACGAGTCCCTGGAGTCCGTCTTCTCGTATCTCGTCGCGGCGTAGGAGGCCAAAGATGTACGACCCCACAGTCGCCCGACTCACCTACCGGGCCCTGCTCGGCCGCCGCCGGGCTCTCATCCTGGGCGCCCTGCCCCTGCTGCTGATCGCGATCTCCGTGGTCGTGCGCGCCCTCGCCGGGGCCGACGACCAGACGGCGTCCGACCTGCTCGGAGGCCTCGCGCTGGCCACCATGGTGCCCATCGTCGGCGTGATCGCGGGCACCGGCGCGATCGGACCGGAGATCGACGACGGCTCCGTGGTGTATCTGCTGTCCAAGCCGTTGAAGCGGCCGACGATCATCTTCACCAAGCTCATCGTGGCCGTCGGGGTGACGATGGTCTTCTCGGCCCTGCCGACGCTGATCGCCGGGTTCATCCTCAACGGCAACGGCCAGCAGATCGCCGTCGCCTACACCGTGGCCGCGCTGGTCTCGTCCATCGCCTACGCCGCCGTCTTCCTGCTCCTCGGCACCGTCTCGCGGCACGCGGTGGTGTTCGGTCTCGTCTACGCCCTCGTCTGGGAAGCCCTGTTCGGCTCCCTGGTACCGGGCGCGCGCACCCTCAGCGTCCAGCAGTGGTCGCTGGCGGTCGCCCACAAGGTGGCGGGCGGGGACCTCGTCACCTCGGACGTCGGACTGACCACGGCGACGGTGCTGCTGGTCGTGGTGACCGTGCTGGCCACCTGGTACGCGGGACAGAAGCTGCGGGCGCTGACGCTCGCCGGCGAGGAGTGAGCGGCCCTGCCGGGGGCGGAGCGGCCGTTCTTGACGGCGGCTTCACCCACCCCCCGGCAGACTGAGCACGGCGCACGGCGCACGGCGCACAGCGTCCGGAGGACGGGACGGCGGGGAGGACGGGGATGGCGGACGACGACACGATGAACGGCGGCCGGGAACGGTCCGAGGACGGCCTCTGGGACGACCTCGTCCTGGACGAGGACTTCATACGGGCCGCCGAGGCGTCCGAGCCGTCCGCCCGTGCTCGGATGCTCGCCGCGCGATGGCGTGCGGAGGCGCCCGAGCCGCAGCCCTGGCGCTCCGACGAGCCCCCGGCGGGCTGGTTCTTCAGCAAGGCGCGACGACGCAGGTGGCGCCGCCGGTAACCCCGGCGACCGCCCGGCGGCAGCGCCGCGTCCGTCCGGCGGTCGCACAGGCGTTTTATTCGGTGGCGTCCTGCTCGCCCTTCCGGGCACAGTGGTCGTACCCGCACGGCGCGGGTCGGCCGGATGGCATCCGGCGACACAGACTGGGTGAGGAGTTCGACGATGCCCATGCACGGCAGTCCGTCGAACTCCCTTCAGGGCAGCCTGTGGCGGGTTCCGGAGTAGTTACGCCTCCGTCGAACCCGCTCCTCACAGGGGAGCTGCCCGGGGCGGCCGCTTCGAGCACGCGATGTCGCTCTCGCGTGGGCCGCCCACCCGGAGCATCGGCCCAGTGGCCAGGAACCGTCCTGCCGAGCGGGACGTTGTCACGGCGCCAGGCCGGAGTCGCGGGTGGCTCGGGGCGCTCTTGAGCGGCCCGAGCCACACCCGGAAGGCCGGGCGCGGCTCGAACCGTCATGGCTCGGGAAGGCGTTGCAGCGGGTCCGGGTCCCGGTGCGGGCCCGTGGTTCGCGCCGGTCGATGAGCGGCTGCCGCGATCCGGGTGTCCGGTCCGGTCCGCGCGTCGGTCTCGGGCCCTAACTCAGGAAGCGTTCCAGGACTTCGGCGATGCCGTCGTCCTCGTTGGAGGACGTCACCTCGTCGGCGACCTCCCGTAGTTCCCGGTGTGCGTTGGCCATGGCCACGCCGTAGGAGGCCCAGGCGAACATGGGGATGTCGTTGGGCATGTCGCCGAAGGCGATGGTCTCGGCGGCCTTCAGGCCCAGGCGGCGCGCGGCCAGCGAGAGTCCAGTGGCCTTGGACAGGCCCAGCGGGAGCAGTTCCACGATCCCCGCGCCGGCCATCGCGACCGTGACGAAGCCGCCCGCGGCCTGTCGTGCCGCCTCGGCCAGCGCATCGTCCGACAGCTCGGGATGCTGAATGTAGATCTTGTTCAAGGGCGCCGACCACAGGTCGGACGCGTCCGTGAACGGTGTCGCCGGGAGCGCGCCGGTGACCGCGTAACCCGGCCCCACCAGCACGTCGCCGTCCAGCCCGTCGCGGCTGGCCGCCAGGTGCAGCGGGCCGACCTCCGACTCGATCTTGGCCAGGGCCACGCCGGCGAGCTGGCGGTCGAGGGTGACCGAGGTCAGCAGGCGGTGCGCACCGGCGTCGTAGACCTGGGCGCCCTGCCCGCACACCGCGAGGCCCTTGTAGCCGAGGTCGTCGAGGATGTGCCTGGTCCACGGGACCGCGCGGCCCGTCACGACGATGTGCGCGGCGCCCGCCGCGGTGGCCGCGGCGAGGGCGTCACGCGTGCGTTGCGAGACCGACTCGTCGGAACGCAGCAGCGTTCCGTCGAGGTCGGTCGCGATCAGGCGGTAGGGGAACGCCCCGGAGGCAGAGACGGCGCTCACTTGGCGACCGGCTCCAGGACCTCCCGGCCGCCGAGGTAGGGGCGCAGCACCTCGGGGACGTACACGGAGCCGTCGGCCTGCTGGTGGTTCTCCAGGATGGCGACGATCGTGCGCGGGACGGCGCACAGCGTGCCGTTCAGCGTGGCCAGCGGGCGGACCTGCTTGCCCTCGCGGACGCGGATCGACAGCCGGCGGGACTGGAACTCGGTGCAGTCCGAGGTCGACGTCAGCTCGCGGTACTTGCCCTGGGTGGGGATCCAGGCCTCGCAGTCGAACTTGCGGGCGGCCGAGGATCCGAGGTCACCGGAGGCGACGTCGATGACGCGGAACGGCAGCTCCAGCGCGGACAGCCACTGCTTCTCCCACGCCAGCAGGCGCTGGTGCTCGGCCTGCGAGTCCTCGGGCGTGACGTACGAGAACATCTCGACCTTGTCGAACTGGTGGACGCGGAAGATGCCCTTGGTGTCCTTGCCGTGCGAACCGGCCTCGCGGCGGAAGCAGGGCGAGAAGCCCGCGTAGCGCAGCGGCAGCTTGTCCGCGTCGATGATCTCGTCCATGTGGTACGCGGCGAGGGGGACCTCGGAGGTGCCGACGAGGTAGAGGTCGTCCTTGTCGAGGTGGTAGACGTCCTGGGCCGCCTGGCCGAGGAAGCCGGTGCCGGCCATCGACTGCGGGCGCACCAGCGCGGGGGTGAGCATCGGCGTGAATCCGGCCGCCGTGGCCTGCGCGATCGCCGCGTTGACCAGGGCCAGCTCCAGCAGGGCGCCGACGCCGGTCAGGAAGTAGAAGCGGGAGCCGGAGACCTTGGCGCCGCGCTCGACGTCGATGGCGCCGAGGATCTGGCCGAGCTCCAGGTGGTCCTTGGGCTCGAAGCCCTCGGCGCCGAAGTCGCGGATCGTGCCGTGCGTCTCCAGGGTGACGAAGTCCTCCTCGCCGCCCACGGGCACGTCGGGGTGCACGAGGTTGCCGAGCCGCTGGAGGAGCTCCTGGGTCTCGGCGACTGCCGCGTCGCGCTCGGCGTCGGCGGCCTTGACGTCGGCGGCGAGCTGGCTCGCCTTCTTGAGCAGCTCGGCCTTCTCGTCCGCGGAGGCCTTGGGGATGAGCTTGCCGAGCGATCGCTGCTCGGCGCGCAGCTCGTCGAAGCGGACGCCGGACGACCTGCGCCGCTCGTCGGCGGAGAGGAGGGAGTCGACGAGCGCGACGTCCTCTCCACGGGCACGCTGGGAGGCGCGCGCACGGTCGGGGTCCTCACGGAGCAGACGAAGGTCAATCACGCGGCCAAGGCTACCCGTGCGGGGTTGCGGCTCACGACTCAGATTCCCGTGCCGCACGTCGCGTGTTCCGACGCCCTCAGCCGGGTGTCCCGAAAGCTACTTACGATGCGTTATGGGGTAATTGCCGAGTGTGTCAATAAAACGTGTCTCACTCCCTGGGACGGGGCATGTGACGGGCGTCGCATTGACTCGACTTCCTTGCGCCGCACGGGATTTGGGGCCGGAGTTGTCCACAGGAATCCACACCCCGTGCGAGTTATCCACAGGGTGTGCGAAAGGTCTGTGGACATCGGAATTGATCATTCCGAGGCCTCTTCATGTGCTGGAGAATTCCCTGCCCAAACCTGACCCGAGCCCACTTTCGGGTGGAAATGGGTCGCCCTGAAGGATTGATCGAAGGAAACAGGTGGACGAGGGGTGACGTGCGGATGACGTGGCACCCCGAGGGGGTGGGGGCCGATTTGTCGACTGAACGGGGCTTCGTTGTCGACTTGTCCCCAGGTCGAGAAGCACCCCTGTGGATAACTTCTGTGGATAACGAAGATATGCAGGTAGGACCGGTGGCGGATGGGGGGATCGGCTAGAAACGGCCGTCCTGGCAGCGTGCCACCCAGTCCGCAGCCGCCATGAACTCCCCGTCCGACGTCCCGGGCAACGGCGTCTCGACGTCCGCCGCGTCGACCTCCGCGCGCGGGTACGAGCCCAGGAACCGCACCTCACGGCAGATCCTTTTCAGCCCCATGAGGGCTTCGGCCATCCGACGGTCGGAGATGTGTCCCTCGGCGTCGATGCAGAAGCAGTAGTTGCCGATGCCGGCGCCCGTCGGACGGGACTGCAACAGCATGAGGTTGACGCCACGGGTGGCGAACTCGCCCAGCAGGTCGCGCAGGCCGCCGGGATGGTCGTCGCGCTGCCACAGCACGACGGACGTCTTGTCCGCTCCGGTCGGCGCCGCCGGCCGGGCCGGTCGGCCCACCAGCACGAACCGCGTCTGCGCGTTCTCGGCGTCGTGGATCCCGGTCTCCAGGGCGGTCAGCCCGTAGCGGGCGGCGGCGAACTCACCGGCGAAGGCGGCGTCGTAGCGGCCCTCCTGGACCAGCCGGGCGGCGTCCGCGTTGGAGGCGGCCGATTCCCAGAGGGCGTCCGGGAGGTTGGCCTTCAGCCAGTTGCGTACCTGGGGCTGCGCGGCCGGGTGGGCCGAGACCGTCTTGATGTCCGCCAGCTGGGTGCCGGGCCGCACCAGCAGCGCGAACGTGATGGACAGCAGCACCTCGCGGTAGATCATCAGCGGCGCGCCCGCGACCAGCTCGTCCAGCGTCGTCGTGATCCCGCCCTCGACCGAGTTCTCGATGGGCACGAACGCAGCCTCGGCCTCGCCGGAGCGGACCGCGTCGAGCGCGGACTGCACCGACACGTAGGGCATGAGCTGCCGGGTGGCCGCCTCCGGAAGCGTCCGCAGGGCGACCTCCGTGAAGGTGCCCTCGGGGCCGAGATACGCATAGCTCGCTGGCATGACCTCACCCTAATGGCCCTTGCGTATCCGGGCCCACGCGTCTCACGAGGTGCCCTCGCAGGAATGAATCCGCGCCGCGGGCCGTAACTTCGCGTGACCTGCAACTCCGGTCGCCGTCGGCCTCCACCGCCCGATTGTTCACCGGCGCTCCGATCGGCGACCGTCGTCAGCCGCCGTCTCACGCCTCCGTCAGCCGCCGTCTCACGCCTCCAGCAGTCGCTGCCCCACGTACTCCCCCTCCGCGGCCCCGCCGGGTACCGCGAACAGGCCGCTCGACTCGTGGCGGATGTACTGGGACAGCGCGTCGCCCCGGTCCAGCTTGCGTTGCACCGTGACGAAGCCGCGCAGCGGGTCCGCCTGCCAGCAGACGAACAGCAGGCCCGCATCGGGCGTGCCGTCCGGGTCGATGCCGTCGTGGTACGAGAAGGGCCGCCGCAGGATGGCCGCGCCGCCGTTCTGGTCGGGGCGCGAGATGCGGGCGTGCGCGTTGATCGGGACGACCAGGTCGCCGTTCGCGTCGGTCTTCTCCAGGTCCATCTCGGTGGTCTCTGTTCCCCCGGACAGCGCCGCGCCGTCCGCCTTGCGACGCCCGATGACCTGCTCCTGCGCCGTGAGCGACAGTTTCTCCCAGTCGTCCAGGAGCATGCGGATACGGCGTACGACGGCGTAGGAGCCGTTGGCCATCCACGCCGGGTCCTTCGTGCCCGAGGCCGGGACGAAGATGCGCTCGTCGAAGTCGGAGTCGGTCGTCTTGGGATTCCGGGTGCCGTCCATCTGGCCCATGAGGTTGCGGGCCGTCATGGGGTGGGCGGTGGCGCCCGGCGTCCGGTTGAAGCCGTTCATCTGCCAGCGGACCTTCGCGGCGCTGCCCGCGTCCTTCTGGATCGCGCGCAGGGCGTGGAAGGCGACCAGGGCGTCGTCCGCACCGATCTGCACCCACAGGTCACCGTTGCTGCGGGCCTTGTCGAGGTGGTCGGAGGAGAAGTCCGGGAGCGGATCGAGGGCGACCGGACGCTGCTTCTCCAGACCGGTGCGGGCGAAGAAGCTGTTGCCGAAGCCGAAGGTGATCGTCAGGGAGGAGGGGCCGGCGTCCCGGGCTACGTCGGTGTCGCCGTGCGCTGCGGCCTCGCCCGCCATCAGCCGCCGGGCCGTCTCCGACCAGCGGCGCAGCAGTGCGGCGGCTTCTTTGCGGCCTGCTCCCGGAGTGAGGTCGAAGGCGACGAGATGACCACGGGCCTGGAGGCCCTGAGTGATTCCCGGTTGATGTTTCACGTGGAACATCGCCTGCGCGGACCCGATCGAGGAGAGGGGGGCCGCTTGCGCGGGGGCCGCCGCGTACCCGGCGGCCGCGCCCGCAGCGCCGACGACGAGCCCGGTGGCCCCGGCGGTGCCGAGCAGCTTGCGTCGAGTGAGCCCCTCGCCGGAGCCGGAGCCGGAGGGAGGGCGGGACGCGGAGGGGGAGTCCGAGTGGACGCCCTCGTCGACGGATGCGCCGGCAGCCTTGGCGCTGCCGGCCTTGCTTGTGCCGGTCTTGCTCGTGCCGGTCTTGCTCGGGCGGGACTTGGCGGCGCCGGTCTCGGGCGTGCCGGCCTTGTTCGGTCCGGTGCCGAGGCCGGGGGCCTCCGGTGTACGGGCGTCGGGGAGGGACTGGTCGGGCATGGTGCGGTCAGCCGATCTGAGCGTTCTTGGACACGGTCACCTGGTCGATGTCGGAGGTGCGCACGGTCACGGCGATCTTCCACTCGCCGGCCATGGGGATCTGCACCGCGTTCGCCGCCCAGTGGCCGGTGGTGATGTGGTCGGGGGCGACGGGCAGCGGTCCGATGTCCTTGGCTTCGAGGGTGAAGGCGACCTTGACCTCGGGCACGTCGAAGGCGCGGCCGTTGGGTCGGGTCACGTAGACGTGCATCTCGTTGGCGCCGGCGCGTGCGGGGTCGAGGTCGACGCTGACCACGCCCTTGCCGTCCGTGCCGCCGGTGTCGAAGGACATGTCCAGGGTCAGCGCGCCGGAGGTGGAGTCCGACGAGGACGAGGCGGACGAGGAGGAGCCGGTGGCCCTGGCGGCCTCCTGCTCCGTGCGGCCGGGCTCGGTCGACGTCAGCACCGTGGTGACGGCGAGCAGTACGACGGCGACACCGGTCTCCGCGAGCACCGAGCGCCGCAGACCGAAACGGTCGGCGTCGGAGTTCCGCAGCTTCTTCTCCCGTGTGGCGTCGACGGCGGCCTGTTGGCGGGCGAGCTGGGCGGCCCGCTCGTCGCTTCCGGAGACGGACTTGGCGCCCTTGGCGCCTTTCGCGCCGCGTCCGCCGTCGCCGGTGGTCGTGCCGGCGGCGTCCCCCGACCGCTTGCCTGCCGTGACCACGGACTTCTCGGCCGGGGACGTGCATGCGTCAGCGGCGGACGTCGAGGCGGCCGTTCCGGTCGCCGCCTCGGATGTCGTGTCCGCCAGCCGCGCGGTCCACCGGCGTGAGATCCAGGCGATGCCGACGAGCAGCGCGACGAGCCCGATCTTGACGAGGAGCAGTTGTCCGTAGCGGGTGTCGGTGAAGGCGGACCAGGAGCCGAGCTGGCGCCACGACTGGTAGACGCCGGTGGCGACCAGGGCGAGGACGCTGCCGAAGGCGACCTGGGAGAACCGCCGGACGGCGACGCCCTCGACGGGCCGGTCGGCGGGCGCCCGGTACAGCGCGACGAGGAGCGCGGCGAGTCCGCCGAGCCAGGTGGCGACGGCCAGCAGGTGCAGCACGTCGACGGGCATCGCGATGCCCGGCTGCAAACCGGTCGAGGCGTGCTCGGCCATGGCCCAGCTCGCCGCGAGCCCGGCGGACACGACGGTTCCGCCGATCGCGAGTCCGAAGGTCAGGTCCCGCTTCTCCTCGTCCTCCCGCTTGTCGTAGGCGCCGAAGAGCACGGCGATGAACAGCGCGGCCGCGGCGAGCAGCAGCAGCCGGGAGACGAGGGCCGCGCCGGTCTTGGTCTGCAGGACCTGTCCGAGGAGGTCGAGGTCGAAGACGTCTGCGAGCTTTCCCGAGCCGGCGTAGGAGCCGCGCAGGAGCAGCAGGAACAGGGTGGCGGCGGTCATCGCGAGCCAGCCGGAGAGGACGAGCCGCTGCATGGCGCGCACCCCGGTGCCGCGCGGCCAGCAGGCCAGCACGAAGACGGCCCCGCCGACCATCACGATGAACCCGGCGTACGACGCGTAGCGTCCGAAGCCGTACAGCCAGCCGACGACCCCGCCGCCGGCCACCTGGTCGGACACCGACACGGTGGTCTTGGAGGGGGAGCCGATGGAGAAGGTGTAGGCGCCCGCGACGGGGTGGCTGTCGGCGGAGACGACCTGGTAGGTCACGGTGTACGTGCCGTCGGGCAGCCCCGAGTGGAGCTGGACCGCGTAGGTGGCGCCGCTCACCTCGGACGGTTTGCCGGTGTCCACCCGGGCGCCCTGGGGGTCCAGGACGCGCACGGAGTCGTCGCTCATCGAGACGGTCTCGGAGAAGGTCAGCGACACCTGAGTGGGCGCCTTGTCGACCACCACCCCCTGCGCGGGGTCGCTGCCGGTCAGTGCGGCGTGCGCGGACGCGGGTCCGGCGGCGGCCAGGAGCGCGCCGGCGACCGCCAGGAACAGCAGCACGAGCATCCGGACGCGGGGGGCGATGGTCTGCGTCAAGGTGGTCCCTCCCTCAGTGGCCGGTCTTGGGGATGTACGTGGCGGACTCCACCGGGATCTCAACCTTGAGGGGGTCGGAGGCGGCGAAGTGCAGTTGGACGGTCACGGTCTCGCCCTGTACCGGCCTGCTCTTCAGCATCTCGAACATCAGGTGGTTCCCGCCGCTCTTGAACACGAGTTGACCGTGTGCGGGCACGTCGAGGGAGCTGACCTGTTCCATCGACGATCCGACGGTTCTGTGGAGGGTCACGTGGCCTGCGGCGGAGCTGGTGACGGAGGTCAGCTCGTCCTTCGCGTCGCCCTTGTTGACGATGGTGAGGAAGCCGGCGGCCATGGTGTCGGAGACGGGTTGCGGGATGTAGGCGGCCTGGACGGACAGGTCCGGGGCGCCGGGCGAGTCCGACCCGCAGCCCGCCAGCAGCAGGGTGCCCGTGACCATGGCCGCGGGCACGGCGAGAAGCCGCGCGGACCGCGTCGGCCTCACGGGTTCTCCCCCTTGACGATCTTGGGAAGGTCCTTGGTGTAGTCGTCGACCGTGGCGTCCTCGCCGTACAGCAGGTAGCCCGCGTTCGTCTTCGGGGAGAAGGCGACGACCTGGGTGCCGTGGGTGGAGACGATCTTGCCGTTCTTGTCCTTGTGCGGCGCCTCCACGGTGATGCCGAGGCGGTAGGCGGCGGCCTGGACGGTGGCGAACTTCCCGGTCAGGCCGACGACCGCGGGGTCGATGCCCTTGAGCCACTTGCCGAGTGCCGCCGGGGTGTCGCGGTCCGGGTCGGTGGTGACGAACACGACGCGCAACGCGTCCTGCTCGGCCTTGGGAAGCTGCTTCTTGGCGACGGCGATGTTGTTCATCGTCAGCGGGCAGACGTCGGGGCAGTTGGTGTAGCCGAAGTAGATCAGCGTCGGCCGGCCGGCCGTCTCCTTGCGGAGGTCGTACGGCTTGCCCTGGGTGTCGGTGAGCACCAGGGCGGGCTTGGTGAAGGGCTGGTCGAGCACGGTGACGGGCCGCTGCTGTGCCTCCTGGGAGACGGAGGCCACGGGACTGCCGCTGTCTTCGCTGCCGCAGGCGGAGAGGGTGAGGGTGGCGGCCGCGAGCAGCGCGGCCACGGCGTACGTCTTCTTGCGCATAGAGAAATGTCCCAGATGTGTGATATCCGGCGCGCACCGGGGGCTCGGAGCGGGTGTACGGGAAGGGTGTACGGATGGCCGTGCACCCCGGTGCGCACCGTCGGGAGCCGGCGTCGGGCGGCGGCGGCCGTCCGACGCGGGCGTGGGTCAGGCCTCGGTGGCGGTGGTGCGGCGGCGGCCGGCGAGCACGCCGTACGCGACGCCGGCGGCGCCGACGACGATGCCGACCACGGCGAGGACCCGGGCGGTGGTGTCGCCGCCGTCGGAGTCGGCGGCCGCCTCGGTCTTGGTGGCGGTCGCCTTGGCGTCGTCGGACTTGTCGGAGGCGTCCTCGGCGGCGGCGCCGTGGTGGCCGTCCTTGGAGGCGGCGGTCAGGGCGAGCACGGGGGCCGGGTTCTCGGGCTCCTCGGCACCGTCCTCCTGGACCTCGATCCAGCGCACGACCTCCTTGTCGGAGTACGTCTGGATCGCCTTGAAGACCAGTTCGTCGGCGTCCTCGGGCAGCGCGCCGACGGACACCGGGAACTTCTGGAAGAAGCCGGGCTGGACGCCCCCGGCGGTGGCGGTCCAGGTGATCTTGGAGACCGCCTCGGAGATCTGCTTGCCGTGCACCTCGATGGGCTTGGCGAGCTTCGCCTTGGTGACGTCGATCTTCCAGCCCTGGATCGGCTCGGGCATCGCGGAGGCCAGCGGGTGGTCGGTCGGGAAGGCGACTTCGAGCTTGGCGGTCGAGGCGTTGTCCCGCTCGTTGGGGACCTTGAAGTCGACGACCGCGTAGCCGCCCTTGGCCGCGGCGCCCTCGGCGGCGACGCTGACGTGGGCGAGGGCGGGCGAGGACAGGGCGAGGACGCCGACCCCGGAGACGGCAGCGGCGGCGGCGACGCGGGTGGCGATACGAGAGGCCTTCATGACAGGGAGCACTCCACTCTGAGTGAGTCTGTGGCTGAGGAGGCGTGCGCACGGATGTGCGCACGCGCGCGTGCCGCACGACGGCGGCCGCGCTCCCCGGTCGTGGTGGAGTGCTGGTCGTGTCGTGTCAGGCAGCGAGGACGAGAGGGCACGCGCGCGGGGGCCCTCGCCTGATCACCGAGTGCTGGAGTGCGGTGATGCGGGGAGCGGCCGGAGTGAGCCGCGCGGCGCACGGGACGCGCGGTCCCGTTCCGGGCGCGGACGGCAGTCCCGCGAGCAGGGCGCGCACCAGCGCGAGTGCCCCGCGCAGGGACCGTACGAGCGCCCCCTCGGCGACTCCGTGGGCCGACAGGGCGAGCAGCCGCAGCAGGGCCGTGTCGCCGCGTCGCAGCACCCAGCCCGCGGCGACGGCCGCCAGGACATGGCCCAGCAGCATCGGCAGGGAGGGCAGCAGGGAGACCGGTGAGCCGGCCGCGGACAGGATGTCCCCGGAGTGACGCATCGAGCCCATCCCGGTCATGCCGTCCATGGCCGTCGTGCTGCCGCCGCTGCCCCCGCCGACGGGGTACAGCCGGGCGTTGACCAGGATCTTCTGGGCCTCGGCCGGGCTGAGCGCGGCCGCCGTGGCCCCGCACACCAGCCGGGCCGCCCGGGCGACGAGCGTGGCGTCCGTCCCGGACAGCCGGGCGGAGGCGTCGGCGGAGAGCGTGGCGGACGCGGTGACGGTGTGCTGGCCCAGTCCGAAGAGGGTGTGCAGCGCGCTCTGTCCGACCGCGAGCAGGGCCGCGATGCCGGGCAGCGAACGCTCGCGCCCGGCGAGCGGCGCCACGACCGCGAGGACGCCCAGGAACCCGGCGCCCAGCGTCCACAGCGGGACGACGGCGCAGGAGGCCGTCGAGTGTCCGGCGGCGGCCAGCACGACGCAGACCGCGGCGAACACCGCGGCCCGCAGCAGCCGTAGATCGCGACCGGAGCGTTCGCTGTGGGGGGCAGTCATGGCGGGCTCATCATCGCACTGGCCTTACCGCGGCCATACGGCAGGTCCATAAGGTCCCCCCGATGCGGAAGATCACCTTCTGGTATGACTGGTACGACTGATGCCGACGAGTCCCGCATACACCGATTCCAGGCATGCGTGCATCCCCCATATGGGCGGCATCACGGGGAAATCGCGCTTACATACGGCCCGGTGCGGCAATACGTATCGGTATGTCGAGCCGCAGCCAGGAGGCTGGAGCATGAGCATCTGGTGGTCACTCCATCTGCGGCGCGACGCTGCGAGCGTTCCGCTCGCCCGCCGCCTGCTGCTCGGCACCATGGAGACGGCGGGCGTCGATCCCGACGTCAGTTACGACCTCTCCGTGGCCCTGAGCGAGGCCTGCGCCAACGCCGTCGAACATGGCGGCGACACCGCGCACGGCGGCTGTTCGGAGGCGTACCGCGTCACCGCCTACCTCGACGGCGAGACGTGCCGGATCGAGGTCGCCGACTCGGGCCCCGGGTTCACCGCCGAACGTCCCGCGCCCGTACCGGTGCGCACGAGCGGCGACGCCGAGCACGGCCGGGGCCTCTTCCTCATCCAGGAGCTCGCCGACCACGTCCACATCGGCAACAAACCGGGGCGCGTCGGAGCCGTGGTGAGCTTCGACAAGATCCTCAAGTGGCGCAAGGGCGCCCCGCTGATCGCCGTCTGACCCGCTGTATGACCCGCCGTCAGGCCGACTGCCCGGCAAGGGACTTCGGACATGCAGCCGGACGGACGCAGGGCGGGGCGCTGCTGTGATCGGGAGGTCAGGCCGCCGTCGGGGCCAGCCGCTGCGGCGTCTGCGTCGTCCGGCCCACGGCCGCCCGGCGCGCCGCCGGACCCATCGCGTACGACGCCGCCACCATCGCCGCACCCAGCAGCAGCCAGCCCGGCGTGCCCCACTCGACCAGGAGCCAGGTCAGAACCAGGGGGCCCAGGGTGCGGGCCACCGTGACGCCGGTGCCGAACAGCCCCTGGTACTCGCCGACGCGATCGGCCGGGGCGAGGTCGAAGGAGAGCTGCCACGAGCCCGCCGACTGCCCCATCTCGGCCGCCGCCTGCAGCACCGACCCCAGCACCAGCACGCCCGCCGCCACCCACGGCGAGGCCCCGGCTGACAGGGCGAACACCGCGCACGCGGCGCACATCACCCAGCCCGCGCGCCGCACCGCGCGCGTGGCGCTCTCCAGCCCGCGCACGCCCCGCGCCATCCGCACCTGGAACACCGTCACCGCGGCCGTGTTGAGCACGAACAGCGCGGACACCAGCCAGGCGGGCGCCCCGGTCCGTTCGGTGATCCACAGCGGCAGCACCAGGCTCAGCAGCGGCATCCTCAGCAGCAGCACGGTGTTGAGGAGCGCCACGAGCGCGTAGGGGCGATCGCGCAGCACGCCCAGGGCGTTTCCACCCGGCCGCGCTGTTCCGGGAGCGACCCGGGGCAGTCCGGCGAGCAGCAGCGCGCACACCAGGAAGCTCACCGCGTCGACCACGAACACCGCGAGGTACGCCTCCCTCGTCCCGGCGTGCAGCGCGAGCCCGCCGAGCCCCGCGCCGACCGCCAGACCCGCGTTCAGGGTCGCCTGGAGCCGCGCCAGCAGCCCCGTCCGCTCCCCGGCGGGCGCCAGACCGGCGAGCAGCGCCTGGCGGGCCGCCGCGAGCCCCGACTGCGCGGCCGCGTAGGCGCACGCGACGAGGACGAAGGGCACGAAGCCGCGCACCAGGGTGAAGGACGCCACCGCGAGGGCGGTCGCCAGCGCCAGCAGCACCGCCGTGCCGCGCGCCCCACGCCGGTCGGCCAACCGACCAAGGGGCACTCCCGCCAGCGAGCCCACCGCCCACCCGAGGGTCAGCGCGAGCCCCACGCGCGCGGGAGCGAGACCGATCACCTGGGTGAAGTACAGGGCCGACGTCGTGTAGTAGGCGCCGTCCCCGACCGAGTTGCTCAACTGCGCGAGCGCGAGCAGCCGTTGCGGGGACGTCCGCCGCGCCGCGGTCCGCTGCGGGGAGGTCTTCGTCGTCATGAGAACGACGCTAGAGGCGATATGGGCCGGTGGGCAGCACCAATTCGACGGCTGTTCAGTGGTCCAATCACGGACGCAGGGACGCAGGAACGCACGGACGCACGAGTGCATGGGCGCAGGGACGCGTTGGCGCACGGACGCGTTGGCGCATGGTCGCACGGGTGGCCGTCCGGCCGGCCCGACGGCGGTCCTCCTCGTCGATCGCGTTCCCGGCCCCCGGCCCGGCTCAGTTCCCTTCGAGCACCTTCGCGAGCGCTTCCAGCGCCTCGGGGTACGCCCGTTCCCTGGGCGTGCCGTAGCCGACGACGAGCCCCTGCGGCCGTTTCCCCGCGCCGTCCCGGCCGCAGTCGTGCCAGTGCTCGCCGAGGCGGCCCACCGCGAGCCCCTCCGCGGCGGCCCGCGCCAGCACCTCCTCCTCGTCGCCCACGTCCACCAGCGCGTGCAGTCCCGCCGCGATCCCGCGCACGCCCCGGCGCGCGCCCAGCCGGTCGAGCAACAGGTCACGGCGGCGCCGGTAGCGCAGCCGGCACGCGCGCACATGACGGTCGTAGGCGTGACCGACGATCAGTTCGGTGAGCGCCAACTGCCCGATGGACTCGGTGTGGTGGTCGCTGTGCAGCTTGGCGTCGACCACGGCGTCGACCAGCTGCGGCGGCAGCACCATCCAGCCGAGCCGCAGCGCCGGCCCGAGCGTCTTGGAGGCGGTGCCCAGATAGACGACCTGCCCCGGCGCCATGCCCTGCAGCGCGCCGACCGGCTGCCGGTCGTAGCGGAACTCCCCGTCGTAGTCGTCCTCGACGATGATTCCGTCACGCGCGCGTGCCCACTCCGTCAGCGCCCGCCGCCGGGCCGGGTGCAACGTCACGCCCGTCGGGTACTGGTGGGCCGGCGTGACGACGACCGTCCCCGCGTCCCCCAGTTCCCCGGCCCTCACCCCGTGCTCGTCGACCGGAGCAGCCGTCACGGTTGCCCCGTTGTGCCGTACGACCTCGCGATGGAAGGGCAGACCGGGGTCCTCCATGGCGATCGGTGCGTCGCCCAGCACGCGCGTGAGGAGTGCGAGGCCCTGGACGTACCCGGAGGTGACGACGATGCGCTCCGGCGGCGCGACGACACCCCGCGCTCGTCCCAGGTACCCGGACAGCGCGGTGCGCAGCTCGATGCGGCCGCGCGGGTCGCCGTAGTCGTACGCCGGTGAGGGCGCCGTCGCGAGAGCGCGGCGCAGCGCGCGCAGCCAGGCCGCGACCGGGAACGTGCCGACGTCGGGACTGCCGGGCCGCAGGTCGTGGCGCGGGGCACGCGCGTGTGCGGCGGCCTCCGGGGGTTCGGCGGCGACGGGGGGCAGCTGCGCGACCTGTGTGCCGGACCCCTGCCGGGCGGTGAGGTAGCCCTCGGCGACGAGCTGGTCGTAGGCCGCCTTGACCGTGTTCCGCGACATCCCGAGCTCGCCCGCGAGCCGTCGCGTGGCGGGCAGCCGTGTCCCGGGCGGGAGCCGCCCGTCCCGCACGGCGTCCCGCAGGGCGCGTTCGAGCCCGGCCCGCCTGCCTTCGGCGGAGTCCGCTTCCACATGCAGGTCCACAACCACCCCCCCCAGGCGGCCGACCGCGCGAGCAGCCCCCGCGACCCGCAGCCCCGATGACCCGCAGCCCCGCGCGATCCGCAGGCTCGCGCGGTCCGTAGCCCGCACGACGGCCGGGCACCCGTCGGGCGCCCGGCCGTCGGCTTCGAGTCAGTTCGTCAGTTCGTCAGCTCGTCAGCCCGTCAGCCCGTCAGCCCGTGAGCGACGCCATCCAGCTCTCGACCTCGTCCGACTGCCGGGGCAGCGCGGCGCTGAGGTTCCGGTTGCCGTCCTCGGTGACGAGGATGTCGTCCTCGATCCGGACGCCGATGCCCCGGTACTCCTCGGGCACGGTGAGATCGTCGGCCTGGAAGTACAGTCCGGGCTCGACGGTCAGCACCATGCCCGGCTCCAGCGTGCCGTCGACGTACGACTCCACGCGCGCGGCGGCGCAGTCGTGGACGTCCATGCCGAGCATGTGCCCGGTGCCGTGCAGCGTCCAGCGGCGCTGGAGCCCGAGCTCCAGGACCCGCTCGACCGGACCCTCGACCAGGCCCCACTCCACGAGCCGCTCGGTCAGCACGCGCTGGGCGGCGTCGTGGAAGTCGCGGTACTTGGCGCCCGGCTGCACGGCGGCGATACCGGCCTCCTGGGCGTCGTACACGGCGTCGTAGATTTTCCTCTGGATCTCCGTGAAGCGGCCGTCGATCGGCAGCGTGCGCGTGACGTCGGCCGTGTAGTACGTGTGGGTCTCGACGCCCGCGTCCAGCAGGAGCAGATCGCCCGCCCGCACGGGCCCGTCGTTGCGCACCCAGTGCAGCGTGCAGGCGTGCGGGCCCGCGGCGGCGATGGTGCCGTAACCGACGTCGTTGCCCTCCACCCGCGCGCGGAGGAAGAACGTGCCCTCGACGTAGCGCTCGCTCGTGGCCTCGGCCCGGTCGAGGACCTTCACGACGTCCTCGAAGCCGCGGACGGTCGAGTCCACGGCCTTCTGCAGCTCACCGATCTCGAACTCGTCCTTGATCAGACGGGCCTCGGAGAGGAAGACGCGCAGCTCCGCGTCGCGCTCGGCGGTGACCTTGTCGGTCAGGGCCGCCTCGATGCCCGCGTCGTGGCCGCGCACGACCCGCACGGGCCCGGTGGCCTCGCGCAGCCGGTCCGCCAGCTCGCGCACGTCGGAGGCGGGGATGCCGTACAGCTGCGCCGCCTCGTCGAGCGAGTGGCGGCGGCCCACCCACAGCTCGCCCTGGCCGGACAGCCAGAACTCGCCGTTCTCGCGGTCGGAGCGGGGCAGGAGGTAGATCGTGGCCTCGTGGCCGTCGGCGACGGGCTCCAGCACGAGCACGCCGTCCTCGGTCTGGTTGCCGGTCAGGTACGCGTACTCGACGGAGGCGCGGAAGGCGTACTCCGTGTCGTTGGAGCGTGTCCTCAGGTTGCCCGCGGGGATCACCAGGCGCTCGCCGGGGAAGCGCGCGGAGAGCGCGGCGCGGCGGGCGGCGGTCTCCGCGGCCTGGGCGATCGGGTCGAGGTCGCGCAGCTCCGTGTCGGCCCAACCCGACTTCATGGTCTCGGCCAGCTCGTCGGACACGCCCGGGTACAGGCCGTTCTTCCGCTGCTTGATGGGCTCTTCCGACTCTTCCGGGGTCTCCGGGGTGAGCTCGTCGGCCACGGTCATCCTCCTAGATACGGCACTGGACCCCCTCCATCGTACGGTCGTACGTCAGGGGGTCCAGGGGCGAAGGACCTGTTGCCGGGACGGTCACCCGCTGTCGTGGCCGGCCTACTCGAAGCGGGCCGCCAGCAGCACCACGTCCTCGTCGCTGTCCTGTTCGGCCAGTCCGTCCGGCAGGACCGTGCGCAGCACGTGGTCGGCGATCGCGCCAGGGTCCTGGCGCAGCTGCCTCGGCACCCCGGCGGCGGCCGCGTGCAGCCGGGCGAAGGCGCGGTCGACGGGTTCGCCGGTGCGGTGCAGCAGGCCGTCGGTGTAGAGCAGGACCGTCTCGCCGGGCTCCGCCTCCAGCTCCACGCTGGGCGCCTCCCAGCAGGCCAGCATGCCCAGCGGCGCGGAGACGGAGGTCTCCACGAACTCCGTGCGCCGCTCTCCGACCACCAGCGGCGGGCAGTGCCCTGCGCCGGCCAGGGTGATCTTGCGCAGGGCGGGCTCGCAGTAGGCGAACAGGGCGGTGGCGGACCGTGCCGGCTCGGTCAGCCGCAGCAGCAGCTCCAGGTCGGACAGGACGGCGACGGGGTCCTCGCCCTCCATCACGGCGTACGCCCGCAGGGACGCGCGCAGCCGGCCCATCGCGGCGACGGCGCTCGGCCCGGACCCGGTGACGGAGCCGACGGCCAGACCCAGCGCGGCGTCCGGCAGCGGCAGTGCGTCGTACCAGTCGCCGCCCGCGCGCGGGCCGGTGCGGTGCCGGGCGGCGAGCTGGACGCCGGGCACCCGCGGCAGCCGGGACGGCAGCAGTTCCTCCGCCATCGTCCTCATGCACGCGCGTGTGCGTTCGAGCTCCACGAGCCGGGCCAGGTGCTCGGCCGCGTACCGGACGTACAGGCCGGCCAGGTGGCGCCGGTGTTCGTCCGGCTCGGCGGGCTCGTCGTAGAGCCACACGGCCGCGCCGAGCCGGCCCGGCGCGCCGTCGGCCTCCAGCGGCAGCGCGTAGCTGGCGGCGTAGCCGAGGCGGGCGGCCACCTCGCGGTGGCGGGGGTCCAGGCCGTCCCCGGCGAGCAGGTCGGGCTCGGCGATCTCCCCCTCGCCGCCGGGCAGGCCGTCGAGGATCCGGCCGTAGGACAGGGCGCTGCGCGGCACGGTCTCGATGTGACCGAGGTCGGCGCGGCCGAGGCCCAGGCCGATCGTGGTGTCGGGGCCGAGGCGGTCGGCGGGCTCCAGGACCACGAGACCGCGGCGGGCGCCTACGAGGGCGGCTCCGGCCTGCAGCAACTCCGTCAGGGCGGCCGCCAGCACATCGGTGCGGGTCAGGCGTTCGGTGAGTTCGTGGAGAGTGGTGAGGTCCGAGACCCAGCCGGCGAGCCGGTCCGTCAGGACGGCTCCGGGGCCGGTGGGGATCGGGGGGCCGGAAG
>NZ_JAHHIU010000124.1 GCF_024539815.1 Streptomyces hayashii
CACCCACCCCACGAACCCAACCCCTTCCGCACAGGGGAGCGCCTCGTCGGCGGGCGCCCGGAACGCCTTCTGTGTCGCTGCGGGGTTTGTCCTCGCCACGGCGGCCCCATCGCCTTCATGCGCCCGCGACAGCGGCGCAGTCCCGCACCCACCGCTCTCGCCCCAGGACACACGCAGGCGACGCAGCACGGTTCTCACGGGTGAGCAGGGGTCGGAGTCCGGCACATCGGAGCCCGGCGTGCGGCCAGCGCCGGGCTCCGCCGGGCCTCCGCCCTTGCGGCGCACGTCGCAGGTGGCGCACAGGTACGCGAGCCAGGCCGGGCCGGGCCCGTCCCGGGCCTGGGCGGCGGGAGCCCTGCCGGAGCGCGCTTGCCGTGCCGGCGCAGTCCAACTCCCCGCGCAGCGAGGTGAACTCCTGATTGCGCCCATCTCTGGGGGTAGTTGCTCGCTGGACCAGGAACACGCCAACCGTCCCCACACCATCAGGAGTTGGTTATTGATGGCTGTTCGTCAGTTGTCGACAGCCACGGTTGCGGCGAGCGGCGACTGCTATACACCATCAGGTGCCCTGTCGCAATCATTCCTGGGCAGGACGCGGCCCATCCTCGTACTGGACTATCTTCGCGCGGGTTATGAAGATCCATTCGAAACGGGGAGGGTGCATGACCAGCACACTCAAGAAGTTCGTGACCGCCACGTCGGCGTCGGGCCTCCTGGCCGCAGGCATGATACTCGGCGCCACGGGTGCGGCCCAGGCCGCGCCCGGCGGTCCGTCCGGCTGCACGGCGTACGTCTCGCAGACCAACATGCACACGGCCGTGGGCTTCTGCAAGTCGGGCAGCGGCACCTGGAACGTCCAGGCCATGTGCGCCGGTCCGGGCAGCACGAACGGCCCCTACAAGGGAGACCCCGGCTACCGCACCCGCGGTATGGAGAAGGCGGCGACGCTCAACTGCGGTGGCGGCTACCCCGTCAACATGAAGGTTGTCGACATCAAGAGCTGAGTCTGGAGCGTGTCTCTTCAATGAGTGGTCAGTTGATCGGACGGACCTGTCCGGCAAGCGATCACTGATGCGATTTTGTGGGACCGGATCGCGCCGCTGATACCGGCCGATCCGGTTCCGCAGTCGGACGACGGCGCGAGCGCTTCTGGGCCGTGGAGTTCCAGGAGCCCTGGGGTGGCACGCTCTGCCCCCGGCCCGGCGTGCGAGGAGGCCCGCGTGTTCTGGAAGCCGATGTCCCAGAGGGTCACGTGAACGGATGGCGGTTCCCGGCCGTGACTGCCGAGTGCCCATGGCACTGGCCCACCACGCGGGGCTACTGGTCCAAGGCCGTCACGAAGTTCGAGGGCGACGCCGTCGAGGAGCGGGACTCAAAGGATTCGAGCCGGTACCCGAAGGCCAGCGACGGCCGGCCCCTGGATGACCAGGATCTCCTGCCCGGCCCTCCAGCTGCGCGCCCGCCTGGCCCGACAGGCCGACTACCGGGCTCAGTCACACCAAAAGCGCACGGCTCGCGCCCGTCGCGCCGGACCACCCGGGTCGTAGGCGGCTTGGGCTGCGCCGTACGGCCGCCGCCGTTCTTCTGCGCTGCCACCTTGGCGGCGCGCAGTGCGACGCGGGCCAGGTCGACGCCAATGGGCTGCGGGTTCTGGGTCATCACGCGACCTCCCCGGCCAGCTCCTGGACACGGTGGGGACACCGCGGACACTGCGGGGCGGCAGGAAAGCATGGCTTGACCGCGCCCGAGGTGTCGTCGGCCTCGGTGTGGGCCCACGTCATGGCAGCGACGTCGAGCGACGGCATCGGGAAGTCCCGCGGGCCGCCGCGGGCGAGCTGGATCTCGGGCAGATCCCACAGCGTGTCCGGGCAGGGCATGCCGGTCAGCTCGTAGACCGTCTCGCTGGGTGCACACCATCCGCCGCTCGCGACGAGGCCGCCGCCGTCGAGGCGGGACTGGTCGCCGGCGAGGACGACCGCGCGGATGCCCTCCGTGCCGGAGCTGGAGTCGTTGACGATGAGCTGCTGCGGGAACGGCAGCCGTGACGAGGCGGTCAAGCCGACGCCGCCACCCGCCGGCTTGAGGGCGTTGGCGCGGCGGATGATGCCCTCGGTGACACCGTCCCTGTCGAGGGGCCGGCCCGGATGGCAGCCGGGGACGTCGACGGAGGCGGTGATCTCCGGGCGCGGGTTGGGGTCTGCGGGCAGCACGCGCGGCTGGTGAGCGCGGACGCGGGACAGGTCGAAGGCGCGGCCCTTGATGGCGGCCGAGGCGGTGACGGGCTCCTTGGCCGGCTCGGGCTCGACGGCCGGTTCGGCAGCCGGCGGCTCGGTCGGCTCGGCCTCGGTGGCGGCCGACTCCGGGTCGTCGCCGCGCACGGTGGCGGCGAGGGCCTCGATTTCGGCGGCGGCCTGCTGGGCGGCCTCGGCCGACTCGGCCCGGAAGCCGGGGCCACTTCAAGCCGGAATCTCCGCCCAACCAATCTTCGAGTGGAGCCACTTCGAGCCGGAAAAATGGGACCAACTCAAACCGTTTTCTTTGCGGTCCTTCTGTATTTCTCGTGCCTCTTTCAACTAGGCACGCACCTGCTAGACCTCGGCCTTCTGCGCCTCGATCGCCGCAGCGTCCGGGGGCTGCGCGGCTTCCAGCGCGGTGAGCTTCGCCTCGGCACGCTCCAGCTCCTCGCACCGGAACGCCGTCTCCCTTTTGGCCTTCTCGAAGTCGTGTTTGGCCTGCTGGCACATGCTCTCGGGCACAAGTGGCATCTGTTCTGCCCTTCTCGGAAACCCACTCGACGGCGGGGGCCGGCCGGCGGCCGTCAGCGCAGGGGCTCGCGGCCCCGGGCGGCGGGGTGCGGGGTACGAGGTGATGTCAGCCGGGCAGGCGGTAGGAGAGTTCGAACTTCCCCTCGTGGCCGGCGTCCTTGCCGCGGAAGACAGCCGTCTGGGGGTGGGGCGAGTCGTCGTACTGGGTGAGCTTCAGGGAGTCGTGATAGGCGGTGCGGAACGGATCGCCGCCAGCCGCTGATCCCCCGCAACCGCACCACCGGTGAACTCGCCTACTACCGCTGCCACTCCACCTCGGCGACACCCCTGGCACCCTGGTCAGGGTCGCAGGTTCCAGATGGCGGGTGGAGGAGACCTTCCAAACCGAGAAGGGACTGGCCGGGCTGGATGAGCACCAGGTCCGCCGCTACCGTGGGCGCGCTGGGTCACCCTCGCCATGCTGGCCCACGCCTTCCTCACCGTCGTCCGCGCCGACGAACACGCACACCGGCCCACGCCGGACGACCTGATCCCGCTGACATGCAACGAGATCCGGCACCTGTTCATCACTGTCGCTGTCCGGCCCGATCACGGCCCGGCCCACCGGCTCAGCTAGTCCGCCTGGCGGCGCCGCCATCAAGCCCGGGCCCGCGCGGGCCATTACCGCCGAGAAAGCCGGATGGCCGCTACGTGGGGGACATGACCTCGTAGAGGTTTCCGGCGTCATCGGTGAAGTACAGACCGCGAGGGCACAACGGGTGGTCGATCCGGCCGTTGTCCGGCTCGCTGGGATCGTTGCCATAAGGCACCCCGGCGGAGTTGAGCCGGGCGAGGATCTCATCGAAGGACGACGGGTCCACGTCGAAGGCCAGGTGGTGGCCGACCGGATTCTCGACGGACATGAAGTCCAGCGTCAGGGAATCGTTGACGTGCACCGGTGCGAAATGCCGGTCTGCGCCTCGATAGTCCAGTCCCATGACGGAGGCGAAGAAGCGCGCTGCTGCCTCGTTGTCGACGGCTGGAACGATGGTGTGGTTCAGCGTGATGGACATGCTCTGTCTCTCAGATCTCGACTGGCTGGGACAAGACGCCGTGCAGGAGGACGTCGACGAGGTCGCGCACTCCCAATTGCGGTGCCGCATCCGCCGGCTCGCCTTCGGTTGGCGGCCTGCCGACTCCCACGAACAGGAGACCCAGGAAGATAAATGCTGCCTGCTCGGGGGGCAATTGCAGCAACTCCCGCTCAGGCTCGAAGAGTTCGGCCAGCGCTTCTCGAACGGGCAGGGAACCGGCCGCACGATCAGGCGGGGCCGCTGCGCTGCCGGGACGGTCACGTCGTCCTCGCCCGCCCGTCGCATGCAACGCCCCGACCACCGCGCCGACCCGGTCCAGGTGGGCTTGCAGCGCCGAGGCAGCCTCGGTCAGCCGGTCGGCAAGTGGCTGGTCCATAGACACCAGGGCGAGTTCGCCGAGGGCGTGGGCCGGACTGAGCGCCTCGGTCACGCATGCGTCCAGGAGTTCTTCCTTGTCCGCGAAGACGCGGAAGATGGTGCCTTCTCCGATGCCTGCGGCCCGGGCGACCTGGCGTGTCGTCACCGAGCTGCCGTGCTCGATCACGAGGGGAAGCGCGGCACGCACGATCATCTCCCGGCGGCTGCCGGAGTCCATCGCCGGTGCTCTTCGCCGACTGGGTGTGGCCGTCATGAAGCAAGTATCGGAGTGAGTGCTCACTCCGGTCAAGGAAATCGCCGGCGCGGAGCGTCAACTCCGCTCGATCACGCTGCCGGACGTCAGAAGATCACGATCTACAGCTGGAGTATCTGTCCGCCGTCGTCCCGCTGTCCGCCGGGCGGGTGGGGTGCCGGGCTCGCGGGGATCGTGCGGGCGGCGCGTGTGGGGGCCGGGCTCTCGTTTGCGTGGGGTGGCGCTCTCAGAACTCCTCTGGGTGCAGGGGCGGGGCGATTCGGAAGCACGCGGACTGGAGTTCTGAGGGAGTCGACACCGGCTCGGCGAAGAGCGTGTTGTTCCTGTGCCGGATCAACCGGTCTGGGAACGCGACCGATCGGAACGAAGCCTGGTTCGGATCGATCTCCGCCGCCTGGAACACGAATGTCGACTCCTCGATGACCTGCGCCTTGACCTGCGGGTCCGTGATCCCGGTGAAAAACTTGCTCTCGATGCGGAAGTCGTCGAACGTCGCGATGTGCAGGCAGAACCCCGGCGGGGCAACAGCCCTGACCAGCATCCCCGTCCCGCCGAACGTCACCAGGCTGGGGCCGGTCCACTGGAACGTGGCGTCGCGGCGGTCCTGCTCGCTCTCGATCTTGGCGATGTCGACGACGCCACTGCGGTCGATGATGAAGAAGTCGGGAAGGTCGTTCGAGAACAGTGAAAGCTTGAGAACGGCCATGATGTCCGTCCTTCCGTGATGCGTCACGGGAATGCCCGAGTCGTCGGCCGTCCGTGCCGCGGATTCGGCGTTCGGCTTCAACCACCCCGTGCGTGGCAACGGACGCGAGAGTCGGAGAGGCGGTCCGTTCCGGCGTCGACGGGGTGAGAGCACTACGTCCATGATGCGACGGCGCGAGGGCCGGCGCCACCACATCACCACCGTTACCGTTTCAACCACTAGACGCTTTCGGCACCGCAGAGTTGACGACGGGCGGCGACCCGCGTCCGGGAGTGGGTGACGTGGCGGCCACCGAACTGCACCGGCAGTCCCGCAACCGCGCCGCCACCGACGGGCAGCTCCCACTGGGCGGCGAGCTGGTGACCGCAACCCCGAGCGGCCTGTCGGAGATGACCAATCGCGACAAGCTCCGCGCCGAACTCGACACCCTCTCCATCGACGTGAGCCGGCACCTGATGGAGCACCACCACCGGCTGCTGCGCGAGCTCGGCGCGGCCGACGCCGCCCACCTGCGCGCCAGGGCGCCCGGAGAAAGTGCTGGTCGCGGGAGCCCGGGCCTCCACGCAGACGCTGCCGATCCCCTCCGGCAAGCGCGTCATCTTCTGCAACCTGGAGGGCGGCTCGGGCCTGGTCGACATCGCCTTCTTCGAGGACTCCCACGAGCACGTCGCGCACACCGGGTTCCGCTCCGGGCTGCTGCTGGTGCGCGGCACCGTCGAGGCCCGCGGCCCCCGTCGCACCGTTGTCGGCGAGATGGCCTGGGACCTGGACGAGGTGGCTGCCGCCCGCCGCGACCACGGCCCCCAGGCCGCCCGCGGCCTCCTCGGCCTCCTCGGCCGCACCGGCCCGGCCCCCACCCCCGCACAGCCGGCCACGCCCCAGCGCACGCTCGCCGACGGCACGACCGGGGCCCGGCTTCACCCCTATGCCGATCTCCAGCCTGCCAGAACCCGCTCCGCGGACCTGCGCCGGCTCAGCCATCGAAACAGGGAAGCGCAGGGTGATCATGATGAGCGGCCGCCATATCCTTCGCCTCTCCTTCGACGTGCCGCCCGACGCCGAAACCGAACTCCCGGAACCCCTGCGCCGCTTGCCGGAGGACTTCACGCAGCGCGTTCAGATGCTTGAGGGTGTGCCCTCCTCGGCCTCACCGGGGCGGCCCGATGGCGGCAGCGCGATGCCCGCGGCATCACCGAACTCGTCCAACTCCGCGCGCTCGCCTACTTCGGCGTGCGCAGCTAGGCGGCCGTGGCCGGCACCCTGACGCTCGCCGCCATGGCCTGCGCCCTCACGCCGCTCGGACGGCGCACCGTCATCGACGACTCCCCCGAGGCGATCGCGGCCTTCCTGCGGCCCCGGCCCGTACGGGAACTGCCCGGCGTGGGAGGGAAGACCGCCGCGCTGCTGGGCGAGTACGGCCTGCACACCGTCGGCGATGTCCCCGATGTCCCTCAGCACATCGTGCAGCGCCTCCTCGGTGCCCGCGCCGACCGCGTCCTCCACGAGCACGCCCGCGGCCACGACACCACGATCGTCGACCCCACCCCGGCACCGGTAAGCCTCGGCACGGAACACCGCTTCCCCGGGACGAACTCGGCCCGGCCGTCCACCGGCGCATCCTGCTCGCGTGGCACCTGTCGGCGTACACCTGAATGTCCCCAGCCACGTACAACTGAACGTGTCCAGGTTGCCGTACCGGATTCAGCTTCTCCGCCGGTACCTCCCAGGTGCCGATCCGTGCGTTCGTTTGAACGCGTTAGCGAAGGCGAACTCAGACGTGTAGCCCACTTGGGCGGCGATGGACCTCAAGGGTGCGTTCGATGTCCGCAGCAGGCGCGCCGCCATGGTCATCCGCCACCAGGTCAGGTAGCCGAGGGGCGGTTGACCGATCAGCAGGGCGAAGCGCCTGGCGAACGGAGCCCGGGAGAGCCCGGCTTCCGCCGCGAGTTTCGCCACCGTCCACGGCGAAGCCGGGTTTCGGTGGATGGCGTGAAGAGCTGCGGTGACCGCCGAGTCGTTGAGTGCGGCGGCCCATCCGGTGGTGTTGCCCAGGGAGGACTGCCCGTTGAACCAAATGCGCAGCAGGTAGAGCAGCAGCGCGTCCAGCAGCGCGGGAACGGCCGCGTCCGTGCCCAGACGCGGGTTCTCCACCTCTGCGGCCAGTAGCTCCACGGCCGCGCTCAATTCCGGATGGCAGCCCGCTTGTGCCGGCAAGTGGATCAGATCCGGAAGGCTCAACAACAGCGGGTGGGTTCGGAGCGGGTCGAGTTGATAGGCCCCGCAGAGCACGACAGTGACCGGGCCGTCGCCTCCGCTCCGATCGACGACGTCGGAGGCGTAGGTGCCGGACAGTGGGTGGTCGTCGGGGCCGCAGGCAGGGACTGTCACCGGGGTCACAGGGCTGTCTGCCAGGGTGTGCCCGCTGCCATGGGGAAGGAACACCACGTCACCCGCGCCCAGTTGGACGGGCTCGGCCTCCGGAGACAGCAGCCAGCAGGAACCCTGCAGGACCACCTGGAAGCCCGCCGACCCTGGGACGGAGGCGAACTCCTGCCTCCACGGTGCATGCCACCGCACGTGCGCCGACCGCGGGCGGCCAAGGCGAGTCACCGCGACCACGTCGCTGAGTACGTCCATGCGCCGAGCGTACGTGTGCGAGACGAGCACGTATGAACTGGGCTCTCTGGCGCATGGATCGTCTCTGTGTGCGGTCGTAGATTCACGGTATGACGATGATGAAGGCCGCGCGTATCCATGAATTCGGCGATGCGTCTGTGATTCGCTACGACGCTGTTCCGCGCCCTCGACCCGCCTCCGGCGAAGTACTCATCCGGGTTGCCGCGACCTCGTTCAATCCCACCGAGGCCGCGTTGCGTGCCGGAATGCTGCAGGCATTCCTCCCTGTGGCTCTGCCCTACGCGCTCGGCTGGGACATCGCCGGCACTGTGGCCGAGATCGGCGCGGGGGCGCAAGGGTTCGCCGTCGGCGACCGGGTCATGGGGTGGCTCGACAGTGGAGGGGCCGCAGAATACGCACGGGCGCCCGTCGCCGTGCTGGTCGCGGTGCCGGACGCCGTTCCTCTCACGAACGCGGCGGCTCTTCCCCTGGCCGGCCTGACGGCATGGCAGGCGGTCTTCGAGCATGGGCAGGTAGCCGCTGGTCAGCGGGTGTTGGTCAACGGTGCAGGCGGTGGCATCGGCGGCTTCGTGACGCAGCTCGCGAAGTACGCCGGAGCCGAGGTGATCGCCACGGCGGGTGCTCGAAGCGCCGAGGCGGTCCAGCGACAGGGCGCGGACCGAGTGATCGACTACACCAAAGGGCCCGTGGGTGCCTCGCTCGACGGCCCGGTGGACACCCTGCTCAACCTGGTCCCCCTGAGTCCGCCGGACGCCGCAGCTCTCGCGCCTCTGGTGCGGCCGGGCGGGCGTATCGTCTCGATCGCGACGCCGGTCGAGTCAGCTGCGGATGCCGGGGTGACTGCGACGCACATGGTCGCCCGGAACGATGTAGCGCATCTGGCGGCGCTGGTGGAACTCGTCGAAGCGGGCGTGGTCGCCATCGACATCAGCGAGTCCCGCCCGCTGACCGACCTCGCAGACGTCCACCGCCTCAACGAGACCGGCCGGACCCGAGGCAAGGTCATCATCATCCCTTGAGGCTGGGGCGGCCGAACGTTCTCTCCAACTCCCGCGCACCCTTCATGGTGGGCACGTTTCCGTGTACCTGGCTGAGCATGTTGGCAGGTACGCCGACAGCATCTCGAACAGCGACAGTCCGTCCAGCGCGCCGGAACACGGTGTGGCCGCGGCGACCGTGGCTCCGGCGGCGCTGGATGCGGTGCGCTGGCCAGCAGTCACGGTGGGCACCGTTGCAGTACTAGGCCGTGTCAGGTGGAGCACGAGCGGGCGAGGCGGGCTTTCCGAGCGTGAACACGCGCGAGTCCCGGGAGGTCTGCTCTCTCCCGGGACCGCCGCGACACCTTACGGGATGACGATGACGGAGTTGAACGGGGTGAGGTCGACGTCCGTCCAGGAACCTTCATAGAAGGTCCAGTCGCAGTCTTCGCCGTTCGAGCCCCGGCACAGCAGGAACTTCCAGCCGTCCGTCTGGTTGTTGAACACCGTGTGGACGCCAACCTGGTTGTAGAGCTTGTGAACCCCTCGGGACCAGTACTGGTTGGTCACGCCACCGCTGCTGTTGGGTCCCCCGTAGATGCACGCGGCGCCGGACGGACAGCCAGCGGGGGCCGCCGAGGCCGGCGACGCCGACAGTGCTCCCGTACCGAGCGCCAACAACGCGGTTGCGGCTACTGCGGCGACCCTTCTCCGGATCGGCGTATGCGTCATGCATGCCCCCTCAATGGTTGTGGAACGGACGACGTGCGGCAGAAACAGACCAGAGCTTTCGCCGAGTCAGCACCTCAAACCGTAGACCGCGCCAGTGACTTCGCATCCCTGACAGACGTCAGGGTGTGCACGCCGCACGGTAGGCTCCACCGGCTGGCTTTGTGCGAGGGCGACCACCAGCCCCGCCGGAAGATCCTGGGCAGCAGACAGTCCAACTTTTGACTGTCCCCTGAGGGCTGTCCCGTAAGCGATCTTGATGTGGGATGGTCTTGGGCCGTGGTTGGTGTGATCACGGCGCCGGAGCCGTCTGGATAGCCCCGTTCACCGGGCTGAGCCCGTGCATCTTCGGCGAGTTGCTGACTCAGCCGCGCCACGAAGGCGCCGACGCGCCAGGCCATGGCCGACCCTGGAAGCTCCCGCTTCAGGACCGGGTGCTGCTGGTGGCCCCTTATGGGCGCACCGATCTGACGCTGAGGCAACTGGCTCATGGCTGGCTCGGGGGTCTTTGCCTCCCGCTCGGCCAAAACCTGACGCAGGCTTCACGGGTGGATAGCATTGAGTGCGCTGTCCACCTGGTGCTGAGTGAGGCCGATGCGACGAAGATCGCAGACCTTGAGGACACCGCGCTTGGCGTCGTAGAGCTTCGCTGTGGGCGACTGGTACATGGCCGGGGAGTTGGGCGGTACCACAGCCAGCAGCCAGACTCCGGCCCGCGAGGACTCGGTGAAGATGTCAGTGACCTCGGACCACGACAGGACGATGCGGGTTCCGCGCTGGTCGAACACCACCACCTTCTCCGTGGACAGGATGATGCCGGGCCGGCGGCTGACGACTAGCCAGGCAGTCATCGCGCCGAGGACCGCCGTATACCCCACGCTGGCGATCTCCACCGCATGATGCTGTCCCACCGTCATGTGGAGGTACGAGGGGTTGTTGAAGAACCCGAGGGCGGTCAACAGCACCATGATCAAGAACACGAAGATCAGTAAGATATGCACGGGGTCATTGCTCCCGCGCAGCACGATCCGCGGCCCGGGTGTGCCTGCGAGTCCTGGACGAGGCGGCTGGGCGTTCCGGCGCCGTCCGCGTTCCTGGAGCACGTCAGCTGCTGCCATGAGCAGACAGAGCCCGGCGAAGAGGATGAACGGTGCCAGGTAGTACTTCGTGGGCACCGTGATCGAGTTGGCGATGACACTGACCGCGACCTCGCCGGTCACCGCGACGAGTGCGCTGCCTGCATAACCCCAGAACCGGCTCATTGGCCTCCCCCGGTGAAGGCGCAGACCCCGACCCTGCCCCCACAGACGACTGTAGACCCCAGCATCGCGCGGGTGCTCACCTCGGCACACACGACCAAGGCGCATCTTTCCTACTCCTTTGGTGTGCGTGAGGTGCCACGATGCCGCCGGAAGCGGACACCCAACTCGTGCCTGTGCCGGTCCGGGTCGTACTGCCCGCCGACCCGCTGCTCGGGACCGAGCCGCAGGAAGTCGTCGCGCGGCTATGGAAGCGGCGGCAAACGGAAACAGGCTGGGTCTACCTCATTGGGCTTCCGTCGTACCGAGACCTTGAGGTCGCCCCTGCCGCCCTGGGGCGGGTGCTTGGGGCGCCGCCGGGCCGCACTTCGGGGGGAGTCGGGCGGAGAGGCGACGAGGAACACAGGTCCCGCCTTCGCTGTCCGTGGGCCGCCTCCATGTCCCTGGAGGACCCGCTGCGCCGGGACCACCACAGCGCCCACTGGCCGCGAAGACCCATGTCAGGCGGATCATGGGCAAGTTGGGGGCGCGGGGCCGGGCTCAACTGGTGATCGTGGCGTACAAGTCGGGGCTTGTGACAGCTGGGGCTGTCTGAGTTCGGGCCGACTTCGGGGGCGGGTTCAGGTTGCGTTCCGGGGGGCGGTTGTACGGTTGTCCCTCAACTCATCTTGGCTGTACGGGCATTGCGCTGTCCCTCGGTGTGCACCAGTCTGCGCGTTTCGCTTACGGGAGTGCAGGAAGGCACTTTCTGCGTGCACCCTTCCCAGTCGCGTCCCAAGCTCGTCGTGTCGGCCGATGGCCACTGCGTCCACTGCGACCGCGTGGAACCGGGCACGACCCCGGCCGGATCGCGGTAGATCTCGCGATCACGCTCACCGACGGCGGCGAGGTGACAGCGGACCTGGCCATGCAGCGCGACCAGGCCGAGGTTTCGGCCGCGTCGCCTCCGCTCCGACCGCCTGGCGCCTGCTGGTCGGCATCGATTCGGCTGCACTCGCGCGCCTGCGCTCGGCCAGAGCCACCGCCCGGGACCTGCCCGGTCTCGTCCTGGACCTCGACGCCACCCTGGTCACCGTCACTCCGAGAAGGAGCAGGCAGCGGCGACCTACAAGCGGGGCTCCGGCTACCACCCGCAGCGATTCGAGAGGGAGGGCAGACAGTCGGGAGTGTTCGGTCCGCGTTCGTCCGGCTCACGCAACCTGCGCAAGCGCTGAGCAGTCCTACCGAATGCCGAGATCGGTACGACGGTCATGCCGATGTGCGGGCGCATGGGCGGAAAACAGGCATCCGAACGCTTGACCGAGGAGAGGGATGGCGAATCTGAACGCCCGGACGACCTGGATTGACGCACGCGAAAGACTGCCGCGGGACGGTGTACCGGTGGCAGCGGCGATCACGGGCCGGTACCCAGCTGACAGCGCTGAGTCCGAGAACGCGGCGGAGGAGGCGTTCTGGCTGGTAAGGCCGATGCACTTCACGACTCGGCACTTCAGTGAGGACGGAACGGACACAGGGACTGCTTCGTCGACTCTGACGGATATGTCCGTCTGCCCTACGGTCTTGCCGACGGTGACACGGTGACTCACTGGGCTGAGCTGCCCACCCTGCCAGGCAGGACGACACACCTCGTTCTCGGGGAAGACGTGCAACCGGCACTCCAGGATGCGTGGCGTGCTCGCCCTGACACCTGACACACATCCCGTTTCGGGCCTGATCATTTCATGATGAAGTTCGGATTCACCGCAAGCAGATGATGCTGCAGGCGAGTTCGAGTAGGCCCCTGATGGAGGCAGCACGTCGCTCGTAACGGATGCGGAGTCGCTTGAATTGATGCAGCCAGGCGAAGGCGCGCCCTGTCAGCGAGCCGGTGGGGTGAGGGTGGTGCGGTCGAACGGGCCACCATGTGAGGCGGCGTAGGTGACGGCCTCGTTGACGGCGTTGAGGCCGAACGACCGGACCCGTTCGGTGGCGAGGTCGAGGGTGCCCGAGGCGAGGAGCCGGATGATGCCGACGTTCGCTGTACGCGGGTACATCCACTGGCCGCGCACGGTGATCGAGTTGCGCATGATCCATGGGTACGGGAGGGCGAGGTCCTCACCGCCGAGCATGCCGACGCCGCCCATGAGAACGACGCGGCCGTATTCGCGCACGGTCATGGCTGCCGTGCGCGCTGCCGAGCTGGGTGCGCTCGGCGGTAGCAGGTCGATCACCATGTCGATCGGACCGTCGGCCGCCGCGGACATCGCCGCGCGGTCGCCGGCCTCGTCCCCGGTGAGCGGAACCGGGCGCAGACGCGGACCGAACCGATCGGCGAGGAGGTCGAGCGCGGCCTGGTTGCGGCCTGGGGCGACCACGCGGCCCGCCCCCATGGCAAGCGCCACCGCAACCGCACTGCTGCCGAGGTTGCCGGTGGCCCCGTTGACGAGCAGCGTCTCACCGGCTGCGAGCCCGCCGGCCAGCAGCCCGCCGTAAGGGATGACGTGCACGGCAAGCGCGGCCCAGCGGGCCGGGTCGTCCCCCGCCGCTGCGGGGAGCGGGAAGACGTTCTCCGTCGGGACCCGCATGAGCTCGGCGAACGACCCGTCGTGCAGGTACCGGGCGAGGCGCGCGCCGCCCTCGCCGCGGGAACTCCAGCCCTGGAGCGTGATGTCGGGCGTCAGGGCGTCGTCCCGCGAGCGCACCGTCGAGTCGCACCACACCAGGTCGCCGGGGCGCAGCCGGGTGGCGTCGGGGCCCACGTGGACGACCCGTCCCACGCCGCCGACCCCAGGCACGACGGGAGGGACCAGGGGATAGTTCCGCTCGCCGCTGAAGACCTCAGCCGCGTAGGGCGCCACGCCGGCGGCGAGGACCTCGACCACCACTTCGCCGCCGCCGGCCTCGGGGTCGGGAACCTCCCGCACCGTGAGCGGGGCGCCGAACTGCGTCAGAACTGCTGCTCGCACGTGATGACCTCCGTGTTCGTCCGTGTTCGTCGGGATCGACACTAGGAAACGGGCGGGCATGCGGGAAGCGACGATCAAGCATCTGTGGTATGCGTATCTCGCATGGACATCTCCAGCACAGGTCTACGGGTCCTGCGGCAGATCGCCGAGTCCGGCAGCTTCACCGCAGCAGCCACCCGGCTCGGTTACACACAGTCGGCGGTCTCACGCCAGGCCGCCGCCCTCGAACGAAGCGCGGGCACCACCCTGTTCGAACGCCGCCCTGACGGAGTGCGACTCACCCCCGCGGGTCTGACTCTGTTGCGCCACGCTCGCACGATCCTGGACTGTCTGACGGCGGCCGAGCGCGACCTCACCGGCACCGTCTCGCGTACCGAACCGGTGCGGCTCGGACTGTTCCTGAGCGCGGGCGCGGCCATCCTGCCTCTCTCACTCACCCGCCTCGCGGCGACCGACCCGCAGATCACGGTCACGACTACCGAGGGCACCACGCCCTCCCTGGTCCGGGCACTGCGCGCGGGCTCGATCGACCTTGCCGTGCTGACGTCCCGCCCGCCCCACCGGCCTTTGGACGGCGAGTCGCCGCGCCTGCACGTCGAGACCGTTATGGACACCGAACTTGTCGTGGCGGTGCCTTCGACCGGAGCATTCGCCGGCCGCACCGCGGTGCACGTCGACGAATTGATCGACGCACCGTGGATCGCCGCCCCGGCGTCGAACGCCGAGCCACTGCTCGGCGTCTGGCCTGGCCTGCCCGGACGGCCGGACATCGTCCACTGCGCGCGCGACTGGCTGACGAAGCTTCAGCTTGTCGCCGGTGGCTTCGGGGTGACAACGGTGCCCTCGCGGCTCTCGCCGGTGCTGCCGCCCAGGGTGAGCCTGCTGCACGTCGAAGGCGCCCCTCCCGAGATCCGCCGGGTTCTCGTGGCGCGGCTCCCCGGCCGCCCCACCCCGGCGATCACGGCCGTCACCCGAGCAATTGCCTCGGCCACCTGATACGTGCCCTACCCGACCACCTGTGGCACTCCGCGCTGGAGCAGGAACGCACCCTGCGCGCCGGCGCCGAAGTGGCAGACCAGACCGGAACGGTGGACCTGGCCGACCACCCGGACGACACCCGGACGGCACTCGGACGGCACCCGGATCATCGTCCGGCGCGCCCCCACATCCCGGCGTCCAGTTGTCCTTGTTCGATCGCGACGAGGCCATGCGCCGCCAGGTCTTCCTCACCGACACCCCCACGGCGAAGGCTCCCTGCAGCATCTGGAGGTCCGCCACCGTGCGCACGCCCGGCGTCGAGGACCGCATCCGGTGCGGCAAGAACACCGGTCTCGACCGCTTACCCTCCCGCCACTTCGCCATCAACGCTGCCTGGCTGGAGCTGACTCTGACCGTCGTCGACCTGCTCGCCTGGACCCAAGTTCTGCTACTGGACGGCGAATTGGCCTCCGCCGAGCCGAAGAAGCTCCGCTACCTGGCCCTGGCGAGACGAGCTCGTGCATAGCGTTCGTCCGCCTCGCCACCCTGCCAACGGTCGGCTATCTGACCGGCGCACCGTCCCCGCCCACCCACGACCCGAGGAACTGGAGCACCCGACCCGAGCGTCGGGCCTCAGCCATGGCCGCCCGACGGCAAGCGGCCAACAACCACGTTCGCCGCGATCAGCCCGGCTGATCACGCCCAACCGAAACGCGGAGGCTAGCGCGCAGGCCCTGGTCTCGCACGCGGTCATCGACCAGGCCATCGGTGTCCTGACCGTCCTGGGCCAGAGGCACCCGTCCGTCGGCTTCACCGTGCTGCGGGAAGTCTCCCAGCGCGGTCGTTGCGTCAACGGTAGAGCCAGGCGACCGGACTGCCGAGTCGGGAACCTTCACGTGAGGCCGCCAACCAGGTCAGGGGCACGGCCCAACTTTCACCCCTCAGCGGGGGCGACCGCGGGCGACTCATGAAGCCTGCCGAAAGACGGCGGCCGGGCCGTCCCCGTCGCTGTCGCGAGGGAAGAACGCCTTCTCGTGTGTGCGGGCGGGCCGCTCACCGGGGGTGAGTACACGGATCGCCGGCCGCCGCCTGGGGCATCGCTGTGTGGGAATAACCCGCCCGCTTGGCCATCTCCCTGTACGGCGGCTTCCCCGACTTCTCCCGGAGGACACGGAGATCGTGCGCGAGCCGCTGTAGGGGACCGGCGTCGGGGTGACTCGCTTTTCGCGACGTCCCACCGGAAGCACCTTCCACCTGATGAACCCGAGAACGAGTCGGTCAAGATACTTCTTCTTCCGATTGCCCGGCAACGCAGGCCGACCTGTAAGGCTGCCCACGGGGCCGGCCGGTCCATGAGCGCTTCAGCGGCCCCGTCCGGAGACGGGGTGGGCGGGGCCGCTGGATGGCTGGGTCAGCGCTGGAAGGGCATTGTCCAGCAGTTGGACGTGGCCGGTTCGCCCTCCAGACGGTCGGTGAGCCAGGAGATCGCCTCCCCTTGGTCGGTGATGAGGGGGGCGAGGTGGTTGGTGAGGAGCTTGTCGCCGAGGTTGGGCAGGTTGACGGCCTCGTAGCTGACGTTGCCGCCCTTGCGGCACCAGTCCACTGCCAGCTGGCGGGCCTGGGCGTGCGGGACGATGTCGTCCTGGACGCCGGTGGCCACCCGGACCGGACCGGCCGGTTCGAGTGTCCCGATGCGCTGCTCGTCGAGGACGGCCTGGGCGCGGGGTTCGGCGGCGATGACGTCGGCGACGGACTTGCCGTTGGTCGTCCAGGCGGTGCTCCGGGTGAACCCGTAGCGCATGACCGCGTCGCCGACGCACATGGTCGACGCGTCGGCGAGTGCCTTGCGCCCTGCGTCGTTGAGATTCGCCTCGGCAATGCTGCGCATCTCGGGGTAGGTCTGGGCGAAGCCGTTGATCGTCCAGCCCAGGGCGCTGACCAGAGCGCTCCCGTCGATCCCCTTCATGACGGCGGTCAGGTCGGCGGGCGGCGCGCCCGCGTAGGTGCCCGCCAGGTGGACGTCGGGCGCGTAGGTGGGCTGGAGTTCGGCCGCCGAGGCGGCGGCTCCGCCGCCCTCGCTGTACCCGTACAGGCCGACGCGGGAGCCGGAGGCGAGGGAGGTTCCGGGGAGAGCGCGCGCCGCACGGACGGCGTCCAGCACCGCGTGCCCCTCGTCCAGGCGGTTGACGTAGGTGTGCAGACGGTCGGTGGCGCCCAGGCCGACGTAGTCGGTGACGACGACCGCGGCTCCGGTGGCGAGGAGACGGTAGATCGCCAGGTTGTCATAGGCGATGGACAGGGTCTGCCCGCTGACGGTGAGCGGGTGCTGCAGGCCGAACGAGGGCGCGCACTGGTCGCCCTGGCCCATGGTCCCCGAGGCCACCGCCACCAGCGGGCGGGGCCCGTCGCCCTCCCACTTCGCCGACGGCTCGATGTAGGCGCCGGTCACCGCGACGGCCTGGCCGTCGGCGTCGGTGGACTTGTACATCAGTCGGGTGGCGGTGCCCGGCAGGGGGCGGCCGTCGAGGCCGGGCAGCGACAGGCCGAGGGAGAAGGGCTCCTGCCGGATCAAGGCGCCGTTGCCGGCGGGCAGTTGGGTGGGCGGGGTGTAGAAGGCCGGGATGCCGACTCCCCGGGACACGACGGGTGCGGTGTCGGATCCGGTGGCGTCGGCCGTGGTCGCGCTGACGCAGACGCAGGCCGCAGTGGCGAGCGCGGCGGCGGCCAGGCGGTTGAAGGTGGGACGTGGACGGCTTCTGTAACGGCTCACAGTGCACTCCTCGCGTTGTGCGTTGCGGGATGCGCGAAAACTAGCACTGTTAGTTACCGCTGGTAACATCCTTGAATGTTACGTTCCGGTAACCGCTCGCCGAGGCAAGTGCAGGCGTGGGTGGAGCAGGTCGACGCCTCCTCGTCCGGCACCGCGAGAACACCGCCGGCGGAGGCCGGCCGGGTACGGCGTCATGGCACCACGCCCGGGTGATGGCAAGCGCCTATCAAGCCGTAGGGAAAACCCGACAGTTCACGGAAGCCGACCGGCGAGCATTGAACTCTCAATTAACCTCGCAGGGCGCCCCGCTTACACGGCCTCCCCACCCCCCACCTCCATGGAGACCACACCCCATGTGCGCTGTGACGAACGCGCCCGACCCAGGCTCGCCGGACACCCCGTGCAACTCGGCCGCCTGTCCCCCAACCGGTCGTAAGAGCCCCGCTCCTCCCACCGTCCTGATGGACGACCAGGCACTCGCGCACTTTCTTGAGGTGGCTGTCGCTGAGTACCAACTCATCACGCCCGAAGCCCCGTTACCCTGCTTCGCGCTCCTGCTCGGCAGCGCGGAGGCGACGACGTATCACGTGCGGCGCATCGCCTTCGGCCGTAACGCCCGCATCAGCGATCCGGCGGCCAGACGCGAGTTCCGCGAGGAGATCGTGCCGAGGTTCGGGCCGGCCTACGAGAACGAGCACCGCGGCTGGTGGATGGATTCCCACGACCTCCTGCGCGCGTCCCGCGAGGCCGATGCCCTCGGGATGGACCTGCTCGGCTCCATCCACATGCACCCGGACTGGCACCGACTGGGCCCGCCGTCGGAACGGGCCCGGACACTCAGCGAGCGCCCGACCCCCATGGACCGTCATCTCTTCGGCCGGACCGGGTGGCCCCTCAACATCATCTGTTATCTGGAGCGCCGGGGAGGCGAGTTCTACCACGCCCTGGCCGCCTGGGCCCCGCCGCCCCGGCATCCCGCCGAGGGCTCCGAGGGCTCCGAGTGCCCCGAGGTCGACCTGCGAATCCGTACGAGTTCACTGACGAAGGCGTGAGAGCGATGCAGCAGCCCGAAGAAACCAACGCCCCCGCCCAGGACGGCACCGAGGACGGCACCCAGGACGACGCTCGGGCGATCCGTGCGCTGTGGGCCGAGATGGCCCGTGGCTGGGCGGCAGGTGACGCCGCCCGCTTCGCCGCGAGCTTCGCGGAGGACTGCGACTTCACGACCGTACGAGGCGACAGGCCACGCGGCCGGTCCGGCATCGCGGCCGGGCACGACGCCCTCTTCCATGGGCCGTACGCCGGAACCGTCCTGGACGCACGTGTCGTGGCCGTCCGCTTCCTCCGCCCCGACCTGGCCACGGTGGAGGCGGAGTCGACCATCAACGCCCTGGACGGGCATCCGCTGATCACCACGCACTCACTGGCCGTCGTGGAACGGACGGCGGAGCGTGACTGGTTGATCAGCGCGTTCCACAACATGATTCCCGCCCCCCGCCCGGCACAGCAGGCCCCCGCCCGAGACCCGGAGGAATCCGCCGTGGTCGTACCCACCGCCGCCCGGCCCAGGCTCCGCCACCTGGCGATCGTGGCCCGAGACCCGGAGAAGCTGGCCGAGTTCTACTCCTCGGTCTTCGCGATGGAGCTCTTCCACCGTGATCCGGACGGAAGTTGCTTCCTCTCCGACGGTTATCTCTCCCTCGCCCTGATCAAGCATCAGCTCGACGGTGAGACCCCGGTCGGCTTCAATCACTTCGGCTTCCACATCGAGGACACGGCGGCCACCACCGAGGCCCTGATGACGGCCGGTACTCCGAAACCGGCTGAACGCTTCACCAACCGCCCCTTCGCCGAGTACCGCGCCATGGATCCGGAGGGCAACTGGTTCGACCTCTCGGAACACGGCTTCGGCGGCCCGCGCCCGCCGTCGGACTCCACCGGCTCCTGAACTGCAGGCTGCCCGGAAGGCCGCCGGGGAGCTTTCTGGCACGGATCTGGCACGCGACCACTGATCACGATGGACAGCGAAAAGGCCCGGGTCTCTGACCTGGTCCTTCTTCGTGGAGCGGGTGACGAGAATCGAACTCGCGCTCACAGAGGGCGTTGAGTCCGTTTCTGGTAGCGGCCTCGTCCGGGCTGGGTGAGGAAGCCTTGGTGAGTGAGTCGTCCGAGGCGAGCGCGGGTGAAGTTGCCCGATGCCTCGTCGGTGGGCATGTCGAGGGGTTCGTGCAGCTCTCGGGCTCGGAACTCCCGGTCGGGGTGCTGGTTGAAGGCGTTCACGAGGGCCTGGTAGGCGGTGTTCGTCTCGCGCGGATCGGGCTCGCCTCCAGCCGGTGCGAGTTCGGCGATGACCTTCCGGGTGGTGACCACTCCACGAGTCCCGATGCGGTCTCTGCCAGGGCGGCGGTCAAGAGCTGGATCTGATCGCGCAGTTCACCGGCCCGGGCTGTGGTCTCGTCGTGCTGGCCCTGGAGGTCGGCCAGGAGCTCGTTCACACGGCCGGCCCGATGGCGTCGCGCCAGGCCGGACTCGGTGTGGTGAGGCGGCGGGCCATGTTCGCGATGGAGGCCCAGTAGACACGGGAGGTGGAGGTGTCGGGGCGGGGGTCGTACTCAAAGGCGAGGCAGCGGTGCAGCATCGACGTGCCGTTGACCTGCTCCACGATCCACCGCTTGGCCTGCGGCATGAAGCCTTTGCCCTGGTCGGCGGGGTTGCACTTGTTCGGCATTCATCCCGGAACCGCTGTCCGCCACGTCCATGCCGCCCACCCCGACAAGGCACCGCCCGCAATCCGCTGACCTCGGCGTGGCAGCACTCCCCCACACGGCTGGGCCGCTGCTTCGCCGGCTCCGACGAGGAGGATTTTCCTTGGCCCGGTTGGGGTTACCCCTTCGGTAGGATACCCAAGGGGGTATCTCGAAGGAGTGTGGGTCGTGGAACTGGCGATGGCAGCAGAGGAACTGAAGACGGTGGTCAACCGGCTGCGTCGGGCGCAGGGCCAGATCGCCGGTGTGATCAAGATGATCGAGGAGGGGCGGGACTGCGAGGACGTCGTCACCCAGCTCGCCGCGGCGTCCCGGGCTCTGGACAAGGCCGGTTTCGCGATCATCGCCACCGGTCTACAGCACTGCCTGACCGATGCGGACATGGCCGCCTCCGGCGACCGGGAGCAGATGCGCACCCGGCTGGAGAAGCTGTTCCTTTCTCTGGCCTGAGCTGGGGTGCCGCGACGCCGGATCATCCACCCGGTTCGGAGCGGCTGGCCACATGCCCTGGCTACGAAAAGGGGAGGGATCCGGGCCGGGTCCCTCCCCCTTCGTAGTGTGGTTCAGCGGTTGCGCAGTGCGGCCAGCGTGTTGTCGAGGTCAGCGGCGCGGGGTCGGTTGTGGGGGAGCTTGGCGAGCATGGCAGCCATACCGCAGGTGTTGGTCAGGGCGGAGAAGACCAGACCGCCCGCGATGCCGGCGGAGATGAGCTGGAAGGCGGGGTGGACGACGAGCCCGAGCAGCAGGCCGAGCAGCACGATCACTCCTGCGGTGAGCCTTACCTGCCGCTCCATTCCCCAGGTGGCACGGGATGCGCCTTGGGGGTGATGGAGCTCGTGGCCGTCGGCCGCCCAGGCTCCGGTGCCTCCCGACAGGGTGGCGGCGGGGACGCCGTTCTCCGCGAGGATCTTGCAGGCGTTCTCGGAGCGGGCGCCCGAGGCGCAGACGACCAGGACGTCGCCGCGGTGGGTGGCGTGACGGATGTCGGGCAGCGCGCGCTGGATCTGGTCGAGGGGGATGTTGAGCGCGCCAGGGAGATGGCCGCCGGCGTATTCGCCCGGGGTGCGCACGTCGATGACGGTCAGTTCATGCAGGCGGGTGCGCGCCTCGTCGGCGGCCAGGGCCGTGGGTGTGGTCATGGCAGATGTCATCCTTGCGTGTCGGAGCGTGCTGAGCTTGATGTGACGGGAGCCCGGACCGAAGGCGGTCCTTGAGATGCGCGGCCGGCTGGAGAAGCTCTCCTGGTCCCTGGTCTGAGCCGGTGGCGGCCCTCGTGTTCAGACGATCACGTCAACGAACATGAAGGCCGCCACCGCCAGCAGTACACCGGCGAAGATCTTCTGAAGGGTGATGCTGGAGATCTTCGTCGCGAGACGTTTGCCGTCCCAGGCGCCGAGGATCGCGGCTCCGGTGAAGGGGCCGATGACCTCCCAGTGGAGCCCGCTGCTGGTGCCGGTGCGGGCGGCGAGCGCGGCGAGTGAGTTCACTGTGATGACGAGCAGGCTGGTGCCCACCGCCCGGCGCATGGCCAGTCCCAGGACGCTCACCAGGGCGGGCACGGCGAGGAATCCCCCGCCGACCCCCAGAAAGCCCGTCACGGCGCCGAGTCCGGCACCGGCGCCGGCCGCCTTGCCGGGACGGATGCGGTCCGGCGGCTCGGACGTGGACGGACGCAGCATGCGCAGGGCCGCCAGCGCGGCGATGACCGCGAACGCCGACGTCAGTATCGCGTCGGGCAGGCTCCCGGCAGCAGCGCCGGCGAGAAAGGCGGGGACGATGCCCGCCGCGGCGAACAGCATCCCCGTCTTCCATGCCACGTTCCCGTCGCGGGTGTGGGCGCACAGGGCGGTGGCGGAGGTGGCGGTGACGATGACCAGGCTGGCGGTGGTGGCGGCGGCCGGAGTGAAGCCGAGCAGGTAGATCAGTGCCGGTACGGCAAGGACGCTGCCGCCGCCGCCGAGGGCTCCGAGGGCGAGACCGATGACGGCCCCGGCGATGAGGGCGAGAACGAGTACGGTCACGCTATCCGGCCGCTGTTCCCGCGTTCGTCGACGACAGGGTGTCCGGCGGCGGCCCACGCGTTCATGCCGCCCTCGACGTCCACCGCGTGCACTCCGCGTTCGGTGAGGAGCTTCGCGGCCTGCTGGGATCGATGTCCACTGCGGCAGATCACCACCAGCGGACGGCCCTGCGCCTCAGCGGGCACAGCGGCGCCGGCGACCAGTTTCGTCAGCGGTACGTGGACGGCGCCCGGGGCATGGCCCGCGATCCATTCGGGCTTCTCTCGGACGTCCAGCAGGACAGCGTCGGGCCGGTCGCCGCTGGTACGGCTGTGTGCCTCGTGGACCTTGACACGAGGCCCCTTTCGGCGAAAGAGGAACATCACACGCTTCCTTCCTTGGGGTGGGGGCCGAACTCAGGCCGAGGCCAGGGACAGCCCGGCATCCGTCGCGGCGTCGAAGCCGTCGTCGACAGCGACCACATCGCGGCCGGCGGCGTCGAGCAGAGAGGCGGCGATCGCCGCGCGCATCCCGCCCGCGCAGTGCACCCACACCGTCCCGTCCGGCACCTCGCCGATACGGCCGTGCAGCTCGTGGATCGGGATGTGGACCGAGCCCTCGATGTAGCCGCCCGCACGCTCCGAGTCCCGGCGCACGTCCAGAACGACGACGTCGTCGCCGCGCTTACGGGTATCAGCGAGATCGGCGAAACGGGCGCGGGGGAAGGAGACGAGCTGCTCCCCCTCGCGGATCCAGCCGCCCGGGTCGCCGGTGGCGGCGGCCGGGCGATCGATGCCCACCCGCGCCAGCTCTCGCTGCGCGGCGGCGATCTGCTGCGGGGTATCGGCGAGCAGGGTGACGGGCCTGCCCCACGGCATCAGCCAGGCCAGGTAGGTGGCGAGCTTGCCCTCGCCCTCGAAGTTGAACGACCCGGCCACGTGCCCCTCGGCGAAGGCCGTGCGGCTGCGCAGGTCCACCACCCACTCACCCGCGGCCAGCCGGGAGGAGATCTCCTCGGCGTCCGCACGCCCCGGCGGGGTGAGGTCGACCGGCGCGGGGCCCGCGGCGTTGGCCGGGCCCATGTGCGCGTAGTAGGCGGGCACGTCGTCCAGCCCGGCGAGCATCTGGGCGACGAAGGTGTCCACGTCCAGGGTCAGCGCGTCGTTGGTCTCGCGTTCCTTGCCGATCGTGGTCGCGTCCCCCTCGGCCTGAGAGGAGGAGCAGAAGCTGCCGAACCCGTGGGTGGGCAGCACCGGCACCTCGTCGTCCAGCTCGTCGGCCAGCCGGTGGGCGGAGGCGTGCTGGGCGCGGGCCAGCTGCTCGGTCAGCCGCGGCTCGACCAGATCGGGGCGGCCGACGGTGCCGATGAGCAGGGATCCGCCGGTGAACGCTGCCACACCCCGCCCGTCCTCGGTGAGGGCGTAGGAGGTGTGGTGGGGGGTGTGCCCGGGAGTAGCGATCGCGCGTAGCACCAGCCCCTCGTCGACCGTCACGGTGTCGCCGTCGGCGACGGCGGTGCGGGCGAAGGACACGCGCGCCCCAGCCGGCACCAGGTACTGCCCGCCGGTCACGCGGGCCAGCTCCAGACCGCCGGTGATGTAGTCGTTGTGCACGTGGGTCTCGGCCACGAAGGCGATGCGCACCCCGCGGCGCGCCGCTGCGGCAATGACCTGGTCGATGTCCCGCGGCGGGTCTATGACCACCGCAGCACTGGGCCCGCCAACCAGGTAACTGCGATTGCCCAGGCCCTCGAACTCCAGGGTGTCGACGAAGAACACGGCTCATGACTCCTCTCGAACGATGTACCCCGGGGGGTATCTGACCCTCACACTAACAGCTATACCCGGGGGGGTATTCCAGGGATCAAGAAGCGCCCCGTCGTGGCTTCGCTTGGCGCGCTCCGGATACCCGCCGGGGTATAGAGGAATCAGTCGTTCCGCACCTACCCGACAGTGCCCGTGATACCTACGACCGCACCATCCGCTTGGCCGTCACCGACTTCGACGCCGCCACCGCCACCGCCACCGCCACAGTCCGCCAGGCCCTGGAGGCCGACCGCTCCCTCGGCCTGCTCCTGCCCTGCAACGTCGTCGTCGGCCGCGACGGCGACCACACGCTCGTCCAGACCCTCGGCCCGGGCACCATGGTCACCCTCACCGGCCTGGACGCCCTCAAGCCCGTCGCCGACGAAGCCACCGCCGTCAGTGGAGGCCTCGACACGTACGAATCGGACTGGGTGGCATCGGCCCTCGCCGCCCGCGGCCTCCCCGTTCTCGCGCTCGACCACCGCAAGGCACTGCACGGTGTGCGCTATCCCGTACCGCGGGACGACGTCCTGGCGGGCTGGCACTGGGCCGTGAAGCAGCCGGAACGGCTACCGGGCCTACGATGGCGGTCGCGCCGCCCCTCTTCTCCCGTTCGGGCACGGTCTGTCGTACACCACCTGGGACAACCAGGACGTGGTCGTTTCCCGCGACATGGCCCACGGACTCACCATCCACGTCACCGTCCGCAACTCCGACGCCCGGCCGGGGCGGGAGGTCGTCCAGGTCTACCTGGAACCGGCCGACGGTTCCGAGCCGCCTCGCCTGGTCGGCTTCTCCACCGTCGAGGCGGGCCCGATCGAGGCGGTCATCGCCGCCGTCACCGTGCCGGCGCGGGCTCTCGCCACCTGGACCGGCGAAGGCCGGGCCGCGCGCACGGGAGGACATCGACTGCCAGTGGGGCGCTCGTCGGCGGACATCCGGCTCACGGCCGCCGTCCCGCGGCCCTCGTGATCGCGACAGGCGCCCCATTGGCAGGATGCAGCCATGGCTGAAGTAACGTCTGAGCGTGAGCACACCTCGTAAGCCAAGGGGCCCTTACCGCAAAGGCATCGAGCGCCGGGAGCAGATCCTGCGGGCGGCTCTGGACGTCTTCAGCGAGCACGGCGAGCGCGGCGCATCACTGAAGGAGATCGCCGACCGCGCGGGCATGTCGCAGGCGGGCGTGCTGCACTACTTCGACTCCCGCGAGGACCTGCTCCTGGCCGTGCTCGCCCAGCGGGACGCCCTGGACACCGAGGCGACCGCCGATGTGACGTCGCCCGGCGACGCCGTCGCCCGAACCGCGGCCCACAACACCCGGCAGCGGGGTCTGGTGGACCTGTTCGTGACCCTGTCCGCCGCCGCATCGGACCCGGAGCACCCCGCCCACGCGTTCTTCACCCGGCGGTACACGGACCTGACGGAGCGTATCGAGATCGGTCTGCGCACGGCCCAGGAGCGGGGCGAGATCCGCACGGACGTCAGATCCGACCAGATGGCACGCATGTTGCTCGCCCTGTCGGACGGGCTTCAGGTGCAGTGGCTGCTGGACCCGAGCGTCGACATGGCGGAAACCCTCGAAGCGTTCAACCGGATGTGCCTGGGAGAGACGGCCGAAGGGGACGGAGACGCCCAGCATGCGACTCCCCGCGATCCGGGCTGAAGCTTGCGCGCTCTCCGCACACCCAGCGCAGGAGGGCCGACGCGAAACGTCACGAAGGATGCAGCGCTCTGGTCACCGGCGGTGGCTCGGGAATCGGGCATCCACCGTGCGGTGCGGCCTGGCCGGACTGGTCGTCAGCTTGCGCCTACCGCCGCACAGGCGGCAGCGGCTGAACCCGACCGTTCCCCGAGCCTCGCCCTCGACCGCTACTACGACCAGCGCCCCACCTGGCACCACTGCGGCACCAAGGGTCCTCGTGGGCTTCGATCCACGGGGTACAGGCTCCAGCAGCCCCCTGAACTGCGGCCTCACCACGAACGAGCTGAACCGGCCCCGCGCGCGTACACCACGAAGTCCTTCCGCAAGGACACCGCTCTCGCCCGCAGCTTCGCCGCGAGGTGCGCCGCCCGGGACCGCGCCCGGCTGCCGCATCCGACCACCCGTGACACCGCCCGGGACATGGACGTCATCCGCGGCGTCCTGGGTGAGAAGGGGATCTCGTATTACGGCCTGTCCTACGGCACCTACCTCGGCGCCGCCTACACCCAGCTCTGCCCGGCCTGCAGCGACCGCAGCGTCAGAAACAAGATCAGCACGCACGCCTGACACCCTGCCGACCAAGATCGTCGAGCACAAGACCCGCAGCACAACTCATTTTGAAACGCTCAGTAAACCGACAAGCGCCAAACGGCGGGTCGTGAGAGGGTGCGGTTCGATCCGGGACAGGGGGAACCGTGGGACTGATCTACGGCTACGACATCTATCTGCGTCCTCGGAACGTCGCCAGGGCGTTGGCCAATCTGGCCGAGCTGGCGCCACCGGCACGTGCCGTGCCGCCGCTTGAGATCACCCTGCCCGGCGGTGACCGGCTCGTCCTCCCGTTCACGTCGCATTTCAAGAGCGAGCCGGTCGACTGCTCCATGAGCAGCACGCTCGCGCTCGACATGTCCCTCATGTTCGACGTCGATGACGCACTGCGCGAGTACGCGCAGACGAACGGCCCCGAGACGGACGGGCGCATCCAAATCGGGTACATCTACGCGACGATCCGGTTCGAGTCCCTCCTGCACCCCGGCTACACGTCGGTGGAGTGCTGGGCAGCGACGTCGGGGATGAGCCGCTTGTTCGCGCGGTCGGCCAACATCAGGAAGGTGTTCACCGACCTCACCGCCGACAGCGGCGGAGTGTGCTGCCTGTTCGACACTGGCGACGGCGCTCCCGAGCAAGTGTGCTGGCTCAACGGTGAACCCACCCAGGAGATGGTTTCCGGTCCCCGCTTCCCAGATCTGCGGGCACTCGTGGCGACTTGGTCCGACCCCGGGAAGTGAGCATCGATACTTCCCCTACGGGGCCACAAGATCACGTCACGAGCTTTTTGCGCGCACAAGATCAATCACGAGTCGCCGTGTTCCCGCGCGACGAGTCGGTACGGTCCGTGCGGGCAAGTCGCCGTGGATCGTGCCCGGATGAGCCGCACAACCGTGGGATCCACTGCCGTCGAAGCGCGTTTGCGTTCTGCACGACCGGGCGGCCGCTCCCGAGGGTCACAGTGAGAGACTTGCGACCAGTTCTTCGCGACTGTTGACTCCGGTTTTCCGATACACGGACTTCAGGTGATCATTCACCGTATGCAAGGAGATGTTCAGACTCCGAGCGATCTGCTTGACGGCCGCCCCATCGAGAGCACGTTCAATGACTGTCTGCTCTCTGGCGGTGATTCTATACAGGACGGCAGCCGCAGGCAACAGGACATCGGAGGAGGCGGGTTGAACAGTCACCGCAATGCTGCCGGAAAGCGTTTCACCGAGCGGTTGGGCCTGTAGTACGAGCCAACCGTCGGGGCCAGGTACGCGACTCAGTGCCTGCCTCCCCGGATGGCGCGCAGCCAGAGCGATATTCCAGACGTGCGCGAACAACTCCTCGTCGTCGACCGTCGCGTTCTTCGGTGCGAGCCGGCTCACCCACTCGCGACCCGTCCCGGTCACAGCGCTTATGGTGTCATGTCTGTCGATCAGCACCACGCCCGGCGCAGGCGCGTTGCGGACGGGGCGCAGGAATCGACTTGCAACATACTGCCTCAACGCTGCGGCCAGAATTCCGGAGAGCTGCGTGGCATGTCTGCATTCGGCCATGGTGAAAGGCCTGCCACCCCTTTCCCTCAGCAGGACCAGGACCCCCCATGCCCTGCCGCCGAGCGTGAGCGCGATCCGCATCTCACCGCCTACGTCCGTCGCTTTCATGATGTCTTCGTGTTCGACACTGATGCTTCGTGACCTCCGGGGGGTTCGCGACGCGAGAACGGCGACGGAGCGGGAACTGCCCATCATGCTGGTCACCGTGTGCCGCTCCAGGCCCAGGATCTCCTCGGTCTCCAGTGCGCGGTAGAAAGCAGCCCCGTAGCCATGTTCCTTCGCCAGGAAACATGCCGCTCCCGTGAGTGGGTCGATGCCTCTCAGCATGTATCCGTCATGCGGGAGAAGCCGATTTACCCACTGAGAAATGACCATCCCCAGGTCTGCGATGGTGGCCGTTTCCGCGGTGGCCACCGAAAGGGAATGGGGGACGGACGCCGGATGGGACTCCACGGCACCAGCGTGGATCGGCGCCTTGCGCCGATCCAGCCATCTGAGGATGTTGTCCGACACTGAAGCTTTTCTTGACGCATTTTCGACCCCCGAAAATGGAAGTGGGGGTCTCAGTTCCCGTTCTCAGCGCCAAGACGTCCGCCCGCGGGAGCCCTGAGGTCCCCGCCAGAGAGCCTCACTTCGTCGTCAGCACTCCGGAATGGTTCCCTCGTGGAATGCTTCGTTCCCGTCCACGTACGCACCGTACGTCCATCCCTCGACGAACAACTCCTGCCCTGTGGTGGCGGTGTAGCGCTCGGACAACGTGTGATACCACACGTTTCCACGGTTGTTTATATTGTCGCCACGACCCCAGCAGTCGGCGACGATGGAGTCCCCGGCCCGGAGATCCAGAACTCCCACCTTTCCGTCGCGCGTATGAGGCTTCTTGTAGACGCTCGGCCCGAAGTCCGTGGTAACCGGAATCGCCGCTGCTGCGGACGCGCCGCCCGTCGCCAGCACCAGGGCGCCGGCGCTCAATGCCGCCACAACGACACCGCGACGCCATATGCCACATCTCATCGTCGTCTCTCCCTCTCCCGAACAGTACTGCTGTGGTGTGCTGCCTTTCGGAACTCGCCTTGGAGCATGCCCGGACGCGAAGGACGTCTGTATCCCCAGAACTTGGGGTGCCGAAGCTGCGACCGCAGTGGACAGGCATGGCCATGCAGTGGACTGAGAGAGTGTCTGACGTGACCGCGTTTCGCGGCTTCTTCCAGGACGTCAGGGCGACTTCGGCCACGGCTGACCCTCGGCTCTGCCCACGGTGGCGGGATCACGTACGCGATCTCAGCAGCGCGGCGTGCAGGCGTGGCCAGACGCCGGCCCCGGTCCAGTCCCGCAGCCGGCGCCAGGCCGTCACCCCGGAGCAGCCCACGGTCTCCGCCGGGACGTCGCGCCAGGCCACACCGGTCCGCAGCACGTACATCACACCGGCGAGTGCCGCACGGTCCGGAACACGCAACCGCCCGGGATGGCGGTGACGCCGTTCAGGAGCAGGCGGCAGCAACGGAGCAACCCCCTCCCACAGGTCGTCAGGAACAAGATCAGCACGCACGCCTGACACCCTGCCGACCAAGATCGTCGAGCACATGACCCGCAGCGCAACTCATGTTGAAACGATCAGTACGGCGACTCGAAGGGATGACCATCCGTCCTGATCGGAGATCACGACCGCCCACTCCAAGGCTTGTCGAGCGCCGAAGCAGGTCAACAAGCTGATCGCTGCCTCCGCAGCTGCGCGCACGCCTCCGCCCGCCTGAAAACCGGTGCATCCCCACCGGACCACGGCTCCCGACGAGTTGCCCGATGATGATGGTGCTGCTGCGGACGGACCTGCTCGTGCGGACGAACACCGAAGCAACCTGCTGACCGTCAGAGCATCACGGGCTACGGCAATCGCCCTCGACCAGCGCAAGTACGGGACCACCGCTCCGACTTGCTCAGCACCGGTGACCTGCGGTTTCGAACCCTACGAATTCTTCAATGGCATCAACAGGGCGTGAGGTGAGCTCTTTTCCAGGCAGCAGGTGCAGGTCAGTCAGAGATCGGTGCCTCGCCATACGGGACGAGACTGACGGGGCCGATGAGGCCGTACTCCTGACGGGACATCCCGGCCTGCCCGGGGAAGCCGTCGGTCACCCGTAGCCGGTTGCGGAGCGGGGTGGCGACACGGATGGTGATCGTGTTGGCGCCCTCTCGGAGGCGACCTGCGAGGTCGAGCCTGTGGCTGATCTGGTCCGGCGTAGGCAGGCGGCGGCCGTTGACCGTCACCTCGAAGGTGTCCGTGACCCGGCCGAGATCGAGGCAGGCCCCGTCCAACCGGCCCAGGCGGATGGTTGTGGTGTAGGTGCCGATGCCGGAGACGTCTTGCAGGCCATGGATGTCCGACCAGGGTTTGAGCACGTCCAGGTCGAGCTCGTGCAGGGTGATCGCGCGCTCGCCGTCGGGGCCGCGGCGCCAGTCCTCGACGGTGAGGTGCCAGGAGTCCAGTCGCTGTTCCTGGCCCAGGGACGGTATGACAACGTGCTCCTTGCGGCCATCGTCAAGGGTGACGGTGTGGCTGCCGGAGGCGGTCGCCCGCAGCCGCAGACGTCCGCTCTCACTCACGGTGACCGTCCCGCCCGTGGTGGCCGTGGCGTGACGCGCATGGCGGCCGTCGAGGGCGATCACCGTGGAGCCGCCGGGAGCAAGCTGGACGGGCAAGGTGACGTGGCTGCGACTGGTGCGGTAGAGGCCGAGAGGCGTAATCCTCCCGGACCACGCGTCGAGTTCGTACGGTCGGCCCGTTCCTTCCACCCGGATATCGGCACTGACGGAGGAGGACTTGGGGTTGTACAGGTAGTACAGCTCTCCCCCCGGGAGAGTACGGCGCACGGTCAGCAGGTCCGGAGCGGCACTGACGTCAACGCTGGGCCTGACGCCGAGGGCCTTCAGCGCGCCGGCAAGGTCACGCTGTTCGGCTACCCGGCGGACCGAAGGCTGGTCGAGCAACTGGTCCAGCAGGCGGGTGAGCCGGGCGGTCTGCTGGTCGGCCAGATGGGCGCCGGGGGTCCGCGTCGGCAGGTTCCCGACGATGACCACGGGCAGTCCGGCTCGGGCTTGGGAGAGGAGGAGCCGGGCGGTTGCCACGGAAAGCGTGGGCTGGCGGTCCAGGACCAGCGCTCGGTAGGCGGGCCCGTCCGGAGCGAGGCGGCCACCACCGACCCGGGTGCCCTCCAGCTGCGCGGGGCCGGTGAAGTCGTAGGTGAACCCGGCCGCACCGTCAGGCACGCGCACGTCGTGGCCGTAGCTCTGCCGGTAGACAGCGAGGTCTACCGAGGGGCGGCCCTGCCGCAGGACCCACTGCATGCGTGCGGTCCAGTCGGTGATCATGTTGGTGTCGGCCCAGGTGGGCTGACGAGGTCCCCACGCTTCGGAGAAGCCGTTGCCGCCCTCCATGGTGAACGGCGAGAATCCGGGCCAGCCTGTCACACCCATACCCGTTCCCGTGGCGAACCCGTGGTAGACGATTTGGTTGACGCCGTGCGCGAAGGCCGTGTTGAAGTGCTTCAGCATGTCCGGCCAGGTCTGAGCGTAAGCCTCGTTGAGAGTCGCGCAGCCCTCCAGCGAAAAGATCTTCTGGCCCGACAGGTGTACGGAGCCCGAGGAGATCCACCGGGAGGGATCGTCGTCGTAACCGGTGCTGACGCCGAGCGACTCGGTTTCGTTCACGTCCAGCGCGGCGGCGACGGTGGGCGTGTCGATGGTCGTCCCGTAGGGCTGAGCGCGCATCCGCAGGCCGAGGGAGTGCGCCCAGTTCTTCAGCGGCTCGACGTGGTCGCTGATGTAGAGGTCCGTCAAGGTCTGGCAGTAGTCCTCGCGTACGCGCACGCCGCTGCCGTCGGTGAACTCGAAGTCCGGGGTGGCATCGAGGGTCGCCGACGTGTACTGCCGGTGGATACCGTCGATGAACAGCACCGGCAGATGGGGGCGCAGCGAGTAGCCGCGCAGCTTCTCGAACCGCTCCGGCAGGTCCCAGGTCCAGTGCAGGGCGGAGTCCAGCTCCAGGGAGTCCTCGAACAGGTCACCGCCGCTGTCCCGAAGCAGCCGGCGGAGCCGGGGGGTGAGCACATGCTTGTCCCAATAGCCGGTCGCGGCGCGGGCGCCCGCAGAGGCGAAGTGGTCCGGCACGTAAGCCGGTTGGGCGGAGACGGTCTGCCCGGTCACGGCCGCCTGCCCGGTACCGCGCTGCCAGAACGCAAGGACCAGCCACTGCCCGCCTGCCGGAGCGGTCCAGGAAAGGACCCCGTCGCGCACGGAATCGGTCAGGTCCACCCGCGAACTGCGCTCCAGCAGAACGGGCTTCGCCTCGGCGGAACCCGTGCGGCGGAACGCCTGTACCGCCGCAAGCGTCTGCCTGGTCACGCCCGCGTGCGGTTCGGGAGCCGTCGGCACCGGACCGGAGTACGTACTGCCGCCCGTGACGGCCGACCTGCCGTACGTCAGTTCCTGTGCGGCCTGCCGACTGTCCGGGCCCAGTCCGGGCACCACCAGAGGCCAGGCCGGACCGACGGTCAGATCGATGCGCAGCCCATGGCGCCGACCCGCTGCTACAGCCTGCTGGAGCCGCTCGGTCAGAGTCGCGCCGCCCCATCCGAACCGGTCCGGATCGGCAGTGAAGATGCACTGGATCTCGGCGGCGGCGAAGCCGCGGCCGGCGATCTGACGGATCTCGGTCTCGACGGCCTCCGCGGAGATCTCACCGCACGGCCACCAGTACCGGATCTTGGGCCGGTCGGCTTCGCTGATCGAGGCGAAACCCCGGATGGCCTCCGGGACTGGGGGGCGGTCCGTGGTCACGGCCGAACCGGCCGTGCCTGCGGTAGCAGTTCCGGCGGCGGAGAGGAGCGCAGGCGTGGCGACCGACAGCGCCGCGACATCCCGGCACAGGCGTCTGCGGGAGATGGGGGTCATATCTACTCCAGGTGAAACGTTTCAGTGTGCGGGGGGTGGAGTGAACCTAAGGGGCACCCGGGTGGTCGTCAATATAAAACCCGAATAATATTTAGCTTTGAGTGGGCGTGGCCGCCTCCCCGTTCGGCATCGCAGGTCTCGGTTCACCCGCGTGTCGAGCGACTGGTGCCCCTGGCCGAAGCCGCGAGGGGATGCTTTTCTCTGTTCGGTCGAGGTCTGTGGGCTGGGTCAGGCTGGTTGTCCGTGCCCAGGTGTGAAGGACCGCCGACGCGGGGGCGCGTGAGGCAGATGAGGCCGGCATTGTGGCGCTTCGGTTCCTGGTGACATCCCGGTGGCGGGATACGACAACACGACGCTCGCCGCGCTCGCCGCGACCTCCCTGACGAGCGTCCACCAGACCGGACGCGAGATCGGCACGCATGCCGCCCGTCTTCTCCTGGAGCGGATCGCGGACCGCCGCAAGCCGTCGGTGCAGGTCAGGCTCTCCCCGACGCTGGTGCCACGCCGCACCACGGCGGCTCCACCCGAGTAGGCCGACAGCGCGGGTCGCACCGGTGTTCAACCGTTCGGTTGAACCCGGGTTCCATCCACGGCACGTCGGATCGCTCCGTCAGGACGACGCGAGCATCCGCGCACTCGCACCAGAATGGCTCTCGCCCATGGCGCCGGGCCCGGTACGTCACCCCCCATCAGAGAGGGAACCTCAGCGTGTCCAGCTTCCTCAGCAGACGACGTGTCCTCACCACCGGAGCCGCAGCCGGCGCCGCACTCGGTCTCGGTACCGTCGGTGCCGCCGCGTCCCCCACCTCGGCCTCCCAGGCTGCTTCACGGGGCTCCACCGGGCCCGCCGAAGAGACCCGGACACTCGACGAGCTCTACCAGGCCGCGCTCCGGGAGGGCGGCACGCTGGTCGTCTACGGGGGTGGCGACACACCGACCCAGCAGGACAGCACCAAGGCGGCCTTCAAGGACCGCTTCCCGGACATCGACCTGACGCTGATCGTCGACTACAGCAAGTTCCACGACGTCCGCGTCGACAACCAGTTCGCCACCGGGACTCTCGTCCCCGACGTCGTACAGCTGCAGACCCTCCAGGACTTCACTCGCTGGAAGGCGCAGGACCGCCTGCTGCGCTACAAGCCGGCCGGGTTCTCCAAGGTCTACCACGCCTTCAAGGACCCTCAGGGTGCCTGGGTCGCCACTGGAGCGATCGCCTTCAGCTTCCTGTACGACGTCGCCGCGGCCGGCACTGGGGCACCGCGGACGCCGATCGACCTGATCGACCCCAAGTGGAAGGGCAGGATCGCGTCGTCGTACCCGCACGACGACGACGCGGTGCTGTACCTCTACGCGCTGTATGCCAAGACCTACGGCTGGGACTGGGTGGCCGCCCTCGCCGCCCAGGACGTCCGCTTCGCGCGCGGCAGCAACTCCCCTGCCGACGCGGTGTTCGCCGGGCAGAAGGCCATCGGCATCGGCACCGCGGGCTCGCTGACGGACTCGGCCCCGGCGAAGTTCGTCGCCGCGGACGGGCACCCCTTCATGGGCTGGGGCCAGCGGGCCGCGATCCTCAAGCGGGCCAAGAACCCGACTGCCGCCAAGCTCTTCCTCAACTGGCAGATCTCCACGGAAAGCCAGCGGAACTCCTTCAACGGCTGGTCCGTTCGCACCGACATCGCTCCACCGGCCGGCCTCAAGCAGCTGTGGGAGTACCCCAACGCCCACATCGACGGTTTCCCCGCGTTCATGGCGGACCGAGCCGAGGTCGAGCGATGGAAGCAGACCTTCGCCCTGTACTTCGGAGAGGTCAAGGGTGACCCGACACCCGGCTGGCTCGGACTGCACCCCGGGGCCTGACCGATCGCAGGGGCAGCCGGTGCCCGTCGCCGCGGAATCGACCGGCTGCCCCGCTCTTCACAGCGGTCATACAGATGGCGGATAGACTCACGTACCCCGACGGATCATCTCTCCAGGGGGTTTACGGTGTCCGACTCGGGCTACGCCCATCCGCCATTGCCGACCCGCGTCCGTTGGTTCGCTCCAAGCCACGCGGCGCACCTCGTGTTCTTCGTCGTCGTCGGAGCGGCACTGTCCCGGTTGACCTGGCTGAACACCCCCCTGTGCTGGGACATCGTGACCGTCAGCGCGCTGCTCGCTACCTCGTACGCCGCCGGCCTGGCACTGTGGAGCCGGCTGGGCCCGCTGGCCCGTCACGGCTGGGTGGCGGCTCTGCTCCTGTTGTGGGCGTTCCTCGTGTTTCTCACTCCGCCGCCCCTGACCGGTGCCTACGTCTGGTGCTCGGTGCCGCTGGCGTGTGCCGCGCTCCGCGCGCTCGGACGCTCCGCGGCCGGAGCCGCGATGGGTGCCATCACCCTCGTTCTGGTCGGTCAACTCACCCGGAACGGGGGCGGGTTCGATGCCGAAATGGTACTGATTCCCGTAGCCGCCGTCTGGGGGACGGCGGCCCTGTACCACGCGCAGCAGCGGGATGCCGCGGAACGCCGGAGCCTGGTGGAGCAGTTGCGCGGCACGCGTGACGTACTGGCGCGCGAACAGCGGCGGGCCGGTGTACTGGGAGAACGCGAGCGCATCGCGCGGGACCTGCACGACACGCTCGTACAGGAACTGTCCGGCAGCCTGATGCTGCTGCAGGCCGCCGAGCGGGACTGGAAAGACCGGCCGGATGCGGCACATACCCGGGTGCGCGCGGTCGCCGACGGTCTGGACGTCAGTCTCGCGGAGGCCCGGCGGATGATCAGGGACCTCACTCCGTCCATGGTCGCCGAGGCCGGACTCGAAGGGTCCCTGCGGATGCTGTCCCTCAGATCGCAACAGGACGGTACGGCGACGGGTGTGCGGTTCCGGTCGCTGGGAACCCACCGCCCCGACTTGGACGAGCAGGCCGCGACCACCCTGTTCCGCGTCGCTCAGGGCATGCTGGCCAATGTACGTGAGCACGCTCGGGCGGCGAACCTGTTCGTGACGCTGCGCCAGGGTGAGGACCGTGTCGAGTTGGATGTGTGCGACGACGGCGTCGGCTTCGAGCCCGCCCGCGTCGGCGGTGCGTCCGCGTCGGGTCGCGGGTTCGGTCTTCCGGCGGCCCAGGCGCGGCTGCGGGAGTGCGGGGGTGATCTCACCGTGGACAGCGCTCCGGGGCGGGGTACACGCATCCGGGCCACCGTCCCCGCCGGCCTGCGGTCCGGCTCGGCTCCCCCGGCGAGCCCGACGGCTGCGCTCCGATGACGAGTTCTCCGCTTCGCCTGCTGATCGCCGACGACCACGCTGTCGTACGAGCCGGGCTGCGCGCGCTTCTTGAGGGCGAGACGGACCTCAAGGTGATCGCGGAGGCGGGCAACGGTGAGGAAGCCGTCCGCCTGGCCGTGGCTCTGACACCCGACGTCGTCCTCATGGACCTGCGGTTCGCGGGGCGCGACGACGGCGCTGTCGACGGCGTCGCAGCGATCCGGATGCTGGCAACCGAGGCGCCGCGCGTGCCCGTGGTGATGCTGACCAGCTATTCCGGGCGCGCCGACGTCGTGCGCGCGCTTGAGGCCGGCGTACGCGGTTACGTGCTCAAGGCCGGGCCGCCCGAGGACCTCTTCCGGGCCGTGCGCAGCGCCGCGATGGGCGGTATGGGCATCGCCCCCGAGGTGATCGTCGATCTGGTCGGCCAAGTGGTCAGTCCAGCACCGGAGTTGACAGTGCGTGAGCGGGAGGTCGTCCGGCTGGTGGCCGACGGCCACAGCAACCGAGCCATCGCCGAGTCCTTGTACCTCAGTGAGGCGACAATCAAGACGCACCTGGTGCGCATCTACCGCAAGCTCGGCGTGGACAACAGAGCGGCAGCGGTCTCCGAGGCGGCCCGCCGCGGCCTACTGGAGTTCACATAGGGGCACCGGGAGGAATCTCGGGCCCCGGCTCTTACTGGCCCTGACAAAGCCTCTGGACGTGCCGGTGGGTGATCAGGCAGACGGCGAGTCCGAGGAAGGCTTTGTCCATCTCGAACGGCTCGTCCGGCAGTGGGTTCAGATGCGGCCACTCGGCCGCGAAGTATTCGCCGATCGTCCGGTCCCGGGACCGGATCCGCCGGGCATCATCGGCCTCGCCCCACCTCTCGATCATCTCGTTGAGCTCGGCGAGGGTATCGAAGAACGCCTCCTGCCGGCCGACGCGAAGATCCGGCGCACCGCCTTGCCCGAGTAGGACAGCCGGGACGCGAACAGGTAGCAGGTCACCAGCTCGCCGGCAAACCGCACGGTAACGTCGCCGAAGTCGACCTCCGCCTCGGCTCCGGGCTTGTGGGTCTGCGGGACGAACGCCTCCACCGCACCCCGACCGGCTTCGATCCTGATCTCCCCACGGCGCGTGGCCACGTAGCCGCGGACCATCCGGTACGAGAGCTCGTCCGCGCCGTGCTCATCCAGCAGCCGCTCGAAGATGCGCTTCACCGTGTGCCACTGCTTGCGCGGCGCGTCCAGGTCCCCCCGCAGCACCTCGTCGATCAACGGCTTGAACGGATCCAGCCGAGTAGCCCTCGGCGGAAGCGGCTTCCGCGGCTCCGGCCAGTCCGACGACAACGCCTTCTGCATCGTCAGAAACCCGACGTCGTACCTCCGCTGGAGGGCACGGCTCGACAGGCCCTGACGCGAATCACGGCGGATCGCCGCCTACAGATCGACCTTGGATTTCGGCAGCAACTGGGCCCCTCGTCGTGCAGAGCACAACCAGGGTCCCGAGGCAAGCATCCAGTCGCTCTCAAAACTCGGTTCTGGCACAGATCTTGGGGAGTGGTCGCGCAGTGTCACCTTTGTGTTCGATTGTGAAGGGCTGGGTCGCTTGACGCTGCGGCCGTCATCACCGGTGATTTCGAAGCGTTGAGGTCCGGTCGTCGCTCATTGCGGTGTAGATGGTCAGAATCGAGGCGATGGCGTCAACTTCGGCCGGGCCAACGATCCGCAGCCATGCGAGCTCGCAGAGTCCGTCGAACCGCCGGACGCGGTCAGCGGCGTCCGCAGGCCATGGGTTGGGGAGCGCCGGGAGGTGGATCAAGGAAATCTCGTCGATGAAATTGCCGTCCAGCGGTGGGCACTTGTCGACCGAGAGGTGGTAGAGATTGGAGAGGGAGATTACTACGTCCGGCTTCCACGGGCCTTCCCTGAGAGCAATCTCCAGGGAGTCTTCCTGGGCGAAGACATTGAATGAGATGCGACTGATGGAGTAGCCGACGCATGATGCGAGCGTGCGTGCGGCGTTGGCGCATCGATTCTTGAAGGCGTCCCGCGCCTCAGTCGTATCTGTCACAGCGAGAGGCTACGAGCTCCCTTGGCCTGCGTCGAACGGGTTGGTTGGACCAGATCTACTGGTACGGGGCGCTGAGGCTCACTGGAGCAGGATCATCTTGCGGAGAAGCTCATATCCGGCTCGGCCGTCGAGCTGTCTCTTGATCTTCTTGATGCGGTTCACGGCGCCCTCGATGCTGCCGGAGCTCCAGTCCAGAGTGAGCCCCGCTGTCACGGCGTCGAGGTCCCGGAGCAGGCGGAGTGCGAAGCCGGTAAGACCGGGTAGTTGGCTGGCGTCGACTGCGTCGATCCAGGCAGGGAGCGTGGCACACAGACGGTTGCCGAGTATCTCGCCGAAGTCGCGGACATGCCCAGCGGCCACCTTCAGTGCGGGGCAGCGAGCCAGGACCCCCTTCAGGCCGGCCCGGTCCTTCTCGGCCAGGGCCGTGGGGTGACGGGTGAGCCAGCCCGTCGCCTGGCGCACTGTCGGAGGCCGGGGTGGCGCGCCGGCCGGAGCCGTCCTCAGACTGGCGATGTGGGCGCGGACCATCTGGTAGGTCACGGGCGCGCTATCGGCGAGGAGTTCACGGTGGAGGTCGGTGACACTGGTGCACCCCTCGGCTAATCGATGCCCCAGGTAGGGCTTGTAGGGGTCCAGCCTGCTGGACCGGGGCCGGTTCCCACGGAAGGTGTCCTGCCAGCGCGCGGCGCGCGACGCCGACGGGTCACGTTGCACCAGCCCGGGTGTACCTGGCGGCGCACAGCGAGTCTGCCCACGCCACCGGTGCTGGTTGATGAGCGTGCCTGGCAGCGGGGACCGCGCTGCGGGAATTGGGCATGGAGTGGGCATGACGCCGCTGCCGCCCGGCCATTGAGTCGAACCGCGCGAGGCCCGGGACACGATCTCGGGGCCTCGCTTTTCACTGTTCCTGTTCCGGGGCGGCCGTCGGCTCAGTCTCTTCGGATTCGCCTTGCGGCTGTGTCAGGGCGTCCCGAATGGAGTGTGAGTAGCTCTCGCGTAGGTGCCACCGCAGGCCAACAAACGCTCAGCCCACCAACAATCCCCCGCCGAGCGTCTCGCGCACACGCCCCAGCCCGGACACGGCGAAGACTCCGACGGGAACGCGACCCCTCGTCAGGGTCATGGCCCTCTTCTACAGTCCGGGATACGGAGACAGTGGGAGCGCTCCCACAATACGGGGGCTCCAACGCTCACTCCAAGAGGAGCCCCAACACGAACGTCACGGCGCCCCGTCACGAAGAAGGCGGATCCCCCCATGCAGCTTCTTTCGAACCACCGCTTCCCCGCCCGAAAGCGCATTGCTGTGTTGCTGGCAGCGCTTTGCTGTGCCGCGTTACCCGTCGTGGCCGCGGCCGCCCAGCCGCCCGTGGCGAGTGCCGCCGCCACTGAGGTCTTGGGCAACGCGACCCACTTCGACGGGCTCGGTAGCCCCTACGGCGGCTGTGGTCTGCCGCAGCGCGAACTCGACAGCCAGGACTTCGTGGCGCTCAACGTGTTCAACACACCCGGCGACTACTCGGGCTCCTTCCCGCGCCCGGTGCCGGACTCAAGGGAAGCGATCAAGGGTGCCTTCGACAACGGCCGCAACTGCGGCCGCTGGGTCAAGGTCACCATCGGTGACTACTGCTCCGGCACCAACGACGGCGCCCCTGGCCAGCCCTTCTGCCGCAACGGCTCCTGGGTGGCCGACAAGTACAACGGGGCCACCCTGACCATGCTCGTCGCGGACAGCTGTGCCGATTCCAACGCCTGGTGCCGGGACGACCCGAACCACCTCGACCTGGCGACCGATTCCCTCAACCGCTTCCGGATCGGCGGCACCCCCGTGGGGACGATGTACCCGGACCGCTGGAACAACCGTCATGTTTCCTGGAGCTTCGTCACGGCCCCGGATTACAGCGGCGACATCCGTATCGGCTTCCTCAGGGGAGCCCAGCGGTACTGGCCCGCCATCGCCGTCTCCCGTTTGCCCAACGGCGTCCACGGCATCCAGTACCTGGCGAACGGCACCTGGACCGACGCCACCATGAACAGCGACATGGGGCAGTCCTATGTCATCGGCGCGACGGCCTCCGGCGGAAGCGACTTCACCATACGGATCCGCGACGCCGCCGACGCCTGGCTGGGCGGCGGCCGTACGTACTCCTTCTCGCTGCCGTCGGGCTGCGCGGGAGGCTGCTCGCAGGACTACACAGCCGTCCCCTACACCACTGACACCTCTGGAGGAACACCGCCTCCCACTCCCGGGCCGAGCCCCTCCGGCGACACCGCCTGCACGGCGCAGTGGAAGCTGACCGGCTCGTGGCGGGGCGGGTACCAGGCCGACGTCACGGTCACCAACACCGGGTCCCGGCCGGCCACCGGCTGGTCGGTGCACCACACCCTGCCGGGCGGTGTGACCGTGGTGAACCGCTGGAACGCGGTGGTGGATCCGTCCCGCCCCGCCACCACCGTGCACAACGCCTCCTACAACGGCTCCCTGGCGCCGGGCGCGTCGACGACCTGGGGAATGACGCTCAACGGCGACGACCGAGACCTCGGCACACTCCTCTGCACCGCGTCCTGACTCCCGTCGAGAGAGTGACCATGGCCATGACTTCCTTACGCGTGCGCCGCCACCGGCTGCCTCTCTGGGCATTGGTTCTGACCGTGGTGGCGGTTGCCCTTCCCGCCATCGCGACGTCGCGCGCACAGGGCGCGGCGACGGGCTGCACGGTCGCGTACACCACCAACGAGTGGTCCGGCGGCTTCACCGCCCAGATCCGCGTCACGAATCTCGGCGCCGCCCTGAACGGCTGGCGGCTGGAGTGGGCCCACGGCGGCGATCAGCAGGTCACGTCCGCCTGGAACGCGCAGGTCACCCAGTCGGGCAGCGAGGTGACCGCCGTGAACGCCGCGCACAATGCCGTGCTCGCCGCCGGCGGATCCGTGGACTTCGGCCTCCAGGGCACCTGGCGCACCGCCGACCCGACCCCCACCGCCTTTGCCCTCAACGGTGCTCCGTGCGGCGGAACCGCGACTCCCACGCCGACGCCGACGCCTACGCCGACATCCACGGCGCCGGCCGAATGCGCCGGGGCCGGGGCGACGATCTGCTCCGACTTCGAGGACCAAGCCGGCACCGTGCCCTCGGGCGCCTGGCAGACGACGGCGCCCGACTGCCAGGGAACGGGCAAGGTCAGCGTCGACACGTCCGTCGCCTACAGCGGCACCAGGTCGCTGCGCGTCGACGGCGGCGCCGGCTACTGCAACCACGTCTTCGCAGCCTCCACCCGCGATCTGTCCTCCGTCGGACCCGTGGTGTACGTGCGGATGCGGTTCCGGCACACCACCGCCCTGCCCATCAACCACGTCACCTTCGTGTCCATGCCGGACGCCTCGCAGGGCAGCAAGGCGCTGCGCGTCGGCGGGCAGAACGGCGCGCTGCAGTGGAACCGCGAGAGCGACGACGCGACGCTGCCGGAACAGAGCCCGGCGGGTGTCGCGCTCAGCACCCCGCTGGCGACCGGCCGTTGGCTGTGCCTGCGATACCAGATCGACACCACCGCCCAGTCCATGCGCACCTGGGTCGACGACCAGGAGATCGCCGGACTGCACGTGGACGGGGTGCCGACCCAGAATGTCGACGGGCAGTGGCTCGCCCGCAGGACCCCTCCCCGCCCCACCGGCCTGCGCCTGGGCTGGGAGAGCTACGGCACCGGGGACGACACCCTCTGGTTCGACGACGTGGCCCTGGGCTCCTCACCTATCGGCTGCTGACGCCCGCATGGAATGTGCCGGGACGACAGAATCTGAACGCGCGACAGTTGCCGATTCCTTGATCCGTACGGCGCGCAGCACCCGCCTGGTGGACCGGTCAGCTGCAGGCCCTCGGCCTGGGCCCTGGCTCGCCTGTCCGTCGATCAGATGGGTATCGAGCCCATCGATCCCTTACGCAACAAGGAGATCAGGTGAAACGTCGTCACACCTTAGAGGTCCTGACGAAGGCATCCAGTGAGAGTTCCTGCCCCAAGAGCTGGGCTTCTGGTCGGGGATGACCTGCCGGCGGCGGCCGGCCGCCTGGAACGAGGCCGGCGTGTGGGAGAAGCTGCATCTGGTGCTGCTGAAGAAGCTGCGGTCGGCGAAGCAGCTTGACTGGTCGCGGGCGGTGATCGACTCCTCGCAGCCGACCGACGTCGATCAGGCCGTGGTTCAAGCCGCCGTACATCGCTCCGCGCCCACGACGATGCTCGGCCAACAACGTCAAGCCCACCGGCGTTTTTACCGCCCGGTCCGCACACAGAATGGCGTCCACCAGCTCGAACAACTCATCGCTTCGCGCGGTCAGACACTCGTGGAACTTGCCCCGCAAGCGTGACGCTTCCGCGAACGCTTCTCCCCGGACAGCATCAGGCAGCAGACTCACCCTCACGGCCTTCATCTCGGTCACGTGCACCTTGGTCGGAGCACATGATCAGCCGAAGGCCGCCCGCGCGTCAGCTGGACGGCCCGACGAGACACCAAGTTCGTGCTTCGTTCGGACGCCTTTGAGCAGTTCAGGTGGTAGTCAGTGAGGTGTGGATCCGACTGACGGCACGCAGGACCTCGTCTCGGTTCTTCGCTCGCTTGATCCATGCCGGGAGGCGGGCCACCAAAGTTGAGCTGCACTGAGATTTGTGGAGTCCCTGATGCCAGGGTTACGGTCCTGGCGAAGGAGATCCACCAGCACCATGC
>NZ_JAHHIU010000125.1 GCF_024539815.1 Streptomyces hayashii
GCCCGCCCCGCCCCCACCCATTGCAGGGCCGCCCAGAAGGGCAGCACGACCCAGGCCGGGAAGCGCAGCGGCAGGAAGAACAGGAAGGGCAGGAGACTGGTCACCCGGGCCCGGGGAAACAGGTACAGGAACGCGCCGAGCACCGCGGAGATCGCGCCCGAGGCGCCGACGAGGGACTGCGACGACTCGGCGTTGGCGGCCGCGTAGCCCAGCAGGGCCAGGTAGCCGCAGCCGGCGTAGAAGAGCGTGAACTCCACGCGTCCCATCCGGCGCTCGGTCATCGCCCCGAAGACGTGGAGGAAGAGCATGTTGCCCAGCAGATGCACCCAGCTGCCGTGGACGAAGAGAGCGGTGGCCGGCTTCAGGACGGCCCCTGGAGCGCCCTCGAAGAGTTCGGCGGGCACCACGCCCCAGCGCCGGAAGTAGGCGCGCTGCGCGGCCGACAGCCCGCCGTCCGCGCCGTACCCCGGATTGAGGCCCGAGGCGGGGCCGATCACGAAGATCAGACAGCACAGGGCGATCAGGCCATGGGTCACCGGCGCCGAGGACGTGCGGAGCACCCTTCGGACCGTCCTGTTCCAGTTGCCGATCATGCTACAAAGCATGGCGTAACGGGACGCACTCCCCTGGACCGCCTCGCCGCCGGGCGGCCCCCGTGGACGGACGGGCGGCGAGTACCCCCCAGGCCGTAGGGTTACGAGCCACACGCACGGGGGAGCCTCCGGCCCGACCCCGGCACCAGAAGCGGGACACTAGAAGGAGCGGAAAGTCACGATGACGGTTCCCCTGCCGACCGCCGCGACGCGGTGGCGCTGCACGCTCTGCGGCAACCTCACGCGGTTCGACGTGACGCGCTCGTCGAAGGTCGTCGAGTATGTGCACCTCGACCTCGCCGGCGAGCCGAAGGTCGAGGAGCGCGACGTGGTCAGTGAGACCATCGAGTCGGTGCGGTGCCGCTGGTGCAATGCCGTGGACCAGGTGGAACTCGTGGATCGGCCGGGCGCCGGTTCCTGACGGTGGGGGCCCTCCGCTCGCGCGACGCCGAGAGCGGGGAGGGCCCCGCACAGTATTGGGGTGTGACGGATGGTGGAGAGCGCAGGCGGGGGGCCGGGCGACGGCGCCGCCGAGATGCTCGACCGTCCGCTGCCGGACGGCGTGCGGCGCAGGGTCGTCACGATCGTCTCCGACGGCTTCGGCGGGCTGACCGTCGGTGAACTGCCCGTCCAGTTGCGCCAGTACGCCCGTTTCGCCCCCAATCGCCGGGCCAAGTTCGCGGGCAACGCGATGGCGGCCGCGCTGGAGACCGATCCGCTCTTCAGACAACGCATCGCAGAGAAGTTCAGAGAGGTCCAGCCGGAGCTGTCCGGCGCTCTCGACTCCGGCTCGCCGACCCCGGCCGCGGACCCGCTCGACGTGGCGGCCGCGGCCTACGTACTGCGGCCCGTCGGCTGGGTGAAGCTGGTCACCGCGGCCGGCGAGGAGGCTCAGCGCGCGGACGCGGAGCGGGCCGACGAGGAGAGCCGGGCCGAACTGGAGCGGCTGCGCGAGGAGCTCGACCGGGCCCGGGAGCAGACCCGGACGGACACCGAGCGGCTGCGCGCCGAGCTGGACGCGGCGAAGAAGGAGACCGAGTCGCTGCACCGCAAGCTGCGGTCGGCTCTCAGCGACGTCAAGCGGGGCGAGGCCGCGCTGCGCAAGGTGCAGACCGAGATCGAGACCGTACGCGCCGAGGGGCACGCCCAGGTGTCCGCCGCCGAGAGCGAGGCCCGGCGGCTGAAGGCGCGGCTGGGTGAGGCGGAGGCTTCCCTGGAGGCCACCCGGCGGGCGGCGCGCGAGGGTCGCAGCGTGGAGGACATGCGGGTGCGGCTGCTGCTGGACACCGTGCTCGACGCGGCCCAGGGGCTGCGTCGGGAACTGGCGCTGCCGCCGGTGTCGGTGCGGCCCGCGGAGACCGTCGACGCGGTCGAGCCGGGCCGGATGACGCCGAAGGACATCGCCGCCCGGGCCCTGTCGGAGCACGATCCGGCCATTCTCGACCAATTGCTCGCGCTGCCGCAGGCGCATCTCGTCGTCGACGGCTACAACGTCACCAAGACCGGCTATCCGCAGATGCCGTTGGAGAAGCAGCGGCTGCGGCTGCTGGGGCAGCTCTCGCAGCTCGCCGCGCAGACCGGCGCCGAGGTCACCTGTGTCTTCGACGGGGCCGAGCTGGCTGCTCCGGTGCTGCTCGCGCCGCCGCGCGGGGTGCGGGTACTGTTCTCCAAGCCGGGCGTCACCGCCGACGAACTGATCCGTCAACTGGTGCGGGCCGAGCCGTCCGGCCGTCCGGTCATCGTCGCTTCGACCGACCGCGAGGTGGCCGACGGGGTCGCCAAGGTGGGCGCCCGACCGGTGGCTTCCGCGGTACTTCTGAAGCGCCTGTCCTGAAGGTCGAAGTTCGCAGGTTTAATGACCGAATTGACGTAATCGTCACGCAACGTAGTGTCAATCGCGCATCACTGCTCGTGAGTTGAGTGAAAAAACTGCGTTGCGTGAGGGGTTTTTTTCTTCTTAGGATTTGAACTGATCACGGCGAGGTCACTAAGGTCAGGCCTCGAACCTCCACACGGGTGATCACTCAAAAGAAGGAGCCCGTCTCCGTGGCGTCCCACCGTCGACCGAAGCAGCCCAGTCGCGCACGCGTGACCGTGCTGACCACCGCAGCCGCCGCTGCCGTCGTGCTGAGCTCGCAGGCCGCCAACGCGGCCCCCAGCCAGAAGCTCACCAAGGACGAGGTCAAGAGCAAGGTCGACAAGCTCTACGAAGAGGCGGAGCAGGCCACCGAGACGTTCAACGGGGCCCAGGAGAAGCAGGAGAAGCTCCAGAAGGAGATCTCCACCATCCAGGACAACGTGGCGCGGGGCCAGGCGGATCTCAACGAGCTGCGCGACTCCATGGGCCTCGCGGCCGCCGCCCAGTACCGCACCGGGTCCATAGACTCCTCCCTGCAGCTCCTTCTGTCCTCGAACCCGGACGACTTCCTGGACAAGGCCTCGGCCGCGGACCAGTTGAGCGCCCAGCAGGTCGAGGCGCTCAAGAAGATCCAGGAGAAACAGCGCGAGCTCGCGCAGCAGCGCACCGAGGCCTCCGGCAAGCTCAAGGACCTCGCCACCACGCGCACGGAACTGGGCAAGAAGAAGAAGGAAGTCCAGGCCAAGCTCGCCGAGGCGCGCAAGCTCCTCAACACGCTGACGGCGAAGGAGAAGGCCGCCCTCGCCGCCGCCGACACCCGCGCCAGCCGCGACGCCGGCCAGCGGGTCGACCTCGGCGACGCCCCCACCGGCTCGGGCCGGGCCATGGCCGCCTTCCAGGCCGCGCAGAGCCAGCTCGGCAAGCCGTACCACTACGGCTCCACCGGCACCGCCATGTACGACTGCTCGGGCCTCACCTCCTGGGCCTACGGCCAGGCCGGCGTCGGCATCCCGCGGACCTCGGAGCAGCAGGCCAACATCGGGACGCGCATCTACTCGCAGAGCGACCTCAAGGTCGGCGACCTGGTGTTCTTCTTCAACGACCTGCACCACGTCGGTCTGTACGCGGGCAACGGCCAGATCATCCACGCGCCGCGCACCGGGACCGTCGTGCGCTACGAGTCGATGGGCACCATCGGCGGCCCGTTCATGTTCGGCGTCCGGGTCTGACCCACGCCGGACCGGGGTCCGATCACCATCAAGATCAGGACACCACGCCGCCCGAACGGGCGAATCATGACGACGAGGAGTGACCCCACGCCCCGCCGGTGACCTGCGTCAGCGGCGGGGCGTCACTGTGCGTGCCCGCCGGGGTCTTTGGCCGACCCCCCGCCGCGGGGCTACTGTCTGCCGCGTTTCCCTGTCCACCGGTGGAAGGAGCGCGGCTTCCCGTGGGGTCCCATCGCCGCCTTGCACAGTCCGGGTTCGACCGGGGCGCCTGCAGCGCCCTGAGCGTGCTGTCCGTCGCGGCCGCCGCCCTCGGCGCCGTGTCCGCCGTACCGGCCACGGCCGCACCGCACGACGGCACCCGTGCCGAGGTGGACCGTCTCTACGAGGAGGCCGAGAAGGCCACCGAGGCGTACAACAAGGCCGACGAGCGCGCCGGCGCCCTGCGCAGGCAGGTCGGCGACGCCCAGGACCACATCGCCCGGCAGCAGGAGCGCGTCAACGGCCTGCGCGAGCAGCTCGGTTCGCTGGCCGGCGCCCAGTACCGCTCCGGCGGTCTCGACCCCTCCCTGGCGCTGCTGTTCTCCGACGACCCGGAGGAGTACCTCGCCAAGGCGTCCGTCCTGGACCGGATCACCGCCCACCAGGCCGGTGAGCTGAGGGAGCTCCAGGGCGCCCTGCGCGAGCTCGCCCAGGAGCGTTCCGAGGCCGCCCACGAGCTCGCCGAGCTGGAGAAGAGCCGCAGGGCCGTGGTCGGCCACAAGCGGATCGTGGAGCAGAAGCTCCGCAAGGCGAGGGAGTTGCTCGACTCCCTGCCGTCCGGGGAACGCGCCGCCTACGACCGGGCCTCCCGCTCCGGCCGCGAGGACCTGCCCGGCCTCCAGGGCTCGGCCCCGGCGTCCGGCCGGGCGGCCGCCGCGCTGGCCGCGGTCCGCTCCGCGCTCGGCAAGCCGTACGTCTGGGGCGCCAACGGGCCCTCGGGCTTCGACTGTTCGGGCCTCATGCAGTGGTCGTACGCGCAGGCCGGCGTCGCGCTGCCGCGCACCTCGCAGGCCCAGGCGCACGCCGGACGGCGGGTCCCGCTCTCCCAGGCCCAGCCCGGCGACATCGTCACCTACCGCTCCGACGCCAGCCATGTCGGCATGTACGTCGGCAACGGCCAGGTCATCCACGCCCCCTATCCGGGCGCGCCGGTGCGCTACGACCCGGTCGGGATGATGCCGGTCTCGTCCGTCACCAGGCCCTGACCCTCGGCCCGTCCGGCACGGCCGCCGTACGATCGGGTGGATGACTGGTCGAAGGCGGGTGTGCGGATCCCGGGGCGCGGGGCCGTGGCCCGTGGTCGTCACGCTCCTCGCCTCCCTGGTCGCCTGCGGCGGCCGTCCCGGCACGGACGTCGCGCGGGCCGATGTGCAGAGGCTTCTCGACCGGCGGGCCGCCGCGGTCCTCGACGGCGACGCGCGCGCCTACGCGGCCACCGGCAGCGCCGCCGGGTTCGCCGCGGTGCGGTCCGTTCCGCTGGCGTCCTGGTCCTACCGGGTGACGGCGCTGCGGCGGGGCGGGGACGCCGCCACCGCGGACGCCGAGCTGAGTTACCGGGTCGAGGGCTACGACCGGGCCCCGGTGGTCGTGAAGCGCACCGTGCGTCTGTCGCTGGGCGCCGGCGGGCGGTGGTCGGTGACGTCGGAGAAGCCGGCGAAGGAGACGGGCCAGCAGTTGTGGGACCAGGGCACGGTGAACGTCGTGCGCGGGACGCACAGTCTGGTGCTGGGGGTCGGGCAGTCCGGCGACCGGCTGCGGTCCTTCGCGGAGCTGGCCGACGACGCCGTCCCCGCGGTGTCGGCGGCCTGGGGCACCGCCTGGGCGGGGCACGTCGTCGTCCTGGTGCCGAAGTCGCTGGCGGGCATGGCGGGGCTGCTCGGCTCGCCCGCCGCCGCCTACCGGGGGATCGCCGCGGTGACGACGGGTGAGACGAGCGGCCGGACGAAGGCGCCCGCGGACCGGGTCATCGTCAACCCCGACGCGTACGGCATGCTCGGCCGGGTGGGCCGGCAGGTGGTCCTCACCCACGAGACGACGCATGTCGCCACCCGTGCCCACACGAACGCCGCCACCCCGCTGTGGCTGTCCGAGGGGTACGCCGACTGGGTCGGCTACCGCGGCACCGGGCGCACCCCGCCCGAGGTCGCGCCGGAACTTCAGCACTCCGTCATGACCGGGCGCGTCCCGGCGGCGCTGCCGGCGGACGGCGACTTCGCGTTCTCCGGCGACGCCGGCCGGCTGGCCGAGGCGTACGAGGGCGGCTGGCTGGCCTGCCGGATGATCGCCGAGCGGTGGGGCGAGGTGAAGCTCGACGCGTTCTACCGGGCCGTGGGGGAGCACCAGGAGCGGCCGGGGGCGGTGGAGGGCGCGCTGAAGGACGCCCTGGGCACCTCGCTCCCGGCGTTCACGAGCGACTGGCAGGACTACCTGCGGTCCCGCCTCGACTGACCGGCCCCGACGGCGCGGTCTCCCGGCCCGGTGCGGTCACTCGGCCCGGCGCGCTCACCGGGTCCGGTCCGGCGCGCTCACCGGGTCCGGTCCGGCGCGCTCACCGGGTCCGGTCCGGGGCCGACAGTTCCTCGATCGCCTCGCGCAGCCAGGCGCGCTCCGCCTGGCCCGTGGCCCGTGCGACCCGCAGCATGCCCCGCCGGAACAGGTCGTCGGCCCGCTCCGCGCGCACCGGCTCGCCGTCGGCGTAGAAGAAGCTCGCGGGCGTCTGCAGGAAGTCCAGGCGCCGCTGCAGGACGGTCCGCTGCTCCGCGGGGTCGGGCAGATGGCGCAGGAACGCGAGGAGGGTGTTGAACCGGACGTGGTCCGTGATCTCGGCCTGCTTCGGGCGGCGGAGGCGTTCCAGCAGGTCCGCGCGGCCTCGCTCGGTGAGGGTCAGCACCCGGCGGGGCGCCGCGCCGGCGCCGTCCTCGGTGTGCTGGTCGAGGCTGCCCGCGGTGACCAGGCGGGTGATCGCGGGGTACAGCGCGCCGTCGCTGACCGGGCGGACATGGCCGGTCAGGGCGGTGATGCGCTCCTTCAGCTCGTAACCGTGCAACGGCTCCTCGGCGAGGAAGCCGAGGATCGACAGCTCCAGCATGGTCCTCCCTTGCGATGGCGCCGACGACATGTTACCTCTTATCGAGTTACCTCTAAACGAGGTAACTCGATAAGAGGCACGGTGACTCCGGACGGGAGGCACCGGTCGGCGGGCACGCCGCCGGCCCGAGGCGTGCCGTTTCTTCCCGGGGGGACCCGTCGTGGACGGTCATCGCGCACAACTGGCGGCGCTCGCACGCCCGGTGTACTTCTCGCTCCTGGCCTCCGTGGCCGCCGGGATCGTCAACACCTTCTGGGTGTCCCGGCTGGGCGGGCCCGCGGTGGCCGCCGTCGCGGTCGCCACCAACGCCGAGAACGTGCTGCTGGGCGTGGCGCTGGTGTTCGCGTCGGGGACCACCGTGCTGGTCGCCCATGCCCGGGGCGCGCGGGATCCCGGCGCGATGCGCGCGGCGGTGCGGGGCGGCCTGGCGCTGTGCGCGGTGCTCACGCCGGTGATCGCGGCCGGCGGCTTCCTGCTGCGCGAACCGCTGGCCCGCCTGGTGCTCGGCGGGCACGGCGGCCCGGCCCTGCCCCTCGCCGTCTCGTACTTCGCGATCTCGATGCCGGGCGTCGCCGTGTTCTTCGCCCAGCAGCTCGTCGACGGCGTGCTCAAGGGCACGGGCGACACGCGGACGCCGATGCGTCTGGCCCTGCTCGCGAACGGTCTGATCCTGGTCGGCGACCCGCTGTTCATCCACCTCCACGGCGTCCCCGGCGCCGCCGTCTGCACGGTGCTGTGCCGGGGCGTGGCCCTCGTGGCCGGGCTGTCGGCCCTGCGCCGGAACCCCGCGCTGCGCACGGCCGCCCGGGCGGCGCCCACGCTCACCACCCGGGCGTCCCTGCGGCGCACGCTGGCGACCGGGCTGCCCATGTCCGCCGACTTCACCCTGCGTCAGGGCGGGGCGCTCGCCCTGGTCGCCGTGGTGGCACGGCTCGGGGTGACGGCGGTCGCCGCGTACGCGATCGCCTACAAGGTCATGTACGTGGCGACCATGGCCTTCTACGCCGTCCGTCAGGCCGCCGCCATCCACACCGCGCACACCCGGGGCGAGGGCCGGGAGGAGCGCCGGGCGATCGGGCGGCAGGCCGTGCTCGTCTCCGGGGCCGTCGGCCTGGCGGCCGCCCTGGTGCTGTGCGCCGCAGCCCCCTGGATCATGACCGCCTTCGGCGCCGGGCCCGCCGTGGCTCGCGAGGGCACGCTGTTCCTGCGCTGCGTCGGACCGTATCTGCTGCTCATGGCCGGGTTCATCGCCGTGGGCGGCGTCTTCGAGGGGAGCGGGGGAGCGCCGGCGCTGCTGCGGGTGACCCTGCTGGGCACGGCCGTCCAGCTGCCGCTGGCGTACGCGCTGTCGGGGCTGGGGCTGCCGGGGATCTGTCTGGCGATGGCCCTCTCCATGGGCGTGCAGAGCCTGGCGGCGGGGGCGGCCCTGCGCCGGGCGTGGCCCCGGGGCCGGAAAGCGGTCTCCGGTGCGCCGGTGCGGGCCGTTTGAGCGGGCGGAGTGGCGGGATCGCCGCGCGCAACCGGTGGAATAAGGTCGTTCGCGATGCATAAGACCCTCATCGTGACGAACGACTTCCCGCCACGTCCCGGCGGGATCCAGGCGTTCCTGCACAACATGGCGCTCCGGCTGGACCCCGACCGGGTCGTCGTCTACGCGTCCACCTGGAAGCGCTCCCGTGAGGGCGTCGCGACGACCGCCGCCTTCGACGCGGAGCAGCCCTTCACCGTCGTCCGGGACTCCACGACGATGCTGCTGCCGACGCCCGCGGCGACCCGCCGGGCGACCGCTCTGCTGCGCGAGCACGGGTGCGCGTCGGTGTGGTTCGGGGCGGCGGCGCCGCTCGGGCTGATGGCGCCGGCGCTGCGCAGGGCGGGCGCGCAGCGGCTGGTGGCCACCACGCACGGGCACGAGGCCGGGTGGGCGCAGCTGCCCGCCGCCCGGCAGCTGCTCGGACGGATCGGCGAGAGCACGGACACGATCACCTACCTGGGCGAGTACACCCGCTCGCGGATCGCGACGACGCTGAGCGCCGAGGCCGCGGCCCGGATGGTGCAGTTGCCGCCGGGCGTCGACGAGAAGACCTTCCATCCGGGCTCGGGCGGCGACGAGGTGCGGGCGCGGCTCGGGCTGACCGACCGGCCGGTGGTCGTGTGCGTCTCGCGGCTGGTCCCGCGCAAGGGACAGGACACGCTGATCCTGGCCATGCCCCGGATCCTGGCGGCCGAGCCGGACGCCGTGCTGCTGATCGTCGGGGGCGGGCCGTACGAGAAGGAGTTGCGCAGGCTCGCGCGCGAGAGCGGGGTGGCGGCCTCCGTGCGCTTCACGGGGGCGGTGCCCTGGGCGGAGCTGCCCGCCCACTACGGCGCCGGCGACGTCTTCGCGATGCCGTGCCGGACGCGGCGGGGCGGACTCGACGTCGAGGGGCTCGGGATCGTCTATCTGGAGGCGTCGGCGACCGGACTGCCCGTGGTCTCCGGGGACTCCGGCGGGGCGCCCGACGCCGTGCTGGACGGCGAGACGGGGTGGGTCGTGCGGGGCGGCTCGCCGACGGCCGCCGCCGAGCGGATCGTGGCCCTCCTCGGGGACGCCGGGCTGCGCCGCCGGATGGGGGAGCGGGGCCGGCGGTGGGTCGAGGAGAAGTGGCGCTGGGACCTGCTCGCGGAGCGGTTGAAAACCTTGCTCTAGACTTTTCCCCTTTTGCTCTAGGCGGAGGGCGAAAATCCGCTGATGCTGCGCACATGACAGCCAAACTGATGCAGCGTCAGCTGACGAGACGTCACATTCTTGGTATGGCCGCCCTCCAGACGGCGGCCGCCCTCGGCTTCACCCGCGTGGGTCTGCAGTCGGCCCGGGCGGCCGAGCCCGCCGCGGTCGAGTCCGCCCCCGCGATCGTGGTCGGCTCCGGCTACGGCGCCGCCGTCGCCGCCCTGCGCCTCGGCCAGGCCGGCGTCCGCACCCTCGTCCTGGAGATGGGCCGGCTGTGGAACACGGCCGGCTCCGACGGAAAGGTGTTCTGCAACACCGCCGATCCCGACCAGCGCTCCATGTGGTTCCGCACCCGCACCGAGGCCCCACTGGCCACGTTCCTGTGGCTGGACCTCGTCAACAAGGACATCAGCCGCTACCCGGGCGTCCTGGACCGCGTGCACTTCGACGCCATGTCCGTCTTCGTGGGCCGGGGGGTCGGCGGCGGCTCCCTGGTCAACGGCTCGATGGCGGTCACCCCGCTCCAGTCGTACTTCGCCGAGCAGTTCCCCACCGTCGACGCGGCGGAGATGTACGCCACGTACTACCCGCGCGCCCGCGCCATGCTCGGCGTCAACAGCGTCGACCCCGCCTGGTTCGAGTCGACCGAGTGGTACCGGTTCACCCGTGTCTCCCGCAAGCACGCGCAGAACACCGGCCTGAGGACCACCTTCGTGCCGAGCGTCTACGACTTCGACTACATGCAGCGCGAGGCGGCCGGCACCGCCGTCAGGTCGGCTCTGGGGCAGGAGGTCATCTACGGCAACAACCACGGCAAGAAGAGCCTCGACAAGACGTATCTGGCGGCGGCGCTCGGCACCGGCCACGTCACGATCCACACCATGGAGAAGGTGCGCGGCATCACCCGGGCCGCCGACGGCACGTACGTCCTGACCGCCGACCGCATCGACGACACGGGCCAGGTCGTCGAGACCAAGCAGTACGGCTGCACCTACCTGTTCCTCGGCGGCGGCAGCCTCGGGACCAGCGAACTCCTCGTCCGGGCCCGCGAGACCGGCACGCTGCCCGCGCTGAACGCCAGTGTGGGGGCGGGCTGGGGGACCAACGGCAACGTGATGCTGGGACGGGCCAACCACCTGTGGGACACCGTCGGCGCCAACCAGTCCACCATGCCGGTCATGGGCATCGACGACTGGGCCAACACCGCCAACCCCGTCTTCGCGGAGATCGCGCCGCTGCCCACCGGCCTGGAGCACTGGGTCAGCCTCTATCTGGCGATCACCAAGAACCCGCAGCGCGCCGCGTTCACCTACGACGCCGCCTCGGGCGGGGTGAAGCTCGGCTGGAGCGCCGCGCAGAGCGCCGTCTCGGTGAGCATGGCGAAGAAACTGTTCGACCGCATCAACGCGGCGAACGCCACCATCTACCGCTACGACCTGTTCGGCTCCGGCAACAAGGTCTTCGCCGACGACTTCACCTACCACCCGCTGGGCGGCTGCGTGCTGGGAAAGGCCACCGACGACTACGGCCGGGTGAAGGGCTACTCGAAGCTGTACGTCACCGACGGCTCGCTGGTGCCCGGCAACATCGGGGTGAACCCGTTCGTCACCATCACCGCGCTCGCCGAACGCACCATGGCGCGGGTCCTCGCGGAGGACCTCGCGCCATGACGTGCCGTCAGCAGCCCCTCAGAGGCCGCTACTTGGCGTAGATCGCCTCGATCTCGCCCGCGTAGTCCTTCGCCACCACATTGCGCTTGAGCTTCAGCGACGGCGTGAGGTGGCCCGAGTCCTCCGTGAACTGGGAGGAGAGAATGCGGAACTTCCGCACCGATTCCGCCTTCGAGACCGCGGCGTTGCCGTCGTCGATCGCCGACTGGATGGCGGCCTGCAGGTCGGCGTCCTCGCGCAGCGACGCCGCGGTCGAACCCGCCGGCTTGCCGTGGTCGGAGGCCCAACGGCCGAGGAACTCCTCGTCGATGGTGACCAGCGCGCCCACGAACGGCCGCCCGTCGCCCACCACCATGCACTCCGCGACCAGCGCGTGCGCGCGGATGCGGTCCTCGATCACGGCCGGGGCGACGTTTTTGCCGCCCGCGGTGACGATGATCTCCTTCTTGCGGCCGGTGATCCTGAGATAACCGTCCTCGTCGAGGGTGCCGATGTCGCCGGTGTGGAACCAGCCGTCGGCCAGCGCCTCGGCGGTCGCGCCCGGGTTGTTCCAGTACCCCGTGAACAGGTGCTCGCCGTGCAGCAGCACTTCGCCGTCGTCCGCGATCCGCACCACCGAGCCCGGCAGCGGCTGACCGACCGTGCCGATCTTCTGACGGTCCCACGGGTTGAAGGCGGTCGCGGCGCAGGACTCCGTCAGGCCGTAGCCCTCCAGCACGGTGAAGCCGATGCCGCGGAAGAAGTGGCCGAGGCGCTCGCCCAGCGGGGCGCCGCCGGAGATCGCGTACTCCCCCTTGCCGCCGAGCACCGCGCGCAGCTTGCTGTAGACCAGCCGGTCGAACACCTTGTGCTTGATCTTCAGCTTCAGCGGCGGGCCGCCCGGCAGCTCCAGCGCCTTGCTGTACGCGATCGCGGTGTCCGCCGCCTTGTCGAAGATCGCGCCCTTGCCGTCCGCCTGCGCCTTGGCGCGCGCCGAGTTGTAGACCTTCTCGAAGACCCGCGGCACGCCCAGGATCAGCGTCGGACGGAAGGACGCCAGCTCGTCGGTGAGGTTCTTGATGTCCGGGACCGTGCCGAGCTTGATCGGCGCCATCATCGGGGCGATCTGCACCAGCCGGCCGAAGACGTGCGCGAGGGGCAGGAACAGCAGGACGCTGCACTCGCCCGTGCGGAACAGCGGCCGCAGCCGCTCCACGACGTTCCCGCACTCGGCGAAGAAGCTGCGGTGGGTGAGCACACAGCCCTTGGGGCGGCCGGTCGTGCCCGAGGTGTACACGATGGTCGCCGGGTCGTCCGCCCTGGCCTGCGAGCTGCGCTCCTCGACGACCGCGTCGGAGACGTCCCTGCCGAGCCGCCCGAGCTCCTCGACGCCCCCCGCCTCGATCTGCCAGACGTGCTTGAGCGCGGGCAGCGACTCGCGCACCGACTCCACGGCCGCCGCATGGGCGTCCAGCTCGACGACGACGGCCGTCGCGCCGGAGTCCGAGAGGATCCACTGCACCTGCTCCGCGGAGCTGGTCTCGTAGACGGGCACGGTGACCGCGCCCGCGCACCAGATCGCGAAGTCGAGCAGCGTCCACTCGTACCGGGTGCGCGACATCAGGCCCACCCGGTCGCCGGGCTGGACGCCGGAGGCGATGAGGCCCTTGGCGGCCGCGTGCACCTCGGCGAGGAACGCCGTGGCCGTCACGTCCTGCCAGACGCCGCCCACCTTGCGGGCGATGACGGCGACGTCGGGATGCTGCGCGGCGTTTCTGCGGACGATGTCGGTCAGATTGCCGTCCGCAGGGACCTCGTACAAAGCCGGAAGGCTGAACTCGCGCAAGACTGCTGCTCCTCATAGGGCGCCGGCGCCACGACGTTGTGCGATGCGACGGTGCGGTCCATGGCTCGGGCTGCGCTCAGGATCTCGGCGAACCCCGTGGATCCGCTGAATCCCGGTGGTTGAAATCCTGAGCACGACTGGACTGCCCGGACGTTACCCGCCGGTATGGCCTCTTCGACAGGGGGGTCCGCGAGATGTTCGCTGCGTCACACAGATTGGTGTCTTCCGGCCGAGACTAGTCCACCACTTTACTGACTGGCCAGTAACCGCTATCCCGGCCGCGACTGTTCACGTATGCCGCACACCCCTACCCTTGATCGACATGGCATCCACACCGTCCGGAAGTCCCAGGACACGCATTCACGTGGTCAGCGACGTGCACGGCAACGCGCGCGACCTGGCCCGGGCCGGAGACGGCGCCGACGCGCTGATCTGCCTGGGCGACCTGGTCCTGTTCCTGGACTACGCCGATCACTCCCGCGGCATCTTCCCCGACCTGTTCGGCGTGGAGAACGCCGACCGCCTCGTCGAGCTGCGCACCGCCCGCCGCTTCGAGGAGGCCCGTGAACTCGGGGCCCGGCTGTGGGGCGGCGTCGGCGGCGACCGGGCGGCGCTGATCGAGCAGGCGGTCCGCAAGCAGTACGGCGAGATGTTCCCGGCCTTCCCGACGCCCACCTACGCCACCTACGGCAACGTCGACATGCCCCAGCTGTGGCCCGAGTTCGCCGGACCCGGCACGACCGTCCTCGACGGGGAGCGGGCGGAGATCGGCGGCCGCGTCTTCGGCTTCGTGGGCGGCGGTCTGCGCACCCCGATGCGCACGCCGTACGAGATCAGCGACGAGGAGTACGCCGCCAAGATCGAGGCCGTCGGAGAGGTGGACGTGCTGTGCACCCACATCCCGCCGGAGGTGCCGGAACTGGTCTACGACACCGTGGCCCGCCGCTTCGAACGCGGCAGCCGCGCCCTGCTGGACGCGATCCGCCGCACCCGGCCCCGCTACTCCCTGTTCGGCCACGTCCACCAGCCGCTCGCCCCCCGGATGCGGATCGGGGCGACCGAGTGCGTCAACGTGGGGCACTTCGCGGGCAGTGGCAGGCCTTATGTCCTGGAGTGGTGAAATCGCCCGACCGACCGCGCGGTAGCCTTCACGCTGCACACACGTACCCTTACGGGCCCGCATCCGGAGGAGCCACGGCGATGGCGGAACACACCAGCTCGAACATCACGATCGAGGCGGCACCGGCCGACGTCATGGCGGTGATCGCCGACTTCGCCCGCTACCCGGACTGGACCGGAGAGGTGAAGCAGGCAGAGGTCCTCAAGGAGGACGCACAGGGCCGTGCCGAACAGGTACGCCTGGTCATGGACGCCGGCGCGATCAAGGACGACCAGGTCCTCGGCTACACCTGGACCGGCGAGCACGAGGTGTCCTGGACGCTGGTGAAGTCCCAGATGCTGCGCCAGCTCGACGGTTCCTACCTCCTCAAGCCGGCCGGCGCGGGCGGCACCCAGGTCACCTACCGGCTGACCGTGGACGTCAAGATCCCCATGCTGGGCATGATCAAGCGCAAGGCCGAGAAGGTCATCATCGACCGCGCGCTGGCGGGCCTGAAGAAGCGGGTGGAGTCGGGGGAGAAGTAGGCGGGGCCCGGGGCGCGACCTCCGGGGCGGCCCGACCGGTAGCGTTCCCCCTCATGCGCACCCTCCTGATCACCGGCCCCGGCGGCAGCGGCCGTACGACAGTCGCGGCCGCCACGGCCCAGCGCGCGGCGGCGGAGGGCGCCCGCACCCTCGTCCTCAGCGCCGACCGCACCGACACCCTCGGCGCGGCGCTCGGGGTGCGCACCGGACCGGCCCCCGTGAACGTCGCCCCCCGCCTCACCGCCTGGCGTCCCGACGCCGCCGCCGGCTTCCGCGACGACCTCGCGGGCTTCCAGGACCGGGCCGCCACCGTCCTCGACCTGCTCGGCGCCTCCCGGCTCGACCCGGAGGAGGTCACCCCCCTCCCGGGCGCCGAGGAGCTGACCCTGCTGCGCGCCCTGCGCGACGCGGCGCTCGCCGAGGCGCACGACCTGCTCGTCGTCGACCTCCCGCCCGCCCCGCAGGCCCTCGCCCTGCTGGCCCTCCCGGAGGAACTGCGCCGCTATCTGCGTCGCCTGCTCCCGCCGGAACGCCAGGCGGCCCGCGCCCTGCGCCCCATGCTCGGCCGGCTCGCCGGCGTGCCGATGCCCGCCGAGTGGCTCTACGAGACGACGGCCCGCTGGGACACGGAGCTGGCCGCCGTCGAGGCCGTCCTCGCCGACCGGGGGACCGCCGTACGGCTGGTCGCCGAGCCCGGACCGGCCGGCGCCGACGCGATCCGCGACGCCCGCCTCGGTCTGGCCCTGCGCGCCCTGCCCGTCGAGTCACTCGTCGCCAACCGGGTCCTGCCGGAGGACACCGCCGACGACGGCCGGCTCGGCCGGCTCGTCGCACAGCAGCGCAAGACGCTGGAGGAGTGGGGCGGTACGGCCCGTCCCGTCGCCCACCTCGGCCACGACCCCCGCGGCGCCGACGACCTCGTCGCGCTCGCGGCCCCCACCGTCAACCCGGCCGCCTCCCCGGTCGAGTGGCCCGTCGCCGACCGGCTCGCGCAGGACGGCGTGCTCGTCTGGCGCCTCCCGCTGCCCGGCGCGGTGCGCGACGAACTCGACCTGGTCCGGCGCGGCGACGAACTCGTCGTCACCGCCGGGCCGTTCCGCCGCATCGTCGCGCTGCCCTCCGTGCTGCGCCGCTGCACCGTCGAGGGCGCGGCCCTGCGCGACGGCGAGCTGTGCGTGCGCTTCGCGCCGGATCCCGGTCTGTGGCCGCGGAGCCGGTGAACGGCATACCGCCGTTCGGGTAACGTCGTAAGGACGAGCCGCGGTCAGGCCTCGTCAACCAGCAGTCGTCAGGAGTCCGCCATGAGCGAAGAGCGCCCCACGCCCGACGCCGCCGGGGAGCCCGCCGGCGCAGAGGCCACCGCCGGGGAACCGCGCGTGAGCGACGCCGACGCCTGGGCCACCGCCGCCGCCGAGGACCTGGCGGCGGAGAAGGCCCGCCGACGCGCCGAGCACGGCCCGCAGCAGGGCTCGGCCGCCGACGAGCTGCGCAAGCTCGTCGACGCCGTCAGCGACAAGCTGTCGTCGATCCAGTCCCCGCTGCTCGGGGCCGTCGCCGGGCCCGCCGCCCAGCAGGCCGTCCGCCAGGTCGTCCAGCAGGCCAAGGCCGCCGTGGAGCCCGTCATCGAGCGCAACCCGGACGTCTTCGACCACCTCGCGGCGGCCGGCAGCGAGCTCCTGGCCGCCTACCGCTCGGCGGTCCAGACCCAGGAGCGGCGCTGGACCGCCGGACCGGGCGACCCCCGCGACACGGGCCGCGAGGGCGGCGACGGCACCGGTCCCGGCCAGCGCATCGACTTGGACTGAAGCCCTCCCGGGGCAGGGCCTCGGGTACGGTTGGCCGTAGCGGGGCTCGACCGAAACTGAGGGATTCATGGGACTCACCATCGGCGTCGACATCGGCGGCACGAAGATCGCGGCCGGCGTGGTCGATGAGGAAGGCAGCATCCTGTCGACCCACCAGGTGCCGACCCCGGGCACGCCCGAAGGCATCGTGGACGCCATCGCCGCCGCCGTCGACGGCGCGCGCGTGGGGCACGACATCGTCGGTGTGGGCATCGGCGCCGCCGGTTACGTCAACCGCCAGCGCTCGACGGTCTATTTCGCGCCCAACATCGACTGGCGCCAGGAGCCGTTGAAGGACGAGGTCGAAGCCCGGGTCGGTCTGCCCGTCGTCGTGGAGAACGACGCCAACGCCGCCGCGTGGGGCGAGTACAAGTTCGGCGCGGGCAAGGGCCACCGCAACGTCATCTGCATCACCCTCGGCACCGGCCTCGGCGGCGGCATCATCATCGGCAACAAGCTGCGCCGCGGCCACTTCGGCGTCGCCGCCGAGTTCGGCCACATCCGCATGGTGCCGGACGGCCTGCTGTGCGGCTGCGGCTCGCAGGGCTGCTGGGAGCAGTACGCCTCCGGCCGCGCCCTGGTGCGCTACGCCAAGCAGCGCGCCAACGCCACCCCGGAGAACGCCGAGATCCTGCTCGGCCTCGGCGACGGCAGCCCGGACGGCATCGAGGGCAAGCACATCTCCATGGCCGCCCGTCAGGGCGACCCGGTCGCGGTCGACTCCTACCGTGAGCTCGCCCGCTGGGCCGGAGCCGGTCTCGCCGACCTCGCGTCCCTCTTCGACCCGTCCGCCTTCATCGTCGGCGGCGGTCTCTCCGACGAGGGCGAGCTCGTCCTCGACCCGATCCGCAAGTCCTACAAGCGGTGGCTGGTCGGCGGCAACTGGCGTCCGGTGGCCGACGTCATCGCGGCCCAGCTGGGCAACAAGGCGGGCCTGGTCGGCGCGGCGGACCTGGCGAGAGAGCCCGACCCGATCATGTAGCCGTACCGATCGTCGCACCGGGTCGTCCTGCCGCGCGTCCTGACCGCCGTGCGGCGCGCGCGCCGGTCGTCGCACGGCGTGACAGCGGTAACACGGGGGCTGCTCGCAGCCCCCGTTCGCTTTTCCGGACGTAGGGGACGGGGCGGCGTATCTTGATCGCTATGCCGACGACCTCGCCGCTTCCGAACTCCCGCACCGAGCCCGACGGTTCGGCCGTCATCCGGGTCCTCAGCTACAACGTCCGCTCCCTGCGGGACGACGCCGACGCCCTCGCCCGCGTCATCACCGCCTGCGCCCCCGACCTGGTCCTCCTCCAGGAGTCGCCGATCTTCTTCCGCTGGCGCAAGAAGCTGGCCCGGCTGGCCGCGGCCGCCGGTCAGGTGATCCTCACCGGCGGCGGGACGGCCGCCGGGCCGGCGATCCTCTGCTCACTGCGAGCCACCGTCGAACGCACCGAGGACGTGCTGCTGCCGCTCACCCCGGGGGAGTTCCGGCGCGGTCTCGCCACCGCGGTGGTCCGGTTCGGGGGCGCCCGCGTGGGCGTCGTCAGCTGTCATCTCGGGCTGACGGCGGCCGAACGCCACGAGCAGGGCGGCATGCTCCTCGACCGGCTGGCCGGCATGGGCGTGGAGCACGCGATCGCGGGCGGCGACATCAACGAACGGCCCGACGGACGCACCTTCGGCCGGCTGGCCGCGGCCCTCCAGGACTGCCGCACCGCGGCGCCCTGGGGGAGCGAGCACACGTTTCCCGCCTCCGGGCCGGACCGCCGCATCGACGGGATCTTCGTCACCAAGGGCGTGCGGGCGCTGGGCTGCGGGGTGCCCCACGGGCTGCCCGGGGTCACCGACGCCGATCTGCGCGCGGCCACGGACCACCTCCCGGTCCTCGCCGCCCTCAGGGTCCCCGCCGCCTCCCACATGCCGCCGCCGGGCGGCGCCGGCTAGACGACCGCGCCCCGTCCCGGATCGCCCTCGTCCTCGTCGTCCGTGCGCATCCGCATCACCAGCGTGGCGAAACCGCCGAGGAAGCCGCCGACGCAGACGGTCGTCAGCCACCACGTCATCTCCCAGCTCAGCAGCACCGCGAGCAGAAGCAGCACCGGTCCGCCGATCACCCCGAGCCAGGCGAACTTGGCCGTGGTGTCGGCGGCGGGCAGCGGCGGCGGCTCCGGCGGGACGAAGTGACCCTCGTCGTCCCCGTCGTCCCCGTCGAAGGTGCCCTCGGCGGGCTCGGGCAGCGTGTGGTCGCGCGGGCCGACGCCGGGCGCGAAGGCGACCGAGCTGCCCAGCGGCTTGGCCGGTTTCTTCTCCTCGCCGGGGTCCTTCACGGGCTCTTCGCCCGCTTTCGTCCCCGCCTCCTCGTCGTTGGCGTCGACCTCCAGGAGCGCCAGGTCCTCCACCGACTTGAACGGCTTGGCGCCCGGCGGGTCCGGCGGCTCGTCGCCGTACCCGGCGACGATCGCCGCCCACGCGGCGGCCTCGTCGAAGGGCACGTTCTGCTCCTCCGGCTCGTGGCCCCGGCGGGCGTCCAGGCCCTCCCGCTCGTCCCGGTTCTCCCGGTCCTCGCGGTCGGAGTCGTGCTCAGCCACCTACGGCCGTCCCTTCCTTGCCGACACTGGGCGCGATCCGGGCGATGAACGCGTAGCTCTCCTCGAAGATCCGGTCCGCATCGTGGTCCAACGTTGCCACGTGGTAGCTCTGTTCCAGCAGGATCTCGGTCACGTCCGTCGACGACACCCGGCTGAGCACCCGGGCCGAGTCGGCGGGCGGCACCACGTGGTCGTGGACGCTGTGCAGAAGCAGCAGCGGCTGGGTGACCTGCGGCAGTTCGCCGTCGACCAGCCGCAGGAAGGTCCGCAGGGAGTGCGCCGAATGCAGCGGCACCCGGTCGTAGCCGCTCTCCAGGACGCCCTCCCTGGCGATGTCGCTGGTGATCCCCTTCGTCGTGCGGACGACGTGGCGGGCCACCGGAAGGGCGTACGCGGACAGACCGTGGACCTTGTTCGCGGGGTTGACGAGGACGACGCCGTCCACCCCTTCTCCGTGCCGGGCGGCCAGCCGCAGGGCCAGCGCGCCGCCCATGGACAGACCGGCCACGAACACCCGCGCGCAACGGCGGCGCAGAGCGCGCAGCTCGCGGTCCACCTCCGCGTACCAGTCCTGCCAGCCGGTGAGCGCCATGTCCTCCCAGCGCGTGCCGTGACCCGGCAGCAGCGGCAGCGAGACGGTCAGACCCTGACCGGCCAGGTGCTGCGCCCAGGGGCGCAGCGACTGCGGGGATCCGGTGAAGCCGTGACAGAGGAGCACTGCGACCTCCCCGCCCTCATGGCGGTACGGCTCGGCTCCAGGAAGGACCGGCACCATCGGTCTCCTGTCTTCGTCTGTTCTGCATGGGAGGGATGTGTGCTTCACCGTACGCGACCCCACTGACACCGACCAGGGTCGCCGGAGCCTTTGCCGCCACTGGCGGGTTAAGGTCTGTGCGACACAAACAGGAGGCACTCGCTTGTTGTACGGCGCGATGAAGGTCGCTATCGGGGGACCGTTGAAGGTCACCTTCAGGCCCTGGGTGGAAGGCCTCGAAAACATCCCCGACGAAGGCCCCGCGATCCTGGCGAGCAACCACCTGTCCTTCTCGGACTCGTTCTTCCTGCCCGCGGTGCTCGACCGCAAGGTCACCTTCATCGCGAAGGCCGAGTACTTCACCACGCCCGGGGTGAAGGGCCGGCTGACGGCGGCCTTCTTCAAGGGCGTCGGGCAGCTCCCGGTGGACCGCTCCGGCGGTCGCGGCGCCGGCGAGGCCGCGATCAGGAGCGGCATGGACGTGCTGGAGCGCGGTGAGCTGTTCGGCATCTACCCGGAGGGCACGCGCTCGCCCGACGGCCGGCTCTACCGCGGCAAGCCGGGCGGCCTCGCGCGCGTGGCGCTCGCCTCCGGCGCGCCCGTGATCCCGGTCGCCATGATCGACACGGAGAAGATCCAGCCGCCCGGGAAGGTCCTCCCGAAGATCATGCGGCCCGGCATCCGCATCGGAAGGCCGCTGGACTTCAGCCGCTACCAGGGCATGGACCACGACCGCTTCGTGCTGCGCGCGGTGACCGACGAGGTCATGTACGAGATCATGAAGCTTTCCGGCCAGGAGTACGTCGACATGTACGCGACCGCCGCCAAGCGGCAGATCGCGGAGGCGGCGAAGGCCGAGAAGGAAGCGGAGAAGGCCGCGAAGGCGGCTCTCGCGCAAGCCGAGAAGGACCAGGCGAAGAAGGACGAAGAGCAGTAGTCAGCAGTCCGGGGGGCGGGCGGATGGCCAAGCGCGAGAAAGTGCTGAGGATGTCGGTGGAGCTGCCGCTGTGGCGTGCGCTCGCCGGCTACCGGGTGCTCACCATGCTCTACGCGGTGGGCTTCTTCGCCACCGCCTACGACGGGTTCGCGCGCCCCTGGGTCGCCGTCGTCTACTACTGCGTCCTGTTCGTGTGGACCGTGGCCACCCTGCCCAAGGTCGCGAACGCGGCGAGCTGCACCAAGCGCTTCCTCGCCGCCGACCTGACCGTCGCGCTGACCGGCATCATGCTCACGACCGTCGCGGACAGCCACGCCCGCATCCAGTCGGGCGGACCCACGCTGCCGTCGATATGGACCGCCGGCTCCGTTCTGGCGTTCGCCATCAAGGGCGGCTGGCGCTGGGCGGCGTTCGCGTCCACGGCCGTCGCCGTGACCAACCTGGTCGAACGGGGCACGCCGGCCCGTGACACCGTGCACAACGTCGTCCTCGTGTGGGTCGCCTCCATCGCCATCGGCTACGTCGTCGAGGTCGCCCGAGCCTCCGAGCGCACCCTCGCCCGCGCCCTGGAGATCGAGGCGGCGACCCGGGAGCGGGAGCGCCTCGCCCGGGACATCCACGACAGCGTGCTGCAGGTGCTGGCCATGGTGCAGCGGCGCGGCGCGGTCATCGGCGGCGAGGCGGCCGAGCTGGGCCGGATGGCCGGCGAACAGGAGGTCGCGCTGCGCACGCTGGTCTCCCGCGGGCTCGTGCCGATCTCCCGGGTCTCCCGGGACGCGGCCGACGGCGCCCTCGTCCACGCCGTCGACGAACCCGATCCGGGGCCGGCCGAGCGGGACGGCCCCCTCGACCTGCGCGCGCTGCTCGCCCCCTTCGCCGCCGCGCGCGTCGACCTCGCCGAGCCCGGCGCGCCGGTCCTGCTGCCGGCGCCCGCCGCGCGGGAACTGGCGGCGGCGGTCGGGGCCGCCCTGGACAACGTGCGCAGACACGTCGGCGACGACGCCCGCGCCTGGATCCTCGTCGAGGACGAGCCCGACGCGGTGATCGTCACCGTGCGGGACGACGGGCCGGGCATCCCGGAGGGGCGGCTGGCGCAGGCCGAGGGCGAAGGGCGGCTCGGTGTGGCCCAGTCGATCCGCGGCCGGCTGCGTGACCTCGGCGGCGGCGCCGAGCTGATCTCGACGCCGGGGCAGGGCACGGAGGTCGAACTGACGGTGCCGAAGGAGAAGAACGTGCAGCGGGGGAAGGCGGGATCACGATGAGCGGGCGACAGGATCCGATCAGGGTCATGGTGGTCGACGACCACCCCATGTGGCGCGACGCGGTCGCCCGGGACCTGGCGGAGGCGGGCCTGGACGTGGTCGCCACCGCCGGCGACGGCGAGCAGGCGGTGCGCCGCGCCAAGGCCACCGCGCCCGACGTCCTGGTGCTGGACCTGAACCTGCCGGCGAAGCCGGGCGTCCAGGTGTGCAAGGAGGTCGTCGCCGCCGACCCGGCCCTGCGGGTGCTCGTGCTGTCGGCGAGCGGCGAGCACGCCGACGTGCTGGAGGCGGTGAAGTCCGGCGCGACCGGCTATCTGCTGAAGTCGGCGTCCACGGAGGAACTGCTGGACGCGGTGCGCCGTACGGCCGTCGGCGACCCGGTGTTCACGCCCGGGCTGGCCGGACTGGTCCTGGGCGAGTACCGGCGGCTGGCCTCCGACCCCGGGCCGGCCACCGGCGGCGACGAGCCGAACGCGCCCCGGCTGACCGACCGGGAGACCGAGGTGCTGCGCCTGGTCGCCAAGGGCCTGAGCTACAAGCAGATCGCCGAACGCCTCGTCATCTCCCACCGCACGGTGCAGAACCACGTCCAGAACACCCTCGGCAAGCTCCAGTTGCACAACAGGGTCGAACTGGTGCGATACGCCATTGAGCGAGGTCTCGACGACGAGTGAGGGACGAGCGACACTGACCCCTCGTCAGGCAGTAACGGCGAAGGGACTCGTCCATGCGCGTCGGAGTACTGACCGGAGGCGGGGACTGCCCCGGCCTCAACGCCGTCATCAGGGCGGTCGTCCGCAAGGGCGTCCAGGAGTACGGCCATGACTTCACCGGCTTCCGGGACGGCTGGCGCGGTCCCCTGGAGGGGAGGTCGGTCCCCCTCGGCATCCCCGCCGTGCGCGGCATCCTGCCTCGCGGCGGCACCATCCTCGGATCCTCGCGGACCAACCCCCTCAAGGAGGAGGACGGCGTCCGCCGCATCAAGGACACCCTCGCCCGGCAGCGGGTGGACGCCCTCGTCACCATCGGCGGCGAGGACACCCTGGGCGTCGCCGCCCGGCTCTCCGACGAGTTCGGAGTGCCCTGCGTCGGCGTCCCGAAGACGATCGACAACGACCTGTCCGCCACCGACTACACCTTCGGCTTCGACACCGCCGTCGGCATCGCCACCGAGGCCATCGACCGGCTGCACACCACCGCCGAGTCCCATATGCGGGTCCTCGTGGTCGAGGTGATGGGCCGTCACGCGGGCTGGATAGCCCTCCACTCCGGCCTGGCGGGCGGCGCCAACGTCATCCTCATCCCCGAGCAGCGCTTCGACATCGAGCAGGTGTGCGCCTGGGTGGCCTCCCGCTTCCGGTCCTCGTACGCCCCGATCGTGGTGGTCGCCGAGGGCGCGATGCCCCGGGACGGCGACGTGGTGCTGAAGGACGGGTCGCTGGACTCCTACGGGCATGTGCGGCTGTCCGGCGTCGGCGAGTGGCTCGCCAAGGAGATCGAGCGCCGGACCGGCAACGAGGCCCGTACGACGGTCCTCGGTCATGTCCAGCGCGGCGGGACCCCGAGCGCCTTCGACCGCTGGCTCGCCACCCGCTTCGGCCTGCACGCCGTCGACGCCGTCCACGAGGGCGACTTCGGCAAGATGGTCGCCCTGCGCGGCACGGACATCGTCCGCGTGCCGATCGCGGAGGCGACGGCCCGGCTCAAGACCGTCGACCCCGCGCTCTACGCGGAGGCGGGGGTGTTCTTCGGCTGAGCCGCTACGAGCGCAGCCGCGTGGCGTGGAGGCGGGCGACAGCCTCCCGCACCACGGCCGCGCCGTTCAGCGTCAGCACCGACTCCGGATGGAACTGCACCCCGCCGAACCCGGGCCCCCGCACGGCGTGCACCTCCCCGTTCGAAGCCCGGCTCACCTCCACCCCGCGCGCCGCGAGCCGGCGCGCGTCCTCGTCGTCGCAGCGCGCCACGAAGCTGTTGTAGAAGCCGACGGTCTCGGCCCGTCCGAACAGGTCGATCACCGTCTGCGCCCCCTGGTGGGGCACCTCCTTGCGGACGATGTCCAGCCCCAGCCCGGCCGCGATCAGCTCGTGCCCGAGGCAGACGCCGAGCACCCCGTGCCGGTGCTCACGCAGCAGCCGGGCGGTGAGCTCCCGCAGGAACCGCATCTTCGGGTCGTCCGGGTCGGACGGGTCGCCGGGGCCGGGCCCCAGCACCACCGGCCCCGCGTGCGCGCCCACCGCCTCCGCGAGTCCGTCCTCGTCGTAGCGCCGCACGCTCACGTCGAGGCCGCTGGAGCGCAGCACGTGCCCGAGCATCGCCGTGAAGGTGTCCTCGGCGTCGACGACGAGCGCGTGCCCGGTCAGCTCCCCGGTCCGCTCCTGCATCCGCAGCCAGAACGGGGCCAGCGACGCCCGCCGCCCGTCGAGCGCGGCCCGCACCCTCGGGTCGTCGGCGAGCCGCGGCAGTGCCTCCCCCTCGCGCCGCGAGGTCCCCGCGCGCACCCCCAGCGCCGCCAGCACCCCCGCGGCCTTGGCATGCGTCTCCGCCACCTCGCCCGCCGGGTCCGACCCCCGCACCAGCGTCGCCCCGACCGGCACCCGCAGCCTTCCGGCCGCGTCGATGTCGGCGGTGCGGATGAGGATGGGGGAGTCGAGGGTCTGCGCCCCGCCCGAGTCCCGTCCCAGCAGGGCCAGCGCTCCCGCGTAGTACGCCCGCCCCACGCCGTCCGGCCCGACGGGCTCGTGGCGCTCGATGACCCGGCAGGCGTTCTGCACCGGCGAGCCGGTCACGGTCGCAGCGAACATGGTCTCCTTGAGCACCTCCCGCACGTCCAGCGAGGACTTCCCGCGCAGTTCGTACTCGGTGTGCGCGAGGTGCGCCATCTCCTTCAGCCGCGGCCCGACCACCACCCCGCCCATGTCGCCGACGGTGCACATCATCTTGAGTTCCTCGTCGACGACCATCGAGAGCTCCTCGATCTCCTTGCCGTCGGCGAGGAAGTCCAGCAGGCGCTCGGGCGTCGGCCCCCCGGCGGGATACCGGTAGGTCCCGCTGATCGGGTTCATCACGACCGTGCCGCCGGACATCCGCACGTGCACCTCGGGGCTGGCCCCCACCAGGGTCCGGTCCCCGGTGTGCACGACGAAGGTCCAGTACGCGCCGCGCTCGCCCTCCAGGAGCCGCCGGAACAGGGCCAGGGCGTCGGCCCGGGAGAAGCCGGGGATCTCGCCCCGGTACGTCCGCCGGATCACGAAGTTGGCGCCCTCGCCCCGGCCGATCTCGTCCCGCAGTACTCGCCCGACGATCCGCGCGTACTCCTCGTCGTCCACGTCGAAGCCGCCGTCCTCGACGCCCACCGGGTGCGCCGGAAGCTGGTCGAGCACCGTGGAGAGCGGGATCTCGTGCCGCTCCTCGGGGGTCAGCACGGCCAGCGGGGTGCCGTCGTCGCGCACCTCGAAGCCGCGTTCGCGGATCTGCCGGAAGGGGACGAGCGCCAGCGCCTCGTCGGGGAGATCGGCCAGCCGGTCGTGGACGGTGACGGGGCCGAGGAGCAGTTCCACGAGGTTCTCGTCGCGGCCCGGCGTGCGGCGGCGCAGCAGGGCGAACGGGCGGGGGTCGGTCAGCAGGTCGAGGAGATGCATGGGGCTGGTCCTTCTCGCTGGGAGCTGCCGAGAGCTGTCAGGAGCTCTCCGGAGCTGTCGGGAGAGGGACGGCCGGGCCCGGAAACGCCGAAGGCCGCCCCCCGGGGCGGCCTTCGCGATGTCGTGGGTACGCGCAGTCAGCGGGCCGCCGGAGGAGCGGTCCACCACCAGTTCTGGGTCGAAAGCGCGAACATGCGCCGCACCCTACCCCATGCGCCCGGGGCCCACAGGTGAGCGCTCGGGTGTCTCACCTGTCGAGCCGTGCGAAAACGACTCGACACGACCCCGTAATGTGGAGGTCGTGACCGTGAACGCTAAGACCAGCGCCAGCGCTGGCAACACCTGGCGAGACCTGCCCGCGGCGCAGCAGCCCGAGTACCCCGACACCGAGGCTCTGCGCGCAGTGATCGCGGACCTTGAGTCGTATCCGCCGCTCGTCTTCGCGGGCGAGTGCGACCAGCTGCGCGCCCGGTTGGCGGCCGTCGCCAAGGGAGAGGCGTTCCTCCTCCAGGGCGGCGACTGCGCCGAGGCTTTCGACGCGGTGTCCGCCGACCACATCCGCAACAAGCTCAAGACGCTGCTCCAGATGGGCGCCGTGCTGACGTACGCGGCCTCCGTGCCGGTCGTCAAGGTCGGCCGGATCGCCGGCCAGTACTCCAAGCCGCGCTCCAAGGGCACGGAGACGCGCGACGGCGTGACCCTGCCGACGTACCGCGGCGACTCGGTCAACGGCTTCGACTTCGACGAGAAGTCCCGCATCCCGGACCCCGAGCGGCTGAAGCGGATGTACAACGCGTCCGCCTCCACGCTCAACCTGGTGCGCGCGTTCACCACCGGCGGCTACGCCGACCTGCGCCAGGTGCACGCCTGGAACCAGGACTTCGTGAAGTCGTCCCCGTCCGGTCAGCGCTACGAGCAGCTCGCCCGTGAGATCGACAACGCGCTGAACTTCATGCGCGCCTGCGGGGCCGACCCGGAGGAGTTCAAGACGGTCGAGTTCTTCTCCTCGCACGAGGCGCTGCTGCTCGACTACGAGTCCGCGCTCACCCGCGTCGACTCCCGCACCGGGCGGCTGTACGACGTCTCGGCGCACATGGTGTGGGTCGGCGAGCGCACCCGTCAGCTGGACCACGCGCACATCGAGTTCGCCTCGAAGATCCGCAACCCGATCGGCATCAAGCTCGGCCCGACGACCACGGCCGAGGAGGCGCTGCAGTACATCGAGCGTCTCGACCCCGACCGCGAGCCCGGCCGGCTGACCTTCATCGTCCGCATGGGCGCCGACAAGGTCCGCGACAAGCTGCCCGAGCTGGTCGAGAAGGTCACCGCCTCGGGCGCGACCGTGGCCTGGATCACCGACCCGATGCACGGCAACACCTACGAGGCGGCGTCGGGTCACAAGACCCGCCGCTTCGACGACGTGCTCGACGAGGTCAAGGGCTTCTTCGAGGTCCACAAGGGCCTCGGCACCCACCCGGGCGGCATCCACGTCGAGCTGACCGGCGACGACGTCACCGAGTGCGTGGGCGGCGGCGACGAGATCTTCGTCGACGACCTCCACCAGCGCTACGAGACGGCCTGCGACCCGCGTCTGAACCGCAGCCAGTCGCTGGACCTGGCGTTCCTGGTGGCGGAGATGTACCGCGACCAGTAAGCACACGCAAAACGGCGGTGGGGCGCGGATCACATACGATCCGCGCCCCACCGCCCTTTTGCGCCCACGGGACGCCAGGTAAGGTTAGGGTAGCCTTATTGATCTCGGCGGGAGGTGAACCGCGTGTACGTGTGCAGCTGCTTCGGCGTGACCGAGGCGCAGGTCCAGCGGCACGTGGACGACGGAGCGTGCACTCCCCGCCAGGTCGCCTCCGCCTGCAAGGCGGGCACCGACTGCGGCTCGTGCGTCCGTCGTATCCAGGCCATGCTGGGCAGGGGCGCCGTTCCGCGCCGAGAGCTCGCCGAGCGCGGCGGACCGGCCCTCGCCGGGTTCGAGGACGCGGCCGCGGCCTGACTCCTGGCTTCCGGGCCGTTCCCGCCGGGGTCAGCTCTCCGGCTGTTCGATCAGCTGCGCGATGTACAGGGCCTCGCCGAGCTTCTCCACCAGCTCCAGCTGGGTGTCCAGGTAGTCGATGTGGTGCTCCTCGTCCGCGAGAATCGACTCGAAGATGTTCGCCGAGGTGACGTCGCCCTTCTCGCGCATCACCTTGATGCCGCGCTTGAGGCGGTCGATCGCCTCGACCTCGACCTGCCGGTCGGCCTCGAACATCTCCTTGACCGTCTGCCCGACCCGCACGTGGAACAGCCGCTGGTAGTTCGGCAGGCCGTCCAGGAAGAGGATCCGGTCGGTGAGCACCTCGGCGTGCTTCATCTCGTCGAACGACTCGTGCCGCGTGTACTTCGCGAGCTTCGTCCAGCCGAAGTTCTCCTGCATCTTGGCGTGGAGGAAGTACTGGTTGATGGCGGTGAGCTCGCCGGTGAGCTGCTCGTTGAGGAACTCGATGACCTCGGGGTCGCCCTGCATCGCAGAGGCTCCTTCCACGTCGGGACTGCGGGGAGGTTGCCGCCGCATGATTTCACCGGCGTCGAAGATCGTCCAGTAAGTGCGTACTTAGTAAGTTAGTCCATGCTTAGTGGCAGTTGCCCGATTCGGGATATGCCCGGTCATGGCTGGTCATGTGCACCGTCCCGGGTCTGTCAGGATGGAGTCATGGGTCATCCGGTGGAGCGCGAATCTGGAGAAGAAGCGGTGTCCGAGCTCCCGCCGGGGCAGCGACTGCAGCGCGGCTGGCCCGTCACCCACTACGGCCCGGTGCCCAAGTTCCGGCCCGAACGCTGGGACTTCCGGGTCTTCGGCGCCACCGCCGACAGCGAGAAGCACTCCTGGAACCACGAGGAGTTCACGGCCCTTCCGTACGCCTCCGTCGAGGCCGATCTGCACTGCGTGACGAAGTTCAGCATGCTCGGCGCCGAGTGGGGCGGGATTCCGGCCCGCACGATCCTCGACATCGCGCCGCCCGCGCCGAACGTCACCCATGTGATGGTGTGGGCCGAGTACGGCTTCAGCTCGAACCTGCGCCTGGCCGACTTCGTCGCCGAGCGCACCATCTTCGCCACCCACAAGGACGGCGAGCTGCTCACGGCGGAACACGGCTTCCCCCTCCGGCTCGTCGTCCCGCACCTGTACGCCTGGAAGGGCCCCAAGTGGGTCCGGGGCGTCGAGTACATGACGGCCGACCGGCGCGGTTTCTGGGAGGAGCGCGGCTACCACAACGTCGGCGACCCCTGGAGAGAACAGCGTTACTCCTACCAGGAGGAGCCGGGGGACGGCCCCGAGCTCTGAGCCCGGGCGCTCCCGTCCGGCGACCGGCGTCTCAGCCGTCCCGGAGCCTCTTCAGCCGCTCCACGTCCGCGGCATGGCCCTCCTTGCCGCCGGGCGTCTCGATGATCAGCGGTACGCCCGCGGTCGCCGGGTGCGTCATCAGCGCCCGGAACGGGTCCTCGCCGATGTGGCCCGAGCCGATGCTCTCGTGCCGGTCCTTGTGCGCGCCGACCACGTCCTTGGAGTCGTTGGCGTGGATCAGCCTCAGCCGGCCCTCGCCCACCGTGTCCACCAGCAGATCGAGCGTCTGGTGCATGCCGGTCGGGCCGGTCAGGTCGTGCCCGGCCGCGAAGACGTGGCAGGTGTCGAGGCAGACGCCCAGCTTGGGATGGGCGTCCAGCGCCTCGAAGTAGGGCCCGAAGTCCCAGGTCCGCGAGCAGAGCGAGGAGCCCTGGCCGGCGGTGGACTCCAGCAGCAGGAACGGGTCGTCGTCGTGGGTGAGCTCGTCCAGCAGCGGGAGCAGATGCTCGCGCACCTGCTTCAGCGCCACCGACCGGTCGCGTCCGCCGGTCGCGCTGCCCGTGTGCACGACCACGCCCAGGGCTCCGATCGCCCGTCCGCGGCGCAGCGAGTGCCGCATCGACTCCACCGACCTCTCCACGGTCGCCTCGGTGTGCGAGCCGAAGTTGATGAGGTAGGGCGCGTGCACGTAGGCCGGGACCGACTCCGTCGCGCACCGCTCCCGGAAGGCCTCGTCCTGACGGGGGTTCCCGACGGGCGTGGCCCAGCCGCGCGGGTTGGCGACGAACACCTGGACCGTCTCGGCCTTCAGATCGTGGGCGTACGACATGCCCACGTCGTGCAGACCGCCGGCCACGGGGACATGACTGCCCACGGGATTGCGCGCGGGGAACGGGGAGGAGGCGACGGGGGAGAGGAGGGGGGCTGCGGAACTCACCCGTTCAGGGTGTCACGTCCGCGGGCCCCGCCCGTCACCGGATGGTGATCGTGATCGTGGACCCCTTGGGCGCCGTGTCGCCGGCCTTCACGGACTGCTTCTTCACGGTGTCGCCGAAGAGCCCGAGCAGTCCTCGGTCCTCCTTGACCTCGAACCCGGACTGCTTCAGCAGCGACTTGGCGTCGTCGACGCTCGCGCCCACCACGTCCGGGACCTCGACCATCTCCGGGCCCTTGGACAGCGTCAGCGTCACGGTGCCGCCGACGGCGAGCCGGCCGCCCTGCGCGGGCGTCTGCGTCGCGACCTTCCCCTTGTCGAACTCGGAGGTCACCTGCTGCGCGGCGATCTTCACCTTCAGGCCGGCCTCCTGCAGTTCGGCCCGGGCGTCGGCCAGGTCGTCGCCGGTGACGTCGGGGACGTCGACCGGGCTGCCCTTGCTCACGACGATCGAGACCGCGGCGCCCGCGCGGCGCTGCACGCCCGCCTCGGGGTCGGTGCTGATCACCGCGCCCTGGTCGACGTCGTCGCTGAACTCCTCGGTGACCAGGCCCGGTTCCAGGCCGCCCTCCTTGAGCGACGCCTCGGCCTGCTTCAGCCGCGAACCCCGGACGTCCGGCACCTTCACCATCTCGGGGCCGTCGGAGACGGTGAGCGTCACCGCGTCGTGCTTGCGGATCCGGGCGCCGGGCTCGGGATCGGTGTCCACGACCGTGCCACGCTTGACGGTGTCGCTGTGCTGGTGCTCGACCTTGCCCACCTTCAGCCCGGCCGCCTCCAGCCGCTGCCTGGCCTCCGCCTCCTTCTGCGTCAGCACCGCCGGGACCTTGGTGAACTGACCGGAGTTGATGTACCAGACGCCCGCGCCCACGCCGACCACCAGCAGCACGGCGGTGACGAGCGCGAGCACACCGCGCCGGGGCCGTGCGAAGCGGCGCCGGGGCGGCAGGGGCGGCGGGCTCTGGAAGCGGGAGGTGCGGTGGGCCGCGGCCTCGTCGTCGTCCCCGTCGATCGGCAGCGGCCGCGGCACGGTGAGCGAGCGGGGGATCACGCTGGTGCGGTCCTCCGCGATGTCGTGCCCGGCGGAGACGGCCTGCGGGGGCAGCGCGTCCAGCTGTTCCTCGCTGAGCGCGCCGTGCGCCTCCCGCGCCTCGCCCAGCAGCGCGACGGCGTCGGGCGGCCGCAGACCGGGCGTGCGGGCGGTGGCGACGGCGACCAGCTCGTCCAGGGCGAACGGCAGGCCCGGGACGACGGCCGACGGCGGCGGGACGTCTTCATGGAGGTGCTTGTAGAGCACGATCGCGGGGGAGTCCCCGTCGTGCGGCTTCTCTCCGGTGAGCATCTCGTAGAGCACGACCCCGCAGGCGTACACGTCGACCCGGGGGTCGGCCGCGCCGGGCTGGTCGATCTGCTCGGGGGCGAGATAGGCGACGGTGCCGAGCACCGCGCCGGTGGTGCTGGTGACGGTGTCGACGGACCGCACGAGCCCGAAGTCGGCGACCTTCACCCGCCCGTCGTCCCCTATCAGCACGTTCTCGGGCTTCATGTCCCGGTGCACGAACCCGGCCCGGTGCGCGGCGCCCAGCGCGGCGAGCACGGGCTCCAGGATGTCGAGCGCGGCCCTCGGCTGCAGCGCCCCGCGCTCCCGCAGCACGTCACGCAGCGTGCAGCCGGCGATGTACTCCATGGCGAGGTAGACGTACGACCCGTCCGCACCCTGATCGAACACCTGTACGACGTTCGGATGGGCGAGACGGGCGACGGACTTCGCCTCCCGGATGAACCGCTCGACGAACGCGCCGTCGGCCGCGAGCGCGGGGTGCATCACCTTGAGGGCGAGCACGCGGTCGAGGCGGGTGTCCACGGCCCGGTAGACCGTGGCCATCCCGCCGACCGCGATCCGCGCCTCTACGCGATACCGGCCGTCGAGCACCTGCCCGACCAGAGGGTCCTGAAGGGTCGTGTCCACGCACGTGAGTGTACGAGCCGCCGCTGACACCTCGCCGGTCCCGCCGGGATCGCAGCCCTACTGCAGCCGACCTGTGACGCGTGTCGCGGGACGCGGACGTCACGGCACGCGGTCAGAACGCGGGCCGCTCCGGGTCCAGCGCGGCCAGGCCCGCGACGGGGGACGAGGCCTGCGCGAACCAGCGGCGCGGGATACGGCCCGCCAGCCGGGCCAGCCGGCCCGCCTCGACGCCGGCCCGCATCGCGGACGCCATCCGTTCGGGGTCCTGCGCCCGCGTCACCGCCGACGCCAGCATCACCCCCGCACACCCCAGCTCCATCGCCAGCGCCACGTCCGACGCCGTGCCGGCGCCCGCGTCCAGGATCACCGGCACACGCGCGTGCTCCACGATCAGCTGGAAGTTGTGCGGATTGCGGATGCCCAGGCCGGAGCCGATCGGGGAGCCCAGCGGCATGACCGCGGCGCATCCGACGTCCTCCAGCCTGCGCGCCAGCACGGGATCGTCGTTGGTGTAGGGCAGCACCGTGAAACCGTCGTCCACCAGGGTCTCCGCCGCGTCCAGCAGCTCGACCGGATCCGGCAGCAGCGTCCGCTCGTCGGCGATGACCTCCAGCTTGACCAGATCCGTCCCGAGCGCCTCCCTGGCCAGTCGCGCCGTCAGGACGGCCTCGCCGGCCGTGAAGCAGCCCGCCGTGTTCGGCAGCACCCGGATGCCCAGCCGCTCCAGCACGGACAGCACCGAGCCGTGCACCGAAGGGTCCACCCGGCGCATCGCGACCGTCGTCAGCTCGGTCCCGGACGCGACCAGCGCCCGTTCCAGCACGTCCAGACTGGGGGCGCCCCCCGTGCCCATGATCAGCCGCGAGGAGAAGGTCATGCCTCCGAGGGCGAAGGAATCGTCGGCCATGGCTCAACCCCCCTGGACAGCGGTGAGGACTTCCACGCGGTCGCCGTCGCGGAGAGGCGTGGAGGGCCACTGCGCGCGCGGGACGACGGTCTCGTTGAGCGCGGCGGCCACCCCGGAGGGCGCCGGCGTCAGGGACCGCACCACGCCGTCGAGGACGGTGCCGGGAGCGAACTCCCGCCGCTCGCCGTTGACCGAGACGTTCAGTCGGGTGCTCGGGGTGCTCGGGGTGCTCGGGGTGCTCGGGGTGCTCATGCGGGCTGCTCCGAGAGTGCGGCGACGCCGAAGCGCCGGGGTGTGAAGGGACGGGCCTCGTCGGGGAGCTCCCCGGTGGCCAGGACCTGCGCCATCGCGTCACCGGTCACCGGCGTCAGCAGCACGCCGTTGCGGTAGTGCCCGGTCGCCAGCGACAGCCCCGCCAGCCCGGTCGGCCCGAGCAGCGGCGCGTTGTCCGGGGACGCGGGACGCAGCCCCGCGCGCGTCTCGGTGAGCGGGAGCTCGGTGATGCCCGGGACCAGCTCATGGGCGTCGCGCAGCAGCTCGTACACGCCCCCCGCCGTCACCGTCGTGTCCCAGCCCAGCTCCTCGCTGGTCGCGCCGACCACCAGCTCGCCGTTCTCCCGCGGCACCAGGTAGACCTGGCTGCCGCGCACCACGGCCCGCACGGTGCGGTTCAGGAACGGCGCGTACCGCTGCGGCACGGTCAGCCGCAGCACCTGGCCCTTGACGGGCCGCACGGGCGGCACCACGTCCTGCGGGACTCCCGCGAGCCGCCCGCTCAGGCTGCCGCCGGCGAGCACCGTCTGCCCCGCCGTCAACGCCGTGCCGTCCCGGGTGACGACCCCCGCGGCGCGTTCGCCGACCACGGTCAGCCGCTCCGCCCAGGCCCGGTGGAAGGTCACGCCGGCCCGATCGCACGCCCTCACCAGGGCCCGCGCCAGCCGTCGCGGGTCGACCTGGTGGTCGCCGTCCACCCGCAGCCCGCCGCGCACCCCCGGCGCGAGCATCGGCTCCAGACGCCGGCACTCACGCCCGGACAGCCACTCCGACTCCAGCCCCGACTGCCGCTGCAGCGCGTGCAGTTCGCGCAGATGGGCCCGGTCGTCGGCGTCCAGCGCCACCGCCAGCGTGCCGCACCGCCGGTAACCGAGGTCCTGCCCGGTCAGTTCCGTGAGCTCGGCCGCGAAGTCCGGATAGCGACGGGCCGAGGCCAGATTGAGGCCGAGCAGCGTCTGCTCGCCGTAGTGCAGTTCCGTGACGGCGGCCAGCATCCCGGCGGCGACCAGAGCGGCCCCGCCGCCCGGGTCCGGGTCCACCACCGCCGTGGCCAGACCGCGCTGTGCGGCCCGCCAGGCCGTGACCAGCCCGATGATCCCGCCCCCGATGACGAGGACGTCTGACGTACGCGGAGACGACATGGGCGTCCAGCCCCTCCCTTCGCCGGCATGACCCGGATCAGGTTCGTACGGTCGGAGGCCGCCAGCCTCCCTCTCAGCCCGGTGCGTCCGGGCTCCCGCGAGTGCTCTACGTTGGCCACCCTAGCCCGCCGCCGCACACCGCAGTAAGGGAGCCTCCGCGCATGGCCCGGTCACTCGACGGCCTCGTCCTCGCCCCCGTGGCCGACCAGGCGCCCGGGCAGGTGGGCGTCCGCACCCGTTTCGCGTACCACGAGCGGGACGGGGTGATCTGGGCCGACTACGCGGGCGGAGACGTCGTGCGCGGGCATCTGCTGGGTACTCGTGAGGGGGACCGCCTCGACTTCCGGTACGTCCAGCTCAAGCGCGACGGGACGACGTCCGCGGGGCACTGCGTGTCCACGGTCGTCGACCTGCCCGACGGCCGGGTGCGCCTCGACGAGAGCTGGGAGTGGGAGTCGCAGCCCGGCAGCGGCACGAGCGTCGTGGAGCAGCTCCCTGAACGCACGGCCGGCGCGGTCGGCGCGGGAGACACGGCCGGCAAGGACAAGGCGGACGGCATGGACAGGGCGGACGGTGTGGAGCACGTCACGGAGCACGACGGCTGACTGACTGATCGTCAGGTGTCTAAGGTGATCAGGTGAGCGAGCAGAGGCAGGAAGAAGGCAGGCCGGACGGGCGCCGCGTGGTGGTCGTCGGCGCGGGTATGGCCGGGGTGCAGACCGCGGTGGCCCTGCGCGAACAGGGCTTCGGCGGCCGGGTGACGCTGATAGGCGCCGAACCCCATCAGCCCTACGACCGACCGCCGCTGTCCAAGGCCGTGCTGCTCGGCAAGGCCGAGGGATCCGCCCTGGACGTCGACTTCGACGGCCTCGGCATCGAACTGGAACTCGGCCGCGAGGTCCTCGGCCTGCGCCCGGCCGACCACGAGCTGGACACCGAGCGCGGGCCCGTCCCGTACGACGTCCTCGTCCTCGCCACCGGCGCCGAGCCGATCCGGCTGCCCGGCGCGGAGGGCGTGCCCGGCGTGCATCTGCTGCGCACCCTGGACGACGCCGAACGCCTGCGTCCCGTGCTCGCCGGCCGGCACGACGTCGTGGTCGTCGGCGCGGGCTGGATCGGCGCGGAGTTCGCCACGGCCGCGCGCGAGGCCGGTTGCGAGGTCACCGTCGTCGAGGCGGCCGACCGGCCGCTGGCCGGCGCGCTGCCCGCGGAGGTCGCCGCCCCGATGGCCGCCTGGTACGCCGACGGCGGCATCGCTCTGCGCACCCGCGCGCGGGTGGAGCGCGTCGAGCCCGGCGCGGTGGTCCTCGACGACGGCTCACGGCTGCCCGCCGACGCCGTCGTGGTCGGCATCGGCGCCCGCCCCGCCACCGCCTGGCTGGCCGGCTCCGGCATCGAGCTCGGCGCGCACGGCGAGATCGTGGCCGACGCAGCTCTGCGCACCTCCCGGCCGGACGTGTACGCGGTCGGCGACTGCGCCTCCTTCCCGTCCGGCCGGTACGGCGAGCGGCTGCTCGTCCACCACTGGGACAACGCGCTCCAGGGGCCGCGCACGGTCGCGGCGAACATCGTCGGCGCGGCCACGGACGAACCCGCGGCCGTCTACGATCCCGTCCCGTACTTCTGGTCCGAGCAGTTCGGCCGCTTCGTCCAGTACGCCGGACACCACGCGGACGCCGACGGCGTCGTGTGGCGCGGCGACGCCTCCGGTCCCGCGTGGACGGTCTGCTGGCTGCGCGAGGACCGCCTGGTCGCTCTGCTGGCCGTGGGCCGGCCCCGTGACCTCGCCCAGGGCAGACGGCTGATCGAGGCGGGCACGCCCATGAATCCCCGGCTCCTCGCGGACCCGGCGAGGCCGCTGAAGGCCGCGACCGCCTGAGCCGGGGCGGGGCCCGGTCGGACCGGCCCGGCTTCCGACTGTCAGCGGCAGATGGCAGGCTTGTTCCCGTGACCGAGATTGACGCAAAGACCGATGCTCTCGTCCCCGCCTGGCTCACCGTGCCCGACATCGCGGAGATGCTCGATGTCGACGTGATCCGCGTCCGGCAGCTGATCAAGGACGGCCAGCTCATCGCCGTGCGCCGCGGCGAGAACCGCGCGCTGCACGTTCCCGCCGCCTTCATCGACGGGGACAAGGTGGTGAAGGGGCTGGTCGGGACCCTGACCCTGCTGCGGGACGACGGCTTCAAGGACGAAGAGATGCTGGAATGGCTCTTCACCCCGGACCCGAGCCTGCCCGGCACGCCGGCCCAGGCCCTCAGTGAGAATCGCGGCACGGAGGTGAAGCGCCGCGCCCAGGCGCTCGCCGTCTGACCCGCTAGTTCGCACCGACACCCGGCGTACGGGTGCGCTCGCTCCCGTACGCCGCCCTGGGGGGACCTCCCGTATGCCCGACACCGCCCGCGCCCGCCTGGCCGGCGCCCTGCTGTACCTGTGCACGGACGCCCGCACCCGCCAGGGCGACCTCCCGGAGTTCCTCGACGCCGTCCTCGCGGGCGGCGTCGACATCGTCCAGCTGCGGGACAAGGGCATGGAGGCGGCCGAGGAGCTGGAGCACCTGCGGGTGTTCGCGGACGCCTGCGCCCGGCACGGCAAGCTCCTCGCGGTCAACGACCGCGCGGACGTGGCCCACGCCGCCGGGGCCGGCGTGCTCCATCTCGGACAGGGCGACCTGCCCGTCCCGGCCGCCCGCGCGATCCTCGGCGACGGGGTCCTCGTGGGCCGCTCCACCCACTCGGCGGCGGAGGCGGAGGCCGCCGCCGTCCAGGAGGGCGTGGACTACTTCTGCACCGGCCCGTGCTGGCCCACCCCCACCAAGCCGGGCCGCCACGCGCCCGGCCTGGACCTGGTGCGGCACACGGCGTCCCTCGGCGTCGACCGCCCCTGGTTCGCCATCGGCGGCATCGACCTCGGCAACCTCGACGAGGTGCTGGCGGCGGGCGCCCGCCGGGTCGTGGTGGTCCGGGCGATCACCCAGGCGGACGATCCGGGCGCCGCGGCGGCGGAGTTCGCCAAGCGGCTGAGCGAGGGGTAGCCCGGCCGCCCCGGCTCGCGGCGCGCCCGGTCCGCCCGTCCTCGGTGTCCCGGCCTCCCGGTGTCCCGGCCTCCCGGTGTCCCGGCCTCACCGTCTCCGGGCTGCCTGGTCCGCGGGCCGTGCCGTCCTCGTACGATTGTCCAAGGGGTGGACAACAACTCGACAATCCGGGCAAATATCCCGCATCCGGTTGGGGGACCGCCCACCCCTGGCTAACCTGCCCGTATGGCCCTAGGAACCGCATCCACCAGGACGGACCGCGCGCGCACCGTGCGCGACATCCTGGCGACCGGCAAGACGACGTACTCGTTCGAGTTCTACGCGCCGAAGACGCCGAAGGGTGAGCGGAGCCTGTGGGACGCCCTGCGCAGGGTCGAGGCGGTCGCCCCCGACTTCGTCTCGGTGACCTACGGCGCCGGCGGGTCCACCCGTGCCACCACGGTCAAGGAGACCCAGCAGATCGTCGTCGACACCACCCTGACGCCGGTCGCGCACCTCACCGCCGTGGACCACTCCGTCGCCGAGCTGCGCAACATCATCGGCCAGTACGCCGACGCCGGCATCCGCAACATGCTCGCCGTGCGCGGCGACCCGCCCGGCGACCCGATGGGCCCGTGGGTGCCGCATCCCCAGGGCCTCACGTACGCCGCCGAACTCGTCCGGCTCATCAAGGAGTCCGGCGACTTCTGCGTCGGCGTCGCCGCCTTCCCCGAGATGCATCCGCGCTCCGACGAGTGGGACCTCGACGTGTCGCACTTCGTCGACAAGTGCCGGGCCGGCGCCGACTACGCCATCACGCAGATGTTCTTCGAGCCCGAGTCCTATCTGCGACTGCGCGACCGGGTCGCGGCGGCCGGCTGTGTGACTCCGGTCATCCCGGAGGTCCTTCCGGTGACGAGTGTGAAGATGCTGGAACGCCTGCCCAAGCTCAGCAACGCCCGCTTCCCGGCCGCCCTGAAAGAGCGGATCCTCACAGCCAAAGACGATCCGGCCGCTGTACGCTCCATTGGCATCGACTTCGCCACGGAGTTCTGCGCACGGCTGCTGGCCGAGGGAGTGCCCGGACTGCACTTCATCACGCTCAACAACTCCACGGCGACGCTGGAAATCTACGAGAACCTGGGCCTGCACCATCCGCCGCAGGCCTAGACCGGTCGCACCCACATACGACACACTGCGTAGCGGCCACTGGGAGAGGGGCGTACATGGGCTGGACGGTCCTCTACATCGCGTTCGGCATCGTCGCGCTGTGGCTGCTCGGCGAGGTTCTGCTGCAGTACAAGGCCCGGCTGCGCTGGCGGCTGCTGGCCTTCGTCGGCTTCCTCGGCGTCGTCCTCGGCGTCCTGATCCCGTCGGTCGTCGTCATCGCGCTGGGCGCCGTCGCCTTCGCGGTCGGCCAGACCTACGTCACCCTGTCGTTCCGCCGCGGCTTCGCGGAGGGCTGGGCCTTCCGCCGCGCGGACACGGAGGGTGACGAGACCTCCCTCGTCAAGCGCCGCCGCGGCAAGGCGGACCGGCAGGACCCCGCCCTGGAGGTCTCCGGCATGGAGGCTTCCGATTCCGGTTCGGGCGCGCCCCACGGCGACGACGTCGCGTTCGGCGGCCAGGACGATCACGCCTTCGGGGACAAGAGCGCCTACGGCGACGACGACTTCGACCGCGACGACGTCTTCACCCCCGCCCCCCGCTCCTTCGACCCGACGGCCGCTGGGACCGCCTCCGTCTACGAGCCGCAGCCCCTGCCCGACGACACCGGCTCCTACGGCATATACAGCGACACCGCGTACCCGGGCGCGAGCGGCCAGGGCCAGTCCCAGGGCCAGCCCCAGGACCAGTACGCCACGGCCGCCCAGGGCACGGACCAGAACTACGGGTACGACACCTACGCCGGGTACCACCAGCAGCAGTACGGCTATGACGCCACGGGCGAGCAGCAGTACGCCGCCTACTCCGACCCGTACATCGGCACCCAGACCTACGGCGGCGGCTCCTACGACGCCGGATACGGCCAGCAGCAGTACGGGCAACAGGGCTACACGCAGGACCAGTACGGCGCCGGCGGCTACGGGGAGACCCCGGCCGGCGGGGTCTGGGTCCCGCAGCAGCGCAACACCGACGACCCGCTGGGCGGCGAACTCCCGCCCGAGCAGCAGTACCCGTACCAGGGCGACGGACAGCAGCCCGGCCAGGGCAACGGATACGACGAGCAGTATCGGTTCTGACGGCCGCGTTCGCCCCGGCGCCCGCCCGCCCGCGCCCGGTCCCGCGTCCGACGGGCCGTCACGGCCTCACCGCGAGCCGCGGAACTCCGGCCCCTCCACGATCAGTCCGGACACCAGCGTGCCCGACATGCCCGCGTGCGGCAGGCCCCCGCCCGGGTGCGACCAGCCGCCGACGGTGAACAGGCCCTGAAGCCCGGTGGAGTTGGCGGGATGCAGCAGCCGGCCCCCGGCCGCGGCCAGCGCGGGCGCGGGGACGGCCCCGCCCGCCGCGCCGGTCTCCCGCGCGATGTCGGCAGGGGTGCGCACCTCGCGCCACAGGACGCGCTCGCGCAGCCCGGGCACGGCACGCTCGGCGACGGCGAGCAACGCCTCCACGCTCGCGTCGGACGCCCGCGCGCCGGCGGGGACCACGGCACTGAGCGTGACCGGCTCATGGTCGCCGTCGGGCGCCAGCCGGGCGTCGTCGGGCCGCAGCACCGTGACCGTGGGCCGGGCCGCCACCGAAGGGACCGGACCGAACAGGCTCTCCAACTCCGCCTCCCGGTCCGGCGCGTGCACCACCGTCCGGTGCGCGACGCCACGCGGCCTGGGACCGCGCAGCGCCAGCAGCACGGTCAGCCGGCTGGGCAGCCCCCGCTGAGGCGCGACCTCGCCCTCGCCCCGGGCGGGAAGGCCCCCGAAGTCGCCCGGCGCCAGTACGAAGTCCGCCTCCGCCACCGTGCCGTCGGCGAGCTCCACGCCCGCCGCCCGGCCGTCCTTGTCCACGATCCGCGCGACCTCGGCGCCGAAGACGAACTCGACCCGGCGGGACAGACACCGCTCGTACACCGCGCGGGCCAGCTCCCGCAGTCCCCCGCGCACGTACCACGTGCCGAAGGCATGCTCCATGTAGGGCAGGACGGCCGCGCCGGCCGGGGCGACCCGGGGATCCAGGCCGTACGCGAGCGCATGGCCCTCCAGCAGCGCGACGAGCCGGGGGTCGCGCAGCTCCCAGGCGCCGACCTCGGCCAGGGTGGCCGCCTGCCGGGTGCGCAGCAGGCGCTTGTGGGGGACCGAGGGATAGGGCTCGCGGTCGGCGAGGACCGACCAGTTCGGCCACAGCGGCTCCTCCAGGAGCGGGCGCCGGGTTCGGTCCCAGGCCTCGCGGGCGCGCACCAGGAAATCGCCCCAGCGCTGCCCGGCCCGCGCGCCGAGCGCTTCGTCCAGCGCGGAGACGACTCCCGCGCGCGAGGCGTTCGGCAGGGACACCTCGGAGTCGTCCGCGAACACGTGCCGCGCGGACGGGTCGACCTGGACCAGCTCGACGCAGGACTCCAGGGGCTCCTTGCCGGTCTTGACGAACAGGTCGCGGTAGACGGCGGGCAGCGGGAGCAGCGTCGGGCCGGTGTCGAACACGAACCCGTCCCGCTCGAAGCGGCCCACCGCTCCGCCGTACGTCCGCGTCCGCTCGTACACCGTCACCCGGTGGCCCGCCACGGCCAGCCGGGCGGCCGCCGTCAGCGCGCCCATCCCGGCGCCGATCACCGCAATCCCTGCCATGCCGGTGACTGTATCGGCCGCCACCGACAGCGATGGGATCAGGCCGGGGGCGGCGGCCACGGGGGCGCGCCGAGCCGGCGTTCCTCGCGCCGTTGCGCCCTGCGCCGCAGGAACCGGCGGATCCGTGAGACGAGGAAGTACAGGACCAGCAGCCCGGTCAGCAGCAGGGCCCCCGCGACGACCGAGGCCGCCACCGGATGGAAGATCGCGAACGTGACGATCCCGGCGACCCCGAGATCCTCTGCCAGGCTCACGACGATGTTGCTGAAGGGCTCCGGGGAGGTGTTGACCGCCATCCGGGCGCCCGCCTTCACGGCATGGCTGGCCAGCGCCGTCGAACCGCCGAGCGCCGCGGCGGCCGCGTCGGAGAGCGAACCGCTCTGCCCGGCGAGCAGCGCGCCCACCCAGGCGCCCGCCACCGGCCGGACCACGGTGTGCGCCATGTCCCACGCCGAGTCCACGTACGGGATCTTGTCGGCGACCGCCTCGCACAGGAACAGGACGGCCGCGACGGCGAGGACCTCCGGGCGCTGCAACGTCTGCGGGACGTCGTCGCTCACGCCGGTCGCGCCGAAGACGCCGAGCAGGAGCACCACCGCGTAGGCGTTGACCCCGCTGGCCCAGCCGCTGGTGAACACGAGAGGAAGTACGGACACGGACGCGATCGTAACCAGTGGGCGGCCCGGCGTCCTGGGGATGAGCGCGCAGACCTGAGTACCCGTACTCATGGGAGGAGTCGAGTACGCGCGCGGATGGGGGTCGACCTGCGCGGACGGGAGAGTGGAGGCACGGAGAAGGGGCGCGGCTCCGGCACCGGCGACACGGGGCGCCGGAACGGAGCGGCCCTCGATCCGCTCCTTCCGCCGGCCGACAGGCCCGGCGGGAGCGAGACACGGGGGGAGTCCCGGGGGAACGACCGCACGGGGGAAA
>NZ_JAHHIU010000126.1 GCF_024539815.1 Streptomyces hayashii
CCCGCCCCCGACGCCGCCCCGACCAAGTCCGAGGACGCCCGATGAGCACCCCGCAGCACCAGTCGCCGCAGGCCGCGCCCGCCTGGCCGGCGCCCGGTCCCTCGTACGCCCAGGCCGGCCCCGGTTACACCTCGCCGATCCCCGTCGTGCGCACCCACCTCGGGCACGCGGTCGCCTCGGAGTGGACCAAGATCCGGTCGGTGCGCTCCACGATGTGGACGCTGGGCGTGTTCGTGCTGCTCGTCGTCGGCATCGGCCTGCTGGCCGCGGCGGTGGTCGCCGCGAACGCCTCAGAGAGCGACCTCGCGGGCCAGACCGCCCTGTCGTTCGGGTTCTTCGGGCTCCTCCTGGGCAGCATGTGCGTCATCACGCTGGGCGTGCTGACCACGGCCTCGGAGTACGGCACCGGCATGATCCGCACGACCATGGTGGCCTGCCCGTCGCGCGGCCGGGTCCTCGCGGCGAAGGCCGTCGTGTTCTTCGCGGTCGCCTTCGTGGTGACGCTCCTGTCGTCCGGCTTCGTCGCCCTGGTCCAGGTGGGCATGCTGGGCGACGCCCGGCAGCCGAGCGGCGAGGAGTGGCTGAAGGCCACCTTCGGCGTCTCCCTCTACGTCGCGCTGCTCGGGCTGCTCTCGCTGGCCGTCGGCTCGGTCATCCGGCACTCGGCCGGCGCGATCACCATCATGATCGGCGTCCTGCTGGCCCCGCTGGTCATCGCGATGTTCATGTTCTCGTCGTCGCTGGAGGACCTGCGCCAGGCCCTCTTCGAGTACTCGATCCCGAGCCAGATGAGCGTCTTCTACTCGGCCTCGCTCAGCGAAAGCGGCCCCACCGGCTGGGACCCGCTGTGGATCGCCCTGGGCGTGACCGCCGTCGCCCTCGGCGCCGCCTTCGCCCTGCTGGAGAAGCGGGACGTCTGAGCCGCCGCCAGGCCGCCCGGTCTCCGGGTCTCCGGGTCTCCGGGACCGGGTCTAGAACCTCGGCGCGTTACGGGACCGCTGCACCCCCGGGGTGCGGCGGTCCCGCGCGTTCCAGCAGGCCTTGTGCCAGTGCCGGCGGTCGTCGACGCCCGCGTGCTCGGGCCAGGCGACGACGTGCGGGACGCCGTCGGGGATCAGCTGGTCGCAGCCGGGGCACCGGTACGCCTTGCCCTGGGCGCTCGAACCGGCCACGTGCCGCACGCTCCACCGCTCGCCCTGCCACGCCTCCGCCGACTGCCAGCCGCCGTAGCGGCTCGCGGTGTCGTCCTCGGGGCTCCGGCCGGACGAGCTCTCACCCTTGGGTCGGTTGCGACGCGGGGACACGGGACACCTCACGGGGCTCTGCGGGAAGCGGGCTCGGCGTCCAGCGTACGCGGCCCGGACCGGGGCACCCGTAGGGCAGCCGCCGCCGCAAGTCACCCTGCCGACCGCCGCATTCTGCAGACAATCCGCAAATCTCTCCGCCAGGCCGTGTCCTCGGCACGTGTCGGACGGTTATGCCCGGTGGGGGAGCTCCGTGTCGGAGCCAAGGAAGCAGGAATGTCCATGCGTGTGGGAAGTTTCGTGTTGGGAGCCCAGTTCCCCGGCCAGGGCCAGGGGGAGGCGCTGCACCGCGCCGTCCGCTCGGCCGAGGTGGCCGAGGAAGCGGGCCTGGACTCGGTCTGGCTGGCCGAGCACCACTTCGTGCCGTACGGCACGTGCCCGTCGGCGGTGACGCTGGCCGCGCTGCTGCTGGGCCGCACCCGGCGCATCCGGGTCGGCACGGCGGTCAGCGTGCTGCCCACCGTCCATCCCGTGGCCCTCGGCGAACAGGCCGCGCTGCTGCACCTGACGAGCGGCGGCCGTTTCTCCCTGGGCGTGGGCCGCGGCGGGCCGTGGGTCGACCTGGAGGTGTTCGGCGCGGGTCTCCAGGCGTACGAGCGGGGGTTCCCGGAATCACTCGATCTGCTGGTCCGCTGGCTGCGCGAGCCCTCGGTGGGAGCGGACGGCGAGCGCTTCCGCTTCCGCGAAGTCCCGGTCGTGCCCCGGCCGTCGGAGGCCCTGACCGACACGGCGGGGCCCGAGGTCGTCGTGGCGTGCACCTCGCCGGCGAGCGTGCGGCTGGCCGCCGAGCGCGGGCTGCCGATGCTGCTCGGGATGCACGTCGGGGACGAGGAGAAGGCCGAGATGGTCGCCCAGTGGCGGCGCTGCGCACGCGCCGCCGGGCGCTCCGGGGACGAGATCCGCGACGCGGCGCACGTCTCGGCGGGCGTCTGCCAGATCGCGGACCGCCGCACGGACGCGGTGGAAACGCTGGTGAAGGCGATGCCCGGCTGGCTCAAGCAGGGCCTGGACGCCCATGTCACGGTGGACGGCCGAGCCCGCAGCATGCGGGACCCGGTGGCGTACACCGAACTGCTCTGCGGGCTCCACCCGGTGGGCACCCCGCGGTTGTGCGCGGACCGCCTCACGGCGACGAGCGAGCGGACCGGCATCTCGCGCTTCGCCCTGCTCGTCGAGGGCTCCGGCGACCTCGCGGCCACGGAGGAGAACGTACGGCGGCTGGGCTCGGAGGTGCTCCCCCACCTCCGCTGAACAGCCCAGCCGACCACGAGGCCTGCCGCTCCCGTGTCTGTGGAACCTCCCGCGTCAGGAGCGGCAAGCGACAGCCTCACAGGTTCAGCAGTCCCGGAATTCCGGGGACTGGTTCAGCACCTGGCTGCGGACCGAGGTGAAGCGGCCGAGCTTCTCGTCGACAGCCGAGTCCAACGGGAACACCGCCACCCGGTGGCAGTTCTGGAAGGCCAGCCGCACACCGAAGTGCCGCTGCAGCGCACCGCGTATGGCGTCACTCGCGAGTGCGCGCAGCAACTGCCCGCGCGCCTGCTCGTCCGGCGGGGGCGTCTGGTTGTCGGCGAAGTCTCCGCCGTCCACCTTCAGCTGGGCCACCAGGGAGCTGACCATCTCCCATGCGTAGGGCAGGGAGGTCCGGACGCAGTCGACGAATTGTGCTTCGTCGACCTCGCCTCGCTCGGCCTGTTCGAGTAGGGCCGGTGAGACGTCGAGCGACATGGGTACTCCTCTCGCACCCCCGGAACAACAGGGGTTGCCGGACAGGGAAAGGGAGTCCGCATGCCGAAACACCGCACACGCTGAGTACACGCATCGCGACCTCCCGTTCACTACGGTAGGCAACGGACCGTGACCGCACCAGGAGAATGGGCACATAGGGAACCCCGGTTGGGCACACTATCGGCCACTGTCGAGTGCCCATCGAACGATCTTTTTCCAGGGCGAATCGCTTGGGGGCAGGGGCGTCGGATAGCGTTGCGCCCCATGCGTCTCGTCATCGCCCGGTGCTCCGTCGACTACGCCGGCCGGCTCACCGCCCATCTCCCCTCCGCCCCCCGCCTCATCCTGGTGAAGGCGGACGGCAGCGTCTCGATCCATGCGGACGACCGTGCCTACAAGCCCCTGAACTGGATGTCGCCGCCCTGCACGCTCAAGGAGGGCGCGGGCGACGACGAGGGCGTGTGGACCGTCGTCAACAAGGGCGGCGAGAAGCTCATCATCACGATGGAGGAGATCCTCCACGACTCGTCGCACGAACTGGGCGTGGATCCCGGCCTGATCAAGGACGGCGTGGAAGCACACCTCCAGGAACTGCTCGCCGACCGCATCGAGACCCTCGGCGAGGGCTACACCCTCATCCGCCGCGAGTACATGACCGCCATCGGCCCGGTGGACATCCTGTGCCGGGACGCGCAGGGGCAGACCGTGGCGGTGGAGATCAAGCGGCGCGGCGAGATCGACGGTGTCGAGCAACTCACGCGTTATCTGGAGCTGTTGAACCGCGACCCGCACCTCGCGCCGGTGCGCGGCGTCTTCGCGGCCCAGGAGATCAAGCCCCAGGCCCGCGTCCTGGCCACGGACCGGGGCATCGGCTGCACGGTCCTCGACTACAACGCCCTGCGCGGCATCGAGGACGACAAGCTGCGCCTGTTCTGACCTCTCCCGCGCGCGGACGACGAGACGGGCCGGGCTCCCCGGAGAGGGAGCCCGGCCCGTCTTCGTGTGTCCGTGGGCTCAGATCACGTCCGGCGAGGCCGGCGCGCCGGTGCTCGCAGCGGTGCTCGCGGCGGTTCCGGCGGAGGTGCGGGGGCTTCCGGGGGAGGACGACATCGAGCTGTTCGCCGAGTGGGAGCTGCCGCCCGTCGGCGTGCTGCTCTCCGAGGGCGACGTGCTCGGCGAGGCGGACCCGGTCGGCGACGGCGACGCGGACGACGAAGCCGACGGGGACGTCGAGGGCTTCGCGCTCGTGCTGGACGACGGGGAGGGCCTGGGCGTTCCGGTCGGCGAGCCGTGTCCGGGGTCGGGTGACTCGCCTGCGCTCGACGACGGGTCGGCCGACCCCGTCGGCGTCGGATCGTCCGAGGTGCCCATCGTGCCGTCCGGACCGGGGTCCGTCGGCCCGGCGGTCGCCTCGCCCGTGCCGGAGGACGCCCCGCCGTCGCCGGGGGCGTCGGAGTTCGCGTCGTCGTCGTCCTGACCGGCGCCGACGGTCGGACTGACGCCCACCCGGTCGGAGGGGTCGTGGGCGTCGTTGTCGGAGGTCGCGCCGAGCGTCACCACGGTGCCGAGCACGGCGACGAGCAGCGCGCCCGCGCCGGCCGCGACGAGGTTGCGCCTGGCCAGGCCCCTCAGACCGGTGCGATGGCGCCGGGCCGTCGGGGCGGGCGGCTCGCGGCGGGCGACGAGGGTCTCGGCCTCCGGCGAAAAGGACGGGAGCGCCGCCTGGACGGCCCGTGGCGGGAACGCCTGCTCCTCCTGCCGGGCTTCGGGCGTCTCCTCGTCGGCCGTCGTCGCCGGCAGGCCGGGTATGTCGCCGGAGGCGTCGGCGACCAGGGCGAGGGCGCGGCGGCCGGCCACGGTTCCCCGTTTGTCGGCGATGACCCCGCGCAGGGCGAGGGAGGCCTCCAGCTCGGAGCGGGCGCGGTCGAGGTCGCCGGTGCACAGGGCGAGGACGCCCAGTTCGTGGTGGAAGTAGGCGCGGTCGGCGGATTCGCCGGCCATTCTGGCGGCTTCGGCGCCCTCGTGCAGGGTGCTCTCCCAGGCGAGCCAGTGCAGGCCCGCGGCGAACGCGGGCGCGGCGGTGCGGGCGAGCCGGACCGCGGTGGCCTCCTCGCCCTCGTCGGGGCGGGTGGTGCCCGGGACGACGGCGGTGAGGGCGGCGAGCACGGCGTCCGCCTCGGCGCACACCCGCTCGGGCGTGACCGAGGGATGTCCCGCCCACCAGGCGTAGTGCTGGGCGGCGGTCCGGACGCGGGCCTCGACGTCGTCGGCGTACCCGGCGGCCTCCAACTGGGTCTGGACTCCGGCGGCGAGGCGGTAGCGGGCGCCCACCGGGGTGACGAGTCCGCAGGCGGCCAGTTCGCCGAGGGCCGCGTCGGCGTGGGTGTCGCCGACCAGGGCGGGCAGATGGGCCTGGTGCGGGACCTCGCCGCCGAGGGCGACGGCGAAGCGCAGTGCGGCGCGGGCGGAGGCGCTGAGGCGGGCGGCGAGCAGCGGCGCGGGCGCGGCGGCCTCGCCGAGCGAGGGCAGGGGTATCTCCTCCGCCTCGCCGGCTCCGGCGGCGGCGTCCATCGCGGCGGCGGCCGGCCGGGCGTCCTCGAAGACGCCGAAGGCGTCGACGGCGTCGGCGTCGGCCCGCAGCCGGTCGCGCTGTGAGAGCAGGGCCCCGGCCTGGACGAACCGCAGTGGGAGGCCCTCGGACTCGAACCAGAGGTCGCCGGCCCAGTTGGCCTCCTCCTCGGTGAGGACCCGGCCCACCGCCTGCTCGATGACCTCGACGCCGCCCGCGCGGTCGAGCCCGGACAGGACGACCTCCTCGACGGCGGACTCCGCGGACGGCGCGGGGGCGTCGGGGGCGGCGCCCAGCAGGAAGGCGCATTCGGGCGTCGCGTCGAGCAGTTCGTCGAGGGCGGCGCCGCCGAGGTCGATGTCGTCGACGACGACGACCGCGCCGATCTCGCGGACCAGGGTGCGCAGCTCGTCGTCCTCGGGGCGGTGCCGGGGGGCGTCGTGGACGGCGTGGAAGAGGTCGTGCAGCAGGTCGGACGCGGTGCGTCCGAAGCCGGAGAGGCGGACGACGCCGTCGGGGGCGAGGTCCTCGCAGTCCTCGGCGACGAGGTCGAGGAGGCTGGTGCGACCGGAGCCGGGGGCCCCGGTGACGCGGACGGAGCGGCCGCGGGCGAGCAGACGGACCAGTTGTTCGCGTTCGTCCTGGCGGCCCTGGAGCGGCCACGGGGAGCGGGCCGGTCCGGCCGGGGCGGGCGGCCGGGCGGCGCGCTCGGTCTCGGCGCGCTGCTCGGGCGTGCGCTTGACGATCCGCGCGGTCTCCTGCGCTCCGGGCGGCCGCCGTTCTATCTCGCTGCCGTCCACGGGGTTGACGGTGAGCAGGTGTTCGCCGACGACGAGCTGCACCGTGCGGGCCTGGGCCGGCTGGTGCTGACCGAAGTCGGGCGTCAGGGGGTCCCGGGAAGGGCGCGGGCGCGGCGTTCTCCCGTCGCCGTCATGGCCGTGGTCCTCGGGTCCCCGCGGGTTCGGGTCCATAGGTTCGAGCCCCCCAAAAGCGTCGTGTGGCGGTAGCCCCTCCCGGCCTTGCTGCACACTGCGCTGTCGCTTCTGGTCCGGTGCCCGCTCCAGGCGGAGAGCGGCGGGCAGACGAACCGTAAACCTTCGCACAGTATGTGCGACAGCCCGGGGTACCGCGCCGTCCGAAGCGTCACGGTCTCGTGAGGATTGCGCCCGCCACGCGTTTCCCGCGCAGGCCACGACCCCCTCGGGTCACACCCGGGGCAGCGACTCCACGCCGATGCCGCCCTCGATGGCGAGGATGCGGTGCAGCCGGGTGGCCACCAGCAGGCGTTGCATCTGCGGCGGTACGCCACGCAGCACCAGCCGTCGGCCGCAGCGTCCCGCCCGTCGGTGGACGCCCATGATGACGCCGAGTCCGGTGGCGTCCCAGGAATCCAGTTCGGACAGGTCGAGCACGAGGTCGCCGACTCCGTCGTCGACGGCCGTGTGCAGGGCCGTACGGGCGTCCGCCGCGCTGCGGACGTCGAGACGGCCCCCGACGACCAGCTCGACGTGGTCGCCCCTGATGTGCATAGCGCTCCCCTAAGCGTGCGTCTCGTGCTCCGCGGTGTGATGTCCGGTCGTGCGTTGCATCCTCTGACTGCATGAAGCGGCCGGAGGTTGCCGTCTGTGAGCGAACCGATACCGAATTCACCCGCAGGGGTGAGGCCCGTGGGGCCTGTGCGGTGTGCGCCTGTAGAAGCCCTGCCCGCTCACGCGTCCGATGTCACCGGCGTTCAACCATCCGGCGCAGCCGTTCCGGTCGCCTGTCCGGTTGCCCGTCCCTGTACCTGTCCGTGTGCCTCTCGGCCGGAGATTAGCGGTAGCGGGGCGCTGTGTGACCGGTTAGTAACGCGTTTCACGTCTCAGGGCGTGAGACGCCGGTCACGTCGTCAATTCCTGCCCGGTTCCCACCGATTGGCCCTGAAGTGACCCTGGGGGCGCCGCAGTGACGAAGGGAACGGAACGCACCGGCGGGGACGGTCTAGATTGGCGGCATGGTCAATCTGACGCGCATCTACACCAGAACCGGCGACCAGGGGTCCACCGCCCTCGGCGACATGAGCCGGGTCGCCAAGACCGACCTGCGGATCGCCGCGTACGCGGACGCCAACGAGGCGAACGCGGTGATCGGCACGGCGCTCGCGCTGGGCGGGCTCGACGAGGAGATCGCCGCCGTCCTCACCCGCGTCCAGAACGACCTGTTCGACGTGGGCGCGGACCTCTCGACGCCGGTCGTCGACGACCCCGAGTTCCCGCCGCTGCGGGTGGAGCAGTTCTACGTCGACCGGCTGGAGGCGGACTGCGACCGTTTCAACGAGCGCCTGGAGAAGCTGCGGTCGTTCATCCTGCCCGGCGGCTCCCCCGGCGCGGCCCTGCTGCACCAGGCCTGCACGGTCGTCCGGCGGGCCGAACGCTCCACATGGGCGGCGCTGGAGGTGCACGGCGAGGTGATGAACCCGCTGACCGCGACCTACCTCAACCGGCTCTCGGACCTCCTCTTCATCCTGGCCCGCACCGCCAACAAGGCCACGGGCGACGTGCTGTGGGTGCCGGGCGGCGAGCGCTGACGGAGAGCGCCCCGGGCACGGCGGGAGGGTCGAGGGGCTCAGGGCCTGTCGTTCGGATCCCCCCGCTCACCGGCGTCGACAGGCCCCGCCGACGTCCTGCGACCTGATCCGAACGACAGGCCCTGTCCCAGGTTGGCCGGTTCCCGCTCCGGTTCGCCCTTCGGCCGCCTCTTCGGGAAGAGGGTGTAGCTCGCGGCGATCACGAGGTTGACGCCGACGACGAACAGCATCCGCTGCTGCCACGCCCGCAGCGAGCCGGTGTCGCCGTCGCCGCCGACGTACCAGACCGCCGCCTGGAGCAGGGCGGCGGCGGTCAGCGCGGCGAGGATCCAGCGGGCGGCGACCTTCCACTCGTGGACGGCGCGGGCCGTGCCGTACTTCGGCGGGCGCACGGGCGGCGGGCCGCCGGCGAAACGATGGGCGACCCGGGCGTCGACCCACCTGATCGTGGAGTGGCCGAGGCCCACGGTGAAGCCGATGTAGACGGCGGCGAGGCCGTGCCGCCAGTCCGGGTCGGCCCCGTTCCCGAGGTCGACCGCGGTCACGGCGAACAGCACGACCTCCAGCAGCGGCTCGCACAGCAGCAGGGCCAGGCCCAGCCTCGGCATGCGGAACACGTACCGCAAGGCCAGTCCGGCGGCCAGCAGCACCCAGAAGGCCACCTCGCAGGCGACGATCAGCGCGACGATCACGGTCGGCTCCCCCTCTCGGTCACCTTCCCAGGCTCCCGCCGCCCGGGCCCGCCTGCCTCGTCGCCGATGACGAACCGGCGGTACATCGAAAGATGCAGTCCCGGACCGTCCCCGGGGAGCAGGCGCCCGGTGCGGGGGGCGTGTTGGATGGTGGACATGCCCGCCCGACGACTCCCCCGTCCGCACCGTTTCGACGTGTTCCTCGCGGCCGGCGGACTGCTCGGCGGGCTGCTCCTGGTGGCCGCCGGACTGGCCACCCGCAGGTCCGACGACCCGATCACCGTCTTCGACGGTCCCTGGCCGGTGCTGGCGCTCCTCACCGTCATGGCGGGCTGCGAACTGCTGCGCCGGGCTGCCCCGCGCACGGCTCTGACCGTCGCCGGCGTCACCGTCACCGCGGACCTCGTGACCCAGGGCAACCTGTCCACCGTCCTGATGTTCACCGACGTCGTGTACGCGGCCGTCCTGTACGGTCCGCTCGCCTCCGCCCGCCGCATCCAGTGGATCACCGGACTGCTCACGGTGGCAGGGACGGTGGTGCCGTTCGCGGTGTGGCGGGTGCCGGAGGCGCTGCTGATCGGCGTGGTCGTGGGCGTCGTCGCCTACGGGCCGGCCGCCACCGGCTGGATCGTGCGCGATCACCGTGACGCCGCCGAGGCCGCCCGGCTGCGCGCCGAACAGACCGCGCTGCTCGCCGAGGCCGACCGCGCCCAGGCGGTCACGGCGGAGCGGGCGCGGATGGCGCGGGAGTTGCACGACATGGTCGCCAACCATCTGTCCGCGATCGCCATCCACTCGACGGCCGCCCTCTCCCTCGACGATCCGGACACCTCCCGCCGGTCCCTGACCGTCATCCGCGAGAACAGCGTCGAGGGGCTGGCGGAGATGCGGCGGCTGATCGGGATCCTGCGCGACGGCAGCGGGGACCGCGAACCGGCCGCCGCTCCCACCCTCGACGGTCTGCGGGCTCTGGTCGACGGCGCCCGCGCCAACGGACTCGACGTCAGCCTCGACGCCGATCACGGCACGCTGCCCACTCCGGTCGAGTTCGCCGCCTACCGCATCGTCCAGGAGTCGCTGACCAACGCCCTCAAGCACGCGTGCCCCGGCCGGGTCACCGTGGGCCTCGTCCAGCGCGACGGCGCGCTCGATCTGCGGGTGCGCAGTCCCTACGGTCGCCGGGACGGGCCCCGCGCCCCGGGCTCGGGCGCCGGGCTCGTCGGGATGCGGGAGCGGGCGTCGCTGCTCGGCGGCACGTTCGCCGCCGGTCCGGAGGGCTCACGCTGGAGCGTGCACGCCGTTCTGCCCCTCGTCGAAGGAGAGTCCGCATGAGCTCGGCCATCCGCGTCCTGGTCGCCGAGGACCAGTCCGCCGTCCGCGCGGGACTCGTCCTCATCCTGCGCAGCGCGCCCGACATCGAGGTGGTCGGCGAGGCGGCGGACGGCGAGCAGGCGGTGGCCCTGGCCCGCGAGCTGCGTCCCGACCTGGTGCTGATGGACGTTCAGATGCCGCGCCTCGACGGGGTGTCGGCGACCCGGCAGGTGGTCGGGGAGGGCCTCGCCGACGTGCTGGTGCTGACCACCTTCGACCTCGACGAGTACGTGTTCGGTGCGCTGCGCGCGGGGGCGGCCGGGTTCCTGCTGAAGAACACGGAGGCGAGGGATCTGCTGGCCGCGGTCCGCACCGTGGCCGCCGGGGAGGGGCTGATCGCCCCGGCGGTGACCCGCCGCCTGATCGCCGAGTTCGCCGCACGGCCGGTCCGCGCGACGACTGCGCGCCCCGCGGTGCTCGACTCGCTGACCCGGCGGGAGCACGAGGTGCTGGCCTGCCTGGGCCGGGGGCTGTCCAACGCGGGGATCGCCGAGCGGCTGGACATGGCGGAGGCGACGGTGAAGACCCATGTGAGCCGGCTCCTGGGGAAGCTGGAGCTGCGCAGCCGGGTCCAAGCAGCCGTGCTGGCACAGGAGTTGGGCATGGAGACCGGGCCCGAGTGACATCCGCGGGCCGTCCGGGGGCGGGTTGAGGTTTGTCGTCGCACACTGGTCCAGACCTATTGACCTGTGGTCCAGACCTTTCTATTCTCGCGGCACCGTGGGTGTGAAGGCTCAGTCACGCCCCCCCAACTCCCCCCGAGGAGGCGCAGGATGCGCTTCAGACACAGAGCCGCGGCAGCGTTCGCGACCCTGGTGCTCCCGCTGGCAGGACTGGTGGGCCTCACGGGCCCCGCCCGAGCCGCGGCAGACTCATCGGCGGCCACCGCCACCTACGCCAAGGCGTCCGACTGGGGCACCGGCTTCGAGGGCAGGTGGACGGTGAAGAACACCGGCACCACCGCCATCAGTTCATGGACCGTCGAGTGGGACTTCCCCTCCGGCACCTCCGTCACCTCCGCCTGGGACGCCGACGTCACCTCCTCCGGCGTCCACTGGACCGCAAAGAACAAGTCCTACAACGGCTCCCTCGCCCCCGGCGCCTCCGTCTCCTTCGGCTTCAACGGCGCGGGGACCGGCTCGCCCGCCAACTGCAAGCTCAACGGCGGCGGTTGCGACGGCACGACGGTCCCGGGCGACGCCGCGCCGTCCGCCCCCGGCACCCCGACCGCATCCTCCGTGACCGACACCTCGGTGAAGCTCGCCTGGTCGGCCGCCACCGACGACAAGGGCGTCAAGAACTACGACGTCCTGCGCGACGGTTCCACGGTCGCCACGGTGACGACGACCTCGTACACGGACACCGGTCTGACCGCCGGCACCGACTACTCCTACGCCGTCCGGGCCCGCGACACCGCCGACCAGACCGGCCCGGCCGGCGGCGCGGTCGCCGTCCACACCACCGGCGGCGGCACCAATCCCCCTCCGACCACCGGCGCCAAGGTCAAACTCGGCTACTTCACCGAGTGGGGGATCTACGGCCGCAACTACAACGTCAAGAACCTGGTGACGTCCGGCTCGGCCGCCAAGATCACCCACATCAACTACGCCTTCGGCAACGTCACGAACGGCCAGTGCGCGATCGGCGACTCCTACGCCGACTACGACAAGGCCTTCACCGCCGACCAGTCCGTCAGCGGCGTCGCCGACACCTGGGACCAGCCGCTGCGCGGCAACTTCAACCAGCTGCGCCAGCTGAAGGCCAAGTACCCGAACATCAAGGTGCTGTGGTCCTTCGGCGGCTGGACCTGGTCCGGCGGCTTCGCCCAGGCCGCCGCCAACCCGGCCGCCTTCGCGCAGTCCTGCTACAACCTGGTCGAGGACCCGCGCTGGGCCGACGTCTTCGACGGCATCGACATCGACTGGGAGTACCCCAACGCCTGCGGTCTGTCCTGCGACACCAGCGGGGCCGCGGCCTACAAGAACCTGATGCAGGCCCTGCGCGCCAAGTTCGGCACGGGCAACCTCGTCACCGCGGCCACCACCGCCGACGGCTCCACCGGCGGCAAGATCGACGCCGCCGACTACGCGGGCGCCGCGAACTACGTCAACTGGTACAACGTGATGACGTACGACTTCTTCGGCGCCTGGGCGGCCCAGGGACCGACCGCCCCGCACTCGCCGCTCACCTCGTACAGCGGCATCCCGACGGCCGGGTTCACGACGGCCGACGCGATGGCCAAGTTCAAGGCGAAGGGGGTGCCCGCGAGCAAGCTGCTCATCGGCATCGGCTTCTACGGCCGGGGCTGGACCGGCGTCACCCAGGACGCCCCGGGCGGCACCGCCACGGGCCCGGCGGCCGGCACCTACGAGCAGGGCATCGAGGACTACAAGGTCCTCAAGACGTCCTGCCCGGCCACCGGGACCGTCGCCGGCACGGCGTACGCGAAGTGCGGCAGCAACTGGTGGTCGTACGACACCCCGGCCACCATCGCCTCCAAGATGACCTGGGCCAGGAACCAGGGCCTGGGCGGCGCGTTCTTCTGGGAGTTCAGCGGCGACACGGGCAACGGAGAGCTGGTGAACGCCATCAGCAACGGACTGTCGTGAGCGATCGCGCATCACCGCATGACCGCGTGACCGCGTGAAGAAAGACCTCACCCTCTCCCGGGCCGATTCCGGGGGAGGGTGAACGCGGTTACGCCACGTTCACCCGCTGGCCGGGCGGAGCAGCCTCCAGCCAGGCGAGGAAACCGGTCAACGCGTCCTCGCTCATGGCGAGTTCGAGACGGGTACCGCGGTGCACACAGACGAGGACGACCGCGTCGGACAGCAGGGCCAGCTCCTCCTCGCCCTCGGGAAGCCGGCGGCCTGCCACCTCGATCGAGCCGCGCTCCAGGACCCGGCGCGGGCGGTAGGCGTAGGAGAAGACCCGGTACCACTCGATGCGGTCGCCGTTGTAGCGGGCGACGCCGTAGCTCCAGCCCTTTCCGCTCGTGTCCGGTTCCTCGGGGACGCCCCAGCGCAGCGAACAGTCGAAGGTGCCGCCGGAGCGCTGGATGAGTCTGCGGCGCAGACCGAAGACGAACAACCCCAGCACCACCAGGGCCACGACGATTCCGCACACAGTCAGAGCGAGGACCATCGACACCGACCTCCTCGTCTCCTAGGTACCGAAATAGGTAACGGAACGGAAAAAACATCCATATCTGCCTCAGCCGCGGTCGGCGCCGGATTGCTCCGGAACCGACCGCGGCTGAGTGACGTCATGCGGCTGTGCCCTGGGTCAGCGCGAGGCCGCCGCACGCAGTCGTACGTCCGCGCGACGCTCGGCGGCGGCGTCGCCCTCCGCCTTCGCGCGCTCCAGCTCCCGCTCCACGCGCTGGACGTCGATCTCGTCCGACAGTTCGGCGATCTCGGCCAGCAGCGACAGCTTGTTGTCCGCGAACGAGATGAAACCGCCGTGCACCGCGGCGACGACCGTTCCACCATCACTCGTACGGATGGTCACCGGGCCCGACTCCAGCACACCGAGCAGCGGCTGGTGACCGGGCATGACGCCGATGTCGCCGGACGTGGTGCGCGCGACGACCAGGGTGGCCTCGCCGGACCAGACCTCTCGGTCGGCCGCGACCAGCGCGACGTGCAGCTCAGCAGCCAAGGTGGCTCCTCGGGTCACCACCCGGCCGATTCCGCCGGGTGTTGGTTACAAGTCTAAGGGGCGTGAGTGAGGGGGCGGGACGCGCCCGCCCCCTCAGACGTGAGCCGCGGGGCTCACTGCGAACTCAGGGAGTTCAGGAGACGCCCAGCTCCTTGGCGTTGGCCTTCAGGTCCTCGATGCCACCGCACAGGAAGAACGCCTGCTCCGGGAAGTGGTCGTACTCGCCGTCGATGATCGCGTTGAACGCGGTGATCGACTCGTCCAGCGGGACGTCCGACCCGTCGACGCCGGTGAACTGCTTGGCGACGTGGGTGTTCTGGGACAGGAAGCGCTCGACGCGACGGGCGCGGTGGACGGTGAGCTTGTCCTCTTCGCCCAGCTCGTCGATGCCGAGGATCGCGATGATGTCCTGAAGGTCCTTGTACTTCTGCAGGACCGTCTTGACGCGCATCGCGGTGTTGTAGTGGTCCGCCGCGATGTAGCGGGGGTCCAGGATCCGGGACGTGGAGTCCAGCGGGTCCACGGCCGGGTAGATGCCCTTCTCGGAGATCGGACGGGAGAGAACCGTCGTCGCGTCGAGGTGGGCGAAGGTGGTGGCCGGGGCCGGGTCGGTCAGGTCGTCCGCGGGGACGTAGATCGCCTGCATCGAGGTGATCGAGTGACCACGGGTCGAGGTGATGCGCTCCTGGAGGAGACCCATCTCGTCGGCCAGGTTCGGCTGGTAGCCCACCGCGGAGGGCATGCGGCCGAGCAGGGTCGAGACCTCGGAACCGGCCTGCGTGAAGCGGAAGATGTTGTCGATGAAGAACAGCACGTCCTGCTTCTGCACATCGCGGAAGTACTCCGCCATGGTCAGACCGGCCAGGGCCACGCGCAGACGGGTGCCCGGGGGCTCGTCCATCTGACCGAAGACCAGGGCGGTCTTGTCGATGACGCCCGAGTCGGCCATCTCCTCGATGAGGTCGTTGCCCTCACGGGTGCGCTCGCCGACACCGGCGAACACGGAGACACCGTCGTGGTTGTTGGCGACGCGGTAGATCATCTCCTGGATGAGCACCGTCTTGCCGACGCCGGCGCCACCGAACAGGCCGATCTTTCCACCCTTGACGTACGGGGTGAGAAGGTCGATGACCTTGACGCCGGTCTCGAACATCTCGGTCTTCGACTCAAGCTCGTCGAAGTTGGGGGCCTTGCGGTGGATGGACCAGCGCTCGCCCTCGTACTGCTCGTCGACGTTCAGCACCTCGCCGAGGGTGTTGAACACCTTGCCCTTGGTGAAGTCGCCGACCGGGACGGTGATGCCCGTGCCGGTGTCGGTGACCGGGGCCTGGCGGACCAGACCGTCGGTGGGCTGCATCGAGATGGTGCGGACCAGGCCGTCACCCAGGTGCTGGGCGACCTCCAGGGTCAGCGTCTTCTTCGCGCCGTCCTGGGCCGGGTCGGCCACCTCGACGTGAAGGGCGTTGTAGATCTCCGGCATGGCGTCGACGGGGAATTCCACGTCGACGACCGGGCCGATGACCCGGGCGACGCGGCCCGTGGCAACGGCCGTCTCAACTGTCGTCGTCATTACCTGTCACTCCCCGCGGTCGCGTCGGCCAGGGCTGCGGAGCCACCGACGATCTCGCTGATTTCCTGGGTGATTTCGGCCTGGCGGGCCGCGTTGGCAAGGCGGGAGAGCGTCTCGATGAGCTCGCCCGCGTTGTCGGTGGCCGACTTCATCGCGCGCCGCGTGGCGGCGTGCTTGGAGGCTGCCGACTGGAGAAGCGCGTTGTAGACGCGGCTCTCCACATAGCGCGGCAGCAGGGCGTCGAGGACGTCCTCCGCCGACGGCTCGAAGTCGTACAGCGGAAGGATCTCGCCCTTCGGCGCCGCCTCCTTGGCGACCTCGTCGAGGCTGAGCGGCAGCAGACGGTCATCGAGCGCCGTCTGCGTCATCATCGAGACGAACTCGGTGAAGACGATGTGGAGTTCGTCCACGCCGCCCTCGGCCGTGTCCTTCTCGATGGCCTCGATCAGCGGACCCGCGACCTTCTTCGCGTCCGCGTAGGTGGGCTCGTCGGTGAAGCCCGACCACGACTCCGCGACCTTGCGCTCGCGGAAGTTGTAGTGGGCCAGACCGCGGCGGCCGACGATGTACGTGTCGACCTCCTTGCCCTCCGCCTCAAGGCGCGCCGTCAGCTGCTCGGCGGCCTTGATCGCGTTGGAGTTGAAGGCGCCGGCCAGTCCGCGGTCGCTCGTGAGGAGCAGCACCGCGGCACGGGTCGCCGTCTCCGCCTCCGTGGTCAGCGGGTGCTTGGTGTTCGAACCGGTGCCGACCGCCGAGACCGCGCGGGTGAGCTCGGTCGCGTACGGCGCGGAGGCCGCCACCTTGCGCTGCGCCTTGACGACGCGCGAGGCGGCGATCATCTCCATCGCCTTGGTGATCTTCTTGGTCGCGGTGACGGATCGGATGCGACGCTTGTAGACCCGGAGCTGGGCTCCCATGAGTCAGGTCCCTTCCTTACGTCACTTGGCCGCGGCCGGGGCGTCCTCGCCGAGAAGCTTGCCGTCCGAGGTCTCGAACTGCTTCTTGAACTCGGCGATCGCGTCGGCAACAGCGGTGAGGGTGTCGTCCGACATCTTCGCGCCCTCCTTGATGGAGGTCATGAGGCCCTGCTCCTTGCGGTGCAGGTAGTCCAGCAGCTCCTTCTCGAAGCGGCGGACGTCGGAGACCGGAACGTCGTCCATCCTGCCGGTGGTGCCGGCCCAGACGGAGACGACCTGGTCCTCGGTCGGCATCGGCTGGTACTGCGGCTGCTTGAGCAGCTCGACCAGGCGCTGACCGCGCTCCAGCTGCGACTTCGACGCGGCGTCCAGGTCGGAACCGAAGGCGGCGAACGCCTCCAGCTCACGGTACTGGGCGAGGTCGAGGCGGAGCCGGCCCGAGACCTGGCGCATGGCCTTGTGCTGGGCGGAGCCACCGACGCGGGAGACCGAGATACCGACGTTCAGGGCCGGGCGCTGACCGGCGTTGAACAGGTCGGACTCCAGGAAGCACTGGCCGTCGGTGATGGAGATGACGTTGGTCGGGATGAACGCCGAGACGTCGTTGGCCTTGGTCTCGACGATCGGCAGACCGGTCATCGAGCCCGCGCCCAGTTCGTCGGAGAGCTTCGCGCAGCGCTCCAGCAGACGGGAGTGCAGGTAGAAGACGTCGCCCGGGTAGGCCTCACGGCCCGGCGGGCGGCGCAGCAGCAGCGACACGGCGCGGTAGGCGTCGGCCTGCTTCGAGAGGTCGTCGAAGATGATGAGGACGTGTTTGCCCTCGTACATCCACTGCTGACCGATGGCCGAACCGGTGTACGGCGCCAGGTACTTGAAGCCGGCCGGGTCGGACGCCGGGGCGGCGACGATGGTCGTGTACTCCAGCGCGCCGGCCTCTTCGAGGGCGCCACGCACGGAGGCGATGGTCGAGCCCTTCTGACCGATGGCGACGTAGACGCAGCGGACCTGCTTCTTCGGGTCGCCGGTGCGCCAGTTGTCGCGCTGGTTGATGATCGTGTCGACGGCCAGGGCGGTCTTGCCGGTCTGGCGGTCGCCGATGATCAGCTGACGCTGACCACGGCCGATCGGGGTCATCGCGTCGACGGCCTTGTAGCCGGTCTCCATCGGCTCGTGCACCGACTTACGGGCCATGACACCGGGAGCCTGAAGCTCCAGGGCACGGCGGCCGGACGTCTCGATCTCGCCGAGGCCGTCGATCGGGTTGCCGAGCGGGTCGACGACCCGGCCCAGGTAGCCCTCGCCGACGGCGACGGACAGGACCTCTCCGGTGCGGGTGACCGGCTGGCCCTCCTCGACGCCGCTGAACTCGCCGAGGATGACGGTACCGATCTCGCGCTCTTCGAGGTTGAGCGCGAGACCGAGGGTGCCGTCCTCGAACTTCAGCAGTTCGTTGGCCATGGCCGAGGGGAGGCCCTCGACCTTCGCGATGCCGTCGCCGGCAAGGGTGACCGTACCGACCTCCTCGCGCGAGGCCGCGTCCGGCTTGTACGACTGGACAAAGTTCTCCAGCGCGTCCCGGATCTCCTCCGGCCGGATCGTGAGCTCCGCCATCTGGGTTCCCTGCTCTCCTTGTTGGGCCCGAAGTTTCACTTTGGGGGGATGGGGACTCCCCCCTGAAAGAGGTGAATCCTCTGCACGGCCCAACCAGGGCCGCCATCAGTTCGTACTGCGGTCTTGAGTTGCTGCTAGCTCGCCATGCGGCGGCCGGCGTCCTCGATGCGGTCCGCGAGGGAGCCGTTGATCACCTCGTCACCGACCTGCACCCGGATCCCGCCGAGGACCGCGGGGTCCACGTCGAGGTTGAGGTGCATCCTGCGGCCGTAGAGCTTCGCGAGGGCCGCGCCGAGGCGCTGCTTCTGCGGGTCGCTCAGCGGCACCGCCGAGGTGACGACGGCGACCATGCGGTCGCGGCGCTCCGCGGCGAGCTTGGACAGGGACTCAAGGCCCGCTTCCAGGCTACGTCCACGCGGTGCGATCACGAGGCGCGTCACCAGTCGCTCGGTGGCCGCGTCGGCCCGGCCCCCGAGCAGGCTGTGCAGCAGCTCGCTCTTGGCCGGGACGGTGGCCTTCCGGTCGGTCAGTGCGGCGCGCAGCTCGGTGTTGGAGGAGACGATCCGCCCGAAGCGGAACAGCTCGTCCTCGACGTCGTCGAGCGTACCGGCCTTCTGCGCGGCGGTGAGGTCGGCGATGTTCGCCAGCTCTTCCAGCACGTCCACCAGGTCGCGGGACTGCGACCAGCGGGAGCGCACCGTGCCGGCCACCAGATCGGCGGTGTGACCGCTGATCCGGCTGCCGAGCAGGCGCTGGACCAGCTCGGCCTTGCGGTCGGCGGCCTGCGCCGGGTCGGTGAGGACCCGACGCAGCGAGATCTCGCCGTGGAGCAGCGCCGTGACGGACGCCAGTTCCTCTGCGAGCAGCGCCGCGTCCACGGACGTGGAGTCCGTCAGCGCGTCAAGACGCTCACGGGCTGCTGCGAATGCCTCGCGGCTGGCTCCGTGTGCGGTCATCGAGACGCCTCGGCCTTCTCCTCAAGCTCATCGAGGAAGCGGTCGATGACGCGGCTCTGCCGGGCGTGGTCCTCCAGGGACTCGCCGACGAGCTTGCCGGCCAGGTCGGTGGCGAGCTTGCCGACGTCCTGACGCAGCGCGGACGCGGCGGCCTTGCGGTCCGCCTCGATCTGGCTGTGTCCGGCGGCGACGATCTCCTCGCGCTGACGCTGGCCTTCCGCGCGCATCTCGACGATGAGCGCGGCGCCCTGCTCCTGCGCCTCCTGGCGCAGCCGCGCGGCCTCGTGGCGGGCCTCGGCGAGCTGGGCCTTGTACTGCTCCAGAACGCTCTGGGCCTCGGTCCGGGCAATCTCGGCCTGTTCGATCCCGCCCTCGATGGCGTCGCGACGCTCTTCCAGAACCTTGTTGATGTTCGGAAGGAGCTTCTTGCCCAGGACGAAGAACACGATCGCGAACGCGATCAGACCGATGACGAGCTCGGGGATCTCCGGGATCAGAGGATTCTGGGACTCCTCCTCGGCCGCGAGTTGCAGCAAGGGCGAGATCACATCAGTTCCTTCCGTGGAATTCTCTCGTCGGCCGAAACCGTCAGACAGACGGGTAGACGAAGCCCATGACCAGGCCGATCAGGGCGAGCGCCTCACAGAGCACGAAGCCGAGGATCTGGTTCTGACGGATCAGGCCGGCGGCCTCGGGCTGGCGGGCCAGCGCCTGGGTGCCGTTGCCGAAGATGATGCCAACGCCGACGCCGGGACCGATGGCCGCGAGACCGTAGCCGATGGCAGCGAGATTGCCCTTGATCTGGACCGCGGCGAGGGTGTCGAGAGCGGACATGCCGTAACTTCCTTCTCTTTACACAGGCCGGTGGGGGTTGGCCACCGGAAGTTCAGGGGTGGGTGGTGCGGGTGCTCAGTGGTGCTCGGCGAGCGCGCCCTGGATGTAGCTGCAGGACAGGAGGATGAAGACGTAGGCCTGGAGGGCCTGGATGAACAGCTCGAAGACCGTCATCACGAGGACCATCACGAACGAGACCGCCGAGTAGGCGATGCCGATGCCGTTGAGCAGGTACCAGGTTCCGATGGTGAAGATCAGGATCAGAACGTGGCCCGCGAACATGTTCGCGAAGAGCCGGACGGCGTGCGTGAACGGCCGGATGAACACGTTCGACAGGAACTCGAAGAACATGACCATCGGGAACACCGGGCCGAGCGAACGGTCGTAGCCGGTGATGTTCTTGAAGCCGCCGATGAAGCCGTGGCGCTTGAACGTGATGCTCATCCACAGGATGTAGACCAGAGCGGCGAGACCGGCCGGGAAGGCGATCACGGCGGTGGCCGGGAACTGGGCGATCGGGATGATCGACCACAGGTTCATGATCCAGATGAAGAAGAACAGCGCGAACATCAGCGGGACGTACTTCTCGCCCTCGCGCTTGCCGATCGTCTCGTAGACGACGCCTCGGCGCACGAAGTCGTAGCCGGCCTCGCCGACCATCTGGAGCTTGCCGGGAATCAGCTTCGGCTTGTTGAAGGCCGCCCAGAAGAACCCGATGACGACGACGGTGCTCACCAGCGAGAGCAGCATCGGCTTGTTGAACTCGATGCCGCCGACGGTGAAGAGCGGCTCGAACATGAACGAGTGCAGGCCGGGGGTCGGGAAACCGCACCCGTCGAAAATATGACAGTCGGTCTCGAAGGCGAGCGTCTTGGCGTTACTCACCGCGAGCTCCTTCAGCGTGGCGCATGGGTACGGCAACCTCGATGTGTCGGCGCGGCCTGCGACCGCGGGACGGCACTGGACTGGACTTGCGGATAAGGGGGCGGCGACTGGGCTCCGAACCGTGAGACGTCACAGGCACGCTTGCCGCCCGCGCCAGCTCTGCCGCAGTTGTGGCGAGACCATAGCAAAAGAGCGGAAGGCCCTTTACACCGGCCCTACAGGTCACGACGACGTCCGGGCGGAGTCCGGCTCGACGTAGAGGATCTTGGCCTTCATGTGCGAACGCACCTGAGCCGCGATCCACACGAGGGTGGAGGCGAGCAGTGTGAACGCGAAGCATTTCGGATCGAAGGCCGAGGTCCCCTTGAAAACGATCAGGATGATCATCAGCAACAGGATCTGCGTGGTGTAGAGCAACAGCCCCATCGACTGGAACAGGTGAGGGAACTGGCGCGCGGTACGCAACAGCACCACCAGTCCGCCCCCCATGAACAGCAGGACGAGCAGCGCACCGAAGACGGCGCCGAGCGCTCCCTTGCCGCCGGCAACGGCGGCGCTCACCGCGACTCCCGCCACACCCGCGACAGCGGTGGGCAGGGCACAGTGCAGGAGCGTTCGTACGTCGTTGGACTGCATGGCGGCAACTCCGCATTCAACGGGGGGCAGGGTGTCGTCATGGACGAGCGTAGTCCCGGCCCGAGGGGCGAGAGACCTCACGCCGCCTCGCTCCGAGGGACCGTCGTGGTGCGCTCCATCGGCTCTGTCCGGGGGTACTCGTGAACCGTATCACAAACTATTTGATGAGGTCTTTACCTATTCGGTGTGCCCACTGTCACACATGAGAGTGACAGTGCGCGTCTGTGCAGGATCGCGGGGAGGTTGTCTGGTATTGGGGGTGTTTGACCGCCCGCATTTCCCCCACGAGTTGGCAATGCTCTAGTCAGATTCTTACCTTGTCGAGGGTGAACGCGAGGCTTGGACGACCGTCGCGTTCGCCCGCCCGTCATCACTGATTCGACCCTCGTCTCGCGGGGCGTACGACCGCTCCGCGGCCGATCGGCGCCCCGCTTCAACCGCCCGTGGACGAGGGGCAGTTCGCCGCCTCCTGGCAAGCGGCGGCCCGGGTTCGCGCCGTCCTGCGGCAGCGCCGTCCGGCGGCCCGCGGCGGCACGCCGACCGCCCACGCGCTACGGCGTCGCGCGCAGACGTCCCGGGCCCTCAAACGACGACGACGGCTGCCGGGCCGTGCCCGAGCCGCCTGGACGCCGGCGCGGGCCGGACCACGCGCAGGCCCGCACCGGGCCAGCATGCCCCGCCCTATGCCCGCTCGCGCTCCTGGGTCCGCACCCGCCCTGTCCGCTCCGACAGGGCGGTGCTGCCGTTCAGCTTGCGGTGGGGGCCCGGCTCGCGGGCCGGGACCGTCTCCGGCGTCCGCTCGACCGGGGACGCTCCCACGGAGACCGGTCCGGCGGCGGCCGCCATGGCCCCGCTGCGCGCCTCCGCCCGCCGCCGCCGGTAGCGGGGCGGGACGAAGGCCTCGGCCCAGCGCGGCGTGCGCGGCGTGAAGCGCGGCAGCAGAAGCAGCCCGAGTCCGACCGCGCTGAGCGCCACGACGCCGAGGACGATCCACATGGAGGCCGAGTTGACCGAGTAGGCCAGCGCGCCGAACGCGATCAGCGCCGACCAGAAGTACATGATCAGCACTGCGCGGCTGTGCGAGTGGCCGATCTCCAGCAGGCGGTGGTGCAGATGCCCGCGGTCGGCCGCGAACGGCGACTGACCGCGCCAGGTGCGCCGCACGATCGCCAGGACCAGGTCGGCGGCCGGGATCGCGATGATCGTCAGCGGCATCACCAGCGGGATGTAGACCGGCACCATCTGGTGGACGGCGTTGCGCTCGGACCCGGAGAACAGCTTCATGACGTCGGGGTCGACCTGGCCCGTGATGGAGATCGCGCCGGCGGCCAGCACCAGCCCGATCAGCATCGAGCCCGAGTCGCCCATGAAGATCCGCGCGGGGTGCATGTTGTGCGGCAGGAAGCCCAGGCACATGCCCATCAGGATCGCCGCGAACAGCGTCGCCGGGGCGGCGGCCTCGATGCCGTACGAGTACCAGATGCGGTAGGCGTACATGAAGAACGCGGCCGCCGCGATGCACACCATGCCGGCGGCGAGGCCGTCGAGGCCGTCCACGAAGTTCACCGCGTTGATGGTGATGACGACGAGCGCCACCGTCAGCAGGGTGCCCTGCCACTGCGTCAGCGCGACCGTGCCGACGAGCGGGATGGGCAGCCACAGGATCGTCAGACCCTGCATGACCATGACGCCGGCGGCGATCATCTGGCCGCCCAGCTTGATCAGCGCGTCGATCTCGAACTTGTCGTCCAGAACGCCGATCAGCCAGATCAGGGCCGCGCCCGAAAGCAGGGCGCGCGGCTCGTTCGACTTCTCGAAGACCTCGTTGAGGTTGGTGAGGTGGTCGGCGACCAGCAGACCGGCGCACAGACCGAAGAACATGGCGATCCCGCCGAGCCGCGGAGTCGGTTCCCGGTGCACGTCACGGGCCCTGATCTCCGGCATCGCTCCGGCCACGATCGCGAACTTCCGTACCGGCCCTGTCAGCAGATACGTCACCGCGGCCGTGATGCAGAGCGTCAGCAGGTATTCACGCACGGGCTTCCCCACAGGTCTCGCTGGCCATCTCAGTCCCACACCCTAGCGATCGTCTACCGCACGGCGCATATGTGTGAGGACTGCCGGGTAGTGACGATGGTTTCACGTGAGTCTGTGCGCGGGGGCGCACGGGGGGTGCGCGGGAGGGTCCGCACGCGGCACGCCTACCCCGGTTCAGCCCGGATACGGCGGAAACGCGTGGGTGAGCTCGCGCACCTCCTCGCGGGCCTTCTTGCCCTCGACCTCGCCCCGCAGCACCCCCGCCAGCAGCGCCGCGATCAGCCTCGTCTCCTGCTCCCCCATGCCCTGCGTGGTCAGCGCGGCGGTGCCCAGGCGCAGGCCGCGGGCGTGCGCGTGCGGCAGGGCGCAGCAGTCCAGCACCATCCCGGCGGCCGCGAGCAGGCCCCGCGCGCCGCGGCCGTCGACGCCGAGCGGGGCGGGGTCGGCGGTGATGAGGTGGGTGTCGGTCCCGCCGGTGGTGACGCTCAGCCCTTCACTCTCCAGAGCGGCGGCGAGAACCCTCGCATTGGCGACCACCTGATGGGCGTAGACGCCGAACGCCGGTGTCGCCGCCTCCCCGAACGCGACCGCCTTCGCCGCGATGGTGTGCATCTGCGCGCCGCCCTGCGTGAACGGGAACACGGCCCTGTCCACCCGTTCGGCCAGGTCGCCGCGGCAGAGGAGCATCCCGCCGCGCGGACCGCGCAGCACCTTGTGCGTCGTGGCGCAGACGATGTCGGCGTACGGCACCGGACTGGGCGCCGCTCCCCCGGCGACGAGACCGATGGGGTGGGCGGCGTCGGCGATGAGGTGGGCGCCGACCTCGTCGGCCACCTCGCGGAAGAAGGCGTAGTCGATGTGGCGGGGGTAGGCGATGGACCCGCACACGATCGCCTTGGGCCGGTGGCTCCGGGCCAGTGCCCTGACCTGCTCATGGTCGATGAGGCCTGTCTCCGCGTCCAGCCCGTAGGGGACGAAGTCGAACCAGCGCCCGGAGAAGTTGGCGGGCGAACCGTGGGTGAGATGGCCGCCGTGCGGCAGCCCGAGCGCGAGAACGGTGTCACCGGGCCGCAGCAGCGCCGCGTAGGCGGCCAGCACCGCCGATGACCCCGAGTGGGCCTGGACGTTGGCGTGTCCGGCCCCGAACAGGGCCTTGGCGCGGTCCACGGCGATGCGCTCGGCGACGTCGACGATCTCGCAGCCGCCGTGGTGGCGGGCCCCCGGATACCCCTCGGCGTACTTGTTGGCGAGCGACGAGCCCAGCGCGGCCAGCACGGCGGGCGAGGTGAAGTTCTCGGCGGCGACCAGTTGCAGCGTCGACGCCTGCCGCTCCCGTTCCCCGAGCAGGATCTCGGCCAGCTCGGGGTCCTGCCGGCGCAGGACATCGGCCTCGGGGACATGGGCGACCGACATGATGCGCTCCGGGGCGTCGACGGTGACGTATGTCCAATGTAGGCCCGTCACGGACCCCGCGCGCGGCCTCCACGCCCTGCCGACGCCACCCCGCGGAGCCGGACGGCACCAGGGCGCCACCCGGGCGGCACACCCCGCGAACGGGTTCGGTTCTCGTGCCGCCACGGGCGCGCCCGGGTCAGGTGCGGGCGGGTACGCCTGTCAGGGCCGTGACGACCGGGTCCAGGGCCTGGTGTATCTCGTCGCCGATGGAGCGGAAGAACGGCAGGGGCGCCCCGTAGGGGTCGTAGACCTCGTCCGCCTCCAGGGTCGGCGCGAGGAGCCACCCGCGTAGAGCCGCCGCCGCGCGGACCAGGGCCCGCGCGCGCATCACCACGCCCTCGTCCACCGGGGGGAGGGTGGCCGGGTCGATGGCGTTCACCAGCCGGGTGAACTCCTTCAGGGTGAAGGTGCGCAGGCCCGCCGAGTGCCCCATGGAGATGACCTGGGCGCGGTGGTCGCGGGTCGCCGTCAGGACCAGGTCGGCCATGATGACGTGCTCGTCGAGGAGCTCACGCCCGGTGAAGCCGGACGCGTCCGCGCCGAAGTCGGCCAGCACGGCTTCCGCGTTGGCCTCCATCGGCGCGCCCTCGTGGCCCCAGGTGCCCGCGCTCTCCACGATCAGCCCGCCGCCCAGCACCCCGAGCCGCTGCGACACGAAATGCCGGGTCAGCCGCTCGGTGATGGGCGAGCGGCAGACGTTGCCGGTGCTGACGTGGAGGATGCGGAAGGTGTCGCGCGGAAACCCGAACGTCGTCGTCTGCTCCGCGGCACGTTCTCCGTTGCCTATGCCACGCCCCGCGTCAGGGGCTGTCAATTCGCCACCTCAAGGTCGGGTACGACCTTCCGCAGCTCGTCCGCGGAGATCGCGCCCGCCCGCAGCAGCAGCGGCACCTCACGGCTGACGTCGACGATCGAGGAGGGCACGTTGCCGGGCGTCGGGCCGCCGTCGAGGTAGACGGAGACCGAGTCGCCGAGCATCTCCTGCGCGTAGTCGCAGTTCTCCGGCGAGGAGTGACCCGTGAGGTTGGCCGAGGAGACCGCCATCGGGCCGACCTCCGTGAGCAACTCGATGGCGACCGGGTGCAGCGGCATGCGGACGGCGACCGTGCCGCGGGTGTCGCCCAGGTCCCACTGCAGGGACGGCTGGTGCTTGGCCACGAGCGTCAGCGCGCCCGGCCAGAACGCGTCGACCAGTTCCCAGGCCAGTTCGGAGAAGTCCGTGACGAGCCCGTGCAGCGTGTTCGGGGAGCCGATGAGGACGGGGGTGGGCATGTTGCGGCCCCTGCCCTTGGCCGCCAGCAGGTCGGCGACGGCCTCCGAGGAGAACGCGTCGGCGCCGATCCCGTACACCGTGTCGGTCGGGAGGACCACGAGCTCGCCACGGCGGACGGCGGACGCGGCCTCGCGCAGACCGGTCACGCGGTCGGTCGCGTCGTTGGTGTCGTATCGCCGTGCCATTTAGCGAGCCTCCTCGTACACGAAGTACCTGTGCGCGTATGGGTGCGCGTCCTGCTGCGGGTCGAAGTTGTCGGGAACGACGCTCACGGCATCGCCCTGCGGGCGGTGGCGAAGCGCGGCCGGTTGTTGAGGTCGGGGTGGTCGGCGGCGTCGGCCCAGCCCCGCTCCTCGGTGAAGATCCACGGCACCTGGCCGCCCTGGGTGTCGGCGTGCTCGATGACGACGACGCCGCCCGGGCGCAGCAGCCGGTGCGCGGTGCGCTCGATGCCACGGATCAGGTCGAGGCCGTCCTCGCCGGAGAACAGGGCGAGTTCGGGGTCGTAGTCCCGGGCCTCGGGGGCGACGTACTCCCACTCGGTGAGCGGGATGTACGGCGGGTTGGAGACGACCAGGTCGACCTGGCCGTCGAGGTCCCGGAAGGCGTCCAGGGCGTCTCCCTGCCGCAGGTCGACCCTGGACCCTTCCATGTTCTTGCGCGTCCACCGCAGGGCGTCCTCGGACAGCTCCACGGCGTGCACGCGGGAGCGCGGCACCTCCTGGGCGAGGGCGAGCGCGATGGCGCCGCTGCCGGTGCACAGGTCGACGATCCGGGGCTCGACGACGTCCATGGCGCGCACGGCGTCTATGGCCCAGCCGACGACCGACTCGGTCTCGGGACGCGGCACGAAGACCCCGGGGCCCACCTGGAGCTCCAGGTACCGGAAGAACGCCCGTCCGGTGATGTGCTGGAGCGGCTCGCGCTGCTCGCGACGGGCGATGACCTCCCAGTAGCGGGCGTCGAAGTCGGAGTCCTGCACGGAGTGGAGCTGACCGCGCTTCACACCGTGCACGAACGCGGCGAGTTCCTCCGCGTCGTTGCGCGGCGAGGGCACGCCGGCGTCGGCCAGCCGCTGGGTGGCCTGAGCTACCTCAGCGAGCAGCAGACTGCGGGGGCTCGGGGGGCGTCCCCCAAATGATTGCTGCACGCGCGTCCTCCGTGTCGTACTCGTCGTGCGTACGTCCTACATCGCCACGTCGCCTACGCGGCTGCGAGCTTGGCGGCCGAGTCCGCGTCGACGCACGCCTGGATCACCGCGTCGAGGTCGCCGTCCAGGACCTGGTCCAGGTTGTACGACTTGAAGCCGACCCGGTGGTCCGAGATGCGGTTCTCCGGGAAGTTGTACGTGCGGATCTTCTCGGAGCGGTCGACGGTGCGGACCTGGCTGCGGCGGGCGTCGGCGGCCTCCCGCTCCGCTTCCTCCTGCGCCGCCGCCAGCAGCCTGGAGCGCAGGATACGCATCGCCTGCTCCTTGTTCTGCAGCTGGCTCTTCTCGTTCTGGCAGGAGGCGACGACTCCGGTGGGCAGGTGCGTGATGCGCACGGCGGAGTCGGTGGTGTTGACGGACTGCCCGCCTGGGCCCGAGGACCGGTACACGTCGATGCGCAGATCGTTGGCGTTGATCTCGACGTCGACCTCCTCGGCCTCGGGCGTCACGAGCACACCGGCCGCGGAGGTGTGGATCCGCCCCTGGGACTCGGTCGCGGGCACGCGCTGCACCCGGTGCACGCCGCCCTCGTACTTCATGCGCGCCCACACGCCCTGTCCGGGCTCGGTCGCGCCCTGGCCGCCCTTGGTCTTCACGGCGACCTGGACGTCCTTGTAGCCGCCCAGCTCGGACTCGGTGGCGTCGATGATCTCGGTCTTCCAGCCGACGCGCTCGGCGTAGCGCAGGTACATGCGCAGCAGGTCTCCGGCGAACAGGGCCGACTCGTCGCCGCCCGCGCCGGCCTTGATCTCCAGGATGACGTCCTTGTCGTCGGACGGGTCCCGGGGCACGAGCAGCAGCCGCAGCTTCTCGGTGAGCTCCTCGCGCTGCTTCTCCAGCTCCTTGACCTCGGCCGCGAAGTCGGGGTCGTCGGCGGCGAATTCGCGTGCGGTCTCGACGTCGTCGCCGGTCTGCTTCCAGGAGCGGTAGGTGCCGACGATCGGGGTCAGCTCGGCGTAGCGCTTGTTCAGCTTGCGCGCGTTGGCCTGGTCGGCGTGGACCGACGGGTCGGCGAGCTGCTTCTCCAGGTCGGCGTGCTCTCCGAGCAACTCCTCGACGGCCTCGAACATGGTGGGCTCCTGAATGACGAACGTGGGGGAAGGGCGGGCGACCAAAAACGCCGGTCCCGGCGTGCCCCGGACGGGGACACTGCCGTGGACCGGCGAAGAGGGGCTCGCTACTTCGTGGAGCCGGCGGCGGCCTTGCCGAAGCGGGCCTCGAAGCGGGCCACACGGCCACCGGTGTCGAGGATCTTCTGCTTGCCCGTGTAGAACGGGTGGCACTCGGAGCAGACGTCGGCGCGGATGTTGCCGCCCTCGATCGTGCTGCGGGTGGTGAACGACGCGCCACAGGTGCAGCTGACCTGCGTCTCGACGTACTCGGGGTGAATGTCGCGCTTCAAGGTGTCTCCTAGTTTCGGGAGGGCGCCGGGTCGCTGCCGCGGGATACGGCGAGCGTGAACCGGAGCCGACGTACCAGTCTGCCAGGACTGGCCGCATCCCCCAAAACCGGGGGGTGGGGCGATCTATTCCCCGCGGCCCGCCGGGCCCGGCCGGCCCCTGCGGCCCAGGCCGCCCCTCACGCCCGCAGAACGAGCCCAGGACGGCCCCGGAGCGGCCTCGGAGCGGCCCCAGGAGGCCCCAGGAGGACCCCAGACGGCCTCACGACGGCCCCAGGGCGACGTCACCACGGCCTCAGGACGACGTGACGACCCCGGCCGCCTCGCCCGTCGCGTTGCCCGTGGTGGCCGCCTTCGGGATGGGCCGGTCGTTCTTCAGGGCCGCCCAGACCTGCTTGGCCTTCGCCTCCGAGACGATGACCCGGTTGGGGTTGGACGGGTCGTACAGGACCGGCATCGTGACCATGTTCATGTTGGTCGCGCTGATGCCCTTGAGGCCGTTCGCGAAGGACATCAGGGAGTTCAGCGAGCCGAGGTGGGAGTCGGTCGTGACGGCCTTGGTGGCGGTGTCGGCGAGGTCGTACAGCTTCGTCCCGCTGGTGAACAGGCCGACGTGCTTGACCTGGTCGACGAGCGCCTTGATGAAGGCCTGCTGGAGCTGGATGCGCCCGAGGTCGGAGCCGTCGCCCACGCCGTGCCGGGTGCGGACCAGACCGAGGGCCTGTTCGCCGTCGAGGGTGTGCGTGCCGGCCTTGAGGTCCAGATGGCTGTCGGGGTCCTTGATGGCCTTCGTCGTGGTGACCGGGACGCCGCCCAGCTCGTCGATGAGCTTCTCGAACCCGGAGAAGTCGACTTCGAGGTAGTGGTCCATACGGACGCCGCTGATCGACTCCACCGTCTTCACGGCGCAGGCCGCGCCGCCCGTCGAGTACGCCGAGTTGAACATCACGCCACGCGCGGCCCCGTGCGCGACGCCCTTGGCGTCCGTGCAGGCGGGACGGTCGATGAGGGTGTCGCGCGGAACGGAGACCACGCTCGCCTTCTTGTGGCCCTTGTACAGGTGGATGATCATCGCCGTGTCGGAGCGGGCGCTGCCGTCGTCGGCGCCGCCGCCCAGCTTTTTGTTGGCGCCGGAGCGGGTGTCCGAGCCGAGGACCAGGATGTTCTCGGAGCCGTTGTCGGCCTTGGTGGGCCGGTCCGTGCCCAGCGCCTGGTCGATGTCGACGCTCTTGATGTTCCCGTTGAGCTTGAAGTACAGGTAGCCCACTCCGGTGCCGCCCAGCACCACGATGCCCGCGGCGGTCCATGCGGCGATCAGCAGCCCCTTGCGCCTGCCCCGCTGCTTGCGGTGGCGCGGGCCCTTACTGCCGTCGGCCCCGCTCGTTGTGCCGTCCTCACCCGGTATGCCGGGTTCCGGCGTGCTCTCGGCGGACACTTCGCTCCTTTTTGTCGCGCGACCTCACTATCGTCACTCCGCCAGGACAGACGGGGAAACTCAGGACAGGGTTGCACATCACCGCATGCGCCCCCTGCCGCGTACGACATGCGGAAGGGCCGCCCCCGTGGTACAGGAGGCGGCCCCGAGGGTTCCGCGACAGGCGCGGAGCACGGCATCAGCCGAAGAGGTTGAACGCTCCCCAGCCGGTGCCGATCTTGACGCGTGCGCTGAACGGCGCGGTGGCGACACCGCGGCCCTGGTACAGCCAGAGCACGCCCGCGCTGTCCTTCACGACCAGGTCGGCCTTGCCGTCACCGCTGATGTCGCCGGTGCCGGCGTAGGCGCTGAACGACCATCCCGTTCCGACCTTGGTCCGCGCTCCGAAGGGCGCCGAGGCGACCCCGCGGCCCGGGTACAGCCAGAGCACGCCGGAGCTGTCCCGCGCGAGCAGGTCGGCCTTGCCGTCGTTGGTGTAGTCGCCCTTGCCCGTGATGGTCATCACGCCCCAGCCGCTGCCGACCTTGACGCGCGACCCGAAGGTCCCGTTGCCCTTGCCCGGGTAGACCCACAGGACGCCGGAGCTGTCCTGGGCGATCAGGTCGGGCAGAGCGTCGCCGGTGAGGTCGCCGGGGATCTGGAGGTTCTTCATGGCGTTCCAGCCGCTGCCGACGCGGTGCTCGACATAGGTGTCGACGCCGTCGAACGCGAACCAGTACAGGACGCCGTCCAGGGTGCGGAACAGGTAGTCCTGGTAGGAGTCCCGGTTCAGGTCGGCCTGCCGGACGAGGTTGACCCCGCCCCAGTCACCGAGCGAGGCACGGCGGCCCAGCCACGGCGACTTGCCGAGGGCGTAGTACTCGTAGCCCGTGCCCGCGGACGTGCGGGCGAACAGGTCCGCCTTGCCGTCGAAGTCCAGGTCGGTGTCGTCGATGCGCGCGTTGAGCGCACCGACGTAGGACCGGGTCTTGGCGTAGACGCTGTACGCGCCGCTCTCGACGCAGTCCGTGACGCCCCAGGAGACGACGCCGGCGATGCGGCCGTTGACCACGAGCGGGCCGCCGGAGTCCCCGTTGCAGGGGCTGACGGTGCCGGCGTCCTGCCCGGAGGCGGGGTTGCCGGCGCAGACCATCTGGCCCGCCACGAAGTCGCCCGGGAAGCGCGTCGAGCAGCTGGAGTCCGCCCGCATGGGGACGGTCGCCTTCCGCAGCGTCAGGGAGATGTCCTGGTTGGCGGAGCTGGTGCGCCCCCAGCCGTACACCACCGCAGGCGTGCCGGCGTTGTAGGACACGGTGTCGGAGCTCGACGTGACCTGGAGCGTCTTGTAGGGCAGCGCCTGGTTCAGCGTCAGGACCGCGAAGTCCCCGCCCCTGGGCGCGCCCTCGACCACCTGGTACGTCGGGTTGACCCACTGACGCCACACGGCGACGGCCGTGCCGCCGTGCAGGCCGGTGTCGTCCGGCAGCTGGGTGGTGCCGCCGACGACGGTGCCGTGCTTCGACCAGTCCAGCCCGGCCACGCAGTGCGCGGCGGTGAGGACCTTCGCCGGCGCCACCAGGGTGCCGCCGCAGAAGTAGCCCTCGTCGTCGGAGGTGTCCGCGGTGCCCTTGTCGTCGAAGTAGTGCAGCTGCACCATCCACGGCGCCTCGGCGAGCGTGGCGCCGGTGCCGCCGATGATCTTCGGGTCGACCGTGGAGGACGAGGCCTTGGGGCTCTCGGCGGCTCCGGGCGTCCCCGTCGGCTCGGTGGCGGTTTCGTCGCCGAGCGTCTTCTGGGCCCCCTCGACGCGCTTGAGCAGTTCGGCCTGAGAGGGGCTGGGCAGCTCCTTGGCCGCGTGCGGAGCCGGGAGCGGAGCCGTGTCGGCCGCCTCGGCCGGCATGGCCGTGAGAACCGCGCTTCCCAGCGCGAATGCGGCGGCTGCCGCGGGAAGAGCTCTGCGAGCTCTTCGAGAAGTTGATGTCACTCAGAATCTCCTGTCGAAGGACAGTACGGTGCCGCATGCGCATGTCACACACGCGTGCGTCACCAAGCGATGGCGCTCGACGGAGAGAGAATCGACCCACGGGTGCGGGACCGCCGGAAGGCAGCCCGCAGCTCTCAGTGGGCGCATTAGAAAATACGTTCCCCCCCACGACTGCTCGATGAGCTTACAGCGCACAAGTCCGCCCCGTCACTTGGGTAACGGGGCGGACTTGGCAATGCTTCGGCGATATGCGGCCAGGACTCAGTCGTTGTTGCCGGGCGACGGCGTCGTCTTCTGGATCTGGAGCAGGAACTCGCCGTTCGACTTCGTCTGCTTCATCTTGTCGAGCAGCAACTCGATCGCCTGCTGCTGGTCGAGCGCGTGCAGCACCCGGCGCAGCTTCCAGACGACGGCCAGCTCGTCGTTGCCGAGCAGGATCTCTTCCTTGCGGGTGCCGGACGCGTCCACGTCCACCGCCGGGAAGATGCGCTTGTCGGCGAGCTTGCGGTCGAGCTTGAGCTCCATGTTGCCGGTGCCCTTGAACTCCTCGAAGATCACCTCGTCCATGCGGGACCCGGTGTCCACCAGCGCGGTGGCGAGGATGGTCAGCGAACCGCCGTCCTCGATGTTGCGGGCCGCACCGAAGAAGCGCTTCGGCGGGTACAGGGCGGTCGAGTCGACACCACCGGACAGGATGCGGCCGGAGGCGGGCGCCGCGAGGTTGTACGCACGGCCCAGACGCGTGATCGAGTCGAGCAGCACGACGACGTCGTGGCCCAGCTCCACCAGGCGCTTGGCGCGCTCGATGGCGAGCTCGGCGACCGTGGTGTGGTCCTCGGCGGGGCGGTCGAAGGTCGAGGAGATGACCTCGCCCTTGACCGACCGCTGCATGTCGGTGACCTCTTCCGGACGCTCGTCGACCAGGACGACCATCAGGTGGCACTCGGGGTTGTTGTGCGTGATCGCGTTGGCGATCGCCTGCATGATCATGGTCTTGCCGGTCTTCGGCGGGGCCACGATCAGACCGCGCTGGCCCTTGCCGATCGGCGACACGAGGTCGATGATCCGGGTCGTCAGCACGCCCGGGTCCGTCTCCAGGCGGAGGCGGTCCTGCGGGTAGAGCGGGGTCAGCTTGTTGAACTCCGGTCGCCCGCGCCCGGAGTCGGGCGCCATGCCGTTGGTGGAGTCCAGCCGGACCAGCGCGTTGAACTTCTCGCGGCGCTCGCCGTCCTTGGGCTGACGCACCGCTCCGGTGACGTGGTCGCCCTTGCGCAGGCCGTTCTTGCGGACCTGGGCGAGCGAGACGTACACGTCGTTGGGGCCGGGCAGGTAGCCCGACGTCCGGATGAACGCGTAGTTGTCGAGGATGTCCAGGATGCCCGCGACGGGGATCAGGACGTCGTCGTCGGCGAGCTGCGGCTCGGCGGCGCCGATCTCGTCGCGCCCACGGCGGCCACGGCGGTCGCGGTAACGGCCGCGACGGCCACGCCGGCCGCCCTCGAAGTCGTCGTCGTCCTGCGGGCCGTTGTCGCGCTGCTGGCGGTCCTGGCGGCCGCCGCTCTGCTGCTGGCCCTGCTGCTGACCGCCGCGCTGCTGCTGGCCGCCCTGCTGCTCGTCGCCCTTGCGACGGTCGCCGCCGCGGTCACCACGGTCACCACGGTCGTTGCGGTCACCGCGCTCGCGGCCGCGCTCACGGCGGTCGCGACGACGGCCCTCGGCGCCGTCGGCGTCACCGCGGGCGTCGCCCTGCGGCTGGCCCTGGGCCTCGGTCTGCGCCGGAGCGGCCGCCTCGGTCTTCGCGGCGGTCTTCGCCTCGGCGACGACCGTCTCCGGGCTGCCCGCGTCGGCGGTGGCGCGGCGACGACGGCGCTCGGCGGGGGCTTCGCCGCCCGCCGGCTGGCCGGGGATCTCGATCTGCTGCTGGGCCACGGCCTTCTCGGCGGCGGCCTCGGCCGGGGCTGCGTCCGCCTTCTTCTCGGCGGCCTCGCCCGTGCGCGCCTTGGAGGTGGCGCGGCGCTTGGGCTTGGTCTCGGCGGCGTCGGCCGCGGCAGTCGCCTTCGCGGGGGCGGCTGCGCCTCCCCCGGCCTGCGCCTCCTTGATGACCTCGATCAGCTGGCTCTTGCGCATCCGCGCCGTGCCCCTGATGCCGAGTCCGGATGCGACCTGCTGCAGCTCGGCCAGCACCATGCCGTCGAGGCCGGTACCGCGGCGCCGCCGCGAGCCCGCACCGCTGGCAGGCGCGGAGGCGTCCGTGGCGGGCGCGGCAGCGGTCTCCTCGACACGTGCGCCCATCAGATCGGTGGTGTCGCTCACGAAGGGTCCTTCCCTGGAGCGGACGTCGGCCTGTCTGGCTCGGCGACCGTTTGTGCTGTCCGACTTCGGTCCTTGCTGTGGCGAAGCCGGGGCGGTTGTCCGCCGAAGCGGCGGAAGAGATTTCTGGTGATGGCGCTTCCCGAGCGAACCGTGACACCCAGTGTCACGTCGCGAGGCCGCACCGATTCCGGAGCGTGCCCCGAAGACCGCTCAGCGTCGCTGCACGGCGTACTGCCCAGGTACGACGTACGGAACGCAGTGCGGCTTGGGAAGCTCCCGGAAGAATGTCTGTCCCGAAGGGGGACACGAAGCACCTCGCCATGGTGGGGTCGGGTGCAGACTTGAGGTTAACACTACCGGATCCAACAAACATTCCCCCTCTCGAAATCCGGCAACCGTGCACTTCTAGATGTCGCCGGAGGCCGCCAGAGGCAGCACGCTCGCCCCTCGCAGGTCCAGGGCCAGGCGGTTCGCAGCCCAGTCCGCACCGGCCGAGGCCTCGATCTTGTCGGCCGTCCCCGCGTCGGCCAGCGCCATCACGGTGGGCCCCGCGCCGGAGATCACCGCGGGGATCCCGTCCGCGCGCAACCGCTCCACCAGTGCGGCGCTGTCCGGCATGGCCGGCGCGCGGTACTCCTGGTGCAGACGGTCCTCGGTGGCGGGCAGCAGCAGTTCGGGCCGTCGCGTGAGCGCCTCGACGAGCAGGCCCGCGCGGCCCGCGTTGGCGGCCGCGTCGACGTGCGGCACGGAGCGCGGGAGCAGTCCGCGCGCGGTCTCGGTCAGCACCGGCTTTCCGGGCACGAAAACCACCGGAACGATGGAACCGGCGGGCTCCATCCTGATCGCCCGCGCGGCGCCCGCCTCCATCCAGGACAGCGTGAACCCGCCGAGCAGACAGGCCGCCACGTTGTCCGGGTGCCCCTCGATCTCGGTCGCGAGCTCCAGCAGGGCCGCGTCGTCGAGCCTGCTCTCACCGCCTATGGTCACCGCGCGCGCGGCGACGATGCCCGCGCAGATGGCGGCCGACGAGGACCCGAGGCCCCGGCCGTGCGGAATGCGGTTGGCGCAGACGATCTCCAGGCCGCGCGGCTGGCCGCCCAGGACGTCGAAGGCCGTGCGCAGGGACCGGACGAGAAGGTGCTTCTCGTCCCTCGGCAGCGTCTCGCTGCCCTCCCCCGCGATGTCGATGTGCAGCCCTGAGTCGGCCACCCGGACGACCACGTCGTCGAAGAGTCCCAGCGCGAGGCCGAAGGCGTCGAAGCCCGGACCGAGGTTGGCGCTGGTGGCGGGGACGCGCACCCGGACGGGGGCGGCACGGAAGGCGGGACCGGCCATCTCGCGATGACTCTCCTTGAGCTGCGGGGCTGTCGAATGAGATGCGATGCGTAGGTGAGGACCCGGGACCGCGACGGCGACGGCGACGCGTCACTGCGGCATATGCGGTGGGCGGGTTAGGTACAGCCTATCCAAGGAAGGTTCAGCCGCGACATAGGGCGCACAGGAGGCGCACGATGCGTGTCGTAAGCCCCCCGTGCACCCCTGATGGGGAAGTCCCCGGCGGGTCGCCCAGGACGTCGCCACGAGGTCGCCCACGTCGCGCGGAACGCGGTGGGACCGGGGGTGCCCGCCGGTTCCCCGGCGGGCCGCCCGACGTCCGTCCACCCGACGCCCGTCCCCGGTCCTGCTCCCGTCCGTGCTCGTGCGTCCTCGTCCGTCCGGCTCCCGCCGGTCCCCGTCCGCCCGATGGCGCCTACGCGAGTCCGAGGCGCTCGGCGGCCGTCGCCGCGTCGACCGGGACGGTGACCGGCTGCGGTGCGCCCGCGACGGCCCAGTCGGGGTCCTTCAGGCCGTTGCCGGTGACGGTGCAGACGATCCGCTGCCCCGGGTCGACCTTGCCCTGCTCGGCCGCCTTCAGCAGACCGGCCACGGACGCGGCGGACGCGGGCTCCACGAAGACGCCCTCCTGAGCGGCCAACAACCGGTAGGCGCGCAGGATCTCACGGTCCGTCACCTCGTCGATGAAGCCGCCGGACTCCTCCTGCGCGGCCAGCGCGTACTTCCAGGAGGCCGGGTTGCCGATGCGGATCGCGGTGGCGATCGTCGACGGGTCCTTGACGACCTCGCCGCGCACGATCGGGGCGCTGCCGGACGCCTGGAAGCCCCACATCCGGGGCGTGCGCGCGGCGACCTTGTCGGCGGCGTACTCCTGGTACCCCTTCCAGTACGCGGTGATGTTGCCCGCGTTGCCGACCGGCAGGACGTGGACGTCGGGGGCGTCGCCCAGCATGTCCACGATCTCGAAGGCAGCCGTCTTCTGGCCCTCGATGCGCACCGGGTTCACCGAATTGACCAGTGCCACCGGGTAGTTGTCGCTCAGCGCACGCGCCAGCGTGAGGCAGTCGTCGAAGTTGCCCTCGACCTGGAGGATCTTCGCGCCGTGGATGAGCGCCTGCCCCATCTTGCCGAGCGCGATCTTGCCCTGCGGGACGAGGACGGCCGAGACCATGCCCGCACGCACCGCGTACGCGGCGGCGGAGGCGGAGGTGTTGCCGGTGGAGGCGCAGATGACGGCCTGCGCGCCCTCCTCCTTGGCCCGCGTGATGGCCATGGTCATGCCCCGGTCCTTGAAGGAGCCGGTGGGGTTCGCGCCCTCCACCTTGAGGTGGACCTCGCAGCCCGTGCGCTCGGAGAGCACCTGCGCGGGCACGAGGGGCGTGCCGCCCTCACGGAGCGTCACTACGGGCGTGCTGTCGGAAACCGGCAGCCGGTCCCGGTACTCCTCGATGATTCCGCGCCACTGGTGGGTCATTGCTGGTTACTCTCCTTCAACCCGCATGATGCTGGCGACACCCCGCACGGTGTCGAGCTTGCGCAACGCCTCGACGGTCCCGGTGAGGGAGGCGTCGGACGCGCGATGGGTGACGACGACGAGGGAGGCCTCGCCGCTTCCGTCCAGTCGGCCCTGCTGCCGCACGGTGTCGATGGACACTCCGTGCTCGGCGAAGACGGTGGCGACCTGGGCGAGAACGCCCGGCTTGTCCGCGACGTCGAGACTGATGTGATACCGGGTGACGACATCGCCCATGGGCGACACCGGCAGCGCGGCGTAGGCCGACTCGCCGGGCCCCGTCGACCCGCTGAGCCGGTTGCGGCAGACGGCGACCAGGTCGCCGAGCACGGCGGAGGCGGTGGGAGCACCGCCGGCGCCGGGACCGTAGAACATGAGCTGCCCGGCCGCGTCCGACTCGACGAACACGGCGTTGTAGGCGCCGCGCACGGAGGCCAGCGGGTGGCTCAGCGGAATCATCGCGGGATGCACCCGCGCGGTGACCGACGCCCCGTCGGCGGCCCGCTCGCAGATGGCGAGCAGCTTGATGGTGCAGCCCATCTCCCGGGCGGAGGCGAAGTCGGCCGACGTCACCTCGGTCATGCCCTCGCGGTAGACGTCGTCGAGGCGCACGCGCGTGTGGAAGGCGATCCCGGCGAGGATGGCGGCCTTGGCGGCGGCGTCGAACGCCTCGACGTCGGCCGTCGGGTCGGCCTCCGCGTACCCCAGGGCGGTGGCCTCGTCGAGGGCCTCCTGGTACCCGGCGCCCGTGGAGTCCATCTTGTCGAGGATGAAGTTGGTGGTGCCGTTGACGATGCCCAGCACCCGGTTCACCTTGTCCCCGGCGAGGGACTCGCGCAGCGGCCGGATCAGCGGGATGGCGCCGGCGACGGCGGCCTCGTAGTAGAGGTCCTCGCCGTGCTCCTCGGCGGCGGCATGCAGCGCGGCGCCGTCCTGCGCGAGGAGCGCCTTGTTCGCCGACACGACGGACGCGCCGTACTCGAAGGCGGTGGTGATGAGCGTGCGAGCGGGCTCGATGCCGCCGATGACCTCGACGACGACGTCGATGTCCCCGCGTTTGACCAGGGCGGTGGCGTCGGTGGTGACGAGGGCGGGGTCGATGCCCTCCCGCACCCGGGAGGGCCGCCGCACCGCCACTCCGGCGAGCTCCACGGGGGCCCCGATCCGGGCGGCGAGGTCGTCGGCGTGCGTCGTCATGATGCGCGCCACCTCTGAGCCGACCACTCCACAGCCCAGCAGCGCCACCTTCAGCGGACGCGTACGCATCATCCGACCTCGTTTCCTCATACCGTCTACGGATGTTTCCGGTTGACCCAGTCTCACTCACCGGACCGGACTTTCTGCCCCTGGTCCGGATCGTGAGACATCTATTTCATTTCCAGCGGACGGCAGACAGGAGATCTTCCACCCGTCCCCCCGGCCCTTCCGGCGACCGTTCCCGGGACCTTCCCGGAACCGCTTCGAGGACCGTCCCGGGGACCGTCCGGGGGACCACTCCGGGCGGCGGTCCCACCGGTCCCTCCGTCACCCTGCCACCGGCCGCTGCCGCCGTCGCGCTCAGCCGACGTCGAGCCGCAGCAGATCCTCCTCCGTCTCGCGCCGCACGACGACCCGCGACTCCCCTTCGTGCACGACGACGACCGGCGGGCGCAGCACGTGGTTGTAGTTGCTGGCCATGGACCGGCAGTACGCGCCGGTGGCGGGGACGGCGATGAGGTCGCCCGGGGCCAGGTCCGCGGGCAGGAACGCGTCCTTGACCACGATGTCCCCGCTCTCGCAGTGCTTGCCCACGACCCGCGCCGGCATCGGCGCGGCGTCGGAGACGCGGGAGACGAGCGCGACGCTGTACTCGGCGTCGTACAGCGCGGTACGGATGTTGTCCGACATGCCCCCGTCGACGGAGACGTACGTCCGCAGCCCGTCGAGCGGCTTGACGGTGCCCACCTCGTAGAGGGTGAAGGCTGTCGGTCCCACGATGGCGCGCCCCGGCTCCACCGAGATACGCGGCGTACGCAGCCGGGCCGACTCGCACTCACGGGTGACGATCTCCGTCAGCGCCTTGGCGATCTCGTGCGGCTCGCGCGGATCGTCGTCACTGGTGTAGGCGATGCCGAGCCCGCCGCCGAGGTCGATCTCCGGCAGCTCGACCCCGTGCTCGTCGCGGATGTCCTTGAGCAGCCCGACGACCCGGTGGGCGGCGACCTCGAAGCCGGACATGTCGAAGATCTGCGACCCGATGTGCGAGTGGATCCCGATCAGCTCCAGCCCGTCGAGCTGGAGCGCCCGCCGCACGGCCTCGGCGGCCTGCCCGCCGGCCAGCGGGATCCCGAACTTCTGGTCCTCGTGGGCGGTGGCGATGAACTCGTGCGTGTGCGCCTCGACGCCGACGGTGACCCGGATCTGCACCCGCTGCCGCCTGCCCCGCGACTGCGCGATGTGCGCGACCCGCACGATCTCCTGGAAGGAGTCGAGGACGATCCGCCCGACACCGGCGTCGACGGCCCGCTCGATCTCGTCCGTCGACTTGTTGTTGCCGTGGAAGGCGATCCGGTCGGCGGGCATGCCGGCGGACAGCGCGGTGGCGAGTTCGCCGCCGGAGCAGACGTCGAGGTTCAGCCCCTCCTCGTGCAGCCACCGCACGACGGCGCGGGACAGGAACGCCTTGCCCGCGTAGAAGACGTCGGCGTCGGCCCCGAACGCGGTGCGCCAGGCCCGGGCCCGGTCGCGGAAGTCGGCCTCGTCGAGGATGTAGGCGGGCGTGCCGTGCTGCTCGGCGAGGGTGACGACGTCGACGCCGCCGACGGTCACGACACCGTCGTCGTCACGGGCGACGGTCCGCGCCCACACCTTGGGATCCAGGGCGTTGAGGTCGGCGGGCGGAGCGGAGTAGTGGCCCTCGGGAAGGACGTCGGCGTGACGGGGCCCGGCGGGGTGGGCGGAACGGCTCATCTGGGCGTGCTCTTTCAGAGGTGGTCGGGTGCGTCGATGCCGAGCAGGGACAGGCCGCCGGCCAGCACCGCCCCGGCCGCTTCGGCGAGAGCGAGCCGGGCACGATGGGCGGCCGAGGGTTTCTCCTCACCCCGCGGGAGAACGGCGGGAAGCAGAACGAGCGTCGCGTCGGCCACCCCGACCAGATGCCGGGTCAGCCGGGACGGCGCGGAGGAATCGGGAACGACCAGCGGCTCCGGCGACGGCCCGGACGGCCGGCTCGACGGGGCGACGGCAGTGGCGAGGACGCGGGGATAGTCCGCGAGGAGGCCGACGAGGTCGGCGGCGTCCACCGGGCCGGGCTCGGCGGCGAAGCCCAGGTCGGCGGCGTTGCGGCACATCGCCCGGGTGCGGGCGTGGGCATAGCGGACCCGGAAGAGGGGATTGCCCTCGCGCTGGACCAGATGGTCGGCGGTGATGCGGGGCCGGTCGTGCGGAGCGGGATGGAGCAGCGCCCAGCGAGCGGCGTCGAGTCCGAGCGGAGCGGGATCCTCCGGAGCGGGAACGGGCCGCAGAACGGTGCCGCCCCGACCGCCGCCGACGTCCCGCACGCCGTCGCCATGAGCGACGTCGTGACGTACGTCGTGACGTACGTCGTGGCTGACGTCGACACGGCCGCCCTGCGCCCCGATGATCCGCGCGAGCACGTCGGCGAGCACCTCGGCCCGCACCTCGTACGGCACCCGCACCTCGAAGACCTCTCCGGCGAGGTCGTCGGTGTGCCCGTACCGCAGGCCGTCGACCCCGATCCGCCGGACCAGATCACCGGCGGCCGAACCGTCGAGACTGATGTTGAGGAACCCGGGCCCGGTGATCTCGACCCCGCAGACGCCCTCGGCGACCATCAGATAGGGCCGGAGAACCTCCGCCACCCGAAGCGGCGCCTGCCCGGCCGGCCGCGCGAGCTGGAGAGCGATGCTGGTGGCGTAGTCCCCCCGCCCCCCGGGCCCCGGCGCTGTGACCACGGCCCGAGCCGGAACGGCAACGCTGAGCTCCCCCTCGTCGACAGCACGACGCACCGCGCACAGCACGGTACGGGAGAGCTCCACGGGGGTCACGGGACAAGCGTATGGGAGGAGGGGGGTGGCTGGGCGAGCCGGTTGGCCAAGGTCCCGAGATGTGGACGCCGAGAAAAAGGACTACCCGAAAGCGGACGGCCCCAAAGCGGACGACCCCAAAGCGGACGGCCCGAGAGCGGACCCGGGGCTCGAAGGCATCGCCCTACTCCCCGGCCGCGGCTCCCCCGCTCGGCCCGCCGCCTTTCCCGACCC
>NZ_JAHHIU010000127.1 GCF_024539815.1 Streptomyces hayashii
GGGCGGGGAGTCCGGCGCCCCGCCCGACTCCTCGCGGCGGCCGATCCAGGGCAGCGGCTCATGGGCGAGACCCCGCCACAGCCGGGTGAGCACGGCCGCCCGCGCTCCCGGCAGCGCGGCCCAGAACCGGGGGCCGAGGTCGGGGCGTACGACGGCCAGTTCCTCGGCCAGCTCGGCCTCGGCGGTGGGGGGACGATGCACGGGTGGGCTCCTGGGGGTACGGGTACGACGTCACGACAGGGGGTGCGACGACAGCGATACTGATCTTCTCCGCCCGGAAGAACCGTAGGGAACCAGAAAACCAGTGGATCGCGTGGACCTCATCCCCCCGCCCGTCGAGGCCGGACAGGCCTTCGCGGCCGCACCGCGCGCCTTCGGCGTCGCCGAGCGCGCCGACGCCGTCGCGGCCGCGCCGCTGCTCAACTGTCTGCTGCGGGAGGTCGCCGAACCCCTGCCGCCGACGCCCTCGGACGACGGCCGGTTCCGTCACCGGCTGCCCGGCGGGCGCCTGCTGCGGGTCCGCGGACGGCGTCGGCCCGCCGAGCCCGAGCTGTACGCGGCGGGCGCCTGGCGCCGTCTCGACCACGTCGAGCTGGTCGAGCTCGTCGTCGAGACGCTGCGCCGGAGCACCGGTCCGGGCGACCCCGAACTGCCCGCCGAGATGATCGACAGCAGGGACGCGGTCGCCGCGCTGCTCACCGCGCGCGCGGAGGCCGCCCCGCCTCGCGGCGGCTATCTGCGCTCCGAGCAGTCGCTGCTCACCGGCCACCCGCACCATCCCGCGCCCAAGGCCCGCGGCGGCGGACCGGCCGCCCGCTGGCTGCCCTACGCCCCAGAGGCGCATGCCCGCTTCCCGCTCGTCCTGCTGGGGGTGCGCGAGGACACCGTCGTCGAGGAGGGGGACGTCTCCGCACTGGACGCCCTCGGCGCGGCCCCGCCCGGCTACCGGCTGCTGCCCGCCCACCCCTGGCAGCTCGAACTGGCCGGCCGGCGGCTGGCGCCCGCCTTCGCCGACGGCCGTCTCGTCCGGCTCGGCACGACCGGCTTCGCGGCCTGGCCGACGGCCGCCGTGCGCACCGTGTACGCCCCCGAGCGGGATCTGTGCCTGAAGTTCAGCCTCGACGTGCGCATCACCAACGACGTCCGCCGGCTGTGGCGCCACGACCTGCTGCGCCTGCGCCGCACCGACGCGGCCGCGGCCCGTGCCTTCGAGGCGATCGACGGCCCGGCGGTCTGGCTGAGCGACCGCGGCTACCGCACCGCCGCCTTCGCCTTCGAGGAACTCGCCGTGCTGGTCCGCGACGGCCTGGACGGCCGACTGACGCCCGGCGCGACCCCGCTGCTCGCGGCGGGCCTCGTCGAGGGCTTCGACGGCAGTCCGCTCGACGCCGTCCGGGATCCGGCCGCCTGGTGGCAGGCGTATCTGCGCACGGTCGTGCCGCCCGCCCTCGCGGCCTTCGCCGACCACGGCGTCGTCCTGGAGGCCCATCTGCAGAACACCCTGGTCGCGGTCGACGCGGACGGCATGCCCGTGCAGGCGCTGTTCCGGGACGCCGAGGGCGTCAAGCTGCTGTCGGACGTGGAGCGGGCGGCCGGCTGGGAGCGGCTGGTGTACTGCCTGGTCGTGAACCATCTGTGGGAGCTCGCCGGGGCCCTGGCCGAGCGGTGGCCCGGGTTCGACCCGTGGCCCGCGGTGCGCCGGGAGCTGGCCCGCCACGACCTCCCCGAGATCGCCGGGCTGCTGGCCTCGCCGACCCTGCCCGGCAAGACCAACCTGCTGCTGCGGTGGACGGGCGCGGACGGCGCCGACGCCCGCTACCTGCCACTGCCCAGCCCGCTGGTGCTTCCCTGATCCGCACCACGCCGGCCGGTGCGCGGTGCGATGCGACCGCGGCCGCCCCGCCGTCGCCCCGCCGTCCCTCCACCGTCGGAAGGGGACCGGCGGCGTGATCCCCTTCGAACGGGACGCCTTCGACGCCGTCCCTCGGCGCCGTCCCTCTCCGGCTGTCACGCTTGATTACTATGGTCACTTCATGCCGGAGGCCGGAGGCACTGGGGCGCACCGTCCTCGACGGACCCGGAGCGCAGCACCTCGGAGGTGGCCGTGGAAGGCAAGGCTGACGGGCGACAGGGCCCCGGGACATGCTGAGGAACGTCACCGCGACGCGCTATGTCGAGCCCCTGCGCTCGGGCGGCTCCGTGCCCGCGGTCGTCGAGGCCGACGACCTGGGCACCTACGTCGTGAAGTTCACCGGTTCCGCGCAGGGCCGCAAGGCGCTGGTCGCCGAGGTGATCGTGGGCGAGCTGGCCCGCGCCCTCGGCCTCAGGTTCCCCGAGCTGGTCCTCGTGCACTTCGACCCCGCCATCGCCGACGGCGAGCCCCACCAGGAGGTGCGCGACCTGCACGGCGCGAGCGCGGGCCGCAACCTCGGCATGGACTTCCTGCCGGGCGCGAAGGACTTCACCCCCGAGGTCGCCGCCGCCTTCCCCGTGGACCCGCTGGAGGCCGGCCGGATCGTCTGGCTCGACGCCCTCACCGTGAACGTGGACCGAACGGTCCACAGCTCCAACCTGATGGTCTGGCCCACGTTCGGGACCGCGCCGCCGCGGCTGTGGCTGATCGACCACGGCGCGGCCCTCGTCTTCCACCACCGCTGGGACACGACCGCGCCCGGGAAGTCCTACGACTTCCGCCACCACGCTCTCGGCTCGTACGGGCCCGACGTGCGGGCCGCCGACGCGGAGCTGGCCGGCCGGGTGACACGCGACCTGCTGCGGGAGATCACGGCGGCCGTCCCGGACGACTGGCTGGCCGGCGAGGAGGGATTCGCGAGCCCGGACGACGTCCGCCGGGCGTACGTGGACCACCTCCACGCGCGCGTGGAGGCCTCGGCGGCCTGGCTGCCCACCGACTTCCCCAGCCGGGACGAACTCGCGGCGGAGGAGGCCGTGCGGGCGGCGAGGACGCGGCAGGACCGGCCGGACTGGCTCAAGCGGGTCCCCGACCTGCACGGCAAGCCGGCCGCGGAACAGGACTGGTCGGTGCATCTGGGATGAGCGACATGAGGCGTGTCGAGATCGAGTACTGCACCCAGTGCCGCTGGCTGCCGCGCGCCGCCTGGCTGGCGCAGGAACTGCTCACGACGTTCGAGTCCGAACTGACCGAGCTGTCCCTGCGACCGGGCACGGGCGGCGTCTTCGTCGTCCGGGTGGGCGACGAGGTGGTCTGGGACCGCCGCGAGCAGGGCTTCCCGGAGCCCACGGCCGTGAAGCGGGCCGTGCGCGACCGAGTGGCCCCGGGCAGGTCCCTGGGCCACTCGGACCGTCCCGGCCTCTGACGCCGGGCGCGGCTCAGCCCCTGAGCTGCTCGTAGGCCGGCAGGGTGAGGAAGTCCGCGTAGTCCTCGTCGAGGGCGACCGTCAGCAGCAGGTCGTGGGCCTGCTGCCAGTGGCCGGCCGCGAAGGCCTCCTCGCCGATCTCCTCGCGGATCGCGGCGAGTTCCCCGGCGGCGACCTCGCGGGCCAGCTCGGGCGTGGCCTTCACCGTGCCTCCCTCGTGCGCGAACTCGACGCCGGCGTTGATCCACTGCCAGATCTGCGAGCGGGAGATCTCGGCGGTGGCCGCGTCCTCCATGAGGTTGAAGATGGCGACCGCGCCCAGGCCGCGCAGCCAGGCCTCGATGTAGCGGATGCCCACCTGCACGGCGTTGACCAGGCCCGGGTAGGTCGGCCGGGCTTCCAGGGAGTCGACGGCGATCAGGTCGGCCGCCTCGACGTGGACGTCCTCGCGCAGCCGGTCCTTCTGGTGGGGCTTGTCGCCGAGGACCTTGTCGAAGGATTCCATGGCGATCGGCACCAGGTCGGGGTGGGCCACCCAGGAGCCGTCGAATCCGTCGGCCGCCTCGCGGTCCTTGTCGGCGCGCACCTTCTCGAAGGCGACCTTGTTGACCTCGGCGTCCCGGCGTGAGGGGATGAAGGCCGCCATGCCGCCGATCGCGTGCGCGCCGCGCTTGTGGCAGGTGCGCACGAGGAGTTCGGTGTACGCGCGCATGAACGGGGCGGTCATGGTGACCGCGTTGCGGTCCGGGAGGACGAACTTCGCTCCGCCGTCACGGAAGTTCTTCACGATGGAGAACAGGTAGTCCCAGCGGCCGGCGTTCAACCCCGAGGCGTGGTCGCGGAGTTCGTACAGGATCTCCTCCATCTCGTACGCGGCGGTGATCGTCTCGATGAGGACGGTGGCGCGCACGGTGCCCTGCGGGATGCCCAGGTGATCCTGCGCGAAGACGAACACGTCGTTCCAGAGGCGGGCCTCCAGGTGCGACTCGGTCTTCGGGAGGTAGAAGTACGGTCCCTTGCCGAGGTCGAGCAGCCGCCGGGCGTTGTGGAAGAAGTACAGGCCGAAGTCGACGAAGGCGCCGGGGACCTCGACTCCGTCCGCGTCGACGAGATGCCGTTCGTTCAGATGCCAGCCGCGCGGCCGCACGACGACCGTGGCGAGCTCGCCGTCGTCCTTCAGGGCGTAGGACTTGCCGGACCCCGGGTCGGTGAAGTCGATGTTCCGGGTGTAGGCGTCGGTCAGGTTCAGCTGACCGAGGACGACGTTCTCCCAGGTCGGCGCCGAGGCGTCCTCGAAGTCGGCGAGCCAGACCCGGGCGCCCGAGTTGAGGGCGTTGATCGTCATCTTGCGGTCGGTCGGGCCGGTGATCTCGACCCGGCGGTCGTCGAGGGCCGCGGGGGCGGGGGCGACGCGCCAGGAGTCGTCCGCGCGGATCGCGGCGGTCTCCGGGAGGAAGTCGAGCGTGCAGGTGCGGGCGATCTCGGCGCGCCGCTCCGCCCGCCGGGCGAGCAGCTCGTCACGGCGCGGGGTGAACCGCCGGTGCAGCTCGGCCACGAAGGCGAGCGCCGCCTCGGTGAGGACCTCCTCCTGCCGCGGCAGGGACTCGGCGTCGACGATGGCCAGCGAGGACGGCGCTGGTGCGGACATGAGCGGTCACTTCCTTCAGCGGTGGCACCGGGTGCCAGTCGAACCGGGTACGGCGGGCAGGGCCCTGAGCGGGACCGGATCCTTCTGAACAGTGGATACTAGTTTCCTCATCGTGGAAGTTCAATCGTCTGTTGACGTCGAGATTCTCCGGGTCGAGGCAAGGTGGCGCTCAGTGCCAGGGCCCTCACTCAAGGTGCGCGAGGTCGTCGGGCGTGTCGATGTCGAACGGCCGGGCCACGTCGGCGCACTCGACGAGCGTGATCGCCTGCGCGTGTTCCTTCAGGTAGGCGCGTGCCCCCCGGTCGCCGGTCGCGGCCGCCGCCACCCCCGCCCAGTGGTCGGCCCCCAGCAGGACGGGATGCCCGCGCACGCCGTCGTACGCGGCCGAGACCAGCGAGGACTCGTCCCCTCCGGCGGCGAGCACCCGGGCCACCGCCTCGGGTCCGATGCCGGGCTGGTCGACCAGGCTGACCAGCGCGGCCCGCGCGCCCGTCCCGGCGAGCGAGCCGAGCCCGGCCCGCAGCGAGGCGCCCATGCCCGACTCCCACTCCGGGTTCGTCACGATCACGCACCCCGCGAGCCGCGCCCGTTCCTGCACGGCGTCGGCGGCCGCGCCCAGCACCACGTGCACGCGGTCGCATCCCGCCGCACGCAGGACGCCCACCGCGTGCTCCACGAGCGGCCGTCCCCGGTGTGCGAGCAGGGCCTTGGGCCGCCCGCCGAGGCGTCGGCCCCCGCCCGCGGCGAGCAGCAGCCCGACGACCTGGTCCGCACGCCGCGCTTCCTTGTCCGTCATGCGTCCTGCATACCTGACGGGACGTCGGCCGCGCGGCCTCCCAGGGCTGAATTTCGGTACGCGCTGTGGCGCGCCCGGCGTCGGGTGGCGTTTACTGGCCCGCGCGTCGTCAGGCGCCGACCGCTGTCGCGGGGGCGCGGGGCGGGCGGGGCGGGCGTCCACGCGCGCGTGCACGTGAGGGGGAGAGCGGTGTTGCAGAGCTTGGGGCAGAGGGCAGTGACCGGCGGCGACGAGGATCAGAGGGTGACGGGACTGCGGACCGCGGTGTCCCGGCTGCGCCGCGAACTCGCCGCGCACCCGGCCGAGTTCCCCGACCGGGTCATCGCCGAGGACGAACTCGCCGCCCTCGCCGCGATGGCGACCCACGGCGTCCCGGAGGTCTCCCGGTTGCGGCGCTCCCTGCTGGTGATCGCGGGCGCCATCGGCTCGGTGAGCGCGCTGGCCAGGGGCCTGTCGGACGTGCGCGCCGCGGTGGAGCTGTTCGGGGAACCGCCCCGGCGCTGAACCGCGGTCGCCCGAAGACCGCCCGGACGGGACGTCAGGAGCGGGACGGGTTCCGCGCGTCGCGCGGGCGTCGGGCGGTCTACGGGTTCGGCGTCCCCGTCCCCTGGTCGGCCAGGGCCTGGGACAGTTCCACCGCCACCTGCTGCAGCACCGGCACGATCCTCTCGGTGACCGACTCCGTGACACGGCCCGCGGGACCGGAGATGGAGACGGCCGCCGCGGTGGGGGAGTCCGGCACGGACACGGCCAGGCAGCGGACCCCCATCTCCTGTTCGTTGTCGTCGACCGCGTACCCGGCCCGTCGCACGTCCGCCAGGGCGGCGAGGAAGCCGTCGGGGGTGGTGATGGTCTTCTCCGTCGCGGCGGGCATGCCGGTGCGGGCGAGCAGGGCGCGCACCTCGTGGTCCGGGAAGCCCGCGAGGAGGGCCTTGCCGACGCCGGTGGAGTGCGGCAGGACGCGCCGGCCGACCTCGGTGAACATCCGCATCGAGTGCTTGGACGGCACCTGCGCCACGTACACGATCTCGTCGCCGTCGAGCAGCGCCATGTTCGCCGTCTCGCCGGTCTCCTCGACCAGACGGGCCAGGTAGGGGCGGGCCCAGGTGCCCAGCAGCCGGGAGGCGGACTCGCCGAGCCGGATCAGCCGCGGGCCCAGCGCGTAGCGGCGGTTCGTCTGCTGGCGGACGTAACCGCAGACCACCAGGGTGCGCATCAGACGGTGGATGGTGGGCAGCGGGAGGCCGCTGGTCGCGGACAGCTCGCTCAGGCCGACCTCGCCGCCCGCGTCCGCCATCCGCTCCAGCAGATCGAAGGCGCGCTCAAGGGACTGGACCCCGCCGCCGGCGGACCTGGCGGAGTCGGTGGTGCTGGCGCTGGACGTCGGCACGGGCGCGTTCCTTTCGAAACCGGCGGGAAGAGCTGAAGCCTACCCGGGGGCTGGTTGACTCCTCGCTGCTGCGTAGCTACGTTCTGCCTGTCGGAATAGTAATTCCGCTTTATGGAAACGTCCAGAGGGGCGGCGTCGGGTGCATTGTGGAGAAGTGTGCCCTTGACGGCGCGTGGGCGGGAGTGAAGACTCCTTCAACAGAACGTTGAATTCCGACGCGTGGAAGTCGACGGCGGCAGAGAGGGGTCCCGGTGTCCGAGGTGTCCGAGGCTGAACTGGTGCTGCGCTCGACGCGCGTCGTCACCCCCGAGGGGACGCGCCCCGCCACGGTGACGGTCGCCGGCGGCACGATCACGGCCGTCCTGGCCCACGACGCCCCCGTGCCCGCGGGCGCCCGCGTGGAGGACTTCGGCGACGACGTCCTGCTGCCCGGCCTGGTCGACACCCACGTGCACGTCAACGACCCCGGCCGCACCCACTGGGAGGGCTTCTGGACCGCCACCCGAGCGGCGGCGGCCGGCGGCGTCACCACTCTCGTCGACATGCCCCTCAACTCCCTCCCGCCGACCACGACGGTCGACCATCTCCGCGTCAAGCAGCGGGTCGCCGCCGACAAGGCGCACATCGACGTCGGCTTCTGGGGCGGCGCGCTGCCCGACAACGTCAAGGACCTGCGCCCGCTGCACGACAGCGGCGTCTTCGGCTTCAAGGCGTTCCTCTCCCCGTCGGGCGTGGACGAGTTCCCGCACCTCGACCAGGACGGTCTCGCCCGCTCCCTCGCCGAGATCGCCGGGTTCGACGGGCTGCTGATCGTGCACGCCGAGGACCCGCACCATCTCGCGGCCGCTCCGCAGCAGGCCGGACCCCGGTACGCGGACTTCCTGGCCAGCCGCCCGCGCGACGCCGAGGACACCGCGATCGCCCGGCTCATCGACCAGGCGAGGCGGCTGAACGCGCGCGTGCACGTGCTGCACCTCTCCTCCGGCGACGCGCTGCCGCTGATCGCCGCCGCCAAGGCCGACGGCGTCCGCGTCACCGTCGAGACCTGCCCGCACTACCTCACCCTCACGGCCGAGGAAGTGCCCGACGGCGCCAGCGAGTTCAAGTGCTGCCCGCCCATCCGCGAGGCGGCCAACCAGGACCTGCTCTGGCAGGCCCTCGCCGACGGCACGATCGACTGCGTGGTCACCGACCACTCCCCGTCCACCGCCGACCTGAAGACGGCCGACTTCGCGACGGCGTGGGGCGGCATCTCCGGCCTGCAGCTCAGCCTCGCGGCCGTCTGGACCGAGGCGCGCAGGCGGGGCCACGGCCTGGAGGACGTCGTGCGCTGGATGTCCGCCCGCACCGCCGCCCTGGCCGGACTCTCCCGCAAGGGCGCGATCGAGGCGGGCCGCGACGCCGACTTCGCCGTCCTCGCCCCCGACGAGTCCTTCACCGTCGACCCGGCCGCCCTCCAGCACCGCAACCCGGTCACGGCGTACGCCGGGCGGACCCTGTACGGCGTCGTGAAGTCCACCTGGCTGCGCGGCGAACGCATCGTCGCCGACGGCGAGTTCACCGAACCGAAGGGCCGGCTCCTCACCTGCACCCCCTGACGTCGCGCACCGCGACGCCCCGCACCGGTACCCGCACCGGCCGACCTCCGAAAGGCAGACCTGATCACCGTGACGGCGATACAGAGCTTCACCGGCGACGCGAACCCCTACGGCGGCGGCGACCCGTACGCGGACTACCGCACCGCCGACTTCCCCTTCACCCGGCACACCGACCTCGCCGACCGGCGGCTCGGCGCCGCGGTCGTCGCCGCCAACGACGAGTTCTTCGCCCAGCGGGAGAACCTGCTGCTGCCCGGCCCCGCGGAGTTCGACCCGGAGCACTTCGGGCACAAGGGCAAGATCATGGACGGCTGGGAGACGCGCCGCAGGCGAGGGGCCGGCGCCGAGCACCCGTGGCCCGCGCCCGAGGACCACGACTGGGCGCTCGTCCGGCTCGGCGCGCCCGGGGTGATCCGGGGCATCGTCGTCGACACGGCCCACTTCCGCGGCAACTACCCGCAGGCGGTGTCGGTCGAAGGCGCCCGGCTGTCCGGCTCGCCGTCCCCGCAGGACCTCCTCGGCGACGACGTGAAGTGGACGACGCTCGTCCCGCGCACGCCCGTCGGCGGCCACGCGGCGAACGGTTTCCCGGTGACGGTGGAGCAGTGCTTCACGCACCTGCGGGTCAACCAGCACCCCGACGGCGGCATCGCCCGGCTGCGCGTGCACGGCGAGATCGTCCCCGACCCCGAGTGGCTGGCCGTCCTCGGCGCGTTCGACGTCGTCGCCCTGGAGAACGGGGGCCGGGCGGAGGACGCGTCGAACCTCTTCTACTCGCCTGCCTCGAACACCATCCAGCCCGGCCGCTCCCACAAGATGGACGACGGCTGGGAGACCCGACGACGGCGTGACCAGGGCAACGACTGGATCCGCTACCGCCTGACGGCCCAGGCGCGGATCCGCGCCGTCGAGATCGACACGGCGTACCTCAAGGGCAACAGCGCCGGCTGGGCCTCGGTGTCGGTCAGGGACGGCGAGGACGGCGAGTGGACGCAGATCCTCCCGCGCACCCGTCTGCAGCCCGACACCAATCACCGCTTCGTCCTGCCGGGCCCCGCCGTCGGCACCCACGCGCGCCTGGACATCTACCCCGACGGCGGCATCTCCCGGCTGCGTCTGTTCGGCTCCCTCACCGAAGCGGGCGCGGCGGCCCTGACCGCCCGCCACCAGGAACTGAGCGGCTGAACCGGCCGCCGGTCGGGGTTCACGCCGGGCACGGGCCCGGGACAGGGGGCAGGACCGGCGTGCAGAAGCGGGCGGGCAGGGCCGGCGGGCATAGCCGGGAGCAGGGCATAGCCGGGAGCAGAGCAGGGACGGGAGGAGAGCAGGGACGGGAGCAGGGACGGGGGTGAGGTGTGCGGAGTGCGGAACTCTTTCCTCCGCCTCCCGCGTTCTTCCTCCGTGACCCTTCAGCAAGAGATCGTCGGCAACGCCATGCAGATGGCGGTCGTCAGCCTGCAGCCCGGCCAGACCGTGTACTGCGAGGCCGGAAAGTTCCTGTTCAAGACGGTCGACGTGACCATGGAGACCCGACTGGGCGGCCCGTCGGGCGGCGGCGGTCAGCAGCCGCAGGGCGGCGGCGCCGGGAGCGGCGGCATGGGCGGCATGCTGCGCCAGGCGATGGGCACCGCCATGCAGGTCGGTCAGCGCGCCCTGGCCGGCGAGTCGCTGGCGTTCCAGTACTTCACCGCCCGGGGCGGCGAGGGCACGGTCGGCTTCGCGGGCGTCCTCCCCGGCGAGATGCGGGCGCTGGAACTCGACGGCACGCGCGCGTGGTTCGCCGAGAAGGACGCCTTCGTGGCCGCCGAGTCCACCGTCGACTTCGGCATCGCCTTCCAGGGCGGCCGCACCGGCATGAAGGGCGGCGAGGGCTTCGTCCTGGAGAAGTTCACCGGCCGCGGCACGGTGATCATCGCCGGCGCCGGCAACTTCATCGACCTGGACCCGGCCGACTTCGGCGGCCGCATCGAGGTCGACACGGGCTGCGTGGTCGCCTTCGAGGAGGGCATCCGGTACGGCGTCCAGCGCGTCGGCGGTCTCAACCGTCAGGGGATCATGAACGCGGTGTTCGGCGGCGAGGGCCTGTCGCTGGCGACCCTGGAGGGCAGCGGCCGCGTCATCCTGCAGTCGCTCACCATCGAGGGTCTCGCCAACGCGCTGAAGAAGGCGCAGGGCGGCGACAAGCAGGGGCCCACGGGAGGGCTGTTCTCCACCAACGCCGGCTGACCCCGAGCCGGAGTCTCCCCACGACGACGGGGGACTTCGCCCGGGGGCGCGCTGCCCACGGCGTTCCCGCAGGTCCGCGGTGTCCCGCGGAGGTGCATAATGCCGGGCGTGACTCCAGAGACGGTCCGTCCCCGATGGTGGTCCGCCCTGCGCGGCTTCGTGTTCTTCCTGGTGGGCGGTGCCTTGGGCGCCTTCGCCTACGCGGCGGTCTCCCGTCGTCCGGGCGGGGTGCCGTGGGGCTGGGTGGTGTTCGGGGCGCTGGTGTGCGCGGCGGTCGGCGCCCTGTCTCCGAGGCGCCGCCGTTGAGCCGTGCGCCGCGCGACGCGTTCCTCGCGCCGGGCGGGGGGGCAAGCGGGCGGCGGGCAGCCGGGCATGCCGGCATCACGGTGAGACACGAAGACCGTCCGACGTGCGGTGCGGCCCTGGACGGCTCCACCGCACCGGAGGTCTTCGCCATGATCGAGCGCAGGCGAGCGCAGGCGAGCGCCGACACCGCTCGTGATCAATGCACCTGGTCGCGAGAGACGTCCCTGACGAACACGATCCCGTCGTGCGCGTCGAGGTGGGCCGGGTCGAGGGGGGCGTAGCCGAACCAGGGGGAGACCCGGGGCGCGGGCCGCGGGTCGCCGAGCGAGGCGGCCAGCCGGGAGGCGTCGACCAGGCAGCGGTCCCGCTCCAGCGCGTACAGGCGGCCCTCGACGGTGTCCGGGGGCGGGGCGTCCACTCCGTGACGCCGGATCGTGCCGAGGGCGGTCGCCAGGACGGCGTACTCCTCGCCGAGCCGGGCGCTCACCAGCGCGCCGGCGCTCCACCACTGCACCGGCCCCTGCCACATCCGCATCGTGCTCTTCTCCCGCTGGAGGTGGGCGTTGTGGGCGTGGACGAGGACCGGGCCCCGAGCGGCGAGGGCGAGGAGGTTGTCGGCCATCATCGCGTCGCGCAGCGCGCACAGCCGGGCCATGCGGGCGGGTGAGGCGTCGGCCATGGCGTGGTGGTAGCGCAGCAGACCGGTGGCGGTGCGGGCGTACAGGCGGGCCCGGTCCCACTGGTCCCGCGAGGTCGCCGTGATCAGATGGGGCGACTGTGTGTCGAGCAGGGCCGCCAGTTCGTCGGCGAGCAGCCGCAGTCGGCCGGCCTCGGCCGACCGTCCCGCCGACCGGGACGGGTCCGTCATCGCCGCGGGGTCGGTCCACCGGTCGTCGGCGCCGAGCAGAGTGTCGAGCTCCTGCGCTCCGCAGGGCAGCAGGTCCGCGTCCACCCGGGCCGCGAGGCAGCCGTGGAGCGCGGTCAGGGCCTGCCGGGGGCTCGCCGCGTGGGTGATCTCCAGCGGCCCGTCGAAACCGGCGAAGCGCAGCCGCTCGGACGCGGGCCGCCCGTCGTTGTACCCCCGCATCCAGCGCACGAGCTCGCGGTTGGCCGCGGAGGCGCCCAGCCCCAGGTCGGGGTGGCTGAACCCGCGCTCCATGACCTCGTCGAGCGAGCCGGCGCCCGAGGCGACCCAGTCGTCCACGACCAGGCCCTTCAGACAGTCGCTCTCGACCGCGATCGTCCGGTAGCCCTCCTCCTCGACGAGCCGGCGGAAGACGTCGTTGCGCACGTCGAGCAGCGTCTCCTCGCCGTGGGTCGGCTCGCCCAGGGCGAGCAGCCGCGGCCGCGCCGGGAGCAGCCCCATGACGGCGGCCGCCTCGACGGGCCGAGCGAGGTCTTCGATGTCGGTGGACCCGGCGGACCCGGACCCTGTGAACCCGGTGGACCCGGTGAAGTCGTTGGCCATGCATGAAACGCTATCGTTGAAGTCCCGGTGTAAACTTTCCCGCGATTTCGGCAGGACCATGGGATCAAAGCTTCAAAACGACCGACGGCTGCGGCCGATCGACCTGGCCCGCGCGCACGGTCTGTCCACGCAGGCCGTCAGGAACTACGAGGAGGCCGGCATCCTCCCGGCCGCAGGGCGCACGCCCCACGGCTATCGCGCCTACACCTCGCTGCACGCCGGAGCGCTGCGGGCTTTTCTCGCCCTGGTCCCCGGTCATGGTCACCGGACGGCGACAGCGATCATGCGGGCGGCCAACGAAGGCGCCGTCGACGAGGCGCTGCGCCTCGTCGACGACAGCCATGTCCAGCTCCGTGACGACCGGCGGACCCTGGAGGCGGTCGAGCGGGCCCTGCGCGGCCTGGAGCCGGGCGCCGGGGCCGAGGCGGCCGACGACCGCTCGGGGCCGGCCGGCAGGTTCATCGGGCGGCTGGCGGCGGAACTGGGCATCCGGCCCGCGACGCTGCGTGCCTGGGAGCGCGCCGGGCTGGTGCGCCCGCGCCGCGACGCGCGGACCGGCTACCGGGTCTACGACGAGGCCGACGCGCGGGACGCCCGGCTGGCCCACCAGCTCAGGCGCGGCGGCTACCTCCTGGAGCAGATAGCCCCGCTGATCGCCCGGGTGCGGGAGGCCGGCGGGACGGAGCCGCTGGAGGCCGCCCTTCCCGACTGGCGGGCCCGGGTCTCCGCCCGGGGGCGGGCGATGCTGACCGGGGCGGCCGAGCTGGAGGCGTACCTCCGCGAACGCGACTGACCCGCGCACCCCGGTCTCCGCTCGCTCCGGCCTCCGCACCCCGGTCTCCGCTCGCTCCGGCCTCCGCACCCCGGTCTCCGCTCGCTCCGGCCTCCGCACCCCGGTCTCCGTGTGCCCGGGCCTCCGCTCGGCCCTGCGATCCGCTCCGGTCGAGAGTTCCTCCGGGCCGAAAGTAGACCGCCGCTACGACTTCGGTCGCTCGTCGCGTCCCTTCGGTGGACGATCGCGTCCACGGGGAGGTGACGGGATCGCGCACTGCGTAGATTTGCCGACCATGCGGACAGACGACGAGGCGGCGCCGGCGGCGCCCTGGTTCACGGGACGCCGGTGGCTGCTGCCGTCCGCCCTGGTCGCCGGACTGGACCCGGACGGCGAGCACTCCGGGCGGCCGCACCGGCGCACCGCACGCGACTGGGCCGTGGACACCTCCTGCTTCCTCCTGGCGGTGGCGGTCGGGCTGGTCGTGGCGGACTCGTTCCCCGCGGAACGCGACCTCTCGGGCGTCTTCGCCGCGGCGGACCAGACGCTGGGCATCCTGGCCTGCGCGGCAGTCTGGCTGCGCCGCCGGTGGCCGCTCGCCCTGGCGGTCACGATGGTGCCCCTCGGCTTCCTGTCGACGACCTCGGCCGGCGCCTGCACGGTCGCCCTCTTCACCCTCGCCGTGCACCGGCCGTTCCGGTACATCGCCTGGGTCGGCGGTGCCGAGATCGCCCTCATCCCGCTCCTCGCCTGGGCGCGCCCGGACCCCACGCTCGCCTACGGGCCGTCGGTGGCGTGGAGCGTGCTGTTCACCGTCACCACCATCGGCTGGGGCATGTTCGTCCGCTCCAAGCGGCAGTTGATCCTGAGTCTGCGCGACCGGGCCCGGCGCGCCGAGACGGAGGCCCGGCTGCGCGCCGAGCAGGCGCAGCGGCTGGCCCGCGAGGCCATCGCCCGGGAGATGCACGACGTGCTCGCCCACCGGCTCACCCTGCTCAGCGTGCACGCCGGCGCACTGGAGTTCCGTCCCGACGCGCCCCGCGCCGAGATCGCGCGGGCGGCCGGCGTCATCCGCGAGAGCGCCCACGAGGCGCTGCAGGACCTCCGGGAGATCATCGGCGTCCTGCGGGCCGGCGAACCCGACGACACCGGACGCCCTCAGCCGACGCTCGCCGCCCTCGACGCGCTGGTCGCCGAGTCCCGCGAGGCCGGCATGAAGGTCACCCTCGACCAGCGGGTCGTCGACGCCGGGGCCGTCCCCGCCTCCGTCGGCCGCACCGCCTACCGCATCGCCCAGGAGGGCCTCACCAACGCCCGCAAGCACGCCCCCGGCGCGGAGGCCGCCGTCACCGTCACCGGCGGGCCCGGCGAGGGCCTCGTCGTGACCGTGCGCAACCCGGCCCCCGAGGGCGAGGCGCCGCCCGTCCCGGGCTCCGGCCAGGGGCTGATCGGCCTGACCGAACGGGCGACGCTGGCCGGCGGACGGCTGGAGCACGGTCCCTCGCGGGACGGGGGGTTCGAAGTGCGCGCCTGGCTGCCGTGGGGGTGAACCCTCCCTGTCCGGGGCGGCAACTCGCGGGCCGCAACCGTGATTACGTAGCCCCATGACTGCGATCAGGCTCCTCCTCGTCGACGACGACCCTCTGGTGCGGGCCGGTCTGGCCTTCATGATGGGAGGCGCCGACGACATCGAGATCGTCGGCGAGGCCGCCGACGGAGGAGAGGTCGAGGACCTCGTGGAGCGCACCCGCCCCGACGTCGTCCTGATGGACATCCGCATGCCGGCCGTGGACGGCATCACCGCCACGCAACGACTGCGCTCCCGCGCGGACGCTCCGCAGGTCGTCGTGCTCACCACCTTCCACGCCGACGAACAGGTGCTGCGGGCGCTGCGCGCGGGCGCGGCCGGGTTCGTCCTCAAGGACACCCCGCCCGCCGAGATCGTCGAGGCGGTACGGCGGGTGGCGGCCGGCGATCCGGTCCTGTCGCCCACGGTCATGCGGCAGTTGATGGCTCACGCGGCCGGCACGACCGCCGACACCCGGCGCGCCCACGCGCGCGTGCGGCTCGCGGCCCTGGGCGAACGCGAGCGGGAGGTGGCCGTCGCGGTCGGCCGCGGTCTGTCCAACGCCGACGTCGCCGCCGAGCTGTTCATGAGCGTCGCCACCGTGAAGGCGCACGTCTCCAGGACCCTGGCCAAGCTCGGTCTCGACAACCGGGTGCAGATCGCGCTGCTGGCCTACGACGCAGGTCTCCTCGACGAGCGGGCGAGCGACCCGACGGGCGAGGAACGCAGCCCCGGCGGACACCACTAGCCGCACCCTGGGCCGCCGGGATCACCGTGCCGCCGGGCCGCCCTGTCGTCGAACTGCTGGGGTCCGAGTCGCTGCCGTGCCGCCGGGGTCGCCGCCGCGGCGCGAGGTCGGCGCGCACGGGGAGGCGGCGTCGATCGGTCGACCGCATCCGGTCACGGCAGTACGACGGCCCGTGGCGCGTGGCGCATCCCCCGCCGCCCGGCGGCGAGCGGCGACGAGTCCACGTCGGCGTCCCGTCGGCCTTCCGCCGCTTCCCGTTCGGCCCGCACCGGGGCCATGGCTCGGCCGGGCGGACGGTCGGTCGTCGCGTTGCTCGCTCGGCGTGCCGGGGCGGGGCGGGCGCTCACGCGGCCGTCGACGTCGCCGGGATCTCCGCGAGGGCGACCGCCCTGCGTTCGTGCCGGGACACCTCGCACGCCTCCGCGATCCGCAGGGCGTGCAGGGCCTCGCGACCGTCGCAGGGATTGGGGCGCGTGCCCCGGACGACGTCCACGAAGGCGTTCAGCTCCGCCTCGTACGCGGGCCCGAAGCGTTCCAGGAACCCGGACCACGGCTTGTCCGCGGCCGGCGGGCCCGTGGGCTCGGTGGACGCGATCGGCGTGCGGTCGTCCAGACCCACGACGATCTGGTCGAGCTCTCCGGCCAGCTCCATCCGGACGTCGTAGCCGGCGCCGTTCAGCCGCGTCGCCGTCGCCGTGGCGAGCGCGCCGTCGTCCATGGTGAGCAGCACGGCCGCCGTGTCCACGTCGCCCGCCTCGCGGAACATCGCCGGCCCGGCGTCGGACCCGGCGGCGTAGACGTCGACCACCTCCCGCCCGGTCACCCAGCGCAGACAGTCGAAGTCGTGGATGAGCGCGTCCCGGTAGATCCCGCCGGACACCGGCAGCCAGGCGGCCGACGGCGCGGACTCGTCGGACGTCAGCGCCCGGATCGTGTGCAGGCGTCCGAGCCGGCCCGAGCGGACCGCCTCCCGGGCGCCGGTGTACCCCGCGTCGAAGCGGCGCTGGAATCCCATCTGGAGGATCGTTCCGGCGGTCTCGACCTCGGCGATCGCCTGTAAGGTCCCCGCCAGGTCGAGGGCGATCGGCTTCTCGCAGAAGACCGGCAGGCCCGAGCGTGCTGCCCGACCGATCAGTTCGGCGTGGGCCGAGGTCGCCGTCGTGATCACCACGGCGTCCACGCCCCAACGGAAGATCTCGTCGACTCCGGGAGCGGCCGTCTCGCCCAGCCGCAGCGCCAGCTCCTGAGCCCGCGCGTGGTTCGCGTCCGTCAGGATCAGGGATCCGACCTCGCGGTGACGGCTGAGTGTGTTCGCATGAATGGTGCCTATGCGGCCCGTCCCGATGACCCCGATGCGCATGAAACCAAAGTGGCGGCGCAGGCGGCACCCTGTCAATGCGTATGTCCGGACAACCGAACTACACAACTTCCCGTCAACCGGTCCCGGAGCTACGCTCGGGCCGTGCCGAAACCAGAAGTGGACCCGACCGTGCAGCTAGAACTACGTGTGGACCGAACCTCCCCGGTGCCGTTGTACTTCCAGCTGGCGCAGCAGCTGGAGGCCGCGATCGAGCACGGATCGCTCACTCCCGGCAGCCTCCTGGGCAACGAGATCGAGCTGGCGGCACGGCTCGGCCTGTCCCGGCCGACCGTCCGCCAGGCGATCCAGTCGCTGGTCGACAAGGGCCTGCTGGTGCGCCGCCGGGGTGTCGGCACCCAGGTCGTGCACAGCCAGGTCAAGCGGCCGCTGGAGCTGAGCAGCCTCTGGGACGATCTGGAGGCGGCCGGTCAGCGGCCCGCGACGACCGTCCTGGTCAACACCCTGATTCCGGCGTCCGCCGAGGTCGCGGCCGCACTCGCGGTGGCCGAGGGCAGCGACGTCCACCGGGTGGAGCGGCTGCGGCTGGCGCACGGCGAGCCGATGGCCTACCTGTGCAACCACCTGCCGTCCGGGCTGCTCGACCTGGACACCGACCAGCTGCAGGCGACCGGGCTGTACCGCCTGATGCGGGCCGCGGGCATCACCCTGCACAGTGCCCGGCAGTCGATCGGGGCGCGCGCCGCGACCACGGCCGAGGCCGAGCGGCTCGCCGAGGACGAGGGCGCCCCGCTGCTGACCATGCAGCGCACGACGTTCGACGACACGGGGCGCGCGGTCGAGTTCGGCGACCACATCTACCGCCCGACGCGCTACTCCTTCGAGTTCCAGCTGCTCGTGCGTCCCTGAGCGCCCCTGCCGGCTCCGGCCGGCCGCCGAGCCCGGCCCCGCGTCCATGTGAGACGGCGGCGTGGGCTTCGTCGCGTGGGCGCCGCCCCGCTCGGCACCCGGCACCGCGGTGAGGCAGAATCGGCGGCGATGAGCACCTACGGCAACTTCAGCGCCCCCATCGGCTCCCGCCGCGCCCCCGCACTACGCACGGTGGGCACGAGGGAGCGCCGCTCGCACCTCACGGCGCCCCGTGTGCCGACCGTCGGCATCGACATCGGCGGCACCAAGGTGATGGCGGGCGTCGTGGACGCCGACGGCAACATCCTGGAGAAGCTCCGCACCGAGACCCCGGACAAGTCCAAGAGTCCGAAGGTCGTCGAGGACACCATCGCCGAACTCGTCCTGGACCTGTCCGACCGGCACGACGTGCACGCCGTGGGCATCGGCGCGGCCGGCTGGGTCGACGCCGACCGCAACCGCGTGCTGTTCGCACCCCACCTGTCCTGGCGCAACGAGCCGCTGCGCGACCGGCTCTCCGGCCGGCTGTCGGTGCCCGTCCTGGTGGACAACGACGCCAACACCGCCGCCTGGGCGGAATGGCGCTTCGGCGCGGGCCGCGGCGAGGACCACCTCGTCATGATCACCCTCGGCACCGGCATCGGCGGCGCCATCCTGGAGGACGGCCAGGTCAAGCGCGGCAAGTACGGCGTCGCCGGCGAGTTCGGCCATATGCAGGTCGTGCCCGGCGGCCACCGCTGCCCGTGCGGCAACCGCGGCTGCTGGGAGCAGTACAGCTCCGGCAACGCGCTGGTCAGGGAGGCCCGCGAACTGGCCGCCGCCGACTCGCCGGTGGCGTACGGGATCATCGAGCACGTCAAGGGCAACATCGGCGACATCACCGGCCCGATGATCACCGAACTGGCCCGCGACGGCGACGCCATGTGCATCGAGCTGCTGCAGGACATCGGGCAGTGGCTCGGCGTCGGCATCGCCAACCTGGCCGCCGCGCTCGACCCGTCCTGCTTCGTGATCGGCGGCGGCGTCTCGGCCGCCGACGACCTGCTGATCAGCCCCGCGCGCGATGCCTTCAAGCGCCAGCTCACCGGCCGCGGCTACCGCCCCGAGGCCCGGATCGTGCGCGCCCAGCTCGGTCCCGAGGCCGGCATGGTCGGGGCCGCCGACCTGGCCCGCCTGGTCGCCCGCCGGTTCCGGCGTGCCAAGCGACGCCGGGTGGAGCGCTTCGAGCGCTTCGAGCGTTTCACCGAGGCGGCCCGCCGCTCCCAGGACACGGCCTGACCGCCCTGTCGCCCCGCCCCGGCGCCGGCCTGACCGCCGCACCGCCCCGTACGACCCCGGACCTCGCATGACACCCTCGCTGCCCCACCAGGGCGCGTCTCCGGACGAGCCGCCCCGCTCGCCCGAGGACCACCGGCACGTGATCCGTCGCAGGGCGATCACCCTGCTGATCATCGTGCTGCTCATCGGCGTCCCGGCCGGCTATCTGGTGATCTCCGCCAACCAGAGCCGCGACAGCGGCAAGGACAAGGAGGCGAAGTACTCCGCGACCGGCCTGACCGCGGGCTGGCCGTCCAAGATCCAGCGCCGGCTGTACCAGGTGCCGATCCCGCACCCCTCGAACCAGGTCGCCTACTACGAGACCAACAACTGGAAGACCAGTCGTCTCTACGTCCAGTTCCAGACCACCCACGCGGGTCTCGACGAGTTCCTGGAGCACATCGGCGTCAGCCGCGCGGACCTGAAGAAGGGCGACATCGCCATCAGCGGCCGTGACCAGCAGATCACCGGCTGGAAGTTCGCCGGGCCCGGCTCCCGTCCCGGCGACTACTTCGGCCTCGTCCGCGGACAGAAGAACCCCGCCCCCACGCTGGACGTGGTGGTGAACACGGGCAACGCGACCTACCCCTTCGTCTACGTGGTCTCGCGCACCGTCCCCTGACCTGACCTGACCTGACCTGACCTGACCTGACCTGACCTGACCTGACCGCACCCGACCGACCCCGTCCGCCCCGCGCCGAGCTGTCCGGTCCGATCGGCGCTGTCCGGTCCGATCGGCCCGGATCGCAGCGGCGAGGCTCCGGGGGAGGGCTCCCGGGGCGGGGCCGGACGGCCGCCGGGGCCGATTGTCAGAGGCCGCCCGTAGAGTCGAAGACGACTGATCCGACACACGGGCGGGAGGTGGACACAACGACATGAGCGCCCTGCTCGACGGCCCGGCGCCGACGGAGTCCGGCTCCGTCTGCGTACGCCTCGCCGCCGTCTTCCTGCCCGCGCCCCTGCCGCGCGAGGGCCGCGTCGCCTTCTGGGACCCGGCGGACGCCCCGCTGCCCGTGACGACGGACGCGGAGCGCACGGAACTCACCGTCGTGCGCCGGCACGGCTCCTCGATCCGCCGCAGGCAGGCCCCCGCCCTGTCGCTGCCGCTCGACAAGGCGCTCCCGCTCCTCGTGCGCGCCCGCCGCGACCCCGCAGCCCACCCGGCGACCGCCTGCTGGGGCGCGGCCGCCCTGCACGCGCTGCGGCTCACCGCCCGAGGCCGCCTGCTGCCGGGCCTGACGCCCACGGGACACGACGCCTGGCGGGCCGGCCCGCTGGATCCGGAGGACGTCGCACACCTGCGCGCGGTCGCCGCCGCGCTCCCGGCCGAGGGCCACGCCGTGCCGCTCCCCGGCGCCGGAGCCCTCCGGCTGCCCCAGCCGGAGGCCCTGATGCGGTCCTTCCTGGACGCCGTCGCGGACACCCTGCCCCGCACCCCCGCCGCACCGCACGCCTGCGGAAAGCCCTTCGCCGACCGACGGCCCCAGCGCCTGCACGACGCGCACGACTGGGCCGCCGAGGTCGCCGCCGGCATGGACGCGGGCGTGCGGATCTCGCTGCGCCTCGACCTGTCCGCGTACGACATGTTCGACGTCGGCGACGACAGCGGGCGCTCGCGCAGCGCGGGCGCGGCCATCGTGCAGGTGCACAGCCTCGCCGACCCCACCCTGGTGACCGACGCGGCGGCCCTGTGGGCGGGCGAGGCCGACGCCGCCTTCGGGGCGCGCGCCCGCGTGGACGCGGCTCTCGCCGTACGCCGGGCGGCCCGCGTCTGGCCGCCGCTGGCCCGCCTCGCCGAACAGGACGCGCCGGACGTCCTGGCCCTGTCCGAGGACGAGCTGAGCGATCTGCTCGGGGTGGCGGCCACCCGGCTCGCGGTGGCCGGGGTCGCCGTGCTCTGGCCGAGGGACCTGGCGCAGGACCTCAGCGCGGCCGCCGTGGTGCGGCCCGCGCCCGGCTCGGCGACCGACGGCACCGGGTTCTTCGAGAGCGAGGACCTTCTGCAGTTCCGCTGGCAGCTGGCGCTCGGCGGCGATCCGCTCAGCGAGGCCGAGATGGACACCCTGGCGGAGGCCCACCGTCCGGTCGTGCGGCTCCGAGACCAGTGGGTCCTGGTGGACCCGGCGCTCGTGCGCAAGGCCCGCAAGCGTGAACTGGGCCTGCTGGATCCGGTGGACGCCCTGTCCGTCGCCCTCACCGGCACCGCCGAGGTCGACGGCGAGAGCGTCGAGGCCGTCCCCGTCGGGGCCCTGGCCGCCCTGCGCGACCGCCTCACCGCCGGGGTCCGCCCGGCCGAGCCGCCCGCCGGCCTGGACGCCACGCTCCGCGACTACCAACTGCGCGGTCTGGCCTGGCTCGACCTCATGACCTCCCTCGGCCTCGGCGGCTGCCTCGCCGACGACATGGGCCTCGGCAAGACGATCACCGTCATCGCCCTGCACCTGAAGCGGGCCCGCACCGAGCCGACCCTGGTGGTCTGCCCGGCCTCCCTGCTGGGCAACTGGCAGCGCGAGATCAACCGCTTCGCGCCCGGCGTCCCCGTCCGCCGCTTCCACGGCCCCGACCGCAGTCTGGCGGACCTGCCGGGCGGCTTCGTCCTCACCACGTACGGCACGATGCGCTCGGCGGCCCCCGCGCTGGCCGACCGGTCCTGGGGCATGGTCGTCGCGGACGAGGCCCAGCACGTGAAGAACCCCTACTCGGCGACCGCGAAGGCGCTGCGCACGATCGGGACCCCCGCGCGCGTGGCCCTGACCGGCACCCCCGTGGAGAACAACCTGTCCGAACTGTGGGCCCTGCTCGACTGGACGACCCCGGGACTCCTCGGCCCCCTGAAGTCCTTCCGCGCCCGGCACGCCCGCGCGGTCGAGAACGGCGAGGACGACCAGGCGGTGGAGCGCCTCGCCCGCCTGGTGCGTCCGTTTCTCCTGCGCCGCAAGAAGTCCGACCCGGGCATCGTGCCCGAGCTGCCGCCCAAGACCGAGACGGACCACCCGGTGCCGCTCACCCGCGAACAGGCGGCGCTGTACGAGGCGGTCGTGCGCGAGTCCCTGCTGGCCATCGAGACGGCGGACGGCATCGCCCGGCGCGGCCTGGTGCTGAAGCTCCTGGGCGCGCTCAAGCAGATCTGCGACCATCCCGCGCTCTACCTCAAGGAGGCCGACGCCTCGACCGGCGACGCCCTGGCCGCCCGGTCCGGCAAGCTCGCCCTGCTGGACGAACTGCTGGACACCCTCCTCGCCGAGGACGGCTCGGCACTCGTCTTCACGCAGTACGTCGGGATGGCCCGTCTGATCGCCGCCCACCTCGCCGCCCGGGCGGTTCCGGTCGAGCTGCTGCACGGAGGCACTCCGGTGCCGGAACGGGAACGGATGGTGGACCGCTTCCAGGACGGCGTGACCCCGGTCCTCGTCCTCTCCCTGAAGGCCGCCGGCACCGGCCTCAACCTCACCCGCGCGGGCCACGTCGTCCACTTCGACCGCTGGTGGAACCCGGCGGTGGAGGAACAGGCCACCGACCGCGCCTACCGCATCGGCCAGACCCAGCCGGTCCAGGTCCACCGCCTGATCACCGAGGGCACGGTCGAGGACCGCATCGCCGAGATGCTCCAGGCCAAGCGCGCCCTGGCCGACGCGATCCTCGGCTCGGGCGAGTCGGCCCTGACCGAGCTCACGGACCGTGAACTGTCCGACCTGGTCGGGCTGCGGAGGGAGGCGTGATGACGGAGCGGGAAGGCGAGCGACGCGACACGCACCGGGCACAGTCCGACGCCGTCACCGACGATCCCGTCAGCGACGCGACCGACGCCGTCACCGACGAACCCGCCACCGTGGAGAACAGCGCGGACGTGACCGGCACGGACGGGTCCGATGTGGACGCGACCGGCACGGACGGGTCCGGTGCGGACGGGATCAGCTTGGAGGAGGGGCGACAGGAACAGGGGTCCAGCCCGGCCGACGAGGTGCGTCGTGCGCTGAGGGCGGCCCGTGAACGCCGACGGGAACTGCCGCAGAGCCGACCGCTGAAGCACCCGCAGCGCCAGTCGCCGCGGACACCGTCCAGCAGGGAACGTACGCCTGAACCGCCCCCGGGCCGGCAGACCGAGCAGGAGACCCGGCGACCGGGCGTAGGGCCGTCGCCGGAGTCACCGGGGCCGCGCACCGACCGGACGCCCGGAGGTTCCGCGGCGAGCCCGGCCGCCGCGGCCCGTGCGGCGCTGCGACGCACGCCGAGCACCCCTCCGGCGCCGCTCACGTCCCCCGCGGAGCCCGCCTCCGCCGCTACGGAGGCTTTGACGGCCGCCGACTCCCCCGCCCCGACTCCCGCAGCACCGCAGCGCATCGCACCGCAGCACACCGCATCCCCGTACGCAGCACCGCAGCACACCGCACCGGAGGCGGACAGCCCACCGGCCACGCAGGCCCCACAAACCCCGAACGACCCGCTCGTCCCGCACGACCCGCACGTTCCGTCCGGGCCGCGCCCCGGCGACATCGCCCGTGAGGCTCTGCGCGCGGCCCGTGCGCAGGCGCGCCGGGATCCGGCCGGGACGGGGGAGCGAGCCGGGCGGGAGAACGAGCGCAACGCCCCGCGAAATCGCCCTCGTTCCCGCCCCGAGCGCCGGTTCCCCGCAGACCGGCTCCAGGGCCCCGTCCCCGACCCGGTGGCCGGTGAACGCGCGCGGGCGGTAAGGGACTTGCTCGCCGGCGCGTTCCGGATGCCGACCGACGGGGCGGCCGATCCCGAAACCGACACCGACCCCGATTCCGAAACCGACACCGACACCGATTTCGAAACCGACACCACCCCCGAGGTCCCGGCGCCCCCGGGGACGGGGACGGCGACCTCGACGACGTCGGCGGACGTCCCGCGTCCGGTCGCCGACACGAGCGCGTCCACCCGGGCGACCGACGGGAACCCGCCGGTCCGCGCAGCCGAGACGTCTGCGCCCTCGCTGGTCGCCGCGGCGAGTGCGGACACCTCGGGGACCCGGGCGAGCGCGGCCCCTCACGCCACCGACCCGGCCGGCACCTCGCCGACCGTGTATTCGCCGGCCGTGCCCCCTTCGCCGCGCTCCATGGCGGCCCCTTCCCGGGACGGCGACCACCGCCGCACCTTCCCCCCGTTCCCGCCCCGCACCGGCGGTTCCTTCGCCGAGACCTGGTGGGGCAACGCCTGGGTCGCCGCGCTGGAAGAGGGCGCCCTGGACGTCAAGCGGCTGGTTCGCGGACGCGGTTACGCCGAGCAGGGAAACGTGGACGCGATCACGGTCACCCCCGGGCTGGTCCTCGCGTACGTGCAGGGCAGCCGCCCCCGCCCGTACCGGGTGCAGGTCCGGTTGCGCACCCTGGGAGGCGAGGACTGGGAGCGTTTCCTGGACGCCGCCGTCGAGCGCCCCGGACACATCGCGGCGCTGCTCGACAAGGAGATGCCCGAGTCCCTCGCCGACTTCGGGGTGCCGCTGCTGCCCGGTCCCGGCGATCTCGAACCGCAGTGCAGCTGCCCCGACCGCGGCCACCCGTGCAAGCACGCGGCCGCCCTCTGCTACCAGACGGCGCGTCTCCTCGACGCGGACCCCTTCGTGCTGCTCCTGTTGCGCGGCCGCGGGGAACGCGAGGTGCTCGACGCGCTGTCCCGCCGCAACGCCGTCCGTGCGGCCCGCGCCGCGCAGGAGCAGGAGCAGCAACCGGAGCCCCTGGCGGGCGTCCGGGCCGCGGAGGCCCTCGCCGAGCGCCGGCTCCCGCCCCTTCCCGCCCCGTTGGCCGTGCCGCCGCACCCCGAGCAGCCCCCGGCCTACCCGTCCGCCCCGCACGGCCCCGACTCCTTCGCGCTGGACCATCTCGCGACGGACGCGGCGGCCCGTGCGCACGCCCTGCTGACCACCGGCCACGACGATATCGGCGCACTGACCCTCTGGCAGGACGCCGTACGGCTCGCCGCGTCCCGTCCCGGTTCCGGGCTCACCGCCGCCACCCGTTCCCTGTACGCCTCGCTCGCCTCCGCCGCCGGCCGCACCCCCTCCGAGCTGGCCCGCGCGGTGGCCGCCTGGCGGCAGGGCGGCCCGGACGGGCTGACCGTCCTGGAGGAGACCTGGGATCCGCCGGCCGGCCGCTTCGACCGGGCGCGCCCGCTCCTCCTCGCCGCCGACCTCCCCGCCTTCCGCCCGCGCCGCAACCACCTCACCCATCCGCGCGGCCACGTCCAGCTCCGCTACGGCCAGGACGGACTGTGGTACGCGTACGAGTCGGAACCGGGCCAGGACGACTGGTGGCCCCGCGGCACCCCCGACCCCGACCCGGTGGGCGCGCTCACGGGCCTCGGCGGCTCGGACGAACTCTGACCCCGCGGCACCCCACCCCACGGCCCCGCGCAACGGTGATGCGGCCCGTCCCGGCCGCCTGTCAGCGTGTCTGTCTGTCTGCCTGCCTGTCTTCCTGTTGGGCGTCTGGACGTCCGCGTGTCCGCGTGTCCGCGTGTCCGCGTGTCCGCGTGTCCGCGTGTCCGCGTGTCCGCGTGTCTGCGTGTCTGGGTGGTCGTGTGTCAGCGGGGCTGCCCGTCCGCGTGTCTGTCCGCACGCAGGAGTGGGCTCCTCCGGGCGGGAGGAGCCCACTCCTGGGACGCGTCAGGGGCTATTCCGTGCGCAGCCCCTCCGGGCGCATCATCCGCAGCAGCGGCGGCACGCTGAGCAGCGTGACCACGCCGACCACGGCCGCGCCCACGCCGGTCATGGTCAGGACGCTCGCCCAGTCCATGGCCACCGGTGTACGGGTCATCTTCAGCAGCACCGCGCCGAGGGCGACACCCACCGTCGTGGCCAGTACGAGGCCGAGTCCGACGGGGAGGGCCGTCTGCCACAGCACCGACAGGCTCAGCGTGCGGCGCCGGGTGCCGAAGGCGACCAGCGCGGAGAGCAGCTTCCTGCGCTCGCGCAGCTGCTCCAGCTGGGAGACCAGCAGGCTCGCGCCGATCAGCGCCAGCACGAAGGCGGAGCCGACGAACAGGCCGGTGCGGATGGAGGCGTACTTGGCGTTCTCCTCGGTCGCCGACCAGCTGTAGGCCTGTGCCAGGGGGTCGATCCGGGCGACGGTGTTGCGTATGTACTCCCGTGAGTCCGGCACCGACGGGTCCAGACGCAGGTACACCCCGGCCGAGTACAACGCGGGCACGGCCTCGGCGGGCAGGGCGGCGGGGGTGACCAGCAGACTGTTGGAGTCCCCCAGCGAGTCCTTGCGCGCGTCCACCACCCGCACGTTCGCCGGAACGGTCCAGGCCGCCTCGATGCCGCGCTCGGTGGAGTCGCCGTACGAAGGGTCGATGTAGAGCTTCCGGCCCGGCTTCACCAAGGCGATCTCCTCGGTGTTGCTGGGAGACGCGTAGTGGCTCCTCGTCCGCGTGACGAACACGTCGCCGTCCTTGCAGGAGGGCAGCGCCGCGAGTTCTCGCAGGGCGGTGCAGTTGCCCACGGTCAGGCCGTTGCTGGTCTCCGGGTCGCGGCGTGCGTCCCCGTACTGGGACATGGCCAGGGCCACCGCGGCCTTCACCCCCTTGGTGCCGGTGAATTCGCGCTCGACGCCGGACAGCGGCTTGCGGTCGCTGAAGTCGACCTGCATCTGGACCCGGCCGGGGTCCTTGCCGGTGGACTTGGTGTATTGGCTCTGCGTTCCCGTGAACAGCATCTGCAGAGCGATGGCTCCGGCCACGGCGACGGCGATGCCGTTGACCATGCGGGCGGCGGTCCCGCTGCTCAGCTGCAGCCGTCGTACCGCGAGCTGCCAGGACAGCGCGCCCTTGCCGAGGCGGACGACGACCGCCTCCACGACCCAGGGGAGCAGCGCGGTGATGCCGATCAGCAGCAGCAGCACGCCGCCGATGACGAGGTACTGGTTGAAGTCGCCGTTCTCGCGCCCCTTGCCGATCAACGGGTAGAGCATCGCGAGGCCGGCCAGCGGCGGAAGCAGCCGCCACCACAGCCGTCGGCGGCGCTGCTTCGTCGCGCGCACGACACCGAGCGGTTCCACCACCACGCCGCGCATCGCGAGCAGCGTGACGAGGACGGCGGCGACCGGGATCGCCACCGCGACCAGCACGGCCAGCGCGGGGGAGGGGTCGAGGTAGCTGGGCCAGACGCTCACGCCCAGCACCTCGGTGGAGCCCAGCGCCTGACGGCCGATGAGGAAGAAGCCGGTGCCGATGACCAGGCCGAGCAGGGCCCCGGCGAGGGCTTCGCCCGCAGCGATCCGCCGCGTCATGCGGCTGTCCGAGCCGACCAGGCGCAACGCGGCCAGCCGGCGGTCGCGGCGCTCGCCGCCGAAGCGGACGGCGGCGGCGATGAACACGGCGACCGGGGTCAGCAGCAGCACGAACACGACGAGGATCATGAGCAGCAGCACCGGGTCGGACTTCTCGGGCGCCGCGGTCGGTGCGTCCGGTCTGCCGTACCGGGTCAGCCGGTGCACCGGGGAGCCGGCCGTGGGCTTCAGCCCCGAGGCGCCCGCGTAGTAGGCCAGTTCGTGGGAGCCGATGAGTCCGCTCTCGCCGATCGTGCCGGTGATCTTGTAGGGCAGCCGTTCCCGCAGCAGTCCGGCGCCGTCCGAGGCGAGCAGGTCCCTGAGCGCGGGGGAGACCACCATCTCGCCCGCGCCCGGGAAGCTGCCGACCCCCGGGGGCAGCGGGGCCCGCTCGCCCTCGGCCTCGACGATCCGGCCGCGGATGTCGTGGTCGTGCCAGGAGGTGTCGGTCGAGGCGATCAGGAAGGTGTCGTCGCCCTTCGGCGGGGCCTTCTCGGCGTACAGGAACGTGTTGTCGAAGCGGGCGTCCCCCACCCTGTCGCGGGCGGCGAAGACGTTGGGCAGGGCGGTGCACAGCAGGAGCAGCGCCACGCCGAGGCCGACGCCGACGGCGGTGAGCGTCATGCGGACCCAGCCCTCGCGTCCGCCGGCGACGGCGAAGCGCACACCCATGGACAGGTCCCTGGCCCACTGGCGAGGACTCATACGGCGCGCTCCACATCGCGGGACTTGCCGTCGCGGACCACGACCTCGCGGTCGGAGTAGGCGGCCACGCGGGTCTCGTGGGTGACGAGGACGACGGCGGCGTTGGTCGAGCGGGCCGCTTCGGTCAGCAGTTCCATCACGCGTTCGCCGTTGGCGGAGTCGAGTGCGCCGGTGGGTTCGTCGGCGAACAGCAGGCGCGGTCCGGTGACCAGCGCGCGGGCCACGGCGACGCGCTGGCCCTGGCCGCCGGAGACCTCGCCGGGACGCTTGGCCTTGAGGCCGTCGACCTCCAGGCGCTCCATCCAGCCGAGCGCGGTCCGTTCGGCGTCCTTGCGGGAGGAGCCGTTCAGCCGCAGCGGCAGGGCGACGTTCTCCACGCAGGTCAGCTCGGGAACCAACTGACCGAACTGGAAGACGAACCCGAACTCGGAGCGGCGCAGCGCGCTGCGCTGGGCGTCGCTCATCTGCGTCAGTTCACGCCCGCTGTAGGTGATCGACCCGGAGTCGGGCGGCACGATCCCCGCGAGGCAGTGCAGCAGGGTGGACTTGCCGGACCCGGAGGGGCCCATGACGGCGACGACCTCGCCGGGGTGGATGCTGAACTCGGCGCCGTCCAGCGCGTGGGTCGGACCGTACGCCTTGCGCAGGTCGTGCGCGGCGAGCAGGGCGCCGGGGGGAGAAGTCGTCATCGGGTCACGGCCTCACGGAGTTTGTCGAGTCGGGCGCCGGTCAGCTCCAGCCAGCGCAGGTCGGCTTCGAGGTGGAACAGGGCGTGGTCGCAGATCAGTTGATCCGCCAGGTCGCCCTTGCGCTTGCGGTCGGTGAGGATACGCATGCTGCGCAGGTGCTCGGAGCGCTGGATGTCGAGGATCTCGGCGGCGTCGCGCCGGGTGAGCAGGGCGAGGACGACCTTGGTGTAGAGGGTCGACTGGAGGTACTCCTCCGGCTTCGCCGGGGTCGCCAGCCACCGCTGTACGTCGGTGACGCCGGCGTCGGTGATCGCGTAGCGCTTGCGCTCGGGACCGCCGCCCGCCTCGATCCCGTCGACCTCGACGAGACCGTTCTTCAGCAGCCGGGACATCGTCGAGTAGACCTGGCCGTAGTGCAGCGGCCGGTCGTGACCGAACTTCTCGTCGAAGGCCCGCTTGAGGTCGTATCCGTGGCGCGGGCCGGACTCCAGGAGCCCCAAAAGGGTGTGACCGATGGACATGATCCGAACTCTACACCCCGTGTATACGCAAGGTGTATACACGGGGTGTGTAGATCGTGGCGGAGCGCGCGGCGTCGCAGGTCAGGGGATTCGTAGTTCGGTCATCACGGTAAGGAAACACGCGGACGGGCGCGCGCCGAACGCCGCCCGGCCGGGCTCGTCGGCGTCACGACCCGCGGCCGCCCACCGCGGTGGGCAGCGGACCGGCCGGCGTCACCGTCCTGCGCGGAGCAGCACGCGGGGCCGCGGTCAGAACATGGTGTTGTGGTTCTTCGAGGTGGCGGGGACGACCTGGAGGACGTCCCAGTGTTCGACGATCCTGCCGTCCGCGTCGAAGCGGAAGATGTCGATGCCGGCGTATTCCTCGTCGGGCCAGATCTGGTGGCAGTGCAGGATCACGTGGTCGGCCTCGGCGAACGCGCGCTTGACCTCCACCCGCTTGCCCGGGTACTCGGCGGCCATGCGCTCGAAGTAGTCGATGAACGCCTGCTTGCCGTCGCCGACATGGGGATTGTGCTGCACGTAGGTGTCGCCCGCGTACCGGTCGACGGCCTCCGCGGGGCGGCACCGGTTGAACATCAGGTCGTAGAACGCCTGAGCCGTGATCTTGTTCTTCTCCGGATCGTTCATGAGGTCACCGTAGTGTCGGGCGCCATGGGTCAGCCCCTCATCGCATTCCGCGATACGGTCCGCGGACGCAGCCCGGGCTGAGCCGCACCGTCCGTGGGGCGCGCAGTTCGATCATGACGACGGGCGGTGGCTCGATGACAGGCCTCGGCCGTGGATGGCGCGCATGCTGCCGACGAGTCTCACGTCACGGGCGCGGCGGCGTCCTGGAAGCGGCGGCGCGGCAGGCCGTACTCGTCTGCCCTCCGCAGCGCGGGTGAGGTTCCGGCCCCAGGGCCGGACGCGAGGCGCAGTCCGGCGCCGCGGCGCACGAGGTGACCGCTGTTCGCCACGCGTCTTCGCCACGCGTCTTCGCCGTGCGGCGAACTAGGCGGCGTGTTCCCAGGTCAGGGTGGATGCGCGCAACTCCTCGATCGTGCGCCGGACGTCCGCGGGCGGCACGGTGCGGCCCGGCCGTGCGGCCTGCGCCGTGACCAGGGCCCGGCGAGCCAGCGCCGCCTCGCCCGGGGACCAGACGGAACGCTTCTCCAGATCCGTGAACGCGTGGTCGAGGCCTCCCTCGGCCGCGCTGCCCGCCTCCGCGCAGGCGGCCTTGGCCACGGCGACGACGACCGCGCCGCAGAGCCTCGCCGCGACGCCGGCCTCGCCTTCGTCGACGGCCCGTTCGGCGAGCGCGAGAACCGCGTCGGAGCCGCTGCCCAGCGCGCTCATGTCGTGCGTCAGGAACAGGCCGCGGACGTCCTCCATGACGAGGTCCAGGTACAGCTGCCGGTAGAACGACGGGCAGGCGCAGTCCCGTACGTCCCCCCGCCACCAGTAGTTGACCGACACCGAGGCCTCCTCCTGGGCGGAGACCTGGTGCCACCAGAAGGCCGGGAGGAAGAGCAGGTCACCCGGCTCGACCACGGCCTCCCAGTACTCCGCCTGCTCGAACCTGGGGAACTGCCGGAGATCGGGGGCCCTGACGTCGACGCGGCTCAGGTGCCGCGTGCGGATGTCGAGGGGGCCGGGGTAGAGAAGGTCGCTCTGGGCGGGGCTGAAGAGCAGGAACCGCTTCGTCCCGTCGAGCTGGGCGAAGAGGTTGTTCATGTTGTCGTAGTGCAGTGGCGTGTTCGACGCGCCCGAGGCCATCCACAGGTTGACGTCGGTGAGCGACGCGGCGGGAACACACGGGGGGACGGTGAGATCCTCGTGCAGCTCGGGGAGCGCACCGGGGATCGACATCTGCTGCATGCTGAGCCGGCGCCCGGACGAGGTGTCGCGGAATTCGGCGGCGAGCCGTGATCCGGGCATCGACTCGTAACGCAGACCCTGACGTGTGTCCAGGTTGTACCGGAACGCGCCGTCCGCGTCCGCGATGCTGACGGGCATCTCACGCTCGCCCAAGCGCTCGGAGATGTACTCGGGAGTCCACTTCCGCATGGCGCCCAGCGCGTCGGAGCCGCGGATCACCACCGGGGTCGTGGTGAGGACCGAAGCGCGGGTGAGGGGCTCTTCGGGCAGCGAGGAAATGATGTCCACGTGTCCCAGCGAGCGGGCTCCTGGCATGACAACTCTCCCTTCCGAAGCTTCGGGCGATCCGCACCACGATCTTCGACGGCGGTGCTCTTGTCGAGGAGCGAGCCTCCGAACGCCCGTCGAGCAGCCCCATCAGGCGTTCAACCTGTGCACCCGCCGCAGTTGATCGGGCGGGCGAGGGTGGCGACCCGTCACCCCGCTGCGGCAGACTCCGGGAGAACCGAGTCCCGGCCTGCTCGAACGCGCGGAACACGCAATCCGTGGCGGTCGCTCACCGCCCGGTGCGAGGACCGGGGGCCGCACCGGGCACGCAGGTGCGGAACATCCCGTCGCCCCGGTACCCGCAGGCAACCCCACCGGCGCATCGCGTACCGCTTCGGAAGGAACACCCCACGCATGAGCCGCATCGCAGCATTCACCGGTCCGGGCAGGGCGCCGGTCGTGATGACCGGTCCCTTCCATCCGTAATCCCGGCGCGGCGGCGGTGGCCCAACTCGCATGCCCGGCCGCCTACACATTTCAGGCCGCGCCGATCGGTTCGGGCATCGCTCGCCGGCGACCGGACTGCGGTTTCCGCCCGCGCCCGCGCCCGCGCGCTCGCCCGATCGCCCGCGCGGAGAGGAGAGTCCCGTGAATCCGACCCTCGAACCCAGCGTGCTCCATCTGCTGCGCCGTCACGCAGCCGAGCAACCTGACCGGACCGCAGTCACGTTCGTCCACGACCACGAGACGCCGGACGGCGCGCAGAGCCTGACCTACGCCGAACTCGACGCCGAGGCCCGCCGTGTCGCGTCCTGGCTCCAGGAGCGCTGCGCGCCCGGCGACCGGGCGCTGCTGCTGTACCCGGCCGGGCTGCCGTTCTTCGCCGCCTTCCTCGGCTGCCTCTACGCCGGGGTCGTCGCGGTGCCCTCACCGATACCGGGCCAGTTCCAGTACCAGCAGCGTCGCGTGACGAAGATCGCCGACGACGCCGACCTGAGCGTGGCACTCACCGACGTCGGCCAGCTGCACGACGCACAGCGGTGGGCCGCCGGCAGCGGACTCGACCTGCCCGTCGCCGCCAGCGACGCTCCCGACTTCGGCGACGCCGCGAACTGGCACGACCACGGCGCCACCGCCCAGGACCTGGCGCTGCTGCAGTACACGTCCGGCTCGACGGGCGACCCCAAGGGCGTCATGGTCGATCATGCCAACCTGCTCCACAACGCGAACAGCTTCCGCCGGGCCCTCGGCTTCACCGAGGAGACCAACTTCGGCGGGTGGATCCCCCTTTACCATGACATGGGCTTGATGGGGCAGTCGCTGCCCGGCCTCTTCCTCGGCGGCCAGGTCGTGCTGATGTCGCCGATGGCGTTCCTCAAGCGCCCGCACCTCTGGCTCAAGCTGATCGATCGTTACGACATCGGTCTCTCGGCCGCGCCCAACTTCGCCTACGAGCTGTGCACCCGGCGGGTCACCGACGAGCAGATCGCCGGAATCGACCTGTCCCGCTGGCGGTTCGCCTGCAACGGCTCCGAGCCGATCCAGGCCAGCACGCTGCGGGAGTTCGCCGAACGCTTCGCCCCGACCGGCTTCCGGGCCGAGCGGTTCGCCCCTTCGTACGGCATGGCCGAGGCCACCGTCTTCGTCTCCGCCCGGGCGTCCCGCCCGCCCGTCTTCCGCGCCGTCGACGCGCAGGCGCTGGAGAAGCACCTCGTCCAGGACCCCGAGCCGGACGCCCCGGTACGCGAGCTCGTCGGCTGCGGCGACGCCATCGACTTCGACGTGCGCATCGTCGACGAGCAGGGCGCCGTGCTGCCCGACGGCGCCACCGGCGAGATCTGGCTGCGCGGACCGAGCGCAGCCAAGGGCTACTGGGGCCGCCCGGACGTGACCGAGGAGACGTTCCACGCCCGCACCGCCGACGGCGACGGACCCTATCTGCGCACCGGCGACCTCGGAGCCGTCGTCGACGGCGAGCTCTATGTCACCGGCCGTACCAAGGACCTCCTCATCGTGCACGGCCGCAACCTCTACCCGCACGACATCGAGCACGAACTGCGGCTGCAGCACGTGCCTCTGAAGACCCTGGCCGGCACCGCCTTCACCGTCCCCGTGCCGCACGAGGAGGTCGTGGTGGTGCACGAGATCCGCGGCCGGTTCACCGAGGAGCAACTGCGCGAACTCGCCGTCGCCATGCGCCAGACCGTGCATCGCGCGTTCGGCGTGCACACAGCGGGCATCGTGCTCCTGCGGCCCGGCGCCGTCCGCAAGACCACCAGCGGCAAGGTGCAACGCCGCGAGACACGCGACCTCTTCCTGGCGGGCGAACTCACCCCGCTGTACGCGGAACTGGCCCCCAGCCTGCAGTCGGCTTCAGGGGGAGCGGCCGGATGAGCGCGTGCGTGCCTCAGCGGACCGTCGGCGTGCCCGCCGCGCTGGCCGAGGCGATGGACACGGCGGCTGCGGCGGGCGGCCCGTTCAGCGGGCGCCGAACCGCGGAGCTGGACGCCACGGAGGCCTTCCCCGACCAGGAGTGCGCCCTGCTGGACGCCGCCGGGCTCCCCAGCGCCTACGTGCCGACCCGGCTCGGCGGATCCCCCGGGGGCCTGCCTGATCTGGTCGACGCACTGCGCGAGGTGGCCGCCCGCGACCTGACGACCGCCGTCGCCCACGGCAAGACCTTCCTCGGCTCGGTGTCGGTTTGGGTCGCCGGCACCGAGGAGCAGCAGCGGGCGTTGGCCGCCCTGGTGCTCGACGAGCACACGGTCGTCGCCTGGGGCCTGACCGAACCGGGCATCGGCAGCGACCTGTTGGCCGCCGAGCTGACCGCCGTCCCCACACCGGACGGCGGATGGCGGCTCTCCGGCGAGAAATGGCCGATCAACAACGCCACCCGAGGGCGGCTCGTCTGCGTCCTGGCGCGCACCGGCCCGCAGGGCGGGCCGCGCGGGTTCAGCCTGTTCCTGGTCGACAAGTCCACTCTCCCGGACGGTGCCTGGCAGCCGCTGCCCAAGGAGGCCACCCACGGCATTCGCGGCGCGGACATCAGCGGGATCCGCCTGAACGACGCGCCCGTCCCGGCCGACGCGCTGATCGGAGGGATCGGCGACGGCCTGGGCATCGTCCTGAACGCGCTGCAGCTCACCCGCACCGCGTGCGTGGCGCTCTCCCTGGGCGCCGGCGAGCACGCACTGCGCCTGGCTGCCGAGTTCGCCGCCGAGCGCGCCCTCTACGGCACCCGGCTGCTGCTTCTGCCGCTGGCCCGGCGCACGCTGGGCCGGGCCGCCGCCTCCCTGGCCCTGGCCGACGCCGCCACCCTGCTGGCGGCCCGCTGCGCCCACGGACTCACCGGCGAGATGAGCACCGTCTCGGCCGCCGTCAAGGCCGGGGTGCCCTGGATGGTCCAGCAGGCCATCGACGACCTCGCCGAGGTCATGGGCGTGCGCGGGTTCCTGACGGACGGTCATGCGGACGGCGCCTTCCAGAAACTGGAACGCGACCACCGCATCGTGGCCGTCTTCGACGGCAGCACGGCGGTCAACCGCTCCCTGCTCATCTCCCAGTTCCCCCGCCTGGCCCGGCTGATCCGCACCGGGGCGCACGATGCCGCCGGACTCGCCGCGGTCACCGGGGAAGCCCCTGTGCCCGACCTCGACTTCCGGGCCCTGCGCCTGGTGAGCCGCACTGGCTGCAGTGTGGTCCAGGCGGTGCCGGACGCGGCTGGGCGGATCTCCGCTCTGGCCGCGGACGGCTCCCTGCCGGAGCGGGCCGCCGAACTGGCTGCCCAGCTCTCCGCGCAGACGCGGGACCTCGCGGACGCGATGGCCGAACTGCCGCCGAGCGCAGGGCACGCCCCGGCCGCGGCGTTCGCCGTCGCCCGGCGCTTCGAGCTGTGCTTCGCCGGCGGCGCCGTCCTCCACCTGCTCGCCGCGCCCGGCGGCCGGCGCCGCACGGTCGCCCTGACGGCGGCACTGGAACGGTGCCTGGAGCTGCTGGTGCCCGGTCACCGCCCACCCTCCGACGCCTACGAGCCCCTTGTCCCGCCCCTCGCGCACCCCCAGGAGGAACCGGTCCGATGACTCTCGTCGATCCTGCCGGGAGGACCGCGCCCGCAACAGCCACCGACCCGATCGGCCGGCTGGAGGCACTGTTCGGCGACGCCGGTGACCCCGCCAACCCGGTCGGCCGGGCCGCGGTGCTCGCAGCCGACGCTCAGGACGCCCTGCTCACGGCCGGCGAGGAGATGCTCACCGACTTCGGCCTGAACGCCCAGTTCGTCCCGCAGGCGCTCGGCGGCCGCTTCACCGGTCCGGAGGAGGTCATCGCCGTCATGCGCGCCGTCTACCGGCGCGATCCCTGCCTGGGCCTCGGCTACGGCGCCGGCTCCTTCATGGCCGCCGTCAACGTCTGGACCGCCGGCAGCGGCGAGCAGCGGGCCGGGCTCGCCGAGCACCTCCTCTCCGGCGGTCGGGTGGCCTGCGGCTACCACGAGCTGGCCCACGGCAACGACTTCGCCCGCGCCGAGGTGTCCGTTTCGCCCGGTCCTGACGGGCGGCTGCTCCTCAACGGCCGCAAGGAGGTGGTGGCCAATATCGCCCGGGCCGGCGCCATCGTGCTCTTCGCCCGCACGAGCAACGCCCCTGGCAGCCGCAGTCACTCCCAGCTCCTGCTGCGGGCGGACCGGCTGCCACCGGAGACCGTCACCCACCTGCCCCGCCACGGCACTGTCGGAATGCGCGGCGTACCGCTCGGCGGCATCGAGTTCACCGATTGCCCCGTCCCGACCGACGCCGTGGTGGGCACCCCCGGCCATGGACTGGAGACGGCCCAGCGATCGTTCCAGCTCACCCGGATCGCGCTGCCCGGCATGACCGTCGGCCTGCTCGACACCGCGCTGCGCACCGCGCTGCGCGGTGCGCTCGGCCGCCGGTTGTACGGGGGCGCCGCCGCCGACCTGGCCCTGTCCCGGACGGTTCTCGCCGAGGCGTTCGCGGACCTGCTGTTGGCGGACGCGTTCGTCACCGTGGCCGCCCGCGCGGTCCACACCGCCCCCGCGCAGTGCGCCGTCTACGCTTCGGCGGTCAAACTCCTCGTCCCGGCACTGCTTTTGTCGGCGGTCCGGAGGCTCGGCGACCTGCTCGGCTCACAGTTCTACCTGCGCGAAGGGGAGCAGCCACTGTTCCAGAAGCTGCAGCGCGACGTACTGCCCTCGGCCTTCGGCCACGCCTCACGGGTCTCCTGCCAGTCCGCGCTGCTGCCGCAACTGCCGCTGACCGTACGGCGTACCTGGAACAAGGAAGACGGGCCGCTGCTGCCCGACGTCACCTTCCGGCCCGGGGAGGCGCTGCCGTCGATGGACTTCGGCGCCCTCGCCGTCACCGCCGGGGGGCGTGACCCGCTTTCCCGGACCCTGCTGGAGGGGGCCGAGCGGCGCACCGGCGAAGACCCGGCGATCGCCGCCCAGGCCGCGGCGCATGCCGGCGAGGTGCGGGCGCTGGCCGCCGAGGCCGCCCTGCTCACCCTCGACCAGCTGGGCCCCGCGGCCCCGCCCGAGGCCTTCGATCTGACGACCCGGTGGGCCTCGGCGCTCGCCGCCGCAGCCTGTCTGGGTCTGTGGTGGCAGCGGCCGCGGGACGGGCGCGGCCTGGGCGCCGAGCCCACCTGGGTCCTGGCGGCACTGCACCGCCTGGGCGCCCACACCGGGCGCCGCCACGACCCGCTGCCCGAGCCGTTCACCGAGCGTCTGTACGCGGAGCTGCTCCGACGCCACGACGCGGGTCTCACCTTCGACCACGCGTGCCGCCCCACCGGCGCGTGAGCTCGTCCCACTCGTACACGAGGGACACATCCTCAGCCCCGACTACCAGGGAGGTTCCATGGCCGAGACCACTGACCACGCGGACGCCGTCGACACCGAGGAGATCCGGCAGTGGCTACGCGACTGCGTGGCCGCGAGCGTCCGGATCCCCGCCGAGAACATCGACTTCGAGGCTCCGCTGTCCGAGTACGGCCTCGACTCGGTCTACGTGCTCAGCCTCTGCGCCGACATCGAAGACCGCTACGGCATCGAGGTGGAGCCCACCCTGCTCTGGGACCACCCCGCCATCGGCCCGCTGGCGGACGCCCTCACCCCGCTGATCGCCGGGCGCCAGGTGCGCTGACCGGCAGGAGCGCCGCCCCACCGCACTCGAAGACCGACCGCCTCTCACCCCCTCCACGTGCCGACGACGCTCGTGATCGATGATCTCGTGGTCGCCGACGCCCGTGATCGACACAGCGAGGCCTTGTCCGAGGCGTGCGACGGACGAAGGGCCGCCGGTTCTCCCGGCGGCCCTTCGTCCGTCACGTCACCCTCCCACGGTCGGGTCAGGCCGCGATCAGCCTGACCGGAAGGCGTTCGGGACCGTTGACGACTATCGAGTCGAGCAGCTTGGGCTCGCCGGCGAACTCCACCCGCACCGACCTGTCCAGCAAAGCGCCGTAGAGCAACCGCAGTTCGACCTTGGCCAGTACGCTGCCGAGGCAGAAGTGCTCGCCGAATCCCAGGGCCAGGTGCCGGTTGGGCTTGCGGGTGACGGTGAAGGTGTCGGGATCGTCGAAGACGGTTTCGTCGCGGTTGGCCGACGGCAGCCAGAAGACCACCGGGTCGCCCTCCTGGATCGTCCTGCCGTGGATCTCGGTGGTCCGGGTGGCGGTCCGCATGATGTGGGTGGCGGTCGAGGTCCAGCGCAGCACCTCATCGACCGCAGAGGGCAACAGCTCCGGTTCCGTGACCACCTGCCGCCACTGCTCGGGGTGTTCGAGGAAGGCGAGCATGCCCCCGGCGGCGGCGATCCGGGTGTTCTCGGTGCCGCCGACCAGCAGGTTGTCGCAGTTGAGGATGACGTCCTCCGCGCCGAGCCGCTCGCCGTCCAGGGAGGCCGTCGCCAGCACGCTCACCAGGTCGTCCGCCGGCCGCCGCGCCTTCTCCTCCTGGAGCGACTCGAAATACCCGAGGATGTTCAGGTGGGCGAACCGGCGGTCGAGCGGGTCGCCGGCCGCGAAGGCCTGGCTGGTCAGGTCGTAGAGGTACTCCCAGTCGGACTCCGGCACCCCCATCATCTTGCAGATCACGTACAGCGGGACGCGTGCGGCGACGTCCGCGACGAAGTCACAGGTCTCCTGCTGCAGTGCCTTGTCGACGATTCCCTTGGTGATTCCCGCCATCTCCGCCTCGATCCGGCGAACCGAGCGAACCGAGAACCACTCGTCCACCAGTCCGCGCAGCTGGCGGTGGCGCGGCGCGTCGGTCAGGGCGAGCGTGAGGCCGCCGCCCGGGTCGACGCCGTGGTCGGTCGGCCTGAGGAGGATCCCCCGGGCGGAGCTGAAGGTCTCCGCATCACGGTAGGCGGTGCGCACGTCGTCGTAGCGGGTCAGCGCCCAGAAGCCGGGCAGTTCCGTGGCCGGGTGCCAGTACACCGGCTCGTTGGCCCGCAGCCAGCGCCACTGCGCAAAAGGATCACCGTGCGAATAGAGTCCGGGATCAACCAAATTGATCGGTGGGGCCGATTCGGCCGGCGCATTGCGCATGGGAATGCCTCACAGGATCGTCGGAATTCGAAACCGAAATATCATGCACAGGTCCGGGGTGTTGACGGAATGTCGTCCAGAAACCTCCGGCCGGCCTTGGACGTCGGCGTGAGCGCCATTCCGTACGACTGTCAACCGCGTTCAAGCAGCACATCCGAACGGTGTTCAACCGGCGCGGCCGCACAGTTGAACGGCCTGCCCCGGGCCCGCCGGGCCGCAGGCAGGGCAGGGTCGTTCGACCGGCGGCAGCTCATTGATCGCATCAGCGTCCCTGGGTCATAGTGGATCACGTCCCGGGCGGTGGAGAGTACGTGCCGGGGGAAACGTGTCAGGCGTCGAGGATGCCTTTGCGGCAAGGGGCCGCATTTTACGATTCCATCGGGACGCCGAGTATTCAGTTCCGGCTGGCCCGCCTCATGACTGCATCGCCGGGTGTCGGTCGAACCTGTGCGCAGCTTGAGTTCCTGCTGTCGCCCGCCGGCCGATGAGTCGAACCGAATGGAGTGCGCGGGAATGGCTACGTCTGAAGGTGGACTCCGGGAGTTGCTCGCCGGCCAGCTCGCGATCTGGTACGGCCATCAGCTCGCGCCCGACAACCCGTACTTCAACGGTGGCGAGTACCTGGAGCTCAAGGGGGACCTGGACCTCGATCTCCTGGTGCGAGCGTCACGACGCCTGATGGAGGAAGCGGACGCTGTTCGGCTGCGGCTGCGCGAGGTCGACGGGGAACCGCGGCAGTACTTCCACGACGTGGCGGACTACCCGGTGGACGTCGTCGACGTCAGCGGCGACGACGACCCGCGTGCGGCGGCCGAGCGCCTGATGCGGGAGGACCTCCGGCAGGAGCGAGGGGCGACCGACCGCGCGCTCTACCGCATCACGATCTACACGGCCGGTCCCCGCCTCACCCTGTGGTACCAGCGTGCCTACCACGTCATCCTGGACGGACGCAGCATCGGGCTGCTCGTCGGCCGGCTCACGCAGATCTACGACGCGCTGCTGCGGGGCCGCTCCGTGGACGAGACCGCCCTCCCGTCCAGCACCGTGCTGATGGAGGCGGAGCGCGACTACCGGGCCTCCGCCGAGTACGACGCGGACCGGGAGTACTGGAGAGGCGTCCTGGCCGGAATCCCGGTGACGGAGGGCCCCGGCGGAAGCCACGTGAGGCGCGTCCAGGGAGCCCCCGTCCGGTACTCGGAGGACGTCGACGACTCGGTCGCCGCGGATCTGAAAGCGGCTGCCCGCCGACTGGGCACCAACTTCGCCGGCCTGATGATCAGCGCCGCCCTGCTCTACCAACACCACCGCACCGGGCGGCGCGAAGTGGTCGTGGGTCTGCCGGTGAGCGGTCGCGTGGGGACGCGGGACCTCGCGGTTCCGCTCATGACCCACAACGTCCTCCCGATCCGGGTGGAGATCACCCCGGACACCACCGTCGGGGACCTCGTGCGTCGCACGACCCGAGCCATGATCCGAGGCCTGCGCCACCAGCGCTACCGCTACGAGGAGATGCTCCACGACGCGACGCTCGGCGAGGGCGACCTCTGGGACCTGACGATCAACGTGATGTCCTTCGACGTCTACGCACTGCCGTTCGGCGACTGCACCATCACCGCGCACAACCTGGCCAGCGGACCGGTCGACGGCACCCGTATCGACGTCTACGACCGGTCCGGCATGCAGATCGCCGTCGACGTCAACGGCGACGTCCCCGGTCTCGCCCCGGGCGACGACGTCTGCCGCCGCTTCCTCACCCTGACGAACTGGCTCACCACCGTCGAGACCGACGAACGGGTCAGCCGGTCCGGCCTGCTGGATGCGGTGGAGCGTCGTCGGGTGTTGGTGGAGTGGAACGACACGGTGGTGGAGGTGGAGTCGTCGACGTTGCCGGGGTTGTTCGAGGCGCAGGTGGCGCGGACGCCTGATGCGGTGGCGGTGGTGTTCGAGGGTGTG
>NZ_JAHHIU010000128.1 GCF_024539815.1 Streptomyces hayashii
CCCCCCGCCCCCTCGTCTTCCCGGCCTCTCGCCTTCCCGGCCTCCCGTCTTCCCGGCCTCTCGTCCCGGGCGCTCCCCGCCTTCCGGGGCGCAGCTCGTCGCGTCCGCTTATTGACTAGCTCTATTCAGAACGCCAGGATGTGAATAACGACAGCAAAATCCGCCGGGATCACCCATCCGCAAGGAGGCCGACCATGTCAGGACCCCGCCCCGTACGAGCGCCGCGCGGTACGGAACTGAGCGCCCTGGGATGGCAGCAGGAGGCCGCGCTGCGGATGCTGCAGAACAACCTCGACCCCGAGGTCGCCGAACACCCCGACAAGCTCGTCGTCTACGGCGGCACCGGCAAGGCCGCCCGCGACTGGCGCTCCTTCGACGCGATGGTCCGCACTCTGAGGACCCTCAAGCAGGACGAGACCATGCTCGTCCAGTCCGGCCGCCCGGTCGGCGTCATGCAGACCCACGAGTGGGCGCCGCGCGTCCTCATCGCCAACTCCAACCTCGTCGGCGACTGGGCCAACTGGGAGGAGTTCCGCCGGCTGGAACAGCTGGGCCTGACCATGTACGGCCAGATGACCGCCGGGTCCTGGATCTACATCGGCACCCAGGGCATCCTCCAGGGCACCTACGAGACCTTCGCCGCCGTCGCCGCGAAGAAGTTCGGCGGCACCCTCGCCGGGACCATCACCCTCACGGCCGGCCTCGGCGGCATGGGCGGCGCCCAGCCGCTCGCCGTGACGATGAACGACGGCGTCGCGATCTGCGTCGACTGCGACCCGCGCGCCATCGACCGCCGTATCGAGCACCGCTACCTCGACGTCCGGGCCGACGACCTGGACCACGCGCTCCGGCTCGCCGTCGAGGCCCGGGACCAGCGAAGGCCGCTCTCCATCGGCGTCCTCGGCAACGCCGCCGAGGTCGTCCCGCAGCTGCTCGCGATGGGCGCGCCCGTCGACATCGTCACCGACCAGACCTCCGCCCACGACCCGCTGGCCTACCTGCCGACCGGGATCGCCTTCGAGGACATGGCCGACGCCGCCGAGAAGGACCCGGCCGGCTTCACCACCCGGGCCCGCGAGTCGATGGCACGGCACGTCGAGGCGATGGTCGGCTTCATGGACGCGGGCGCCGAGGTCTTCGACTACGGCAACTCCATCCGCGGCGAGGCCCAGCTGGCCGGATACGACCGCGCGTTCGCCTTCCCCGGCTTCGTCCCCGCCTACATCCGGCCGCTGTTCTGCGAGGGCAAGGGCCCCTTCCGCTGGGCGGCCCTTTCCGGCGACCCGGCCGACATCGCCAAGACCGACAAGGCGATCCTCGACCTCTTCCCGGAGAACGAGTCCCTCGCCCGCTGGATCAAGCTGGCCGGCGAGCGCGTCCACTTCCAGGGCCTGCCCGCCCGCATCTGCTGGCTCGGCTACGGCGAGCGCGACAAGGCCGGCGAGCGCTTCAACGACATGGTGGCGTCCGGTGAGCTGGCGGCCCCCCTCGCCATCGGCCGCGACCACCTCGACTGCGGTTCCGTCGCCTCCCCGTACCGCGAGACCGAGGCCATGCTCGACGGCTCCGACGCGATCGCCGACTGGCCGCTGCTGAACGCCATGGTCAACGTGGCCTCGGGCGCCTCCTGGGTCTCCCTCCACCACGGCGGCGGCGTCGGCATGGGCCGCTCCATCCACGCCGGTCAGGTCTCGGTGGCGGACGGCACCAGGCTCGCCGGCGAGAAGATCCGCCGCGTGCTGACCAACGACCCCGGCATGGGCGTCATCCGGCACGTGGACGCGGGCTACGACATCGCGGACTCCGTCGCGGACGAGCGGGGCGTGCGGGTGCCGATGCGCGAGGGTGATGCGCGGTGACGGCTGACCGCCGCCGTCCGACGGAGGCCGAGCGCTCGTCGTCGGCCCCCATCCCCCAGCACCACGAGCACCCGCAAGAGCACGAGCGACCGCCCGTGGCGGCCGGCGCCTCCTTCCAGGAGATGTGGCGCGAACTCGCGCCCGTCGGACGCCACCGCGACTCCGGCGGCTACCGCCGCTACGCCTGGACCGCCGCCGACGCCGACTGCCGGGCCTGGTTCCGGCAGCAGGCCGAGGCACGGGCGCTGACGTACGAGGTCGACCGCAACGGCAACCAGTGGGCCTGGCTAGGGGATCCGTCCGCCGGGGACGCCGTCGTCACGGGGTCGCACCTCGACTCCGTGCCCGACGGCGGCGCCTTCGACGGGCCCCTCGGGGTCGTGTCCTCGTTCGCCGCCCTGGACGAACTGCTCGCCCGGGGAGCGGAGTTCGCCAGACCGCTCGCCCTCGTCAACTTCGGGGACGAGGAGGGCGCCCGGTTCGGGCTCGCCTGCGTCGGGTCACGGCTCACCGCCGGGCAGCTCACCGTCGAGCAGGCGCACCGGCTCACCGACGCCCAGGGGATCAGCCTGCCGCAGGCCATGGAGGCCGCCGGGCACGACCCCGACGCCCTCGGCCCCGACCCGGAGCGGCTCGGCCGCATCGGCGCGTTCGTGGAGCTGCACGTCGAACAGGGCCGCGCCCTGGACCTCAGCGGCGACCGGGTCGGCCTCGCGAGCGCCATCTGGCCGCACGGGCGCTGGCGGTTCGACTTCCGCGGCGAGGCCAACCACGCCGGCACCACCCGGCTGACGGACCGGCGCGACCCGATGCTGTCGTACGCCGAGACGGTCATCGCCGCCCGCCGCGAGGCCGAACTCGCCGGCGCCGTCGCCACCTTCGGCAAGATCTCCGTCGAGCCGAACGGCGTCAACGCCATCCCCTCCCTGGTGCGCGGCTGGCTCGACTCCCGCGCCGCCGACCAGGCCACCCTGGACCAGGTGGTGGGCGGCGTCGAGAAGGCCGCCCGTGAGTACGCCGACGCCCACGGCATCGACCTCGACGTCGTCCGCGAGTCGTTCACGCCCGTCGTCGAGTTCGACCACGCCCTGCGCGACGAACTGGCCCGCATCCTGGGCGGCTCCGGCGGTTCCGGCGGCTCCGGCGTGGGCGGTGGCGTGGGCGGCCTCAGGGTCCCGGTGCTCGGCACGGGCGCCGGACACGACGCCGGAATCCTCTCCGGGAGCATCCCGACCGCCATGCTGTTCGTGCGCAACCCCACGGGCGTCTCGCACTCCCCGGCCGAGTTCGCCGCCGAGGACGACTGCGTGGCCGGGGTGCTCGCACTCGCCGACGTACTGGAAGGGCTGGCCTGCAGGTGACGCACCCCCACACCCGCACGTACTGGCTGGAGCACGCCTGGCTCGACACGCACGTCGAGCCGGGAGTCGCCGTCGAGGTCGCCGACGGCCGGATCACGGCCGTGCGCACGGCCGTGCCGGCCCCGCCCCCCGGCGCCGAGATCCTGCGCGGCCTGACCCTGCCGGGGCTGGCCAACGCCCACTCGCACGCCTTCCACCGCGCCCTGCGCGGAACCGTCCAGGTCGGCTCCGGAACCTTCTGGACCTGGCGCGAGGTCATGTACTCGGTCGCCGACAGGCTGACCCCGGAGACGTACCACGCGCTGGCCCGCGCCGTGTACGCCGAGATGGCGCTGGCGGGCGTCACCTCCGTCGGCGAGTTCCACTACGTGCACCACGCCCCCGGCGGCGCGCGTTACGCCGACCCCAACGCCATGGGCGAGGCCCTGATCGCGGCGGCCGCCGACGCCGGCATCCGCATCACCCTCCTCGACACGGCCTATCTGTCCTCCGGCTTCGGACAGCCGCCCACCGCCCACCAGCTCCGGTTCTCCGACGGGACCGCCGAAGCCTGGGCCGAACGCTGTTCAGTTCTCAAGGAACGGGATCACGCGCGGATCGGGGCGGCGATCCACTCCGTGCGGGCCGTGCCCGCCGACCAGCTGGAGACCGTCGCGCGGTGGGCCGGGGAGCGGCGGGCCCCGCTCCATGTGCACCTGTCCGAGCAGACCGCGGAGAACGACGCCTGCCGGGAAGCCCACGGGTGCACCCCGACCCAGCTGCTGGCTCTGCACGGCGTGCTCGGGCCCCGCACCACCGGCGTCCACAACACCCACCTCACCGCCGAGGACGTCTCCCTCATCGGCGGCAGCGGCACCGGAACCTGTATGTGCCCCACCACCGAACGCGACCTCGCCGACGGCATCGGACCCGCGGTCGCCCTGCAGAACGAAGGCTCCCCGCTCTGCCTCGGCTCCGACAGCCACGCCGTCATCGACCTGCTCGAAGAGGCCCGCGCGATGGAACTCGACGAGCGTCTGCGCACCCGCACCCGCGGTCACTGGACCGCGGCCGCGCTGCTGCGCGCCGCGTCCGCCGACGGCCACGCGGCCCTCGGCTGGCAGGAGGCCGGGACGATCGAGACGGGCGGCCTCGCCGACCTCACGACCGTCGCCCTCGACTCGGTCAGGACAGCGGGGCCGCTGCCCAGGCTCGGCGCCGAGACGGCCGTATTCGCCGCGAGCGCGGCGGACGTCCGGCACACCGTCGTGGGTGGACGGCACGTCGTACGCGACGGGGCGCACACCCTCGTACCCGACGTGCCGCAGGCCCTCGCGCAGGCCGTCGACGCCCTGCGCGGCTGACCACAGCCCCCCGCCCGGCCACCCATGAGGACGCCATGAGCAGCACCGTCATCACCAACATCGCCACGCTGGTCACCAACGATCCCTCCCTCGGACACGGGTCCCCCCGGTCGGGCGGATCCGGGAGTGGGGGAAGTTCCCCTCTCGGCCTGATCCGCGACGCGGCCGTCGTCATCGACGGCGACCGCGTCGCATGGACCGGTGAATCAAGCAAAGCACCCGCCACTGACAACCGGGTCGACGCCGGCGGCCGCTCGGTGCTCCCCGGCTTCGTCGACTCCCACTCCCACCTGGTGTTCGCGGGCGACCGCACCGAGGAGTTCAACGCCCGGATGTCGGGCCGCGGTTACACGGCGGGCGGCATCCGCACGACCGTGGCGGCCACCCGGGCCGCGAGCGACGAGGAACTGGAGGCCAACCTCACCCGTTTTCTGAGCGAGGCCCTCAGTCAGGGCACCACCACGATGGAGACCAAGTCCGGCTACGGCCTGACGGTCGCCGACGAGGCGCGCGCCCTGCGCCTCGCGGCCCGGCACACCGACGAGGTCACCTACCTCGGCGCCCACATCGTCTCCCCCGACCACGCGGACGACCCGGCCGCCTACGTCGCCCTGGTCACCGGCGAGATGCTCGACGCCTGCGCCCCGCACGCCCGTTGGATCGACGTGTTCTGCGAGAAGGGCGCGTTCGACGGCGACCAGGCCCGTGCGATCCTCACCGCCGGCCGGGCGAAGGGACTGCGTCCCCGCATCCACGCCAACCAGCTCTCCTACGGCCCCGGCGTGCAGCTGGCGGTCGAACTGGACGCGGCCAGCGCCGACCACTGCACCCACCTCACCGACGCCGACGTCGACGCCCTCGCCGGCGGCGACACGGTCGCCACGCTGCTGCCCGGCGCCGAGTTCTCCACCCGAGCCGAGTGGCCCGACGCCCGCCGGCTGCTGGACGCGGGCGTCACCGTCGCCCTCTCCACGGACTGCAACCCCGGCTCGTCCTTCACGTCGTCGGTGCCGTTCTGCGTCGCGCTCGCCGTGCGGGACATGGGGATGACCCCGGACGAGGCGGTGTGGTCGGCCACGGCGGGCGGGGCCGCGGCCCTGCGCCGAACGGACGTGGGCCGGGTTACCCCCGGCGCGTACGCCGACCTGACCCTGCTGGACGCCCCGAGCCACGTCCACCTGGCCTACCGGCCGGGCGTTCCGCTGGTGTCCGGGGTGTGGCGCAGGGGCGTGCGCGTGGTGTGAGAGGGCGTGGACCGCGAAGGCCCGGGCTGCGGGTCCGAAGCGGTGGAGAGGCCGGGGGAGGCGCTGCCCGAGTCCTCGACCGCGGCGGCCCCGGGCGCGGTCCGCACGGCGGTGCCGGTGGCGGTGGGTCCCGCGGCGGTCGCGTCGAAGGCGTCGGCGGCGGTGCGCCCCCGGTCCGCCGCGGACCTGCCCCACGCGGTGCCGACGAGCACGAGCACCGCACCCGCGAGACCGAGCAGGCCGGGCCGGTCCCCGGCGAGCGCGACGCCCACGGCCGCCGCCCACACCGGCTCGGTGCCCAGCAGCAGGCTGACCCGGGACGCCGACGTACGGCGGACCGCCCACATCTGCACGAAGAACGCGAACAACGTGCAGAACACGGAGAGATAGCCCAGGCACGCCCAGTCCCCGGCGTCGAAGTCCGTCGCCGCGGCCCAGGGCGAGGCCCCCGTCCCGGGCACGGCCGCCACAAGCGCGAACACGACGACCGCGGCGCCCAGCTGGACCGTCGTCAGCGACAGCGCGTCCGCCCCGCGCACCGACCCGGTCCGCGCCATGGCGAGCACGTGCACGGTGCGGGCCGCCGCCGCCCCCAGCATCAGCAGATCGCCCCCGGAGGGAGCGGTGAACCCGTTGCCCTGCGTGAGCAGCGCCACGCCGAGCACCGACAGACCCGCCGCCGCCAGGAACGCGCCCGGCAGCCGCACACCCCGCGTCCGGCTCTCCGCGAGCGGGGTGAACACCATGGTCAGGCTGATGATCAGCCCGGCGTTGGTCGCGGAGGTGTGGACGACGCCGTACGTCTCCAGCAGGAAGATCCCCGCGAGGACCAGACCCAGCGCCCCGGCGCCGCGCCACTGCGTGCCGCTCAGCGCCCGCAGCCGCCGCCACCCGACCGCCGCCAGCACCGGCAGCACCACGGCGAACCGCAGCACCAGCACGGCGGCGACGGTGTCCGCCGTGGTGACGCCCTTGGCCGCGAGGTAACTGGACCCCCACACGACGGCGACCAGCAGGACGGGCACGTCGTCGAACCGGCCGGGGCGAGCGAACCGGCCGGACCGGCCGGCGGCGACGGGAACTGCGGGAGAGCGGGGCACGGGGCTCCTCATGAGCAGACGACGCGGGCCAGCGGCGCTGCTGGTTCGAGGGCCGGCCCAGCGTAGTCGCCGGGCGGAGGCGGGCCGGCGGATTTCCGAGGGAGCGAGGGAGCGAAAGGGAGCGAGGGAGCGAAAGGGAGAGAGGGGAGAGAGCGGGAGGGGGGCAGACGTCCGCGCCCGGCCGATCGAGCTCAGGTCGATCGGCCGGGCGCGGGCTGCGAGGTCTCCGGGGCCCTACTCCTCGACCGTCAGCGCCTTGCGCAGCCGCACCAGGGTGCGCGACAGCAGTCGCGACACGTGCATCTGCGAGATGCCGAGTTCCTCGCCGATCTCCGACTGGGTCAGACCGGCGACGAAACGGAGGGAGAGGATCTGCCGGTCGCGGGGCGCGAGCTCGGCGATCAGGGGCTTCAGCGACTCGATGTACTCGATGCCTTCGAGGCCGTTGTCCTCGTAGCCGATGCGATGGGCGAGGGCGCCCTCCGAGTCGTCGTCCTGCGGCTGCGCGTCCAGCGAGGACGCCGTGTAGGCGTTGGACGCGGCCATGCCCTCGACGACCTCGTCGTTGGAGAGGCCGAGACGCTCGGCCAGCTCCGCGACCGTGGGTGCGCGGTCGAACTTCTGGGCCAGTTCGTCGCCCGCCTTGGCCAGGTCGAGCCGGAGTTCCTGGAGCCGGCGCGGGACGCGCACCGACCACGACGTGTCGCGGAAGAAGCGCTTGATCTCGCCGATGATGGTTGGCATCGCGAAGGTCGGGAACTCGACGCCACGCGAGAGTTCGAAGCGGTCGATCGCCTTGATCAGGCCGATGGTGCCGACCTGGATGATGTCCTCCATGGGCTCGCTGCGGGAGCGGAACCGGGAGGCGGCGAACTTGACGAGCGCGAGGTTCAGTTCGACGAGGGTGTTGCGCACGTACGAGTAGTCGTGGGTGCCCTCTTCGAGGGATTCGAGCCGTGCGAACAGGGTCTTGGACAGGGCCCGCGCGTCGACGGATCCGACCTCGTCGAACGGGGGGATCTCCGGGAGTCCGGCGAGGGCGTCGGTGGGGTCGACGTCCGGCACCGCGTTCTGTGCGATGGGTTCCAGATGTTCTTGGTCCGGAGGGGGTGTCGACGTCGCTCCGCGGGTATGCGGTGCGTCGAGCCGGGGTGACATGATGTCCTCCATCGTTCTCGGCGTATGGCTGCCGAAGCCAGTGAGCGCACTACGGTGTGCGGCGCCTCCAAAGCCGGCCGTGTCGGTCTGCGTGTTCCTACTAGGCCTACCTGCTTTACTTGACCGATCGCAAGTGCACTTTGTCCGTTTATGTCTGTTTGTGTGCGATTGTTCGGGTGTTGAGGTGCGGGTCGAGGGCGTAGTGTTCGAGGGCGTCAGAAAGCAATTCGCGACCCCAGGAGAAGAGACGGCATGGACCGCGGGACGGTCGGCAGCGCACAGTCGGGCCGGCTTCTGGTCGAGGTGCGGGAAGAGGGCCTCAGTGCCGTCGTGACCCCGGCGGGTGAGTTGGATCACCACACAGCCGATTTGTTGCGCGAGCCACTCGAAGCCTGCCTCGATAGAGGCCGCAGTCGCCTGGTGGTCGACTGCACGCGCCTGGAGTTCTGTGACTCCACGGGGCTCAACGTGCTGCTCGGAGCCCGCCTGAAGGCGGAGGCGGCCGGCGGCGGAGTCCATCTGGCGGGCATGCTCCCCGTGGTGGCCCGGGTCTTCGAGATCACCGGAGCGGACGCCGTGTTCACCGTGCACGCCACGGTCGAGGCGGCGCTGGCCGACGAGCGCGACGGACAGGACGAGGACGGCTGAGTTCCGCCGTCCGCCCGGAGTCGACACGACACGGGCGAGAACGGGGGTGTCCCGCCCGTCACGCCGGGCAGGAGACATCCTGAACCCGCACATGCCGGCGGCGGCGCCGACGCGAACGCCGTCCGGCTACGTACGACTCTGCAGAGATCCGACTCTTGAATGGTGAACCGGTCAATCGGGGAATCGGTGAGGTGAAGCGCTGATGAGCACCACCCGGCCTTACTCGCCGGGCGACCGCGGCCCGGAGCCCAGCCCGGAGCCCAGCGGCGCTTCCGGGGCGTCCCACGCGGACGCACGGGGGGCTGGGACGTCCGACGGGGGCACGGCTGCCGTGACGCCCGGGTCGCCGGGCGGCCGTCAGGTACGCCGGCTGAGCTTCGAAGACGCCAGCGGCGTCGTTCCGCTCGCCCGCGACTTCGCCCGCCAGGCCCTGTACGCGTGGGGCTGGCTGCCGGCCGCGACCGCCGACCGGCGGGCCGCCGCCGAGGACGTGCTGCTCGTCGTCTCCGAGCTGGTCACCAACGCGTGCCTGCACGCCGAGGGGCCGGACGCGATGGTCCTGGGCTGCGACAACAAGGTGATCCGCGTCGAGGTCTCGGACCGCGGCACGGGCCAGCCGGCGCCCCGCACCCCACACCGCGCGGGCCGCCCCGGCGGACACGGCATGTTCATCGTCCAGCGGCTCTGCCTGGACTGGGGCGTCATGCGCGCCCAGGGCATCTCCGGCAAGACGGTCTGGGCGGAACTGGGCGCCCCGGCCTGACAGCGCCTCCCGCGCACCCCTGCCGCGGTCCCGCCCGGCGGGCGGTGCCCGCAAGCGGGGGGGCGGCACGCCGTCGCCGTCCCGAGCGGGCGATCCGCGCGCTCAGGGCTGTTTTCGGTCTCCGCCGGTCCGGCTCCGGCCGCTCCCGTGAGCCCGTGGCCCCGCGTCGCCGTCGCCGCGTTCTCGGGTCCGAGGGCTGATCCCCGCTGCCGGGCGCGCCCGGCCCATCGGCGGCCCCGGTCGTGTTCGCGTGGAACCTCGCAGTCCCCTCGTCGGGCGTCGGCGGCGGGGTTCCGGCGGGGCCTTCGCGCCGCCTGGACGCGTGTGCCGGATCGTCACAACTCCGGCCCGTGCCTTCTCTTCCCTCCTCATCGCCCCGGGCGTACCTTGACGGCTCAATCTGATGCCTCGTCAGTAAGGCGGGGCGGTGGGAGTGAGGGGACGGGACCGTGTCGAACCGGAAGCGAACCGCCGTGCTCGCGACTGCCGCGGCCCTGGCCGGCTCGGCGGTGCTGACGGCCGCCCCGGCGGCCATGGCCGAGGTCGTCAACGTCAACTACGGCTGCAAGACGCCCATCGGGGCCAAGAGCGCCGTCTCGCCGATCGACATCAAGGGCGTCAAGAGCGGCGACGGATACCGGATCACGATGTCCTGGCAGAAGGGCGTCTCCTCCAGCCCCGTCGAACTCGGCGCCGGCTCCATGAAGCCGAGCGCCACCATCAAGCTGGGCGGCGCCGACAGCGGCATCGTGAACGTCACGGGCCCGGCCAACCAGGCCGCGATCCCCGAGAACACGCCCATCAAGATCAACGACCTGAGCGGCACGTACACCCCGAAGAAGAGCGGCAAGGTCACCCTCACGGCAGGCGTGCTGACCATCAAGGCGCTCGGCACGACCACGACCTGCACACCGAGCAACAACCCCGGTCCCTCCCTCACCCTCGACGTGACCGCGTCGGGCGGCGGCACGAGCGGCGGCACATCGGGCGGCGGTACGAGCGGGGGTTCCACCGGGGGTTCGACCGGCGGCGCGGCGAGCGACGGCGGGTCCGGCGGGCAGCTCCCGCAGACCGGCCCCGAGGACTCCGCGATCGCCCTCGGCACCCTCGGCGGCACCGTGCTGCTCGCGGGCGCGGCGGGCGCCCTGTGGCTGACCAGGCGCAACCAGCCGGCCCGCGCACGCCGCTGACCGCACCCGGAGGAGCGCTGGAGCCGCCGATGCCGTACGCCAACGCCCGCGTCCTGCTGCTGTCCCTGCCGCTGCTGTCCCTGGTGCTGCCGGCCGGCGCGCCGGGCGCCGGTCCGGCCGGCTGGTCGGCGTCGCCCTCCGGCGGAGGACGGCCGTCGTTCTACGCCGAGGGCACACCCGGGACAGTGCTGCGGGACACGGTCGCCGTGACCAACCGGGGGACCCGGCCGCTGTCCGTGAGACTGGGGGCCGCCGGGTCCGGCCTGCGGGTCGTCTTCGCCGAACCCGCCGTCGACGTCCCCGCCCGCACCCGCGCCGAGGTGCCCTTCACGGCGGCGGTCCCGGCGGACGCCCGGCCCGGCGACCGCGTCGGCCGGATCGTCGTGCGGGACCCGACCGGCCGGGAGAGCGACGTCCGGCTCCTGATCCGGGTCGGCGGTCCCCGGCTGGCCGCGCTGACCGTCGAGCACGTGGCCGTGCGCGGCGACCGCATCACCTACGAGCTGGTCAACCGCGGCACCACGGAGCTCGTCCCCCGGCTCGCCGTGCACGCGGACGGCGTCCTGGGCGTCGTCCTGGACCGCGCCCCGCGCATCCTGCCCGTGCGCCTGCCGCCGGGCCGCCGTCTCGCGTTGTACGAGCCCTGGCCCGACCGCCCGGACCTGGACGCCGTCACGGTGCGGCTGACGGTCACCGCGCCCGGCGCCGCGCAGGCCACCGGGCGGGCGTCCGCGCGGTTCGTGTCCCGGGGCGCGGCGGGGGGCGCGGCGGCCGGCGCGCTGTCGGCCGCCGCGGCCGCCGTGTTCCTACGACGACGCCGGCGCCGGCCGGTCGTCACCGAAGCCCAGCCGAGGGGAGCGCTGACGTGAGAGGCGAGTTGCGGATCACGGCGACCGCGCCGGTCCTGCTCCTCCTGCTGTTGCTGTCCCTGATCCCGTCGGCCGCCCCGGCCGCCGCCGCCGACCGACCGGCGGTGAAGGTGTCCGCGGCGCAGGCGGGCACGGGCGGCTCGGTCACCGTGAGCGGCAGCGGCTGGGGGCCGCGCACCCTGCTGATGCTGCTGGTCTGCGGGCAGGCGACGCCGGAGCGGGGCGTGATCGGCGGCACCAACTCCTGTGCCAACGCCGACGGACGCGCCGTCACCACCGACGCCGACGGCCGCTTCAGCAGGGCGCTGCCCGTGACCGAGCCGCCGGCGCCCTGTCCCTGCGTGGTGCATGTGGCGACCGCCACCGGCGCCAAGGCGCAGGCCGACGCGGCGTTCCAGGTGGCCGGGCATCCGGTCCGGCCGCTGCCCGCGCAGACGGGAGGCGGACGTCTGTCGGTGCTCACCGACACCCGGCTCGACGGTTCCTCGGGCCTGCTCACCTGGTTCGGCGCGCCGCCGGCGCGCACGCTGACGTTCACCGTCGGCAACGTCGGCACCGGGACCGTGAAGGATCCCGTGTTCCAAATCGGCGCCGCGCACGGGGTGTTCGCCCCGCAGTGGGACGAGCGGCAGTGGCGCGGCACGATCCGGCCCGGCGAGAAGGCCCGCGTCCGACTGCCCGTCGAACTGGCCGCGGGGGCCCACGGCGACTACACGGTCTCGCTGAAGTACGGCGGGAAGGTCCTCGCCGAGCAGCCGTGGGGCGTGGGCCGCCCGTGGGGCGTGACCCTGTTCTGGATCCTGCTCTGCCTGGTCGTCCCCGGGGCGGTGTTCCGCGTCGGGCTGGCGGTGGTGGACCGGGTGCGCCCGCGCCAACCGGCCCGAGGGTCCTCCCGGGCGCCCCGGGCGCCCCGGGCGTCCTGGCGCAGGCGGGGCACTGCCGTCCGGGCCCCGCAGCCCGCGGCTCCCGCCCAGGACACGACGCTGCCCTGGTTCACTCCGGACACCGGTCCGGTCCCCGCGAGACGGCTCCCCGCACCGCAGGAGGACCGACTCACGAGTCCTACGAGTCCCACGAGTCCCATGACTCCCACGGCGACTCCGACGCGCCCGGCCACGGGCACTGACCCGGCCACGGGCACGGACCCGGCCACGCGACCCGACCCGGCCACTCCGACTGATGCGACGACTCCCCTCAACCCCACGACTCCGGCAGGAAGGGATCCACGTGAGTGAGAGAGCCATGCCACCCGAACGGGCCCCCGCGCGCAGGCGGGCGGCGGCCGCGGGCGCCGCCGTCATGCTCACCGGGGCGGCCGTCCTGCTGGGCGTGACCGCCGGCCAGGCGCAGGCCGCGGAGGTGTCCTACACCACCAAGTGCGTGCCGCCCTCGGGCATCGGTCTGCCCGACGTCAACGGCACCACGAAGGTCGAGATCACCGCGCCGGCCACCGCGAAGGTCGGCGACACCGTCGACGTCGTCTGGAAGTTCACGCAGGCCGCGTCGAAGAACCCCGACATCATCGATCTGCCGGCGAACTCCGTCCAGCCCTCCGGCACCCTCAAGGCGTCCGGCGCGCAGACCGCCGACATCGCGATGCAGGGGCCGCGCGAGAACCCGGCGATCCCCAAGGGCGGCGCGATGACGCTGTCCGACATGAAGGGCTCGCTGAAGCTGACGGCGGCCGGACAGGTGACGCTGACGCCGGACGCGTACGTCGTCAACGCACTGTCGACGGACACCAGGTGCACGCCGACGCAGGCCGTCCAGCCCTCGGCGACCATCACGGTGACGGCCGGAGGCGGGAGTTCGGGTTCGCCGAGCGGCAGCCCCTCGCAGAGCGCGTCGTCGTCGCCCTCGGGCACGCCCAGCGGGTCAGGGACGCCGTCCCCGTCGTCGTCGCCGACCCCGTCCTCGTCGTCGACCGGCGGTTCCGGTCGAACGGACTTCACCGGCAAGGTCGTCGACATCCCCTACACCTGCCAGTCGCCCATCGGCGTGAAGAAGGCCACCTCGCCGGTGCAGATCAACGCCAAGAAGAACGGCGGGAGTTACGGCCTGACCGTGCAGTTCAAGAAGTCGGTCATGAACAGCCCGATCGACATCCCGGCCAACTCCGTGAAGCCGTCGATGCAGGTCACCCTGGGCGGCTCGGACAAGGGATCGGTGAAGGTGACGGGCCCGGCCAACCAGGCCCCCGTCAAACAGGGCGCCCCGATCGAGATTCCGGACCTGACCGGCACGTACAAGCCCGGCGCGACCGGTGAGTCCACGCTCTCGCCGGGCGTCCTCGTGATCGAGGCGCTGGGCACGACCACCACGTGCACCCCGGACAGCACGGCGGTCTCGTTGACGCTGAACACCGAGGCGCAGGCCGGCGGCGCGTCGGGCGGCGGCGGTGCGTCGTCCTCGTCCTCCGGCGGCGGCGCCGCCACCGGAGGCGGCGGCCTCGCGGAGACGGGCTCGGGCGACCACGGCGCGCTGAAGGCCCTGGGCCTCGTGGCGGGCACCGCGGTGCTGCTGGGCGGAGCGGTCTTCACGTTCCTGCCGGGCCGAAGGACCCGCTGAGGCGTCCCACGGCGCCGGCGCGCGAGCCGGGGCCGCAACGGGGAGGGCCGGCGCACCCACTGGGTGCGCCGGCCCTCCCCGTTGCGGGCGGACGTCAGTTGACGTCGCCCATCAGTTCCTTGACCTTCTTGCGGTACATCCACACCGCGAGGCCGGCGATGACGGCGAGCACGGCCTCCAGAGCCACGATCCCCGTCTTGTTGAGGTCGACGCCGGCGATGGAGAGCAGGCCGGTCGTGGCGTCACCGGCGGTGACGGCCAGGAACCAGACGCCCATCATCTGCGAGGCGTACTTCGCGGGAGCCATCTTCGTGGTGACCGACAGGCCGACCGGGGAGAGCGTCAGCTCACCGACGGTCTGCACGAAGTAGATCGCCGCCAGCCACAGCGCGGCCGCCTTGTGACCGCCCTCGGCGATCGACAGCGGGGCCAGGAAGAGGAAGAAGGACGCGCCGACCAGCACGAGACCCGTCGCGAACTTCACCGCGGTGCTCGGCTCCTTGCCGCGCCGGGCCAGCGCCAGCCACGCCCAGGCGAAGAGCGGTGCCAGCGCCATGATCAGGACCGGGTTGACCGACTGGTACCAGGAGACCGGGAAGTCCCAGCCGAAGACGCTGTTCTTCGCCGAGGACTCGGCGAACAGGGACAGCGTCGAGCCGCCCTGGTCGTAGATCATCCAGAACACGGCCGCGGCGACGAAGAACCAGATGTACGCGGTCAGCTTGGACTGCTCGGCGCGGTCCAGTTCCCCGTCGCGCTTCATCCGGGCGATCACGAGGACCGGGATGATCAGGCCGGCCACCGTGATCGGGACCAGCAGCCAGTTCAGCGTGTAGACGCCGGAGACGCCCACGACCGTGTAGAAGACGATCGCGACGGCCGCCCAGAACGCGGCCTTGCGCAGCGTGGCCGCCTTCTCCTGCGCCGAAAGCGGCGTGGGGACCACGTCCGAGCGCGCGCTGAGGTGACGGCTGCCCAGCAGGAACTGGGCCAGGCCCAGACCCATGCCGAGTGCGGCGAGCGCGAAGCCCAGGTGCCAGTTGACGTTCTCGCCGAGGGTGCCGATGACCAGCGGAGCGGCGAACGCGCCCAGGTTGATGCCGATGTAGAACAGCGTGAACCCGCCGTCACGGCGCGGGTCGTCGGGACCGTCGTAGAGGTGGCCGACCATCGTGGAGATGTTGGCCTTCAGCAGACCGGAGCCGATGGCGACCAGGCCGAGACCCGCGAAGAAGGTGCCGGCGTTCGGCAGCGCGAGGGTCAGGTGGCCGAGCATGATGATCGCGCCGGCGACGGCGACGGTCTTGCGGGGGCCGAGCACGCGGTCCGCGAACCAGCCGCCGGGGAGGGCGAGCAGGTACACGAGCGACAGGTAGACCGAGTAGATCGCGGTCGCCGTCGCGGCGCTGAGGTGCAGGCCGCCGGGGGCGACCAGGTACAGCGGGAGCAGGGCTCTCATGCCGTAGTAGGAGAACCGCTCCCACATCTCGGTCATGAAGAGAGTGGCCAGTCCGCGGGGGTGGCCGAAGAAGGTCTTCCCGGAGCCGGGGGTGTCCGGGCGGACCGAGTCCTTCGTCAGGCTGGACGCCATGTCGTTCCTTGCTGCTCGGGACGCGCTGCGCTTTGCGCGGTGCGCGCCCGGTGGGGGGCGGCCGGCACCGGCGGACCGCCTCGTCCACCCCTACGCCCGGGGGGAGTCCGCTCCGGGTCTCGAAGCGGTGGACGGCGGTCACCGGGATCCACGCCCCCTCGCGTCGGGGGCCCGGCCACAGGTCGTTCCTTTCGGGGCCGGCGGGAACCGGCCCGCACACAAAAGAGGACCTCGGCGTCAAGTCGACCGCCAAAGGTCCCTGTGTACTACAGGCGCTCTTTCACCATACGGCAGCACAACGCCGGATATGGAAGGACTTGAGACACGGATCACAGGTGATCATGGAACCCTGGCCGCGTTCCGAAGGTCCGTATCATCCTGCCATCCCCCGACCGCAGGTCCGTACCAAGATCGACGACGGGCCGGGTCCCCGCCCGGCGCCCCGGCTGTCCGGCATGTCCACAGGTAAGAAACAGCGTCGTCGATCACACTTCGACCCCCGCTCGCGCGGACTACCATCAGCTCATGACCCGTGTACTGCTCGCCGAGGACGACGCGTCCATCTCGGAGCCGCTGGCCCGCGCCCTGCGCCGGGAAGGCTACGAGGTCGAGGTGCGCGAGGACGGCCCCACCGCACTCGACGCCGGAATGCAGGGCGGCGTCGACCTGGTCGTCCTGGACCTCGGCCTGCCCGGCATGGACGGCCTGGAGGTGGCCCGTCGGCTGCGCTCCGAGGGCCACGCCATCCCGATCCTCATCCTGACCGCGCGCGCCGACGAGGTGGACACCGTCGTCGGCCTGGACGCGGGCGCCGACGACTACGTCACCAAGCCGTTCCGGCTGGCCGAACTGCTCGCCCGGGTCCGGGCACTGCTCCGGCGCGGCGCGTCCGAGCCCCAGCAGCCGCCCGCCACGCACGGCGTGCGCATCGACGTCGAGTCGCACCGCGCCTGGATGGGCGACGAGGAACTCCAGCTCACCGCCAAGGAGTTCGACCTGCTGCGGGTCCTGGTGCGCGACGCGGGCCGGGTCGTCACCCGCGACCAGCTGATGCGCGAGGTCTGGGACACCACCTGGTGGTCGTCGACCAAGACCCTCGACATGCACATCTCCTGGCTGCGCAAGAAACTCGGCGACGACGCGGCCAACCCCCGCTACATCGCCACGGTCCGCGGTGTGGGCTTCCGCTTCGAGAAGAGCTGACCGCTCCGCAGAGGCCGGCCGCACGACGCGCGTCACCGTCGAGCCGGCCGGCGCGGGAGGCGCGTCCCCGGACCGGTGGGGGGTCGGTCGCGCAGTTCCCCGCGCCCCCCGAGGGCGCCGTGCAAACCGCTCTCGACACGTCACCGCCCCGGAGGGCACCGTGCGTCGCCGTCTGATCCAGTCCACGCTTGCCGTCGTGCTCGTCGTCATCGCCGTGTTCGGGGTGTCCCTCGTCATCGTCGAGACCCGCACGATCAGCAACAGCGCCCAGGAACGGGTGGACTCCGAGGCGCTGCGGCTGGCCAGCATCGTGGACAGCCGCCTCGTCGGCGCGGAGGACGTCACCGCCGTGATACTGCGCGACCAGGTCACGCAGGACCGTTACGCCGAGATCCGGATCCCCGGCCGGCCGGTCATCCAGGTCGGCGTCCAGCCCGAGGGCGACGTCATCAGGTCGACGGCCCGGGGCGAGGAGGGCGAGACCGTCCTGGTCCAGGAGCCGCGCTCCACGGTGACCCGGGAGGTCGGCCGCACCCTGCTGATCATCGCCCTGGTGGCGCTGCTCGCGGTGATCGCGGCGGTGCTGCTGGCCATCCGCCAGGCGAACCGCCTCGCCTCGCCCCTCACCGACCTGGCGGAGACCGCGGAACGCCTGGGCTCCGGCGACCCGCGCCCCCGCCACAAGCGGTACGCCGTCCCCGAGCTGGACCGGGTGGCCGACGTCCTCGACGCCTCCGCGGAGCGCATCGCGCGCATGCTCACCGCCGAACGCCGGCTGGCGGCGGACGCCTCCCACCAGCTGCGCACACCCCTGACGGCCCTGTCCATGCGTCTGGAGGAGATCACCCTCACCGACGACCCGGACACCGTGAAGGAGGAGGCGACGATCGCGCTGACACAGGTGGAGCGGCTGACGGACGTCGTGGAACGCCTCCTGACCAACGCCCGGGACCCGCGCACCGGCTCCGCGGTCACCTTCGACCTCGACGAGGTCATCCAGCAGCAGCTCGCCGAGTGGCGTCCCGCCTACCGGGGCGTGGGCCGGGCCATCGTCAGCTCCGGAAAACGCCATCTGCGCGCGGTGGGCACGCCCGGCGCGGTCGCCCAGGTGCTGGCCGCCCTGATCGAGAACTCGCTGATGCACGGGGGCGGCACGGTCGCGCTGCGCACCCGCGTCACCGGCAACCAGGCCGTGGTCGAGGTGACGGACGAGGGCCCCGGCGTCCCCGCCGACCTGGGGGCCCGCATCTTCGAGCGGACGATCAGCGGCCGCAACTCCACGGGCATCGGCCTGGCGGTGGCCCGCGACCTGGCCGAGGCGGACGGCGGCCGGCTGGAGATGCTCCAGGCCCAGCCGCCGGTCTTCGGCCTGTTCCTGTCGCGCACGGCGCCGCAGAAGCGCACGACGCAGGACGAGGAACCCACGGTCCGGTGAGGCCGGACCGGCGCTTCGCCCGGCCGGGCCGAGGAGGGCCGGAAAGGGCCGGAGGGCCCGGCGGCGGTCAGCTCACGCGCTGTGTGGTCTTGGGCTCCGGCCGCCGGGACTGCTCGGCCACCGTCAGAAAGGCCTCCGCGTCGGCCACGGCCTCTTTCACGGGGAGCGCGCGGAACACCCACGTCCGGTAGGACCAGAACCGGAAGAGGGTCGCGATGCCGATGCCGAGGAACTTGAACACGTTGCTCTGCAGCGGGCTGTCCCAGCCGAACCAGTAGGTCGCCGCGTACAGCAGCCCGTTCTCGATCACCAGACCGACCACGCTGAACAGCAGGAACAGCGTCAGTTCCTTGGTGCGCCCGCTCTTCTCGCGGTCACGGTAGGCGAAGTAGCGGAAGCCCACGTAGTTGAAGGCGATCGCCACGACCGTCGCGATGACGCTGGCCCGCACCACCTGCAGGTCGGTGAGATGCCGGACCAGGTTGAAGACGCCGAGATTCACCAGCAGGCCCGCGCCGCCCACGGCTCCGAACCTGGCCAGCTCACGGATGAGCCTCTTCAGCCCCGAGGAACCATGTGCCATGGTCGTACAGGCCCCCGTCCGGGAATCGGTTTCGTCAACCCAGCCATGCTAACCACCACTCTTCCCGGTTTCCTGCGGTCCGGCTCACGGGTCGGCCCCCGACGGGCGAGATGCGGGGAAACGGCGGGTATGAGGCCGGAAAGCCGGCGGTAAGAGGCGCGGGATCCGGCCGGGTGGTGTGGCCGATACCCTGGGGGCGTGACGTTCCCGGTAGTCGGCATGGTCGGCGGGGGGCAGCTCGCTCGTATGACACACGAGGCGGGCATCCCGCTCGGCATCAGGTTCAAGCTCCTCAGTGACACCCCACAGGACTCCGCGGCGCAGGTCGTGAGCGATGTCGTCATCGGCGACTACCGCGATCTCGACACGCTGCGCGAGTTCGCCCGCGGGTGCGATGTGATCACCTTCGATCACGAACACGTTCCCACCGAGCACCTGCGGGTGCTGGAAGCGGACGGCATCCCCGTGCGCCCCGGCCCGGACGCGCTCGTGCACGCCCAGGACAAGGGCGTGATGCGGGCCCGGCTCGACGCGCTCGGCGTGCCGTGCCCACGGCACCGGATCGTGAGCGACCCGGCGGACGTCGCCGCGTTCGCGGCCGAGGGCGACGGCTTCCCCGTCGTCCTCAAGACGGTCCGCGGCGGCTACGACGGCAAGGGCGTCTGGGTCGTCGACTCCGCCGAGGAGGCCGAGGACCCCTTCCGCGCGGGCGTCCCCGTCCTCGCCGAGGAGAAGGTCGACTACGTCCGCGAGCTCGCCGCGAACGTGGTGCGCTCCCCGCACGGCCAGGCCGTCGCCTACCCCGTCGTCGAGTCGCGGCAGGTCGGCGGCGTCTGCGACACGGTGATCGCGCCCGCCCCCGGCCTCGACGAGACGCTGGCGCTCAAGGCCGAGCAGATGGCCCTGAGCATCGCCAAGGAACTCGACGTCGTCGGCCACCTCGCGGTCGAGCTGTTCCAGACCCGCGACGGCCGCATCCTGGTCAACGAGCTGGCGATGCGCCCGCACAACTCCGGCCACTGGTCGATGGACGGCGCGATCACCTCGCAGTTCGCCAACCACGTACGCGCGGTCCTCGACCTCCCGCTCGGCGACCCGCGCTCGCGCGCCCCCTGGACGGTCATGGTCAACGTCCTCGGCGGCGACTACCCGGACATGTACTCGGCGTACCTGCACTGCATGGCCCGCGACCCCCAGCTGAAGATCCACATGTACGGCAAGGACGTGAAGCCCGGCCGCAAGGTCGGCCACGTCAACACCTACGGCGACGACCTGGACGACGTCCTCGAACGCGCACGTCACGCAGCCGGATACCTGAGAGGCACGATCACCGAATGAGCCCAGTCGTAGGCATCGTCATGGGGTCGGACTCCGACTGGCCCGTCATGGAGGCCGCCGCCCAGGCCCTCGACGAGTTCGAGATCGCATACGAGGTCGACGTCGTCTCGGCGCACCGCATGCCCCGCGAGATGATCGCGTACGGCGAGGAGGCGGCCGGGCGCGGACTCAAGGCGATCATCGCGGGCGCGGGCGGCGCGGCCCACCTGCCCGGCATGCTCGCCTCCGTCACCCCGCTCCCGGTGATCGGCGTGCCCGTCCCGCTGAAGTACCTGGACGGCATGGACAGCCTGCTGTCCATCGTGCAGATGCCGGCCGGCGTCCCCGTCGCCACGGTCTCGGTCGGCGGCGCGCGCAACGCCGGACTGCTGGCCGCCCGCATCCTCGCCGCCCACGACGAGGAGCTCCTCGCCCGGATGCGCGACTTCCAGCAGGAGCTGAACGACCAGGCCGCCGAGAAGGGCAAGCGCCTGCGCGCCAAGGTCGAGGGCTCGAACGGCTTCGGCTTCGGGAAGTGACGGCGAAGTGACACAGCCCACCTCACTGGACACGGCCCGCGAACTCCTGCGCGAGTTCCCGGTCGTCGACGGCCACAACGACCTGCCCTGGGCGCTGCGCGAGCAGGTCCGCTACGACCTCGACGCCCGTGACGTCTCCCAGGACCAGCACGCCCACCTGCACACCGACATCCCACGCCTGCGCGCGGGCGGCGTCGGCGCGCAGTACTGGTCCGTGTACGTGCGCGCGGACCTGCCCGACGCGGTCCCGGCGACGCTGGAGCAGATCGACTGCGTGCGGCGGCTCATCGCCCGCCACCCGGGCGACCTGCACGCGGCGCTGACCGCCGCGGACATGGAGACCGCCCGCGCCGAGGGCCGTATCGCCTCGCTCATGGGCGCGGAGGGCGGCCACTCCATCGCCAACTCCCTCGGCGTGCTGCGCGGCCTGTACGGGCTCGGTGTGCGCTACATGACGCTCACCCACAACGACAACGTCGACTGGGCGGACTCCGCCACCGACGAGCCCAGGGCCGGCGGGCTGACCGCGTTCGGCCGCGCGGTCGTGCGGGAGATGAACCGCGAGGGCATGCTCGTCGACCTCTCGCACGTGGCGGCGACCACCATGCGCGACGCGCTCGACGAGAGCGCCGCGCCGGTGATCTTCTCCCACTCCTCCGCGCGCGCGGTCTGCGACCATCCGCGCAACGTCCCCGACGACGTCCTGGAGCGGCTGCCCGCCAACGGCGGCATGGCGATGGTGACGTTCGTGCCGAAGTTCGTCCTCCAGGCGGCGGTCGACTGGACGGCCGCGGCCGACGACAACATGCGCGCCCACGGCTTCCACCACCTCGCCACCACCGCCGAGGCGATGAAGGTCCACCGGGCGTTCGAGGAGACCCGCCCCCGGCCCATCGCCACCGTCGCCACGGTCGCCGACCACCTCGACCACATGCGCGAGGTCGCCGGCGTCGACTGCATCGGCATCGGCGGCGACTACGACGGCACGGCCTTCACCCCCGAGGGCCTCGACGACGTCTCCGGCTACCCCCGGCTGATCGCGGAACTCCTGGACCGCGGCTGGTCGAAGACCGACCTCGCCAAGCTGACCTGGCAGAACGCGGTGCGGGTACTGGGCGCGGCCGAGGACGTGGCGCGGGACCTGCAGGCGACGCGGGCGGCGTCCCACGCGACGATCGAGTCGCTGGACGGCTGACCCCGGCCGTCGGGGCGTGCGGGCGGGCCGGTGCGAACGGCCCGCCCGCACGCGTACCCCCGAACGCCCCGTCCACCAGGAAGCACGCCGCCCGCCGTGCGACGGTGACCGTACTGCTGACCGACGTACGGAGACCGTCATGGCCGACCTCCAGGACGAACTGCACGCCCTCACCGAGGCCGGCGAGCTCCCCGACACGGCGCAGACCGCCCCCTTCGCCCCGCAACCGCCTCCGAGCGGTCCGGCCAGTCCGCTGGAGCGGGCCAGGGCCCTCCTCGCCGCCCACCCGGTCATCGACGGCCACAGCGGTCTGCCCTGGGCGCTGCGCGACCTGCCCTGGTACGACCTGCAACTCGGCGAGAGCGGGGTCGACACGGACGTGCTCCGGCTGCGCGAGGGGCAGGTGGGCGCGCTGCTGTGGTCGCTGCATCTGCCCGACCGCCTCGCCGGCGAGCGGGCCGTCGGCGCGACCCTGGAGCAGCTGGACCTGGTCAGGTCGGTGATCGCCGCGCACCCCGAGGGCCTGCGACTGGCCCGCAGCGCCGGGCAGGTCATCGACGCCCGCAACTGCGGCCGGGTCGCCGTCGTCCTGGGCCCGGCCGGCGCCGCCGCGCTCGACGACTCCTTGGGCATCCTGCGCGTGCTGCACTCCCTCGGGCTGCGCGTCCTCACCCTGGTCGGAGCCTCGTGGACGGGCGAGGCGGGGCTCACCCGGTTCGGCGAGGAGGTCGTGCGCGAGATGAACCGGCTCGGCGTGCTCGCCGACCTGTCCGGCGCCTCCGACGCCACGATCGGCCGCGCCCTCGCGCTGTCCAAGACGCCCGTCCTGTGCACCCGCTCCGCCGCCCGCTCCCTGCGCGCCCACCCCGACAACCTGTCCGACGCGCTGCTCGCCGAACTCGGCGCGGCCAAAGGGCTGTGCCTGGTGCCGTCGTCGCCCGAACGGACGGGACCGCGCGTGCAGGACGTGGCCGACCACCTCGACCACGTCCGCGCGATCGCCGGCGCCGAGTGCGTGGGCCTGTCCGGCGCCCATGACCCCGGCGCCGCCCCCGACGCGGCCTCGGGCTACCCGCAGCTGATCGCCGAGCTCCTGGGCCGCGGCTGGCCGGAGACCGACGTCGCCCTGCTGACCTGGGGAAACATGCAGCGCGTCCTGCGCTCGGCGGACTTCGCGGCCCGCGCGGCACGAGAACGACGCAAGCCGTCGACGGTACGGATCACCGAACTGGACACGACGGACGACTGAACCGCCGCGGTCAGGCCAGGGGCTGTTCGATGCGGCACAGGCAGAAGGGGTGGCCCGCCGGGTCGGCGTACACCATGAAGTCCTTCTTCTCGCGGTCCTCCAGGTCCAGCGGGCGTGCGCCCAGCTTCAGCACCCGCTCGTGGGCCTCGTCCATCTCCTCCCAGGTGGCGCCGCCGTCGAGGTCGAGGTGGAACTGCTGCGGATCGCGGTCGGCGCGCGGCCACTGCGGCGGGGTGTAGCCCTCCACCTTCTGGAAGGCGATCCGCGGGCCGCCGGGCACATGCAGGACGAACCAGTCGTCCGCGCCGTCCTCGGCCTCGGGTGTGCCGCCCAGGACCGCCGCGTAGAACGCGGCGAGCGCGCGCGGATCGGGGCAGTCGAGCACGACGGAGCGGAAGCGGGCGACGGGCGGCATGGAACCCTCCTGAGCAGTACGTGGAGCGGGCCTCGGGCATGACGAGGCAGCCTCCGGGCCGCCGCGCCGGTCGCGACGGCGGCACAGACGGAACGGGTGCCCAGCCGGATCGGCGTCCACACGCCCTCCGTGGGCGCGGTCCTGCGCGTCGTACCGCGCGAAGCGGTTCACCGGGTGGTTCACCGGCCGGGGCACAGCCCGGTGGTGCAGAATGCAGAAAGACGCCGGTTCGGCCGACTGAGCCTCGGCCGAACCGGCGTCGTCCGCGCCCTCAGGCGGTCGGGCGGCCCATGGCCCGGTAGGTCCATCCCGCCTTGCGCCACACCTGCGGGTCCAGCGCGTTGCGGCCGTCGAGGATCAGCCGGTCCGTCGCGACCTCGCCGAGCGCCGCCGCGTCCAGATCGCGGAACTCGCGCCACTCGGTGAGGTGCAGCACCGCGTCGGCGCCCCGGACGGCGTCGAGCGCCGAGTCGGCGTAACCCAGGGTCGGGAAGAGCCGGCGGGCGTTCTCCATCCCCTTCGGGTCGTACACGGTGACCTGTCCGCCCTGAAGATGGATCTGCCCGGCCACGTTGAGCGCGGGCGAGTCCCGGACGTCGTCCGAGTCCGGCTTGAAGGTGGCGCCCAGTACGGCGATCCGCTTGCCCAGGAAGGAGCCGCCCCCCAGCTCCTGCCGGGCCAGCTCGACCATCCGCCCGCGCTGGCGCATGTTGATCGAGTCGATCTCGCGCAGGAAGGTCAGCGCCTGGTCGGCCCCCAGCTCGCCGGCCCGGGCCATGAACGCACGGATGTCCTTGGGCAGGCAGCCGCCGCCGAAGCCGATCCCCGCCCGCAGGAACTTCTTGCCGATCCGGTCGTCGTAGCCGATGGCCTCGGCCAGCTTGGCGACGTCGCCGTCGGCGGCCTCGCACACCTCCGCCATCGCGTTGATGAAGGAGATCTTGGTGGCGAGGAAGGAGTTGGCCGACGTCTTCACCAGCTCGGCCGTCGGGAAGTCCGTGACGACGAACGGGGCGCCCTCCGCGACGGGCTTCTCGTACACCTGCCGCAGCAGGGACTCGGCCCGCTCGCTGCGCACCCCGACGACGATCCGGTCCGGGTGCAGCGTGTCCTGCACCGCGAAGCCCTCCCGCAGGAACTCCGGGTTCCAGGCCAGTTCGGCGTCCGCGCCGGCCGGCGCGAGCTCGGCGATCGTGCGGGCCAGCCGGTCGGCGGAGCCCACCGGCACGGTCGACTTGCCGACCACCAGCGCGGGCCGCGCCAGATGCGGGGCGAGGGAGGCGAGGGCGGACTCGACGTACGACATGTCGCACGCGTACTCGCCGTGCTTCTGGGGCGTGTTGACGCAGACGAAGTGGACGTCCCCGAACGCCCCCACCTCGGCCCAGTCCTGGGTGAACCGCAGCCGGCCGCTCGACCCCTCGAACCCGGCGACGTGCCGGCGCAGCAGCTCCTCCAGACCCGGCTCGTACATGGGGGTCTCACCGCGTTCGAGCATCTCGATCTTCTCGCGCACGACGTCGAGCGCGAGCACCTCGAAGCCCAGCTCGGCCATGGCCGCGGCGTGCGTGGCGCCGAGATAGCCGGTGCCGATCACGGTGATCTTGAGGGCCATGGATGCTCCTGGTGGGGGTTGCCGTCACTGCGCGCCCGAGCATAGTCGGGGCGTGTCGGCGCCCTTCACCGGGCAGATCACCGGGGGAGGACCCCTGTCGCCAAACTCACGTACCGACGGGATCCGCGGGACGACTAAAATTTGAGTTACTTAACGGTAATTAGCGTCGGTAAACGCAGCGTCTTTGGAGTGTGGACACCTTGGCCGGATCGGCTGACTTCGACCTGTACCGCCCGTCCGAGGAGCACGACATGCTCCGCGACGCCATCCGCTCACTGTCCGAGGCGAAGATCGCGCCGTTCGCGGCGGTGGTGGACGAGGAGGCCCGCTTCCCCCAGGAGGCGCTGGACGCGCTGGTGGCGAGCGACCTGCACGCCGTGCACGTCCCCGAGGAGTACGGCGGCGCGGGCGCCGACGCCCTCGCGACGGTCATCGTGATCGAGGAGGTGGCCCGCGTCTGCGTGTCCTCCTCCCTGATCCCCGCGGTGAACAAGCTGGGCTCGCTCCCGGTGATCCTCTCCGGCTCCGAGGACCTGAAGAAGAAGTACCTGTCGCCGCTGGCCAAGGGCGACGCGATGTTCTCGTACGCCCTCTCCGAGCCGGACGCGGGCTCGGACGCGGCCGGCATGAAGACGAAGGCGGTCCGCGACGGCGACCACTGGATCCTCAACGGCGTGAAGCGCTGGATCACCAACGCCGGCGTGAGCGACTACTACACGGTCATGGCCGTGACGGACCCGACGAAGCGCTCCAAGGGCATCTCCGCGTTCGTCGTCGAGAAGTCCGACGAGGGCGTCTCCTTCGGCGCCCCGGAGAAGAAGCTGGGCATCAAGGGCTCCCCGACCCGCGAGGTCTACTTCGACAACGTCCGCATCCCGGCCGACCGCATGATCGGCGAGGAGGGCACGGGCTTCGCGACCGCCATGAAGACCCTGGACCACACCCGCATCACCATCGCCGCGCAGGCCCTCGGCGTCGCGCAGGGCGCCTTCGACTACGCCAAGGGCTACGTCCAGGAGCGCAAGCAGTTCGGCAAGCCGATCGCCGACTTCCAGGGCATCCAGTTCATGCTCGCCGACATGGCCATGAAGATCGAGGCGGCCCGCCAGCTCACGTACGCGGCCGCGGCCAAGTCCGAGCGCCTGGACGCCGACCTCACCTTCCAGGGCGCGGCCGCCAAGTGCTTCGCGTCCGACGTGGCGATGGAGGTCACCACCGACGCCGTCCAGCTCCTCGGCGGCTACGGCTACACCCGCGACTACCCGGTCGAGCGCATGATGCGCGACGCCAAGATCACCCAGATTTATGAGGGTACGAATCAAGTCCAGCGCATCGTCATGGCAAGGAACCTTCCCTAGCAGGGTTTTGCAGGTCAGCAGCTGTTTTGAAGGTCCGGAGGGATACCCTCGGCTTTCTGCCCGTTGTGGCCCGATCGGGGCTGTTCCTGGGCGTCATGCTGGGGGAATCCTGGGCAGATGCCGGGCTGAAAACAGCCGCTGAACTGCACGAACAACACAGCCCCCGGCGTGCTGCCGGGGGCTGTTGTCGTACGTGGATCAGGCGACCTCTGTCGCCTGCGTGGGGTCGTCCGCGCCGGGCGTCAGCATGGTTGCGATGGCTGCACGGCCGCGCTGCTCGGCCCCTTCGAAGATGTAGTGGTAGTGCTCCCTGAGCACGTCAGTACTGCTGTGGCCCATCCAGTCGGCGACGTCGTTCTCGGGGACTCCGGCGTACAGCAGCCGCGACCCGTAGTAGTGACGGAGCGAGTGAGCCTTGCAGTACTTCACCTGTCCCTTGCCCAGAGCCTCCATCCAGATCTTCGGGTAGAAGTACGACGCGTAGAGGTAGCCAGTCCGCGTCACGTTGGGGAAGAGAAGCCGCTCCGGCCCCCATACGCCGTGGTTCCTGATGTGCCGCCGCAGCTCGAAGGCGACGTTCGGCGGGAGGGGGACGGAACGCCCTGGCTCGCCTTCGTCACGAGCCTTGATGTGCCGACGCTGGATCGCGCTGTTCTTCCCCGATGCGGTGTCTCCGTCCTCCGCAATCTGGAAGTCGACGCGAAGCGTCTCGGCCTTGAAGTCGATCTGATCTCGTGACACCGCCATGGCCTCACCCAGTCGCAGGCCGCACCCGGCCATGAGCCACAGCATCGCGCGGTATCGCGGAGGAGCGGCATCGAGCATCGCCAGGACTTCCCGCGTCGTGAGCCGCCGCGCGGTGCTCTTGTGCTCCCGGATCTCCTTGGCGCGGCTGCCCGCGCCCTTGACCTTCTTGCAGGGGTTCCGGCCGATGATCTCGTTGACGACAGCCCAGTCCATCATCCCGGAGAAGAACGAGAACCGCTGACGCCGTGTGCGAGCGGAGAGCTTCCGGTTCTGTTCCATCCACAAGAGCCACTGCTCAACGTCAGCGACCTTCAGGGACACGATGGAACGGGCCTTGAAGAACGGCTCAAGAGTCGTCTTCTGGATGGACCGGTACTGCTTCTTGGTGCTGTTCTCCAGCTTCCTTTGATTCGTCCACTGCTCCCACACGGCCGTCACGGGCTGCTTGCCCAATCGGTCGTCCAGGTAGGTCCCGGCGTCGAGTTCCTGTTCCTTGCGCTTGCGGTGGTCGTCGGCTCGCGTCTTGGTACCGAAGGTCTTCTGTCGCTGCTTGCCGTCCGGGTCGTACCAGAACGTCGTCCACTTCTTCGGATCGTCCGCCGACCGCGCGATCCATGCCCTTGCCACTGATGTGTTGGCCTTTCTGCCCGAGGAAGGCGCACCGCGTCCTGCGGTGATCACCTGACCTCAGACTGACCCTGACCACCCTGGGTTGTCAACCCAGGGTGGATCACCCTGGGTGGTGTATGGTGAGGGTATGCGAGCAGATGAGAGCGGCTTCGAGATCGAGCAGAAGCAAGGGGGGTGGACGGTTCGGATGTGGTGGCCCACAGGGCCCGTTACCGGCGGGCCTCAACGCATCACCATCGAGCCAGCGGCCGACGCACCCGCGCGTGACGTGGCACGAGGCATCTCCACGACCGTGCTGCGCAGGCTCGACCTCGCGGCGGCCTTGAACTTGGCGAAGATGGCACCAGAGGCCCAGAGCGTCCTGGAAACCAGATCCAAACAGCTCAATGAGATCGGTGAGGCGGCCGGACTTCTACTGGCCAACGAAGGAGTCTCGGAGAGGTACTTGGCCATGCTTGCGTCCACGTATAAAGCCATGTCGGACAGCGGAGCTGTCGCCCCCGTGCGGCAACTGGCGCGGCTAATCGGCCGTCAACCAGAGACGGTTAAGGATCATTTGAAGAAGGCGCGGCGTGAGGGCTACCTGAGCACGGTCACCGGTAAGGCCGGAGGAGAACTTACCGAGAAGACTTTGAAGGTTCTGGACTCCATGCCGACCCAAGGTAGTTAGCCTGCGCCACCCCTAACTCCATATCTCAAGGGCCCCCGAGGCGACTCGGGGGCTTTCTCTTTCTGGAGGGACGATTGACCACCAAGCTGATGAACGTGGCAGATGTGGCCACCTATCTGGGTGTGCCCAAGAGCTGGGTTTACGAGAACTGGAAGCGTGAGCAGCTCCCGTTCCGGAAGATCGGTCAAGCGCTACGAATTCGACCCGTTGACCTGGACCGATGGTTCGACTCACAGGAGGGCGTGTGACCGACATCCGCCCTCGCCGCTTGCTGGCCGCCCTGTCGATGTGGTCGGCCGCAATTGGGGGCACGGTCAAGGTGTCATCCCGTGGCAACGGTCGTCCCGTACTGCTGTGGTCGGCCCTGGTGGCCGGAACGGGAAGGGGCAAAGGAACCGCCCTCCGGGCCGCTCATCACGTCGTAGACAAGTCCCTGGGCCGGTTCGTGGCCACTCACACCACGTCCGGGATCACCTCCGGGGCGAGCATGGTGAACTACCTGTGGGAGCAACAGGAGGCCACAGCCGAGACCGAGCACGGGCGTGATGTTCGCGCCCTGGTGGTGGAAGAGGAATGGTCGGAAGTGCTCCGCAGGGTCAAGCGGGATGCGTCGTTCACTACCAAGCTGCGCGGCGCTTGGGACGGGGCACCATTGCGCAACACCACCAAGGATGAGGCCCAGGAAGTACGCGATCCGGCCATGGTTCTGCACTGCCACGTGACTCCGTCTGACTGGTCGAAGTATGTGGGCGAGTCTGAAGCGGCCGGAGGCTCGTACAACCGCATCCTGCCCTTCCTGCTGGGGTCGGTCCCGCTTTTGGACGACGACCGGGTGAGCTTGCCCGAGGTGGACGGACGGGACCTGTCCGACGCGTACGGGTGGGCAACTGCCCGGGCGCGCGTGATCACGCTTGCGGAGGATGCCCGGCCCCTGTGGCGGATTGTGCGCCGCTACGCCCGCATCCTGGGTGAGACCCTGCCGGAGGGGCAGGCTGTGTTCATCGAACGGACCGCAGAGCAGACGCTCAGAGTTGCGGCCTGCCTGGCAGCGTCCGAGTGCTCCGAGACGGTCACGGGAGAGATGCTGTCGGCCGCCTTCTCCCTGGTTCGCCGGTCGGTGCAGGACGCCGTGCGCATCACCAAGGGAGCCACCAATCCGAAGGTGAGGCGACAGCCGCTCAGTCTTGAGGACAAGGTGCGCGCCAGGATTGAGATGCACGGCGGGCGCGCTACGTCCTCCCAGGTACTCCCGTACGTTGGGGCGACTGCCGAAGCGGTCAAGACACTGCCCGGAATCGTCGTCACCGTAGAACGGGCGGGGAAGACCGGCCGACCAGCCACCGTTTTCTCACTCCGTGGTGACACTTCCGGTGACTCTGTGCCCCAGCCGGCCAGCACGGACAGCGACAGGAAGCGGACCACTTCCCGTCACGCAGAGCCGCAGCCGGCCAGCGCGGAGCGTGAGCAGAACCGCGCGAGAGTCGTCCGCTTGGACGCTTACCGCCCGGCACCCAAGCAGGCCCCCGACCCCGCGCCGGAACCGAAGCGGTCGGAACCGCTCGCAGACTTCAACCCCTTCCGGGCACTGCTCTAACCAACCAATCGAAGCCCCGGCCGAATGGCTGGGGCTTCTTTGTTGCTTCGACTACGCGACTGGGCAGGCCAGTTCAGGAATCGCATGATTCGGGGAACACGTCACTACCGCCAGGGACAGATACGAGGGGCGTTCGAGGTAGCAGCCGTAGGACACGTCTTTGCCCGAGTGCAGGCGTCCGGCAGCAGCGTTCACCATCTGGGCCAGACGTGTGGTGTCTCGGTCCTTCTCCGACGCGAAACGAGGGGCATACTCGGCCAGTCGCTCGCCGAGCCAGGCCGCCGCCTCCTTGGCCTCCTCCCAGGTTCCACGAACGAGGGACCGGGGCTTGATGAGCCAGTACGCCGTTTCGATGGGCGGCAGATCGGCAGTGGGGAACTCCGCCACCACTTCCCGATAGCGCTGGATCAGCTCCGGTCTGCTTCCAGCCGGGGGCGGCTCAGGATGAGGGGGCCGTCGCAATGCTTCCTGGTCGAAACGCTCTTTCGGGCCGGTCCACAGATAGCCGTGGTGGTGCACCTGTTGTTCCCGTTCGGTGTCAGCGGTCGGAGGACCAGCCGGGCCCGACCCAAGAAAGCGGTCGGGCCCGACTGGCGGGGGAGGGGGATCAGACGTTCAGGCCGAACCGCGCCGGGTCGATACCGGCCGCGTCCAGCTCCTCCGTGGTGAACCGCAGCGGCTGCGCGTCCGGCCGCTTGCTGTCACCGAGGGCCCAGGCGTCCTCGCCGATCCGGGCCAGCGTCACGCACCCTTCGGTACAGGGGCCGCCGCACGCCTGGACGAACGAGGCCCCGTTGATGTCGAGCGCGTACAGGTCGGTTCCGTTCTGCATCACTGCACCTTCCTGCTCAACTAATCGCGGCCATGACTGACCGCCGCCGCCCATACCGGACGGGAGTCTGTTCCCCTAGCTCAGTTGGGGACCGTGTGCGGAGAGGTCAATGGGGAGTTGGCGCGTGTCGTTGGGATGCCCGTAACGCTTGTGCAGTCGCATCGCCTCGACGGTCTCCAGCGCCTTGGCCGGATTCCCGGATCGATTGGCCGCGCGAACCCGCTTGCGGAGCGTCGCGCATTGAACGCACGACGCCGGGTCCACCTGACCCGTCCGGGGTGCAAGCAGGTTCAGCAGATCCTGAACGGACACGGAGTTCTCCCAAGCGATCAGCGGACTTCAGACACGCCTTACTTGCTGCGGCGGGGCCAACCACTCTCTGCCGCCGCCCTCGGGCCGCAGGAAGGCAACAGGGCGCTTCAGGCGTTCACCCGGCGGCTCTCCCGGGTCCTCGTAATCCCGGATCAGGTCGCGGAGGATGCCGACCCTTCCCGATGCGTCCCGCACCCGCTTACCGATGTCGTCGGCCGTGACGCTCACCGTTGGTCCCCCGCGTGCTCGTCTCTCTGGTGCTGACGCAGCTTCACGTTGGCATCGGATACGGCGCTGTAGTCCCCCGTGGAACGGGCGTTCTCTCGGGCGACCGACTGAGAAAGGCACACGGGACAGCCGGGCATGGGTGATGGTTCGCGCGGCAGCTCCGACAAGCACGTCCCCACCGTGGGTTCGGTCGCAGGACCGGACGTTCTTTCTTCGCTCTCCATGCCGCCATCTTCGGCGGCCCACGGATGCGTATCTAGCCTGTTTCCTGTTCCCGCAAAAAGTCGTTTCGGATACCCTCGATCAGATTCCGCATATCAGCGCCGGTCAGCGCCACTTGCTCGAACCTATCGAACTTCTCAACATACAAGGTTACGTCCCGGGGGTCCGTGACAACCACCTCGGCGTGAACCGTTTCTATGGTGACCATCCGGTCGTCGCGGATGGCGAATGCGTGATTCGCAATGTCGTGTTGCTGAATCGTCAGCGGAACTACACGGATATCTACATGGGGCAGCCTGGATATGGAAACGATGCGGTCTAACTGCGCAGCCATCATCTGTGGCGGGACGATTTGCCAGCGCAGAACTGTCTCTGTGATGACGAACCGCAGGGACTTGGCGTTGTCATAGAGAATCGCTTGTCGTTCAAGTCGCCCGTTGATCGTTCGCGTCAGGGCGTCATCGCTCAAATCATGGCGTTGCAGGATGGCCCGGATGTACTCGGGTGTCTGGAGCAGGCCGGGAACCAGCGCGGGTTGAAACAACCGCAGCACCGACATCTGCGCTTCCAGGGCCTTGGCTGCCTGCTGGCCCTTGTGGACGCCGATCCGTTTCAGGAGCCGCCATGCTGTTGCCTCCGTCGCAGATGCTCGGGCTGCCTCCGTGTATTCAGCCTTGACCTCGTCCGATACGCCGATGGCGGTGAGGATGCGCTCAACGTCTGTTGCGCTGGGTGCCAGCTTGGCATTCTCGATCTTGGACAACTTGGACGGAGACATGAGGGCGCTGCGGGCCACTGCTTTGGCTTCCTTTCCGGATGCCACTCGCAGCGCCCGCAGCGCGGCCCCAAGCTGTGCTCTGTTCACGCCCCGTACTTGGCCCACCATTCGTTAAATGGTTCTGCGTGTGCGAGTGCCGCGTCACGGTACTGCGTGAATTCCGCCGCGCGTTCCGGTGGCAGCACTTCCGATCCAAGGTACTTCCCGTTTTCGTCGTAGTTCATGACGGCCGCGGAGGAGGAGTCGAAGAACCAGAAATCCGGGACGTTCTCCAGCGGGTTGGGATTCTCGGTGACGTCGAGGATGAAGAATTCTTCACCTCCGGTCATGTTCTTCCGGTAGCCCCACCCGAGTTCGAAGCAAAGATAGTCCGTGAGCGGGCGCGACAGAATGTGCACCCGGTAAACCCGCTTCCCCTTCTCGGTGTGTGAGCGGAGTTCCTCGATCCAGCCCGCGTTGTAGTCCTCCGGCTGAGACTCTCCGGCCTGGAATGCCTGGAAAGCGTCCACGTTCCCCGACTGGCTGTAGTCGTCCAGAGTCTCCAGGCGGAACGCCTCGCGCTCGAAAGAGTCGAAGAGGTCGCCGAGGGTCTTAGAGGAGGTTGTCACGAATGGCCTTCTGAATCAGTTCCATGGGGATCTCGACCAGGGTTTCGTGAGCGGGAATTTCCAGCCCGTGATCGGTGGGCGTCTCGCCTTGAACCAGGAGGGTGCCTCGGTCTGTCGCGTAGATGGTCGGACAGTCCTTGATGTCGCACGTGCTGACCAGCTTGGTGACCTTCATGGTCTGGGTTCCCCTCTCCCATGCCGCTGCCAGTGCCCCGCATCTGGGTTGATGCTCCCGAGGGTGAGGCGCATCGGTCAAGCGATCACGGTTGACGGAACAGGAAACCGCGTAACCTGCCCGGAGCCTGCCACTCCTCGGACCGGTCGGAGGAGATGCCATCAGTGCCACCCCTACCTGGGCAGACTCTTGACGATCATGGGGAAATGCTGGGCAGGCCCCTCAGAGAGGGTTGTTCGTGCAGGTCAGCGCCATATGACCTGTAAAGCACCCAGATCTATGAGGGCACGAACCAGGTCCAGCGGATCGTGATGGCGAGGAACCTGCCCTAGCAGGGTCGGCAGGTCAGAAGCCGCGGAGAGCGCCCTGGGCGGACGCTCGGCCAGAGAACAGCCACTGACCTGCACGAACAACACGGCCCCCGGCGTCCGGCCGGGGGCCGTCGACGAGTCACGCCTCGACCGGGCCGCGTGTCGCGGCCTCAGTCCTCGAAGCCCTCCGCCACCCGGCGCTCGCGCAGTTCCATGATCGCCCGGCGGCGGGCCAGGCGGTGGGTGCGCCGGATCTGGGCCTCCTGGTAGCGGCGCTCGTCGCGCTCGGTCTGCGGGAGGACCGGCGGGACCATGCGGGGCTTGCCGTCGGCGTCGACGGCGGCGAAGACGAGGTAGGCCGAGCCGACCTGGGTCGCCGGGGCGGACTCGTTCCAGCGCTCGGCCAGCACCCGCACCCCGACCTCCATCGAGGTCCGGCCGGTCCAGTTGACCTGTGCCTTGACATGGACGAGGTCCCCGACGCGGACCGGCTCCAGGAACGCCATCTCGTCCATGGACGCGGTGACGGCGGGCCCGCCGGAGTGCCGGCCGGCCACCGCGCCCGCCGCGTCGTCGACGAGCTTCATGATCACCCCGCCGTGCACCGTCCCCAGCAGGTTGGTGTCGGCGTGGGTCATGATGTGGCTGAGGGTGGTGCGGGACGCGGACGTGGGCTTGCCCGGGATGTCCGAGATGTTGCCCGAGTCCGCCGCGGTGACCTGGTCTGTCATGTCCTCCACCTTATGCCGAGGGGGACAAGCCGGGACTTTGTGTCAGCTTGGCAACAGCGCGGCCCTGATTCTCCGACGACCCTTGTACGGCACACTGCCCTGCCCTGCACACTGGTCCGCATGAACGATTGGCCTGAGGGATGGTCCGACAGGGACCGCGGCAACCGGTACGGCGGCGGCAGCGCCGGCGCGCAGCCCGAGAGCGCGCGCGTCATGCGCCAGGTCCGTCGCGGCCAGACGGCCCCGCCGCAGGGAGCCGGCGTCCCGCAGCAGCCGTCGTACGTCAACGGCCAGGGATACGGCGACTACACCAACGCCCAGCAGACCGGGTACGACAGCGGTTACAGCTCGGGCCAGGTCTACGGGGGCGGCGGCGACTCCGGCGGGCCCAGCGACTTCGACGCCCGCGCCCCGCGCCCCGCGCCGAACTGGCGCCGCCGCATCAAGTGGACGGCGATCAGCCTCGTCACCGTGCTGGTCGTGACGACCGTCGGCACGTACTTCTGGGCCGACGGCAAGCTCAAGCGCGAGGTCGACCTGTCGAAGGTCATCGATCGGCCCGACGGCGGCGACGGCACGAACTACCTCATCGTCGGCTCGGACAGCCGTGACGGCATGTCCGCCGAGGAGAAGAAGAAGCTGCACACCGGCTCCGCCGAGGGCAAGCGCACCGACTCGATGATGATCCTGCACGTCGGGTCCAACGGCGACACGCTGGTCTCGCTGCCGCGCGACTCGGACGTGGAGCTTCCGACGTTCGTCGGCTCCGAGTCCGGCAAGACGTACAAGGGCACCGGCCGGCACATCAAACTGAACGCCGCCTACGCCACCGACGGCCCCGAGCTGCTGGTGCGCACGATCGAGTTCAACACCGGCCTGCGCATCGACCACTACGTGGAGATCGGCTTCGCCGGCTTCGCGAGCATCGTGGACGCGGTCGGCGGCGTCGAGATCACCATCGACAAGGCCTTCAAGGACAAGTACTCCGGCGCCGACTTCCAGGCGGGCAAGCAGAAGCTGAACGGCGAGGAGGCGCTGGCCTTCGTCCGCACCCGGCACGCGTTCGCCGCGTCCGACCTTCAGCGCACGAAGAACCAGCAGAAGTTCCTCGCGGCCCTCGCCCACGAGGTGGCGACCCCGGGCACGGTTTTGAACCCCTTCAAGCTCTACCCGACGATGAGCGCCGGCCTCGACTCGCTCATCGTCGACAAGGACATGGGGCTCTACGACCTGGGGTCCATGTTCTTCGCGATGAAGGGCGTCAACGGCGGCGACGGCACCTCGCTGAACATGCCGATCTCCGGCTCCACCGGCGGCAACCTCGTCTGGGACAAGGCGAAGGTGAAGCAGCTGGTGAACGAGCTGAACAACGACGAGAAGGTCACCGTCTCCGGCAGCTGAGGCCGGCGCGGGCAGAGTTCGGGGGCGTCCCTGAGGGGGCGCCCCCGAACTCGTCCGGACGATCACATGGCGGCGCCCGCCATCGTGCGGCACATCTCGGCGCAGCGGCGACAGGACTCGGCGCAGCGCATCATCTGCGGATCGTCCGGCATGGCCATGCACGCCTCGGCGCACATGTCGCAGGCCTTGGCGCACAGGGCGCACATCTCGGCCGACATGGGCGAGCGCCGCATCATCATGTCGGCGCACATGCGGGTCATCTCCGAGCAGTCCATGAGCGCGCGCATGACCTGCATCTGGGCCTGGCCGCCCATCTGCAGGCAGGAGCTCATGGTCTCCTCGCACATGCTGTGGCAGGACATGCACGCCTCGACGCAGTCCTGCATCTGCCGGCTCATCGGGGTCATCGTTCCGGGCTGGGTCATGGCTCCTCCTGGAGGTCATGGGGGTGAGGGGCCGGGTGGTTCCCGGCGCCCGCTCTCCCGTCGTACGCCCTCCAGCGGGTTCGCGCCATCAGAACGGGCGGCACCATTTCGCACTGTTCGCACCAGAAACGCACGTGGCCGGGCTCTCGCGCCGACCCGCCGCGCAGGACCATCAGGGTCACTCGCCCGTTTCGGCCGAGACGGGCGCTCTGCGCCGGTCCGCCCCACGGGACCTCACCCACAGGACTTCCCCCCACAGGACTTCCGCCGGGACTTCCCTTCCCCGGGACTTCCCCCCCCAGGGGGGCCCACCTGACGGGGTTTCCCTCAGGGGGTCTCCTGGGGGCACCCCACCTCGTCGCCCCGGACGACCCCGAACTCGCCCTGTTCCGCGTCCGCCGCCCGCACCGTGCGCACCTGCCGGAAGTCCGCGCCCGTGATCACCCTCAGGGTCGGCCCGAGCCCCTTGACGGCACGCAGCTCGCTGCCCGGCAGGGCGGTCGCGAGGGACTTCGCGGAACGGTCCCAGCGGGGGTCGTAGGCGACGACCGTGCGCCGCGCGACGGGACCGGCCGCGGCGACCGGCTGCCGGGTGGTGCGGAAGCCCATCGCCGCCAGCGCCGCGTCCACCCGCCGGCCGAGCCCCGGCGTGCGGGTGCCGTTCTCGACCTGCACCCGGATCTGCTGCGGAGCCACCGGCACCAGCGCGCCCCGGCGGCCGACCGCCCGGGCCGTCGCCGCAAGGGGCTCGTCGTCGCGCAGGGACGCGAACAGGCGCGCGGACTTCACCGGATCCCACTTCAGCGTCGACCCGATCCCCTTCACCACGTATCCCATCCGGCCGATGGGAACGGTGGCGAACTCGGACGAGGCGGGGGAGAAGGTGCGCATCGCCCGTCCGAGGTCGAGCAGCTCGTCGGCGCCGAAGCCCCGGTCCGCCCGCACCGAGCCCAGCACCGCCCGGGTCACGTCCCGGAACCGCAGCGGGTTCAGCAGGACCCCGGAGGAGGTCGCGCGGTCCACCAGGGCCGCCAGGAAGCGCTGCTGGCGCTTCATCCTGCCCAGGTCGGAGGAGGCGTCCGCGTGCCGGGCGCGCACGTACTGAAGCGCCTCGCCGCCCTGGAGGGTGTGCCGGCCCGGCGCCAGGTCCAGGCCCGTGTACGCGTCCTTCAGGGGGAGCGCGGTGCAGATCGGCACGCCGCCGAGGACGTCCACCGTCTTCATGAAGCTGGTGAAGTCGACCTCCAGGTAGTGGTCGATCTTCACGTGCGTCATGTTCTCGACCGTGCGGACGGTGAGCTGCGGACCGCCCTCCGCGTACGCCGCGTTGAGCCTGATCGGGTGGCCGCGGTGCTCCCGGCCGGTCACCTGGTCGGTGTGCGGGGGCGTCAGCGCGTACGAGTCGCGCGGGAGGCTGACCACGCTGGCCCGCTCCCGGTCCTCCGAGATGTGCACGATCATGATCGTGTCCGTGCAGTGGCAGGGAGCCCCGCCCAGGCGGTAGAGGCGGCGCTCCCGCGGTGTGATCCGGTCGCGGCCGTCGGTGCCGACCAGCAGGACGTTCATGCCGTGACCGGCTCGCGGACGGTTCTTCATGTCCTTGAAGGGGTCGACCCGGGCGATGCCGGCGTCGAGGCTGCTGATCACCGAGTGACCGATGCCGGCGGCCGCGAGGAGCACCACCGACAGCGTGGTCGCCGCCCGCACGGCCCAGCGGGGGCGTCCGCGTCCGGCGGGGGGACGCGGCGCACGGCGCCGCGGGTGGGGGCGGCGCGGGAACCGGGACGGCGTGATGGGCATACGGGGCACCTCCGGGCGGCGGCCGTAGGGCGGTGGTAGCCGTTGGAACATAGGCCCATACGATCTGCCGACCGGTGCAGCGCACCCGGCGGGGCGGGCCGTGTCCCCCGTTCGCGGTAACGTGAGCCCCCTATGAACGCCAAGCCCGACGTGCAGCTCCCCGCAGTGTCCGTCATCATGCCCGTCCTCGACGAGGAGCGGCATCTGCGCGGAGCCGTCCAAGCGATCCTCGCGCAGGAGTACGCCGGCGAGATGGAGGTCGTGATCGCCATCGGTCCGTCCAAGGACCGTACGGACGAGATCGCGGCCCAGCTCGTAGCCGAAGACCCGCGCGTGCACACGGTCCCCAATCCCACCGGGCGTACGCCTGCCGCGCTCAACGCCGCGATCAAGGCCTCGCGCCATCCGATCGTCGTCCGCGTCGACGGGCACGGCATGCTCTCGCCGAACTACATCGCCACCGCCGTGCGGCTCCTGGAGGAGACCGGCGCGCAGAACGTCGGCGGCATCATGCACGCCGAGGGCGAGAACGACTGGGAGCACGCGGTCGCCGCGGCCATGACCTCGAAGATCGGGGTCGGCAACGCCGCCTTCCACACGGGGGGGCAGGCCGGCCCGGCCGAGACCGTGTACCTCGGCGTCTTCCGGCGGGCGGCCCTGGAGCAACAGGGCGGCTACAACGAGGAGTTCATCCGCGCCCAGGACTGGGAGCTGAACTTCCGGATCAGGGAGGCCGGCGGGCTGATCTGGTTCTCGCCCGAGCTGAAGGTGTCCTACCGGCCCCGCCCCAGCGTCAGGGCGCTCGCCAAGCAGTACAAGGACTACGGCCGTTGGCGGCACGTCGTCGCCCGCTACCACGAGGGCTCCATCAACCTGCGCTACCTCGCCCCGCCCACCGCGGTGTGCGCGATAGCCGCCGGCATCGTGGTGGGCGCCGCGCTCACGCCGCTGGGCTTCGTGATCCCCGCCGGCTATCTCGCGGCGATCGTCGCGGGCTCGCTGCCGGCCGGCCGGGGGCTGTCGCCGAAGGCACGGCTCCAGATCCCCGTGGCCCTGGCCACCATGCACATGTCGTGGGGATTCGGCTTCCTGACCAGCCCGAAGGCGCTGGCCAGGAAGGTCATCGCGTCACGGCGTCCCGCGGTCCTCAGCGACGCGCGCTGACCACCGCGGGAGCCCGCCGGGCCCGGACTACCAGATGTAGTCCGGGTCCACGTGCATGCACTGGCTGGTGTCGGAGGCGTTGATCGCGCCGGCGGTGTCGGGCGTCTTGTCGTTCTTCACCGGCGCCTTGTACGTCGTGCCCGACCGCCAGTCCGCGCCCACGACGACCGTGACGCCGGAGACCGCGGTGGACTTCTTCACCTGGCCCGCGGGGATACCGAGGGCCTTGGCCACCGCCAGGGCGTCGCCCTGAAGGTCGTCGCTCGGATAGTCGACCACCGTCCTCGCCACGGCAGTCGCCGCCGAGGTGTCCGCGACGGCCTCGGTGAAGCCCTTGCCGGCCAGCGTCTGCATCACCGCCGTGGCCCGTCCGCGGACCGCGCCCTGCGTCTCCGTGGACGTGCCGTTGTGGACCTGTACGGCGATCTTGTCGCTCGCGGCCGCCGGGTCGGCGACCGCCGTCGGCGAGGCAGCGGCGGCGGGCTTCCGGGCGTCCTTGCCGTCCAGGGCGATGTCCTCGCGCACCAGACGGAACAGCTGCCCGGCGTCGTCCGTCGGCACCACCCGTTCGCCCTGGTAGCGGTTGGGCATCGTCGTCATCGTGATGCGGTCGGTGGGCACCTTCTGCAGCTCGCCCGCCAGGTCGTACATCTTGCTGATGGTGTCCAGGCCGTCGTCGACGGTGATCGCCTTCGTGGCCGACTCGGCGAGCTTGCGCAGCTTGTTGGGGTTGGTCAGCTTGGCGCTGGCGCGCAGCTCACGGACCATCGAGTTCATGTACATGTGCTGCGCCTTGGCGCGGGCGAGGTCGGTGTCGTCCTCGAAGCCGTAACGGGTGCGCAGCCACTGCAGGGCCTGCTCGCCCTTGACGGAGTGCGTGCCCTTCTCCAGTTTCAGGCCGGAGCCCTTGCCGGCGCTGGTGTGCGAGTAGACGTTGGCGTCCACGCAGACCGGGACGCCGCCTATCGCGTCCGCCATGGAGACGACGCCGGCGAAGTCGATCATCATGAAGTGGTCGATGTGGATGTCGGTGAGCTTCTCCCAGGTGGCCACCGTGCAGCCCGGACCGCCACGGCTGAGCGAGGCGTTCGTCATCCCGCCGTGCAGCGCGGGGTAGCTCGTCCCGTCGTCGGGGTCGGTGCACTTGGGGATGTCCAGCAGGGTGTCGCGCGGCATGCTCACCACCGACATGTTGCTGCGGTCCGCCGAGATGTGCAGCAGCATCTGGACGTCCGCGAGCGGGGGACCGCCGAAGTCGTACTTGGCGCCGCCGAGCTTCTGGTTGGCCGCGGTGTCGCGGGCGTCCGAGCCGATCAGCAGAATGTTCAGCGCCGTCTGACCGTCCGAGTTGGCCTTGGTGCCGGCCGCCCGGTCCTTGGCGTCGCCGATGTTCAGATCGTCGTGCTTGATGTTCGCGTTGAGGTGCTCGTAGTAGAGGTATCCGGCCCCCGCGCCCCCGAGTATCACCACCGCCAGCACGGTCGCCGACCAGCGCAACGCGCGTCGGCGTCGGCGTCTGCGATCCGTCTCCCGGCCGCCCTGCCGTCCGCCGCCGCGTCTGCCGTCTCCGTCGGACGCGGTCTGGTCACGCTGTTCCCGCTCGGCCGAAGACGTCGTCTCCCCGGCCGCGGAAACCTCCCCCCGCACCCCGCTGCTC
>NZ_JAHHIU010000129.1 GCF_024539815.1 Streptomyces hayashii
CGAGACCAGCAGGGGCACCTCGGCGCCGGTCGCCTGCATGGCGCGCCTGGCGCCGAGGATCGACGACTTCGTCTGCAGGAGGTCCTGGGTGGTCTCGACGATCAGCGCGTCCACGCCGCCGGCCAGCAGACCCTCGGCGTTTCGCCGGTAGGCGTCCCGCAGGACGCCGAAGGAGACGTGCCCCAGCGTGGGCAGCTTCGTGCCCGGCCCCATCGAGCCCAGCACCCAGCGCTGCCGTCCCGTCCGCTCGGTGAACTCGTCGGCCACCTGCCGGGCGACGCGTGCGCCCGCCTCGGACAGCTCGTGCACGCGGTCGGCGATGCCGTACTCGCCGAGCGCCGCGTGATTGGCGCCGAAGGTGTTCGTCTCGACGCAGTCCACCCCTGCCTCGAAGTACTCCTCGTGCACCGAGCGCACGATGTCCGGCCGGGTGACGTTCAGGATCTCGTTGCAGCCCTCCAGCTCCTGGAAGTCCTCCAGGGTGGGCTCCTGGGCCTGGAGCATGGTGCCCATCGCTCCGTCGGCCACCACCACACGGGTGGCCAGGGCCTCACGCAACGCCCTGACCCGCCACGCCTGGTCCCCGGTCACGCCACACCCGCCAGCAGCGGCTCGACCGACCGGGCGGCCGCACGGCCGTAGGCCCGGTCGATCCGGCTCACCAGCTCGGCTCCCACGAGCTTGTACTCCTGCGTGCCCACCGACTCCAACGCCAGCGTCGCCAGCGCGCAGCCGAGACGCGCCGCGCTCTCGCAGGTCAGCTCCCGGGCGATCCCGGCGAGGAATCCCGCGCGGAAGGCGTCGCCCGCGCCGGTGGGCTCACCGCCCGCCCCGGCCGGCACGGCGGGCACGTCGACGGTCGTCGTGCGGGCGGAGTCGATCGTCACGCCCTCGGCTCCCCGGGTCGTCACCCACACGCCGACCCTGCGCAGCACCTCCCGTGCGCTCCAGCCGGTGCGCTCCAGCAGCAGCGCCGACTCGTACTCGTTGGTGAACAGCCAGCGGGCCCCGTCGACCAGGGCTCTCGCCTGGCGGCCGTCGAGGCGGGCGAGCTGCTGGGAGGGATCGGCGGCCACCGCGACGTCGAGATCGTGGGCGATCCTCGTGTGGCGCAGCATGGCCTGCGGGTCGTCGGCGCCGACGAGCACCAGGTCCAGGCCCCCGCAGCCGCGCCCCACCTCGGCGAGGCTGATCGCCCTGGCCTCGGCCATCGCGCCGGCGTAGAAGGTGGCGATCTGGTTCTGGTCGTCGTCCGTGGTGCACACGAAACGGGCGGTGTGCAGGGTGTCGCTGACACGGACCCAGGCGGTGTCCACGCCGGCCGCCCGCAGCAGGCCGTCGTACTCCGTGAAGTCGAGGCCCGCCGCGCCGACGAGCACGGGGCGCAGCCCGAGCCTGCCGAGGCCGAAGGCGATGTTGGCGCCCACTCCCCCGCGCCGGACGTCGAGCCGGTCGGCGAGGAAGGACAGCGAGACGTGCTCCAGGCTGTCCGAGAGCAGCTGCTCCGAGAAACGGCCGGGGAAGGTCATCAGATGGTCGGTCGCGATCGATCCTGTGACGGCGATACGCATCTCGTTCTCTCCTCGAACCCTGAGCCGACGCAGTGACGGCGGACGGCGGCGCGTCACTGCGGACGACTGCGGACGACTGCGGACGGCGGTGGCGGACGGCGGTGGCGGACGGCGGTGGCGGACGGAGGGCCCTTCGGCCGCCGTGGCCGGGTGTCACGAGCGCACCGTGTTCCGCGTGGGGCACCACGTTGCCCGGTGCCACTGAGGACTTCCTCGAAAGCCTCTGTCAGCGCAGGTAGTCGCGCACGCTGTGCGGGTCGGCGCCGGCGAGGCCCACATATCCGTCCGGGCGGACGAGGAACAGCCCGTGCGCCGCGTACGCCTGGTGGGCGTGGCCGTCCACGTCGACGAGGTCCGCGTCCTGCCCCGGACGGCCGACGCGCAGGGCACGGACGGCCGCACCGTCCGCGAAGGGGGCGGGAAGCGCCGTCGCGCCGAAGGCCAGCAGAGTGAAGTGCGGGCCCCGGAACGCCTCGAAGAGACGCGTCGGCGCACCCGAACGGTCGACGCAGGGGGCGTCGGGAGCCCTGTCGCCGGCCTGGAGGGCGTCCTCGGCGACGCCCGGACGCAGCTCGCGGCTGAGCGGACCGCCGCGGTAGCCGAGTTCCAGCTGCTGCAGATCCTTGCCGCGCCCGGCGCCCGCGTCCTCCCGCGCCCGTCGGTAGGAGCGGTGGATGCGGGTGCTGATCCCGAGCACGTCCGCGGCGACCGGCCGGCGCTCCTCCTCGTAGGTGTCCAGGAGGGCGTCGTCCGCGCCGTGGCGCAGCACCCGCCCCAGCTTCCAGCCGAGGTTGTAGGCGTCCTGGACACTGGTGTTCATGCCCTGGCCGCCCGCGGCGGTGTGGACGTGGGCGGCGTCGCCCGCGAGGAAGACCCGGCCCGCACGGAATCGATCGGCCAGGGCCGCGCGGGCCTGGTGGACGGAGGCCCAGGCCACCTCCCGCAGCCGCAGGCGCGGCTGCCCCGTACGGCGGGCGATCAGACGCCGGACGGCTTCGGGGTCGGCGTCGGGCGTCTCCCGGGCGGTGTCGAAGCGCGCCACCAGTTGGTACAGATCCGTCCCTTCGAGGGGGCGCAGCAGGAACACCCCGCCCTCGGCATGGGGCCACATGTGCCAGTGGTCGCGGTCGAGCCCCTCGACCGCGACGTCCGCGACGAGGGCAGGGCTCGGGTCGACGTCGTCTCCCGTCAGGGCCACGCCGACCGCTTTGCGGGTGGCGCTGCGCCCGCCGTCCGCGGCGACGGCGTAGGCCGCCCGCAGGGTGTGCGAACCGTCGCCGTGCCGCAGCCGGGCGGTGACGCCGTCCGGGTCCTGGACGAGATCCGTGAGTTCGGCGCCGTACCGGACCCGGCCGCCCAGTGCGCGCAGCCGGTCGGTGAGCAGTTCCACCGTTCTCCACTGCGGCAGCATCAGAACCTCCCCGTAGGGGACGCGCGGGTCCGGGGCACGGCGTTCGACCAGGTCCCAGGTGCCCAGCGGGGTCTCCCCGTCCCAGGACAGCATCAGCTGGCAGGGGCCGCCCGCCGCCCGCATGTCGTCCAGTACGCCGAGGTCCTCGAAGACCTCCTGGGTGCGGGGCTGGACGCCGGTGCCGCGCGATCCGGGCAGGGCCCGGTCCGCGCGTTCGACGATCTCGAAGCGGATGCCGCGTCGGGCCAGGTCGCAGGCGAGGACCAGTCCGGTGGGGCCGGCCCCGACGATGAGCACCTCCGTCGCTGCCACTGTCACTCCTTCCGGATCCCTCGGTGAGCCGCCGGCGGCAAGCCTGCGGCCGGCGGCTCGGGTTCCTCTGAAGGACCGGGAAAGCGTCCGCAGGACGGGCGGGAACGCGACCGTGAAGACGACCCCGTCCCAGCAGGCCGCGGCCGGGGCGGGAGCAGTGCCGTGGACGGCGTCGCGAAGGCGTGCCGCGGGCGGCGGCGCGGGACGGTGCGGAGGGCCGCCCTCGTCAGCAGACGGTGCTGAGCGGGACCCCGTGGTGCTCGTCCCTGGCCGCCCGGCCGCCGTCCGAGCCGGTCAGGAGTATGGAGCGCTGGAGCTTGCGCAGCCACGCCGAGGGCTCCAGGCCCATGCTGCGCACCAGGGTGGCGCGCAGGCGCTGGTAGGCGTCGAGCGCCTCCCCGCGCCGCCCCGACCGGTGCAGGGCCAGCATGTACTGGCCGCACAGCGTCTCGTGGGTGGGGTACCGCCTGACCAGCACCGTCAGTTCGGCGAGCAGCGACCTGTGCTGCCCCAGCCTCAGTTCGGCCTCGATGCGCTGGTCCAGCGCGCACAGCCGGGTCTCCTCCAGCCGCCGCGTCTCCGTCTCCAGCTGCTTGCCGGCCTGGATGTCGACGAGGGCGGGGCCGCTCCACAGGGTGAGCGCCTCGCACAGGTACCGGGCCGCCCCCGCGAAGTCGCCGGCGTCCATGGCCCGGTATCCCAGGCCCGCCAGCCGTTCGAACTCGTGGACGTCGCTGGTGCCGTCGCCGCTGTGGAGGAGGTAGCCCCCCGGAAGGGTCATCAGGACGTCCTTGGCGGTGCGCTTCTCCCCCTCGGCCGAGCTCTCCAGCGCCGTGGTGATCAGTTCCCGCAGATGGAGGACGTACGTCTGGATGGTGGTGCGTGCGCTGCGCGGCGGGTCCGTGTCCCAGAGCTCCTCGACCAGCGAGTCCACCGGGACCACCTGGTCCGCTCGGACGGCCAGGAGAGCGAGAACCTGTCGTGCCTTGGGTGCGGTCGGTGTCACGGAGATCCCGTTCACCGATACGGCCAATGTGCCCAATACCTCGATGTGCACGCCTAGTCCCCCTGTCGCTGCCGGCTGCGCGGTCCCGTTCGAACAACGGATCCCAGTGACTCGCCCATCGAAAAACAATCCGGACGGTTTGTCAACGAAGTCCCCAGATGCCTCGTCGGACGAGCCCGGCCAGGGGTGTCACCTCCCCAAATACGTTGAAACCAGGAGAAAAAACAGCCAATGGATCACTGAAGACACGGGCAATGAAACGGCAAAGCTTGATTTACCTCACCGTGAAGAAACTACGCTGACGGTTTCTGCCCATCGGCGCCTTCCCGCAACTCGTGAACCTCTGAGACCCCGGGCGCATCGCCCGCCCCGGACGCACCGGCCCGCGAGACCGCCCGGGCCCGGTGCGGCTGCGCCGCGAGCAGAGGCAGCATCAGACCCCAGAAGCGGTCCAGCCGTTCGGGAGAGCCCCACACCTCGTCCCGCGCCGCCAGCGCCTCAAAACCGACCATCACGGCCAGGACGACCGAGCCCGCGGCGGAGCCGGACACCCCGGCCGCCAGCTCCCCCGACCGCTCGGCCCGCACCAGCATGGCCCGCACCCACGCCCGCCAGCGCCCCCACAGATCGACGCTGCTCTCCCGGGCGACGTCCGCGTCCAGCCGGAACCCGGCCCGCACCACGGCGTCGTTCGCCACGCCCTCCATGAGCCCGTGCGTGGCGTCCACCACCAGCTGTAACGCCGCCCGCCCCTGGTTCTCCTGGACCCGCGCCAGGACGCGTTCCATCCGCGCCCCGGCCTCCTTCTCGATCGCCCTGGCCAGGTCGTCCTTGCTGCCGAAGTGGAAGTGGAGAGCCCCTCTGCTCACTCCGGCGGCCTGGCTGATCAGGGGGAGCGAGGCGCGAACGAAGCCTTCCCGGGCGAATACCTCGGCTGCGGACTGCTCCAACGCCTCACGGGTTCGAATCGCACGGCTCTGCCTGGCCATCCACGCCTCCCCGGCTCCGGGACGCCTGCGGCCGCGGCCGGCCGCGTCGCCCCCTCGCTACCCCTATGACACCTTCCGACCAAGTTAGCAAACCGTATAGACGGTTTTTAATGACGAGGTAATATTCGGATCATGAGTGGATCGCGGACTGCCCAAGAACCGGTCCTGAGCCGCTGACGGCGGGGGCCCGGGAGCCGCGAGCGGAGAGCGGCCGTCCCTCGGGCCGGGACCGCCGCGAGGGAGAACGCGCCCCTCGCGTCAGACGCCGGCCCCGGGGCCGGCGCCCGCCTCCGCCGCCGCGCCCGCCTCCGCCGCCGCGGCGGCCTCCGCCAGGACCCGGCTGCCCCGGTCGGGCGAGGTGTTGAGGCGCACGAGCACGGCGGGCGCGGCGATGGCGGGCAGCACGTGGTCGAAGAGCTCGGACATGCGCAGCTCCAGATCGGCCCACGCCGACACGGCCTGGGAGACGAACTGCACCCCGATCCACGCCCCGAGGAAGACCTCCGCGGTCCGCTCCGGCACGACATGGGGGAGCACCTCGCCGCGCGCCTTGGCCTCGGCGAGGAAACAGGTGGTGAGTTCCGTCCAGGCGGGCCATGCGCTGCCGAAGATGCTGCGGCCCTGGAGGTCCGCGGAGAGCCGCACTCCGGCGAGGAGCATCGGCTCCCGCGGCAGGCGCGCCGCGAGGGTCATGCCCGCGTCCACCCACTCCTGCAGCTTCAGTTCGCGGGGCAGCCGGTACTCGGTGCTGATCTGGGCTTCCAGCACTCCCTGGGCGAGGGCCGCCTTCGAGTCGAAGTGGAAGTACAGCGCGCCCTTGGTCACCTTGGCGCGGCTGTGGATCTCGACGATGGTGGCCGCCGCGTACCCTCGTTCGGCGAAGACCGCCGCCGCGGCCTCCAGCACGGCACGGCGGGTACGTACGGCACGTTCCTGCTGGGCCACCGATGAGCCTTCCCTCCGAAACCAAACCGAATAGCACGTATTTTAATACACACCGGCTCTCGTTGAGGAGACGTCCAGGCCACCCGGCGGGCGGGACTTACCAGGCGGTCCGGCCGCCGTCCACGGCGAGCGTGGCGCCGGTGACGAACGAGGCCCGGTCGCTGCACAGCCAGGCGGCGGCCTCGGCCACCTCCTCGGGTTCGGCGGCCCGCTGTTGCGGCGCGGACCGAAGGGCCCCGCGTTCGGCCTCGGGGTGCGCGGTGAACCACTGGTCGACCATCTCGGAGCGGGTCAGCCCCGGAGCCAGCGCGTTGACGCGGATGCCGTGTTCCGCGTATTCGACCGCCGCCGCCTTGGTCAACCCGATGACCGCGTGCTTCGAGGCGATGTACGGCGCGGCCACCGACGTGGCCACGAGCCCGCCCACGCTGCTGGTGTTGACGATGGAGCCGCCCCCGTTCGCCAGCATGGCCGCGATCTCGTGGCGCAGGCAGTTCCACACCCCGGTCACGTTGACGTCCATGACGCGTCGGTAGTCGGCGTCGTCGGTCAGGTGCAGGGGCCTCTTCTCCACGCCGACCCCCGCGTTGTTGAAGGCGGCGTCCAGTCGGCCGTGCTCGGAGAGCGTGAACTCGACCATCGCACGGACGTCGGCCGGGTCCGCGACGTCGGCGGCGACCCAGCTCGCCGACGCGCCGTTCTCCCGCAGGAGGCCGGTGAGCCGGCGCAGCGGGTCCGCGCGGCGCCCGGCGAGGACCACGGTGGCGCCCTGCCGGGTGAAGACACGGGCCGCCGCCGCGCCGATGCCGCTGCCCGCGCCCGTGATGAGGACGATCTTCTCGCTCAGCGGCGGCCGGTCACCGGGCATGATCCGCCTCCTGCCCCGCAGCGGAGCGCTCGTCGCGGTCCGGCTCGCGCCTCCACACGGTGCCGTTCGCCGCCTCGTCGTCGACGGTCCGCAGCAGGCTCTCGTCGATGTCGCCCAACGCGCCGACCATGTGCCGCACCCCTGCCGCCGCCATCAGGCGCCGCTGGTGGGCGGATTCGGCGCTGGGGTGCCCGATGAACGGCACCCCGAGGGATCTGGCCGTCTCGGCGACCCGCGCCACGTCGTCGACGAAGACGGCGCGGTCGTACCCGAGGCCGAAGACCTCGCGGGTGATCTCGTGGACGCCCGGACGGAAGCCGTCCGTGCAGACGTAGCCGGGACCGTCGAAGAGAGTGGCGTACGGGCCGAGGAAGCGGTCGAAGTGGGACCTGTCCAGGCCTCCGTAGCACACGACCTTCAGGCCCAGGTCGCGCAGCGACCGCAGCAGCTCCCCGGCCCCCTCGCGCACCCGCACCGGGTGCCGGGTCACGTACGCGTCCCGCCGGGCCAGGTACTCGGCGAGCAGTTCCTCGGGGCGCATGCTCGTCCCGGTCGCCTCGGCGAACACGGTCGCCGCGGCGATCTGCGGCTGGGAGAGGAGCGCGTACTCGGCCTCGGACGAGTAGTCGCCCCCATGGGCGATCACCATTTCCCGGATGACGGGACTGAACGTGTCGTCGAGCAGGACGCCGTCGATGTTGACGGCGGCGAGTCGCAGATGACGCAGGGCGACGGGCATGTCATGCCCCCTCTCGGCCGGGCCGCACCCGGGCCGCGGAGGCGGGCCCGAGGAGCACCGGGAGCTCGCGGTGGCCGGTGGATATGAACGATTCCAGCGGGCGCAGACGCTCCGGCCCGACGGCCAGGGCCATCTCGGGGAAGCACGCGAAGAGGGCGGGAAGCGCGGTCGTCGCCTCCGCCATCGCCAGCGGGCGGCCGAGACAGTGGTGGACGCCGTGGCCGAAGGCGAGATGGTCGCGGGCGGCGACCCGGGCGGCGTCGAAGCGATCCGCGTCGGGCCCGAAGCGGTCAGGGTCGCGCCCCGCGGCGGCCAGCGCCAGCAGGATCGGTTCTCCCTTGGCGATGCGCACGCCCTCAACGTCGATGTCCTCGACGGCGAAGCGCAGCGGGACGTTGGCGATCGGCCCCTGGGAGCGCAGCGTCTCGTTGACGACCGCCTCCCAGTCGACGCGGCCGTCCCGGACCAGCCGCAGTTGCTCGGGGTCGGTCAGCAGCACGCTGATCGCGTGGTCCAGCAGGCCGACGGTCGTCTCGTGGCCGGCCCCGATGACGAGCAGCAGGGTGTCGACGAGTTCCTTCTCGGAGAGTCCTGCTCCCTCGTCGTCGCGCACGGCGATCAGGTCGCTGGTCATGTCGGAGGCGGGACGGGTCCGTTTGCCGGCCACGAGATCGCTCAGCAGGGCGTACAGCTCGGCCTGGTTGGACTGCGCCTCTTGCGAGGTGGTGGTCGTGGTGAACAGGACGTCCACCATGCGGCGGAGGTCCTCCCGGCCGGCTTCCGGGAGGCCGAGCAGTTCGGAGATCACCTGTATCGGCAGCGGGACGGCGAACTCCCGTCGCAGATCGACGGGTCGGTCCGCGGGGACGCGGCTCAACCGGTCGAGCAGCCCCTCGGTGACGTCGACGATCCGGGGCTGGAGGAGGGCGGTGCGCCGAGCCGTGAAGGCCCTGGCGATGAGCCTGCGCAGCCGGGCGTGTTCGTCCCCGTAAGCCGTGAGCATGTTGCGTACCGACACCCACATGGCCAGGGGCCAGGTGTCGTCGACCTCGCCGTCGATCCAGGCGGGCCAGTGCCGGTACGCGTCCTTCGACACCCGGGGATCGAGCGTCAACTGCTTGATCGTGGCGTGCCGGGTGACGGCCCAGGCCTCCACCCCGCCGGGCAGCAGCACGCGGGTGACCGGGCCCCGGTTCCGCAGCAGCGCGGCCTCTGCCTGGACATCTCGCCCGCTCGGATCCAGCGCCACCGGTTTCATTACCGCGCGGTCGGTTCTTTTCGCCATGGGCAGCTCGCAAAGTCGTGGGTCGCTTCGACCGCTCAGGGCATGAGCCGCCGGGCCGCCCAACCTACTGACGCGACGGAGCCAGGAAAAGGGAGACAATGCAGTCATTTACGGAATATCGTCATCCGCATCGTTTGAAGTGTCTTTTACCCAGGCTGCGGTTGAGAAGAAAACCGGTAGGTACGTATCTTAGGGCCCGGCACCAGCTATCCGTCCCTTCACTCGATCGGTGGAGATGTCGATGACCTCGGTCCAGCCCCCCGTCGATGCGCCCGTCGCACCACCGCCACGGTTGACCACCACCGTTCCCCGGGAGTACGTCCACCGCGCGAGTCTGGCCGAGGTCTTCCTCACCGCCTGCACCCAGCAGGACGGGACGCGCTTCGAGCTCACCGGCCAATGGCCGCGCGCCCACACCTTCTTCCAGAGCGCGGACGGCCGCGAACACGATCCGCTGCTGGTCGCGGAGACCTTCCGGCAGACCGGCCTCTTCCTGGCCCACGCCGAACTGGGAGTGCCGCTCGGTCATCACTTCGTCATGCGGGATCTGACGTTCGCCGTCCAACTCCACCGGCTGTCGGTCGGATTGACGCCGACGGACATCGCCCTCACCGCCGTCTGCAGCGAGATCAACCGCCGAGGCCGCACCACGAGCGGCTTCCGCATGGATCTGACGCTGCGTCGCGACGGCGTGGTCCTCGCCACCGGCGGCGGACAGTTCACCTGCGTCGCGCCTGCCGTGTACCGCAGGCTGCGCGGTCCGGTGGCGGACCGGTCGACCGCCGAGCCGTCGGTCCGCGCTCACGAGAGGTCGGCGGCGGGCCGCCTCGGGCCGAGCGATGTGGTCCTCTCCTCCACCGCCCGGCCGAACCGGTGGCTGCTCACCCCGGATCCGTGCCACCCCGTGCTGTTCGACCACGCCGGCGACCATCTGCCCGGAATGGTGCTGCTGGAGGCGGCCCGCCAGGCGGCGACCCGTTGCCACGCCGTCCACCCGATGCGCCCGGCGGCGATCTCCACCACGTTCGACCGCTACGCCGAACTGGACTCACCCTGCTGGATAGAGGTCACGCCGCTGCCCACCCGGGAACGGGCCTTCGCCGCAGTTCGGGTGACGGGCCGTCAGGAGAACCGGGAGGTCTTCTCCTCCGTCGTCAGCGGCCCGCGGCCGTCGGCGGTCGGGTGAGGACTCCGGTTCCGGCGGCCGGCCCCCTCACGCCCCCGGCGTGAGGTCAGGGACGGACCGTCGCCCCCCGGACGTACGCGGCGAGCGCGGCCGAGCCGTCCCGCACGGTGACCCGCACCCCGCCCGGCGGTTCCGTGCCACGCACGCCCCCGTCGGCGCCGGCCTCCGTGGGCGTCGCCGCCACAGCCACCGCCGCGGGATGCGTCCCGTCCACGAGCAGGTCCGTCAGACGCAGGCTCAGGTCGGGCCGTGCGTCGAGCTGTCCGAGCTGTCCGAGCTGTTCGGGCCAGGCCAGCACCGCCGGCGGCTGTTCGGGGCGGGAGAGTTCCAGAGCGCGCAGCGGCGCGCCCAGCCCCACGCCGAGCGCCTTCAGCACGGCCTCCTTGCGCGTCCAGGTACGCAGGAAGGCGGACTTGCGTGCGGCGGGCGGAAGGCCGTACAGCGCGGCGAGCTCGGAGTCGGCGAGCGCGACGCGGGCGGCCGAGTCGACGTCCAGGCCGACGTCCGCCTCCTCGACGTCGAGGCCCACGCGCCCGTTCTCGCACACGGCGACGCCGATCACCGCACCGCTGTGGGCGACGGAGAAGTCGGGCCCCGGCCGTTTTGACGGCGGCCCGGACGACGGCCCGGACGGCGGCCCGGACGGCGGCCCGGACGGCGGCAGGTCCAGCCGCACCTTGCCGTGCGGCCCGCCGCAGCGCGGGCACACGCGCCGCAGGGGGACGTCCGCCGGCGGCAGGCCGAGCAGCTCGCCCAGGACGAGCCTGCTCAGCGCGCACCCCACCAGGAACCGCCCACGCCCCGCGGGGTCGACGGTCGCCTCGTACCGGCGTCGCTCCACCGGGTCGAGCAGCGCCAGGAGACCCCCGTGGGCGTCGGCCAGGCCGGCCCACCAGACGTGCACGGGATGTCCTGGCACGGCGCCTCGCCCCGACGACGAAGAGGGAAGAGCGGTCAGTGCACGGCGCGCAGCATGCGCGTCACGTTGATGCGGGTCGGCGAGAGGCCGAGTTCCACGCTCTGCATCATGCGCTCGCCGTTCAGCCGGCCGTAAGCGAGCAGATCCACGTTCGCCAGGCTGAATTCGGGCCAGGTGTGAATGCTCAGATGCGAGGCGGAAAGCAGGAGAATCGCGGTGACGGCGCCGTTCGGGAAAACATGCGACGCCTCACCGAGCACCGTGGCGTTTCCCTTTTCGGCGGCCGTGCGCAGCACCTGGAGAAGGCGCTCCTCATCGGTCAGGATGCTGTGATCGCTCACCCATACGTCGACCGCATAAGAACAGAGATCGTCGACGTTTATACCCTCGGTGGCGAGGCTGGCGGAGTTGGTCATGGGGAACCGGGGGTGACGAACCGCTGCCCCCGTCTCCTTTCATATAGGCGCTCGGTGGTGCCCAGGGTAGCATCCGGGACGCCGGGGGGCTCGCGCGCGCAGTGCGCCGAGGGAGCCGGGGGCGGTCCGGCGGATTCAGCGGAAAACCCGCCCGCGCCATTCCGGAAAGAAATTCCTCGATATCTTCGGATGCTCACGGAGAACCCCGCGGACGACATTCGGGAGAGCAATGGGACGAGCATCACGGAATTACGTCTTCCGTAAGTGAATTCCTCGTCGTTCCGCTGCCGTTTCCCCGCGGCGGGTGCGGGATCGGTCGACTCTCCGTCAGCCCGTATACTCGATGGTCCCGGAATCCCCTGATCAGCTCGCCTGGAGCAGCATTGTGACCAACGCACGTCGGCACCCTCGGAGCACCCCCGCCGATTCCGTGCTCACGGAAGTCGCGGAAGCCGTCCGGCTCCAGGAGGGCCCGCCCGGAGTGCGGTCCGTCCTGCGCGCCCTGCGCCGGCTCGCCCCGGCGTCCACGAAGGAGCTGAGCCGGGCGACCGGCCTGCCCGTCCCGATCGTGGCCGCCCTGGGCAACGAACTGCGCCGCCGGGGTCTCGTCACCGAGGCGCGTCCGTCCCGGCTGACCGAGGCCGGTGCGGACCTGGTCGCCCGGCTGGGCATGGACCTCGTCCTCGACGCCACCTGCCGCACCTGCGACGGCCGCGAGCTGGTCATCCCCGAGGTGCTGGACGAGGCGGTGACGCGGCTGCGCGCGCTCATGGAGTCGGGTCCGGCCGCCGACATGACGATCGACCAGTCGCACTGCACGGCCGAGACCAAGGTGCGCCGGGTGCTCGCGCTGCTCACGGCGGGCGCGCTGCCGGGCGGCTCGCTGCTGCTGATCGGCGACGACGACCTGGTGTCCCTGGCCGTCGCCGTGGTGGGCGACGTGCTCGGCGGACCGATCGTCGAGCAGGTGACCGTCGTGGACATCTCGCCGGAGATCCTCGACCACATCCAGAAGACGGCGGCCGGCCTGGGCACCCGCATCGAGACCGTCCAGCACGATCTGCGCCGACCGCTGCCCGCCGAGCTCCACGGCCGGCACGACGTGGCCATGACCGACCCGCCGTACACGCCCGAGGGAGCCCGGCTCTTCCTCTCCCGCGCCGTGGAGGGCCTGCGGCCCGGTCCGGCGCACAGCGTCTTCTTCTCCTTCGGCGGCAAGAGCCCGGACGAGATGCTGGAGGTGCAGCGGGAGATCATGGAACTCGGCCTGGTCACCAACGGCTACGTCCGCAACTTCAACGAGTACGAGGGCAGCGGCATCCTCGGCGGCGTCGGCTTCTTCCAGCACCTCCTCACCACCACCTCGACCGCCTCCCGGCAGGGCGAGTTCAGCGGCCCCCTCTACACCGGCGACAAGCGGACCCGGCAGCGCGAGTACACGTGCGCGGCGTGCGACGCGCGGATCCGGGTCGGCCCCGGGGCCCGCTGGACCTCGGTCGCCGCGCTGCGCGAGGACGGATGCCCGCAGTGCGGCAAGGGCCCGTTCCGCCCGGGCCGTCTGGTCCCGGCGGAGGAATCGCCGGCGCCCGCCGGACAGTCCCCGGCCCAGCCGCCGGCCGCCGCCCCGGCCGCCGTCTCCCCGGTCGCCGCCGACGCCCCCGTCACCGCATCCGCGCCGGTGGCCGCCGCCGCGGCTCCGGCCGCTCCCGCCCCGCGCACCTACGGCTGGCGTCCCCCGGCCGAGGCCGATCGCGCCGCGCTCGCCGAGCGGGCCCGGCCGTATGTCACCCGGCAGGCCGACGAGCGCGATCTGCCGGCCATCGGGCGGTTCGAGGCCGAGATCGCCCGGGTCTCCTTCGGCGAGGACGCCATCGACGACCCGGCCCGATGGGAGTCCCGGCTCGGCCGTGCCATGGAGAAGTCGAAGGAGGGCATGATCGTCGCCCACCGCCCCGGCGGGGAACCGGTCGGCTGGTGCTGGGTGAGCATCAACCAGAACGCGATGACCGGCGACCGCTACGCCAACTTCCGCTCCCTGGCGGTCTCCCCGCTGGACAACCGCGGCGACGTCGCCGAACTCCTGCTCACCGCGGGCCTGGAGTTCTGCCTGGCCAACGGCATCACGGAGGTCGTCGGCCGGGTCCACGTGGGCAACGTCCCCATGCGCACGGTCTACCGCAAGTTCGGCTTCGACCCGACCAGCCTGTCGATGAAGCTGTTCCTGCCGAAGGAGAGGGAGGACGGCCCGCGATGAGCGGCACGGAAAGCTTCGACCCGGACCGGATCAAGTGCGTCGTCTGGGACCTCGACGGCACCCTGTGGGACGAGATCGCCGTCGAGTCCGCCACCGACGCGCTGCCCACGCCCCGCCCCGCAACGCTCGCCGCGATCGACGCGCTGGCCGCTATCGGCGTGCTCAGCAGCATCGCGAGCCGCAGCGCGCCGTCGGTGCTCGACCGGCTGGAGACCGTGCCGGCGCTGCGCAGCCGGTTCCTGGCGCCGCAGGTGTCCTGGCAGGACAAGAGCGAGTCGCTGCGCGCGATCGCGAAGGACCTGGGCATCGCGGTGGACGCCCTGCTCCTGGTCGACGACTCCCCCTACGAGCGCGCCGAGGTCGAGGCGCTCCTGCCGGGAGTGCGCACCCTCGCCCCCGAGGACGTCCCCGAACTGCTCGCCGCTTTCGAGGGCCGGGAGGTCACCCCCGAGTCACGGGAGCGGGTGCGCCGCTACCGCACCGAGGAGACCCGCCGGGCCGAGGGGGAACGCTTCCAGGGCTCGCGCGAGGAGTTCCTGCGCTGGTGCGACATGCGCCTCACCGTCGGCGCGGCCACGCCCGCCGAGCTCCCCCGCGCACTGGAGCTCGCCGCCCGCACCCACCGTCTGAACTCCTCCGGTCTCACCCCCGACCGGCTGCGCGAGCTGGCGGCCGCGGAGGGACACGAGGTCCGCACCGCCCGCATGACGGACCGGTTCGGCGAGTACGGCGTCATCGGCGCCGCCCTCGTCGACCGCACCGTCCCCGCCCGGTGGTCCGTCCCGCTGCTCGCCCTGTCCTGCCGGGTCGCCGGCCGGGGAGCGGCGGCGGCCTTCCTGTTCCGGCTGATGCGGCGGGCCCGCGAGCAGGGCGCGGAGCAGTTCCGGGTGACGCTGCGCCCGACGGACGCCAACCTGGAGATGCGCATCCTGCTCCGCCAGGCGGGTCTGCGCCGCGTGGACGACCCGGGCGCCGGCGCCGCCGACTCGGCGGTCCTGGGCAGGAGCCTGCACGACGAACTGCCCGAGCCGCCCGCCTGGCTGCGGGTGACCGAACGAGAGGACGCCGAGGCGTGACGGACACCCGGGAGCGGGGCGCGGTGGAACGCGAACTCCGTTCGATGATCGCCGAGGCCGCCCGCCTGGACGAGGCCTTCGTGGCGGAACTCCCCGCCGACACCGACCTGTTCGGGCCGCGGATCGGCCTCACCTCGCTGGCCGGGGTGACCTTGCTGGGCCACGTCCACCAGCGTTTCGGGGTGGACGTGGCCGCGCTGGACCTCAGCCTGGACAGTCTGCAGTCCATCGCCACGCTGAGCGACTTCGTCGCGGCCCACCTCCAGCCCTCCTAGCCCCCCGTCTGTACGCCCACCCTGTTGAAAAAGGGTGATCCCTACGGTCGTGCCGTGACCCGGTGGGGGCGGCGGCGTTGAACGTGGAGTGCGACGGCGCCCCCTGCCGTCGTGCGAACCGATTCACTAAGGAGAACGTGATGTCTCGCATCGCGAAGGTGGCCGCTGTCGCCCTCGGCACCAGCGCCGTGGTGGTCAGCGGGGCCGGCCTGGCCATGGCGGACGCGGGTGCCAACGGTGCTGCCATCGGCTCGCCGGGTGTCCTGTCGGGCAACGTCGTCCAGGTTCCGATCCACATCCCGGTCAACGTCTGCGGCAACACCGTCAGCGTCATCGGTCTGCTGAACCCCGCGTTCGGCAACACCTGCGCCAACGTCAGCGACCACGGCAAGGGCGGCGGCGACAAGCACGGCGGCCACAACGGCTACGGCGACTGATCAGCCTTTCCCGGAGAGCCCCGGCACCTTGAGCGCCGGGGCTCTCCCCTGTTCTCCCCGAATGTCCTCCCCGGAGCCCGGAGTCCGGGCGGTCCCGTGGGGTCAGGCGTACCGGTAGATCCGGGACGCGTCCTCCAGCTGGTCGGGGGTCACGTTCCAGGGGGGCAACTTCTCGTGACGGGCCACGACCCGGCGGTACTGGCGACTGCCCGGACCGGGCGGTTCGGCCGGCAGGTAGCGGTGCTCGCGGTGCCGGCTCTGCCAGCGGGTCCACAGCAGGTCGACGAAGGCGTGGTGGAGCCAGAAGACGGGGTCGTTGACGGAGGCGCCGCCGAGCATGACCCCGCCGACCCACCGGTGCACCCGGTTGTGGTTGCGCCAGGCGGCGCTGCCCGAGCCGGAGCCCCAGCCCTCCAGCCTGTTGCGGAACCCGCGGGCGACCGTCGAGTCCCAGGGCGAGACGTCGTAGACGGGGTCCCGCAGCGCCGTCTCCACGTCGCTCTCGGCCGGCAGGCCGATCGGGTCGGCTGCGCGGCCGAGGTCCCGGGTGAGGAACTCCCCGTCGGTGACGTTCTCCTTGATGGTCCAGTTGCCGGTGGCGTACGCGAACGGCCCGGTCGTCACCTGGTGGTCGGACCGCCGCCCGTTGCCCCCCAGCAGGTCCTTCGTCCAGGGCGCGGCGGTCGTGGCGCGGTCGCGCGTCCAGTCCCAGTACGGCACCGTCACCGCCGGGTCGACCCGGCGCAGGGCCGCCTCCAGGTCCAGCAGGAACCTGCGGTGCCAGGGCAGGAAGGAGGGCGCCATGTGGGCGCTGCGCAGGCCCCCGTCGCCGTCGGAGACGTAGTGGTCGATGTGCATGCGCACGAATTCGTCGTACTCGCCCCGCTTCTTGATCGCCAGCAGCGCGTTCACGAAGCGCCGTCGCTCGGCGCCGGTGAGCGTGCTGACGTCCTTACGGATGTAGGCCATGGTGTCCCCCCATGTGCGTGTGGTGGTGTGCCGGACCGTCCTCGCGCAGCCGCTCCCCCGGTCCGAGCCCGTCGACGGCGGCGCGGACCGCCTCCAGCGGGGTGGCGTACGAGCGGTAGTGGTCGACCATGCTCAGCCAGGTGCCGTCGGCGCGGCGCATCAGGTGCAGCGGGCGGCCGTCGACGGTGACCTTCCACTCGGCGCCGGCCGCGGCGGCGGATCCCGACGAGGTGAGGACCCCGCGGATGTGCCGGCCCCGGTAGGTCTCGTCGAAGGAGGAGCCCGTGGGGCCGCCGTCCGCCGGGCGCAGCGGCCGGGAAGCGGCGACGACCGGGGCGATCGCGAGCGCGGCGGAGGCTCCGAGGAGCCCGCGCAGCAGGTCCCGGCGTCGTGCGCGGCGCGCCGGCGCGGTTCTGGCCGTGGCTGCCGGCACTGCGCTCACGGGTACTCCGTCGACGCTGACGGCCATGGTGTGCTCCCTCGTCCGGGACGGTGGTCCGGTGCGGTTGTCGTGGGGGCTAACCGCCGAGGGGGCCGCGTGGTCACCGTCTGCGTCCGAACGGTCCTGTCCGGCAGGCGGGTCCGGGTACGGCGACGGGCCCGGACGACGGCGTCCGGGCCCGTGTTCACGGCGGTCGGTCCGAGGGTCTACAGCCCCGGGCCCAGACCGAGGTTCGCGCCGGGCACGGCCTGCAGCACGGGGGTGAGCACGCCCGCCTCGGGCAGCTTCAGGTCCGGCAGGCCGAAGTGCTCGGGGTTGGGCGCGGTCAGGGGCGCGTCCAGGGTCAGGCCGGGGCCGAGCGTGCGCAGGTCGGAGGCGGGGGCGTCGAGGCCGACGTGGTTGAACTGGTCGCCCAGGACCTCCGGCAGGGGCGCCCGCACGCCCAGGCCCGGCAGCCCGGCGGCGACGGGCAGCTGCGGGACGACGCGCTCCGGGATGAGGCGGCCCTCGACGAAGCGCGGGCCCTCGGGCGCGCCCGGCGTCGGCAGGGGGATCTCGCCGCCGATGGTGGGCAGTTCCACGTTGAGGGACTTCTCGACGCCGTCCAGCGGCACGGGGACGGGGACGGTGCCGATCGCGGCTGCCGGGCTCGCGCAGGCGGCGGCGCCGGCCGCGGCCGCCACACAGGTGAGCATTGCGGCGAGGGTTCCTCGGGTGGTCGACTTCATCTCGGGTACGGGCCCTTTCGGTGGAGTTCGGGGGGCGTTGCGTCCGTACCGGGTAACGAGCCGGAAAACGGCATCAGTTCACAATTCCCCCGAGTGCCGTAATAGTGCTACCGCCCTGTCGGCGCCGGGAGTCTCGGAACGAGAGGCGCGGGGATGCGAGGGCGGTGTGTCAGCCCGTCCAGAAATCCCACCAGCGGGTCAGGATCAGCATGCCGACGATCCCGATGTGCAGCAGCGGAGGCGCCCAGGCGAATTCGTCGAGGAAATCCCGCACGCCGGCCGGCGCGGGCAGGAAGCCGTGGCGCACGTCGAACGCGACGACGTACCAGAACGCGAGGATCGTGGCGACCCACGCAAGGCAGCACCACAGGCACAGCGCGTTGATCCGGTACAGCGACTCGAACTGGAGCCAGGACACGAATCCCACGCCGAAGAGGCAGCCGGCGGTGAACGTCAGCCAGTACCAGCGGGGAAAGGCGGCCCGGGCCAGCAGTCCCGCGCCGACGCACAGGACGATCCCGTAGGCCACCAGGCCCAGCATCGGGTTGGGGAACCCGAACACCGAGGCCTGGTCGCTGCGCATGACGCTGCCGCAGGAGACGACGGGGTTCAGGCTGCATCCGGGCGTGAAGCCGGGGTCCTCCAGCAGCTTGAACTCGTCGAGGGTGATGACCCAGGAGGCCAGCAGCCCGGCCGCTCCGGCGAGGACCAGCAGCAGGGCGTACGCACGGCCGCCGCCCACGGCGACCGGCTGCGGCCGCCCCATCAGCCGCGCAGGCGGCGGGCGGGCAGGACGATGTGCGCCGCCGCCGTCAGGGTCTCCTCGGCGCCGGCGAACGCGGCCAGCGCCTCGGGCGTGACGGCCTGACCGGGCGTCGCCTCCGGCCAGGCGCGGGCGGTGAGGACGAGGTAGGCGTAGCCGCGCTCGCCGACGGCCGTGAGCCACTCCGCGGGCGGCAGGCACTGGGCGTTGAGGCCGGGCATGTTCAGGACGGCCGCGCCGGACTCGACGAGCAGACTGAACGGCAGGCTGGGCCGCTCTGTGCCGTCGACCACGTCGCCGCCGACGGGCATGCCGTTGTCGGCGAGCAGCCGCGCGACGGCCGCGGCCGTCCCCTCGGGCCCGTCGGCGGTGTCGCCGAGGGAGTAGGCCAGGAGGTAGGGCATGTCACGACCGTCGGGGGCCTCGCCGCTCCACGGCATCACGACGAGGGTGCCCAGGTCGGCCACGCGGAAGGGGCGGGTTGCGCTTGGGGTTGAGGTCACCGCGCGACCTTATCGGCGCGTCGGCGGGCGGCCGGACGTGTTCTCACCCGACCGGGGGACGTCGGCGGGTTGCTCCACACGAACGAGGGACGCGCCGCTCGACTCGCCTCGAACAACGCCCGTGCCGTGCCGGCGAGGTCGCGCCGTCCGTCCGGCCTCGGACATGGCCGAGGGCCGGTCCGTCGGTGACCGACGGGGCCGGCCCTGGCGGCGGGGGCGGGTCAGCCCTGCAGCGGCAGACCGCCGAGAAGCGGGTTGTGGGTGTTGAGCGCGCCCGCCGCGCCCTTGACGGTGCTGAGCACGGAGTCCTTGTTCTCGGTGTCGAGGGCGTCCGACTGGTGCTGGAGCGGCATCGCGTCCTCAAGGTTGACCGGCCCCCTGGCGAGGGTGTCCACGGCGCCGTTGAGGCTGGTGGGCGTGAGGTCGGCGGGGGCGGCGAACGCGGGCGCGGCAAGGCCGGCGAGGGCGACGGATCCGGCAACGACAGCGGCAGCCTTCAGGGACTTCATCGGATTCCTTTCTTCGGCGACTCGGCAACTCAAGTCACCGGGGCACATTCTGACGTCGTGCCTAACGAGGCCTGTCGGGTGCGGAAACCGGGTACGCGAAAATCTCCGCCCCCGGCGGCGCGGACACCGGGGTGCGGAGACGTGGGAGCGACGGTCAGCCGGTGGGCGGGGGCGGCAGCGCGGGCGTCGCCGGCGCCTGGGCCGCCTCGGCCGGCAGGCTGGGCAGGCTCGGAAGGCTGGGCAGAGTCGGCAGGCTCGGCAGGCTCACCAGTCCGTTCAGCGTCGAGGAGAGCAGGTCGAGCAGGCCGTCCAGGAGGCCGGTGAGCGCCGAGCCGACCTGGCCGACGTCGAGGGAGGTGGCCGCCGCGAGCAGGTCGCCGAGGGCCTTCTGCACGGCGGCGAGCGCGTCGGACACCGGGTCCGCGGCGGCCTTGGCCCCGCTGTCGGCGGCGCCCTTGGCGAGCGCGGGCGGCACGACCGCGGGGGCGGCCGGCGCGGGGGCGGCCGGCGCGGCAGGGGCGGCGGGCACGGCGGGAGCGGCCGGGGTCGCGGCGGTGATCTTGGCGACGGCCGTCTTGACGGCGTCGCCGAGCCGGGTCGCCTGGCCGGGGGTGAGGCGGCCGTCGTCGGCCTTGAGGACGGTGTTGAGCGTCTCGGTGACCGGGGTGAGGACGGTGCTGAGATCAGCGAGGCCCTTGCCCTGGGCGCGCAGCGCGGCGACGCCGGGGACGGGCGCATCGGAGGCCGCTGCGACGCGCTCGCGGGCCGCGGCCCCGTCGGCCGCCAGGGCGGCGGGTGCGGCGAGGCCGAGGACGAGGGAGGCGCACAGTGCGGTGGAAGCGATACGCCGAACGGGCAGACCACGCATGGGAAATCCTTTCGATTGCGTCGGGTCTCGTGCCCACGGTGCAAAGCGCCGTCGCACCCCGCAACACAACCGTCGCACCGGGTGACTCCCCGCGGCCCGCCAGACGGGCATCGCCCCTGATGGGGGCCGTGCCGGGGCCCTCCGAGCAAGGATGGGCCGCCTTCCCCCGTTCGGCGAATGACGAGTCGTGACCTCTGGGGTGAGGTGACGTCAGTCGTTGATGCAGGTGTTGCCGAACGCCGGGTTCAGCAGGCCGATCACGTTGATCGTGTTGCCGCAGACGTTGACCGGGATGTGGACGGGAACCTGGATGACGTTGCCCGACAGCACGCCCGGGGAGTGCTCGGCGACGCCGTTCGCGCCACTGTCGGCGGCGGCGATGCCGGAGGCGCCGGCGACGGCCGCGGCGGCAACGGAGGTCAGGACCAGGCCCTTCGCGATACGCGACATGGAGAGGTGCTCCTTGGGGGTTTTGACACAAACACCTGGGCGGGGATGCCCGGCGCTGAAGTCAACGCGTGGGGCCGACCGGGGTTGTGCCGCCAAATGAGTGATGTCCCCGGGGATCCAGGTTCACCATACCGACACAGTTGTCCGGTTTCAGGGGATTAATCCGGACAGCAGTTAGAGTTGCGCCCCATCCGACGCACGCCTATAGCAAGCAAATCGCACGAAAGGGCACCGCCGGTCATGCGCAATTCCCTGGGTCCGACGCTGCATCGCGCCACGGTCGGCGTCCTCGCCCTCGTCGCGCTCTGGGCGCCGGGCGGCGCCCTCGCGGCCGGCGCGCCGCCGTCCGCGGAGGCCGAACGCCTCCCCTTCGCGCAGCGCTACCGCTCCACGCAGCACGGCGGGATCGTCCGCGCGGCCAACACGGCCATCAGTTGCCGCGCCGCGCCGGCGGCCGCGGCGGCCCCCGCCTGCCCGGCCGTGCGCGCGGGCGGAGCGGCGCAGAACGAGGACTTCGACATGTTCTACGTCGACGTCGACGACGACCCCAACACCTACAACTCCTCCCGCGCCGAGGTCCGGCTGCCCGAGGGAGCGCGGGTGTCGTACGCGCGCCTGTACTGGGGCGGCAACCTGCGCGTCGGGGAGCAGAAGCCGCCCAAGGACAACGGGCGGGTGCTCATCGCCGAGCCGGGCGGCGCGTACAAGGCGGTGCTCGCCGACACCGTCGTCGGCCATCGGACGGCCCACGGCGCCGACGCCTTCCAGGCCTCCGCGGACGTCACGAAGCTGGTGCGCGACAGCGGGCGGGGCCTCTACACGGTCGCGCAGATCAACGTGGCCATGGGCAGGTCGGCGGCCGGAGCCTGGGGCGGCTGGACGATGGTCGTGGCGTACGAGAACCCGGCCGAGCCGCTGCGGGACCTGTCGGTCTGGGACGGCTTCGACGCCCTCGACGCCCCCGCCGGCAAGGAGATCCGGCTGAACGGGCTCCGTATCCCGGCCGGAGCGGGCGGCCGGGTCGGGCTGGTCGCCTACGACGGCGACCGCGGCCGTTCGGGTGATTCGCTCATGTTCTCGACCGGTGGCCGGGCGGCCGCCGCGCTCACGAACCCGGTCAATCCATCTGACGATGTGTTGAATTCCACGATCAGCGAGCCGGGGGAGGCTCCGGCGGCGCGTGTACCGGCGTACGTCAACACCCTCGGCTACGACTCCGACGTGTTCGATCTCGGCGGGGGTTTGCGGTCCGGCGGTGACCAGCTGGCGGTTCGGCTCGTTGCCCACCGGGACGCGGCGTGGGCCGGGGCGCTCTTCGTCGCCGTCGACACACGGAAGAAGTAGTCAGGCGCGTTCCCGCACGTCCCGAGCGCCATCGTGAGCGAGGAAACCGCGCAATGCACCAGCCAGAACCCGACGGGAGAACCCGGGTCCTGCACCTCACCCAGCCGGTGGACGGCGGGGTCGCCCGAGTCGTGACGGACTTGGCGCGGGCCCAGCTCGCGGCCGGTCTGCACGTCTCGGTGGCCTGTCCCGCCGGCCGGTTCGCCGGCGACCTGCGGTCCCTGGGCGCGGACGTCCGGCACTGGGCGGCGGCCCGCTCGCCGGGACCCTCGCTCCCCGGCGAGGTGCGGCGGCTCGCACGCCTGCTCGACGAGGTACGCCCCGACCTGGTGCACGCGCACAGCGCGAAGGCCGGACTGGCCGGCCGGCTCGCGCTGCGCGGACGGATCCCGACCGTGTTCCAGCCGCACGCCTGGTCCTTCGAGGCCGTCGGCGGCGCCACCGCCGCCCTGGCGCTGCGCTGGGAGCGGTTCGGGGCGCGCTGGGCGGAGCGACTGGTCTGCGTCAGCGAGGCCGAGCGCGCGACCGGCGTGCGCGCCCGCGTCCCCGGGCGGTGGAGCGTCATCCCCAACGGCATCGACCCCGAGCGCTTCCACCCCGCCCCCGTCGACACCGTGCGCGCCGCCCTCCTGCCCGGGCTCGACGCGGCCGCCCCGCTGGTGGTGTGCGTGGGGCGGCTGTGCCGGCAGAAGGGGCAGGACGTGCTGCTGCGGGCCTGGGACGCCGTCACGCGCCGGACGCCCGGCGCCCGGCTGGTGCTGGTCGGCGACGGACCGGACGCGGAGCGACTGCGGCGCGGGGCGCCGGACTCGGTGCTGTTCGCCGGGGCCGCCGCCGACGTCGTGCCCTGGTACCAGGCCGCCGACCTGGTCGTGCTGCCCTCACGCTGGGAGGGCATGGCGCTGGCCCCGCTGGAGGCGCTGGCCTGCGGGCGGCCCGTGGTCCTCACCGACGTGGACGGCGCCCGGGAAAGCCTGCCGGACGCCCTCGCGTCCCGCTGTCTGGTGCCCGCCGACGACCCGGCGGCGCTGGCCGACGCCGTCACCGCACTGCTCCTCGACCCGCTGCTGCGCGAGTCGCTCGGCCACCAGGGGCGCCGGCACGTCCTGGCCACGCACGACGTGCGGCACATGGCCGAGGCGGTCGCGGGCGTGTATCGCGAGCTGCTCACGACCACACAAGGGGCGCCCGTCGCGCCCACCGAGTGCAGGGAGTCCATCCACTCGTGACTGCGGATAGCACCGTCCCCTCTCCTGGCGCGCAGCCCGGATACTCGTCCGTCTCGGTCATCCCGCGCCGGGAGAGCGCGACGGGATTCAGGTTCCCCGCCCGACGGCCCTCCGCGCGGCCCACGTCGCCGCTGCCGCTGCTGCTCGCCGACGGCCTCGCCGCGCTGGCGGGCACGGCGGCGCTGAGCGGAGCGCAGCACCGCCCCCTCCTGGCGGGCCTGCTGGTGGCGGCGACGATGCTGCTGCGCCCGCAGCGCGCGCGTCCGGTGGCGGGCGTCCTCGACGAAGTGCCCGCCGTCTGCGGCCGGATCGCCGTCGGCTGGCTGACGCTGGCCGCGGCCGTCGGGGCGTGGAACCCGGCGCACGCGCTCTCCGCCCGCACCCTGCTCGTCGGTTTCGCCGCGCAGGCCGTGGCCTGCTGCGCCGGCCGTGCGCTCGTCCATCTGCGGCGGCGGCGGGCGCTGTTGCGCCGCCCGCGCGCCGCGCTCGTCATCGGACCCGCCACGACGGCACAGCGGGTGGCCGCCGCTGTGCTGCGCCATCCCCGGTGCGGGGTCCGCCCGGTGGGGATCGTGGCCGAGAACCCCGACGGAACCGACGGACTGCCCGTGCTGACCAGCGGTCAGGAAGTGCAGCGGGCCCTCATCCAGAACGGCGTCCGGGACGTCCTGTGCGTCCACCCGGCCGTGCGCAGCGTGCAGGGCCCGCTGCTGCGGGCGCTCGCCGAGTCGGGCTGCACGGTCTGGGAGATCGACGCCGACACCCCCTCGTACGCGAGCCGCGAACAGCTCGCCGGGTTCTCCTGCCGGCGTCTGGACATGGGCGCCCGGCGCCGCGGCAGCCTCGGCAAACGCCTGCTGGACGTCGCGGTCTCCGGGACCCTGCTGCTGCTGGTGAGCCCGCTGCTGCTGCTGTGCGCGACCGTGCTGCGGCTGACCGACGGACCCGGGGTCGTCTTCCGGCAGGAGCGGATCGGCAAGGACGGCAGGCCCTTCACCCTGCTGAAGTTCCGTACCCACCGCCCGGTCGACGAGCACGAGTCCGCGACCCGCTGGAGCGTGGCCGGCGAGCGCGAGATGAGCCGCTTCTGCCGCTTCCTGCGCCAGACCTCGCTCGACGAGCTGCTCCAGCTGTGGAACGTCCTGTGCGGCGACATGAGCCTGGTCGGCCCTCGCCCCGAACGCCCCTACTTCGTCGGCCAGTTCAGCCAGAGTCACCCCGGTTACGCGGCCCGCCACCGCATGCAGACCGGCATCACCGGCCTCGCCCAGGTGCACGGGCTGCGCGGCGACACCTCGATCGAGGACCGGGCCCGCTTCGACAACGCGTACATCGACAACTGGTCGCTGTGGCAGGACGTGTGCATCCTGCTGCGCACCGCGGCCGCCCTCGTGCGACCGACCGGGAGCTGAAACCGCCGATGACCCCAGGACCCGTCCGGAGTTTCCCGCCCGCGCTGCGACGCCTGGCACGGCGTCTCGCCGTGCTGTCGGGGTCGCCCGCGTACGCCCACGCGGGCGCCTCTCCACCGTGCGACGCCCCGCACGGGACGCCGCGACGCGCGTCCTCCGCACAGCCGGCGGCCCACCCCGGGCCGGCCCTCGCCCTGCCGCTGACGTCCGCCCGGACGCTGTCACCGGTCCTGCCCGTGATCGCCGTGGTCGCCCTGCTCGGTCTGCCGCTCGCGCCCGGCGGCGAGGGCGGCGCGGGACCGGCCGACGCGCTGTCCGCGCTGGTCGTGCTGTTCTGCGCGGTCCGGCTGCTGCGGCGGCGACGGCGGCCGCTGTCGCGGACGGCCGCCGTGCTCTTCGCGCTGCCGGTCGCCGGACTCGCGCTCGCCGCGATGGGCGCCTCCTCGCCGGGCGCTGGCCTCACCGGCCTGGGCCGCTACCTGCAGATCTTCGTGCTCGTCCCGGCGGCCGTCGTGCTCCTGATCCGCGACCGGGCCGACTTCCGGGTGCTGGCCTGGTCGTTCGTCGGACTGGCGGGGTGGCAGGGGGCCGTCGGCGTCCACCAGTTCGTCACCGGGTCGGGCGCCTCGTACCAGGGCGAGACGATCCGCGCGGTCGGCACGTTCGGGCCGCAGGACGTGATGGGCATGGCGACCGTGGTGTCCTTCGGGCTGATCTGCGCGACCGGCCTGGCGCTCGGCCGGTCCCGGGTGCGGCAGCGGGCGATCGCCGCCGGTTGCGCGCTGGCGCTGCTGGCGCCGCTGGCCCTCTCCTTCAGCCGGGGTGCGTGGATCGCGACCGCGCTGACCTGCACGGTCCAGCTGGCCCTGGCCGGACTGCGGCGGGCGCTGAAGATCGGCGCGGTGGCGGTCGCGGCCGGGGTGATCCTGGTCGGCGGCTTCGGGGTCGGCTCGGCGATGCTCCAGGAACGCCTCAGCAGCATCACCCAGGTCGCCGACGCGCCCGACCAGTCGGTCACCGACCGGTACACGCTGTGGGCGTCCGCGATCGGCATGTGGCGCGAACAGCCGCTCACCGGCGTCGGGTTGAAGGGCTTCCCCGAGCACCGTGACGCGCACGCCTCGCTCGCCCTGTCCTCCGGCAGCGACACCGACGGCGCGGGCTCCGGCTTCGTCCGGCAGCCGCTGCTGTCCCCGCACAACATGTACCTGCTGGTCCTGGCCGAGCAGGGCCTGATCGGGCTGCTCGCCCTCGCGGGCGGCTGGCTGGCGATGCTGGCCTGCGGGCTGCGCGGCTGGTCACGCGTGCGGCGCTCGGGTCCCGGCCTCGACTGCGCGCTCGTCGCCTGTGGTCTTCTGGTCTGGCAGCTGATCGACTTCGTGTACGCCGACATCGGCGGGCCCTCCACCGTCCTGACGGCCGTCGTCTTCGGCCTGGTGGCCTGGTGGGCGCTGGTCGGCGGCGACGACGACGACGACCGCGCCGACCGCGAGGAGGCGCTCGCGCGATGACGGTGACGCCTCCTCGGACGCCTCGCACGGACGACCCCACGCCCGTGCCGCCGGCGCGCGACGCCGCACAGTCCGGGGGGACCGCCGAGACGGTCGGCACCGCCGACAAGGCCGATGCGACCGGGACGGTCGATGCGGTCGATGCGACCGGGACGATGGATGCGGTCGATGCGGCGGGTGCGACGGGTGCGACCGGCACGGCGGGTGCGACCGGCACGGTCGCCGGGGCCGACGGGGAGGAGGGCCGGAGTTCCGGCGACCTTCCCGTGGCCTCCCGCGGCTTCCTCGCCAGGGCCGCTCTCGTCACCGCCGCCCTGTCCGTGGCCGGCGCCCTGCTCGGGCTGCTCCGGGACCAGGCGCTGGCCCGGCTGTTCGGAGCGGGCAGCGAGACCGACGCGTTCCTCGTCGCGTGGACCGTGCCCGAGTTCGCGGCCACGCTGCTCATCGAGGACGGACTGGCGTTCGCCCTGATCCCGGCGTTCAGCATGGCGCTGGCCCGCCGTTCCCGGGGCGCGCCGGGCGACCCGGTCCGGGCGCTGGTCTCCGGCACGCTCCCCCGGCTGTCGCTGGCCTTCGTCGCGGTGGGCGCCCTGCTGATCGGCACCGCCCGGCAGCTCGTCGAGATCCTCGCGCCCGGCCTGCCCGATCCCGCGCTCGCCGTCGACTGCACCCGGCTCACCGCCACCTGCGCGGTGAGCTTCGGGCTCGCCGGGTACTGCAGCGCGGCCCTGCGCGCGCACCGGCGGTACGTGGCGCCGGCGGCGATCTACGTGGCCTACAACGTCGGCATCATCGCCGGGATGTACGCGCTCGGCGGCCGCTGGGGGGTGCGGTCGGCGGCGGCCGGCGTCGCAGTCGGCGGGCTCCTCATGGTCCTGGTGCAACTTCCGTCTCTCGTACGCGAGTTGAGACGGCGCACGGTGGACGGTGAGCGGGCGGTCGCGCACGAGGTGCCCCGGCCCCTCGACACCGCGCTCCTCACGACCGTCCTGCTGTTCGCCCTGTGCCGGCAGTCCCAGGTCCTCATCGAGCGCTTCCTCGCCTCGCAGCTGCCGGCCGGCGCGATCTCGCATCTCAACTACGCGCAGAAGGTCGCGCAGATGCCGATGATCCTGTCGGTGATGGTGTGCACGGTCACCTTCCCCGTCGTCGCGCGGGCGCTCGCCGAAGGGGACGTCGAACGGGCCCGCAGCCGGGTGGAGCGGGATCTGGCGCTGGCCGCGTGCATCGTGCTGCTCGGCACGGCGGCGGTGGTCGCCTGCGCGCCCCAGATGATCGAAGTGCTGTTCCAGCGAGGCGCGTTCACCGCCCAGGACACCGCGGCGACGGCCGGACTGATGCGGGTGTACGCGCTGGGGCTGCTCGGCCAGACCCTCACGGGCGTGCTGGTGCGCTCCTACTTCTCGGCGGGCCGCGGCACCTGGTACCCGGTCGGCGCGATGGCCTGCGGGATCGCCGTCACGTCCTGGATCGGCGCGCTGAGCGTCGACGCCTGGGGGGTGTACGGGATCGCCGCAGCCAACGCGACCGGCATCACCGTCACCGCCCTGGTGCTGCTGGCCGGGATGGGACCGCGCAGCGTCCCCGTCGGCGTCCGGGGCGTGCTGCACGAGCTGAGCCGGCCGGTGCGGGCCGCCCTGGTGGCGACCCTGGCCGGGGCCTTCGCCGCCGACCGGTGCGACGACGCGCTCCTCGGGCTCGTCGTCGGCGGGCTCACCGTGACCGTCGTCTTCCTGTCGCTCGGCCGGGCCCTGCGCGCCCAGGGCGTCGTCCGCGCACTCCGTTCCGTACGTTCCGCGACCCGAAGGCTCTCCCATGGCCGCTCCTGACCGCCGCCCGCCCGCCGCCGTCCCCTGGGTGGCGATGTACCACTCCGTGGGCGACTGCTCCGAGGATCCGTACCGCGTCACGGTGACCCCCGAGCGGCTGGAGAAGCAGCTGAGGTGGCTGCGCCGGCGCGGGCTGCGCGGCGTCTCCATGGCCGAACTGCTCGCCGCCCGCGCCCGCGGGGAGGGCCGCGACCTGGTGGGTCTCACCTTCGACGACGGGTACGCCGACTTCCTCACCGGCGCCCTGCCCGTGCTGCGCCGCAACGGCTGCACGGCGACCCTCTTCGTGCTGCCGGGCCGGCTCGGGGGCCACAACGCCTGGGACCCGCTGGGCCCGCGCAAGTCTCTGCTGACCGCCGACGGCATCCGCCGTGCGGCCGACGAGGGCGTCGAGATCGGCTCGCACGGACTCACCCACGTCGACCTGACCGCGGCCGACGACATCACGCTCAAGGCGGAGACGGTCGAGAGCCGGACCGTCCTCGCCGAACTGCTCGGCGCCGAGCCGGACGGCTTCTGCTATCCGTACGGGACGATCGACCGGCGGGCCGTGGACGCCGTGCGCGAGGCCGGCTACGCCTACGCCTGCGCGATCGACCCGGGCCCGCTGAACGGCCCGCACGCCCTCCCCCGGCTGCACGTCGGGCAGAACGACGACGCCCTGCGGCTGTATCTGAAGTACCGGCTGCACCGGCTGCGCCGGCGTCCCGTGGAGGGGCTGCGGTGAAGGCGCTGCACATCATCACCGGGCTCGGCGTCGGCGGCGCCGAGCAGCAACTGCGCCTGCTGCTGCGGCACCTGCCGGCGCGGTGCGACGTGGTGACGCTGACGAACCCGGGTCCGGTGGCCGACGGGCTGACCGGGGACGGGGTCAGGGTCGTCCACCTCGGCATGGCGGGCAACCGCGATCTGGGCGCGCTGCCCCGGCTGGTGCGGGTCATCCGCTCCGGCGGCTACGACCTGGTGCACACCCACCTCTACCGGGCCTGCGTCTACGGCCGGCTGGCCGCACGCCTCGCCGGCGTCCGCGCGGTCGTCGCCACCGAGCACTCGCTGGGCGAGTCGCAGCTGGAGGGGCGCGCGCTGACCTCGGGGGTGCGCGCCCTCTACCTCGCCAGCGAACGGCTGGGCCGCACCACGGTCGCCGTCTCCCCCACGGTCGCCGACCGGTTGATGAGCTGGGGCGTGCCGGCCCCCCGGATCGAGGTCGTCCCCAACGGCGTCGACCTGGCCCGCTTCCGTCACGACCCCCAGGCCCGTCTGCGCACCCGGCGGCGCCTCGGGCTGCCGGACGACGCGCGCGTCGTCGGCGCGGTGGGCCGTCTCACGGCCGGCAAACGCTTCGACGTGCTCGTCCACGCCCTCGGCCGCCTCCCGGCCGACCACTGGCTGCTGCTGGTGGGCGGCGGGCCCGAGGAGAGCGTGCTGCGTCGCCTCGCACACGAGGCGGGAATCGCCGACCGCGTCCTGTTCGCCGGCGAACGCCCCTGCGTTCCCGACGGCACCCCCGGCCCCGACCTGCCGTCCCTCTTGTGCGCCATGGACGTGTTCGTCTCCCCGTGCCCCGAGGAGACCTTCGGCCTCGCGGCCGTCGAGGCGCTCGCGTCGGGACTTCCCGTGCTCTACGCCTCCTGTCCCGCGATCGAGCACCTGCCCGCTCGGGCGCCCGGCGCCCGCCGGGTGAGCGGCGGCGCCGACGCTTTCGTCCGCGCGCTGACCGAGACGCGCGCCCAGGCCCCCGGCCCGCGCACCGCCCCGGACGCCGCCCGCCACTACGACATCACCCGCATCGCCGCCCAGCTCATGGACGTGTACGCGGCCACCGTCACCGGACCACCCAGGTCGTCCTCCGCTTCCCCGACACCCCAGGGAGTCAGTTCCCCATGACCGAGAACCCCCGTCGTCCTGCCGCTCTGCGCCGCGCCAAGGCGCTGCCGCCCTGGTCCCTGCTCGCGGCCGGCGCCGTCGCCGGCGGTCTGCTCGGCGGCGCGTACGGAGTCGTCAAGCCGCCGGTGTACACGGCGACCGCCTACGTCGTCGCCGTCCCGACCGCGAAGTCGGACCCGGCGTCCGCGCTCGGCTTCGCGCAGGCGTACGGCCGTGTCGCCACCCAGCTCGCCGTGCTCGGCGACGCCCAGGTGTGGGCGGGCGTGCCCGTGAAGACGCTGCAGCAGAGCGTGCAGACGGCGACCTCGCCGGACGCTCCGATGGTCGCGATCACGGCGACCTCCCAGCGCGCCGACCTCGCCGCCGACATGGCCAACGCGGTCACCCGCGCGCTGACCCAGCACGCCAAGAGCTACCGGGCCACCACCAACGTCGAACTGCAGCAGTTCGCCCGCGCGGTCCGGCCGACCGCGCCGTCCTCGGCGTCGCCGACGGTGACCGGGCTGGTGGGGGCGAGCGCGGGCGGGCTGCTCGGCGGACTGGTCCTGCTGGTACGGCCGAGGCGGGGCTCGCAGGAGGAGGCCGGTCGACCGGCCGCCGTCCCCGGGCCGGCCCTCGCCGCCGACGCCCACGGAGCGCTGTGAAACCGACGCTCACGACCGAACTCGTCACCGACGAGCAGGCCTTCGCCGAACTCGCGCCCGCCTGGGGCCGGTTGTACGGGCGCTGCGCGACGGCCACCCCGTTCCAGAGCCACGCCTGGCTGCACTCGTGGTGGCTGTCGTACGGGCGGCGCGGCCGGCTGCGGCTGCTGCTGGTCCGCGACGGCGGTGAACTCGTCGCCGCGGCCCCGCTGACGGCCGTCCGCAGGCCGCTGCCCGCGCTCGTGCCGCTCGGCGGGGCGATCTCCGACTACGGGGACGTCCTCGTCGACGACGAACACGGCGAGCAGGCCGTCGCCGCGCTCACCGACGGGCTCGCCGCGGCCGCCCGTACCGCGCTGATCGACTTCCGCGAAGTGCGGCCGGGCGGCGCCGTGGAGCAGGTCTACGAACGCTGGCACGGGCCGCGTCGGCGGGTGAGCGACTCCGTGTGCCTGGAGCTGCCGGCCGTCCCCATGGAGGACCTGGTGGCCCGGCTGCCCTCGGCGAAGGCCCAGCGGGTGCGCGCCAAGCTGCGCAAGCTGACCGCGCTCGGCGTGGAGCGCAAGGCGGTGTGCCCGGAGGAGGTCGACTCGGCGCTGCGGCGGCTGCTGGAACTGCACCGACTGCAGTGGCAGGGCCGCAGGGTGACGGGAGAGCACCTGCGTTCCCGGTTCTGCGAGCACCTGGTGCGCTCGGTCGGACCGATGGTGCGCGCCGGCGACGCGGTGGTCACCGAGTTCCGGCTGGACGACGACGTCGTGGCCGTCGACCTGACCCTGCTGTCGCGGCGGCTGGCCGGGGGCTATCTGTACGGCGCCCATCCGCGGCTGCGGGAGAGCAAGGCGGACGTCGCGGTGATGCTGCTGGACGCGTGCGCCGAGCACACCCGGGACGGGGGGCGCGCCGCGCTGAGCCTGCTGCGCGGCGACGAGCCGTACAAGCACCACTGGCGGCCCGAACCCGTCGTCAACCAGAGGCTGCTGCTGGCCCGTCGGCGCACCGCCCCCCTGCTGTCGGCGGCCGTCTGCGACGTGGCCGCGCGGCGGCGCGGCAAGGAGCTGCTGCTCCGTCTGGAGCAGCGGAGGGAGCGGGCCGGTGGCGGCAGGTCCTGACGCGGGCCTGCCGCCACCACACCGCGGTTCACCCGCTCTTCGACCACCAGTCCAGGCGGAAGCACAGCTTGCCGCCGAGCCAGTACTCGACCCAGTCGCCGAGGTCCATCGGCGTGCAGTTCACCGGGGGTTCGCCGGACGGCTCGGTCGTGGGCGGCTCCGTCGGGGGCTGCGGGGGCGTCGGCTCCACGGACGGTTCCTGGGAGGGCGCCGGAGTCGTCGGCGGCGTGCCCGGCTCGTCGACGCGTCCGGACAGCAGCGAGCGGTAGACCTCGGACGAGCGAGGGTTCTGCCGGCACTGCCACACGCCGTGCGGGCAGTAGTCGGTCAGGGTGTTGTACAGCGGTCTGTGCTCGTCCATCCAGGCGATCATGCGCCGCATGTACTCGGCGTTGTCACCGTTGCGGAAGAGTCCCCATTCGGGATAGGAAATGGGCTTGCCGTGGGCTTTGGCGAAATCCACGTGCGCCTGGAGTCCGTACGGTTCTTTCACCTGCTCGTCGAACGACAGGCCGGTCGGCTGATCGTAGGAGTCCATTCCCAGGATGTCGACGGTGTCGTCCCCGGGATAGCACTCGGTCCAGGGAACGGCGTCCTTGCCACGGGTCGGCGTGAAGTCGAACTTGAATTTCTGACCCGGCACCGAACGCATCGTCGAGACGATCCTGTTCCAGTACTTCTTCCAGGCCTCCGGGTCCGGCCCGCAGCGATGGGTGTACGTGATGCCGTTCATCTCCCAGCCGAGCACGATCACCGTGTCCGGCACCTTCAGCGCCACCAGCCGCTGGGCGAGTGCCCTGAAGTGGTGATCGAACTCCCCGGCCGCGCCCTGCCGCAGCAGCCTGCGCACCTGGGCGTCGGAGACGCCCTCCTCGTTGCGCTCCATCATGGGCACGTTGAGGACGAGCATCCGGTCGTCCTCCTCCCGCCGCCAGTCCGCCCACACGTCGAGGAAGCCGGGCGGGCCCTCGATGTTGTGCCAGCGGTCGCCCGGCAGGTAGGTGTGGCCGACGCGCAGCTTCGAGCCGCCCAGCCACTCGCTGAGCTCGGCGATCCGGGCCACGCCCCGGGCGCCGTAGTCGAGGTAGGCGCCGAAGGCGGGGGCGCTCTTCGCGGCGGCGCCGGACGGGCTCGGTGCGGCGGGCTCGCCGGACGTGGTCGGGGCGGCGGACTGGCCGGACAGGTCGGGACTCTGAGCCGGCGTCACCGACGCGGAGGGCGCGGCCGGTGTCGTGCTCGGCGTGGGAACGGCCGGGTCGGCCGCGGCGGGCGTCGGGGCGGTCGGGGTGGGAGCGGGAGGGTCGGCGACCCGCACCACCCCCGCGCCCGCGGCGAATCCAGGTCCGGACGCCAGGACGGCCGAGGCCGCGACCGCCGCCGCGACGACGGCCAGCCGCCGGGACCGTGCGCGTCGCTGCTGTGGAGCCATGCCTGCTCCTTTCTCCACTCTCGCGTAACGCGCACTGCCCGCGCATTACTGACACTCAGTCATATGAAAGTCACACGAAAAGGAATCACGCCACCGCCGTTAGGGCTTTCGAGTGCCACGATCGCCCATTTCGGTGAACCGAGCCGAAGGACAACGCAGCAAATGCCCGAGTCGCATCTCGACACCCGCGTCCCCGCCGTCCTCCTGCGCATCGACCGGAATCCCTTTCACCACGGAACGCTGGGCGCCGTGCGCTCGCTCGGCCGGGCCGGAGTCGATGTGCATGTGATCGCCGACTCGACGGGAAGCCCCGTGCGCGCCTCCCGTTTCGTGAGCCGGCTGCATCCCCCGCCGCCGTCCGGCGCCGCCCTCTCCGACATCGCCGCCGTGCTGCTGCGGGTCGCCGCCCGCGTCGAGCGGCCCGCCGTGCTGATCCCGATGGACGACGCGGGCGCGATCGCCGTGAGCCGGCTGCGCGAGGAACTGGCGCCCGCCTACCTGCTGCCCCAACAGCCCGGCCATGTGCCCGAACTGGTCGCCGACAAGGCCGAACTGGCCGGACTGTGCGCGGCGGCGGACGTGCCGCACCCGGTCACCCTGATCCCCGAGAGCGCGGCCCAGGCCTCCTCCGCCGCCTGGCGGCTCGGCCTGCCGGTGATCGCCAAATGGAGCCGGCCCTGGCTGCTGCCGGCGGGCGCGGGGCTGCGCAGCACGGTCGTGGTCCGCTCCACCCAGGAGGCCCGCGACCTCTACCTGCGCACCGACGAGGCGGGCAGCCGGCTGCTGTTGCAGACGTTCCTGCCGCCGGGGCCGGACCGCGACTGGTTCTTCCACGGCTACGCCGACCGCACGGGCACACTCGCCGCCGGCGGCCCGGGCCGCAAGCTGTGCGCCTGGCCCCGTGGGGCGGGCCTCACCGCGGTGGGCGAGTGGACCGACAACCCGCAGGTGGCGGCACAGGCCGAGCGGCTCACCGACACGCTCGGCTACCGGGGCGTCTTCGACCTCGACTTCCGCCGCTGCGGCATGACGGGCGCTTACCACCTGCTCGACTTCAACCCCCGCCCCGGCGCCCAGTTCCGGCTCTTCGCCGACGCCGCCGGGCTGGACGTCGTCCGGGCCCAGCACCTGGACCTGACGCACCGTCCGCTGCCGGTACGGGCGCCGCAGCCCGGGCGGGCATTCGTGGTGGAGAACTACGCGCCGCTGGCCGCGCTGCGACCGACGCGCCACAGCCGCGAGCTGGCCTGGCACGCGCACGACGACACCGCGCCCGGCCGCGCCATGTGGGGCCTGTGGGGCTCCCACGTCGCCCGCCGACTGCTCGACCGGCTGCCCCGGCTGGGCACGGCGGGCGTGACCGGCGACCGGCCCCGTGTGGTCCGCCAGTCGTCACCGCCCACACCGTCCCTGACCGGCCTGACCGGCCTGACGGGGATGACGGGCCCGACGGGCCCCGCCGAGCAGACCCCGACCGAACCGACCGACGACGAGAGAGCGAGCAGATGCTGATGTACGACCTGCTGGTGGTGGGCGCGGGCCCGTACGGCCTGTCCATCGCGTCCCACGCCGCGGACGCGGGGCTGAGCCTGCGCGTCTTCGGTCGGCCGATGGCCTCCTGGCGCGACAACATGCCGGGCGGCATGTTCCTGAAGTCCGAGCCGTGGGCCTCCAACCTCTCCGACCCGGCGGCCCGTTGGCGGCTCGACGCGTACTGCGCGACCCAGGGCACGACCGCCCGGCACGGGGAGCCGATCCCGGTGGAGATGTTCGCCGAGTACGGCCTGTGGTTCGCCCGCAACGCCGTGCCGGAGGTGGACGAGCGCACGGTGGCCCGGATCACGTCCCGGCCCGGCGGCTTCGAGGCGGTCACCGAGGACGGCGAGACGGTCCGGGCCCGGACAGTCGCGCTCGCCGTCGGCGTGATGCCGTTCGTCGAGATCCCGGCCGCCCTGCGCGCCCTGCCCCGCGACCTCGTCACGCACAGCAGCCACCACGGCGATCTCGACCGTTTCCGCGGCCGGGACGTCACGGTGATCGGCGGCGGCCAGGCCGCCCTGGAGACGGCGGCGCTGCTCGCCGAACAGGACACCCGGGTCCGGGTCCTGGCCCGCGCCGACCGGCTGAGCTGGAACGACGTGCCGCCGCCCTGGGAACGCCCCTGGTGGAAGTCGGCCCGCTCGCCGCACAGCGGCCTCGGCTGCGGCTGGCGCAACTGGTTCTACGCCGAACGCCCCGGCCTGTACCGCCGGCTGCGGGAGCCGACCCGGGCACGGATCGCGGCGACGGCGCTCGGACCGGCCGGCGCGTGGTGGGTGCGCGACCGGGTGGAGGGCGCCGTCGACGTGCGTCTCGCCCACGAGGTGACGGCGGCGCGCGCGGTGCCGGGCGGGGTCCGGCTGGAGACGACGGGCGCGGACCACGTCGAGACCGAGCACGTGATCGCGGCCACCGGTTTCCGGGCGACGCGCGACCGGCTCGGACTGCTCTCCCCCGAACTGCGCGACTCGCTGGCCGTGGTGGCAGACGGCTCCCCCGAGGTCGGCCGGGACTTCGAGTCGTCCCACCCCGGCCTGTTCATGGCCGGTCTGGTGACGGCGGCCGGCTTCGGCCCGGCGATGCGCTTCGTCCACGGCGCGACGTTCACGGCGGGCACCCTCGTGCGCGGGGTACGGCGCCGGCTGCACACGGGCGTGCCGACCGGAGTGATCCCCGCGCCGGGTCGGCGCGGGGCCGCGCAGGCCGTACACGGCTGAGGCGGACGGCACGGATGCCGGGCGTGCGAGCGTCCGGCATCCGTGCCGTCCCGGGTGTTCAGCGGCGCGACGCGCCCCTGCCGCGCCGGTACAGGACGGCGCCGCCCGCGATGAGGGCCGCGCTGATCCCGGAAGCGGCCAGCAGCGCCGCACTGTCACTGCCGGTGTGCGACAGCTGGGGCGGAGTGTGCCCGCCACCGCCACCGCCACCGCCTCCGCCTCCGCCGTAGGGAGGCATGGTGTGTCCGCCGCCGGGCGGGGTGCTGTGCCCGCCTCCGGACGGAGGCGTGCTGTGACCCCCGTGCGGAGGCGGTGTCGAGTGCCCGCCACCGGAAGGAGGCGAGGAGTGCCCACCACCGGGCGGACTGCTGTGACCGCCACCGGGCGGAGACGAATGCCCACCGCCGGGCGGACTGCTGTCCCCACCGCCGGGCGGCATCGAATGACCGCCGCCGGGCGGACTGCTGTGACCACCACCGGGCGGACTGCTGTGACCACCACCGGGCGGAGACGAATGACCGCCACCAGGCGGTGTGTGGTCTCCGCCGCCGCACGTGTCGCCGTAGCCTCCGCAGTCGTCGCCCGGGCCGCTGTTCCCGTTGCCGGAATCGCCGTACCCGGAGTCCCCGTTGCCGGAGTCGCCGTACCCGGAGTCTCCGTGTCGGGAGTCTCCGTGTCGGGAGGCGCCGTGCGGTGCTGCGGGTGAGCGGTGCCGGTGCGTGGCCGACGCGTCGGCGCAGGAGGCGCCGAACGCCGGGTCGAGCGCCGCGACGACGTCGACCGAGTTGCCGCAGGCGTTCACCGGAACGTGCGCCGGCGCCTGGACGTGGTTGCCCGACAGGACGCCGGGCGCTTCCTTGGCGGCCCCCTCGGCCTGCGAGTCGGCGAGGGCGTACCCGCCCCCGCACAGGGACAGAATGCTCGTCGCGGCTGCCGCCGCGACCATTCCCCTGCTCAGGGTCTGTCGCAATCTCGTTGTCTTCCTGCTCGGAGAAGTGGGAAAAGCCGGCCCTGGACCACACGGAGTCGTCCAGGGCCGGCCTTGTTCCGGCCGTCAGCGGCCGGTGTGACGCGTCGTCAGTCGTTGACGCAGACGTTGCCGCCGGCCGGGTTCAGCGCGGCGATGATGTTGATCGAGTTGCCGCACACGTTGACCGGGATGTGGATCGGAACCTGGATCACGTTGCCCGACAGGACGCCCGGCGAGCCGATGGCCGCACCGTTGGCACCGGCGTCGGCGAAGGCGGGGGCGGCCCCGCCCAGGGCCAGGATCAGACCCGCGACAACAGCAGCGCTCTTCTTCATGAGTTTCCCTTCTCTGCGGTCATGCCCAGATGACGGTCGAAACCGAGCGAGCGCAACCGGAAGGGCTCGCACCATGACCCGCAGGCTGCAAACGAGAGATAGACAGCCGAAGAAACTGAGGAACACGCGGCGCGCGGGAATTCACTCGAACGCCTTCATATAATCAACAGGTCGGGCGCGTAAGGGAAGAAACGGTTCGCCTGGATGGCGGGACAACGCCGGGGAAAACAGCCGGGAACGGGCCGCGGAAAATCCGACCGCCGCACGGCCGCCGGAAGAGCGGCGGACCGTGCGGCGGGCGGCGCCGGTGAACGTCAGCCGTTGGCCGCACCGTTGCCCGAGAGGGCGGAGATGTCGTCCAGGATGTGCGACAGCGGCTCGTCGCCCTTCGCCTGGGTGCTGTTCTCGGCGCACTGCTGGTTCTGCGGAGCGGACAGGACCGGGATGTCCTGGACGCCCACGTTGGCGAGGACGGCGACGAGGGACTGCACGTCGGCCTTGACCGGCAGGCCCACGCAGAGCTTGTTGGCGGAGCCCTGGACCAGGGTCGCCTGGGGGCTCATGTCGCCCTTGGTCACCGAGTTGCCGAACGCCTCGTGCGCCCCGTTGCCGCTGGCGGAGGTGGTGCCCGCGTCGTCCCCGATGGCAAGCGCCTGGGGGGCGGCAGCCGCCGACACTCCGATGACGGAAGCGGCGACCGCAGCCGCGGCCATTGCCTTCTTCAGCATTTCGCTATTCCTTTCCCTGTCCTGGCTCCGGGCCAGGACCATGTGCCTGCCACCGAACCAACCGGATGTTCCGGGTTTGGTTGCGGCACTTCACCCGATCGGTTTTCCCGACACGCCGGTCCGCGTTCTCGCCGATGGGCCATCGGAGTGAAGTCGGAGAACCAAAGCGTGAGTCGGCGGTTAACCAGAGCGCTCCGGTGGACGGGGTTTCTCGCTGAAAGGGACTTAAAAGTGATCAAGAAGGTACTGGCCACCGCTGCGGTCGCCGCCTCCGTCGTCGGCGCTTCCGCCGTCGTAGCGGCCCCGGCCCTCGCCATCGGCAACGACAGCGGCACGACGTCCGCCAGCGGCAACGGCGCGAGCCAGTCGTTCGGCAACTCGGCCACCTTCGGCAACATGAGCCCTCAGATGGCGCTCATCCAGGGCTCCCTCAACAAGCCCTGCATCGGTCTGCCGGCGAAGGCCAACGTGCAGTCGGTCCTCGCGCTCATCAACGTCGGCGTGCAGGACATCCCGATCCTGTCGGCGCCGCAGAACCAGCAGTGCGTCGAGAACAGCACCCAGGCGAAGGGCGACGAGCCGCTGTCGCACATCCTGGACGACATCTCCGCCCTCTCGGGCAACGGTGCGGCCAACCACTGAGTCCGACGTGGTGAACGGGTTCATTTCCTGAGCCCCGGGGTGGATTCTCCGCCCCCGCAGCGGGCCGCCGGATCATCGGCGGCCCGCTGTTCTAGCGTGCGGCGCGTGACGGTGAAGAGAAACCCTCGGCCCCGCCGCCTGGCGATTCCCGGAATCGTCCTGGCCTGCGCGGGCGCGCTGCTCGGCACTTCCGCGCCGCCCGGCCCGGAGCACGTCCCGCGCGCGATGAACATCCTGCTGATGGGCACCGACGAACGGGACGTCATCAGCGCCGCCGAGAAACAGCAGTTCCACGCCGGCGGCCAGCCCTGCGGCTGCACGGACGTCCTGATGCTGATCCATGTCTCGGCCCACCGGGACCGCGTCAGCGTGATCGGCATGCCCCGCGACTCCGCCGCGCAGATCCCGCCGTACCGCCAGGGGGCGGGCGGCAAGGAACGCCCGCCGCATCCGGCGAAGCTCAACGCGGCCTTCCAGGAGGGCGGGCCGGAGCTCGCCGTCCGGACCGTGGAGTCCATGACCGGGGTGAACGTCGACCGGTTCGTGCAGGTGGACTTCCGGCGCTTCATGGACACGGTGAACGAGGTCGGCGGCGTCGAGGTGTGCACGCCACGACGGCTCAAGGACTCCGCGACCGAGCTGGACCTCGAACCCGGCAAGCACCGGCTCGACGGCGGCCGGTCCCTCCAGTACGTCCGGTCACGGCACGTCGACTCCAGCGCCGACCTCGGCCGCATCCAGCGTCAGCAGCGGTTCCTGGTGCAGGCGTGGCGCGGGCTGCAGGCGCGCAAGCTGCTCGGCGACCCGGGACGCACGCTGCACCTGGTGCGCACCCTGCTCGGCTCCGGCCCGCAGGGCTTCTCGGTGAACGAGCTCGTCCAGGAGGCGGTCGCGCTGCGCGGGCTCCCCGCCTCGGCCACGGAGTTCACCACGGTGCCGATCGGCGGGTTCGCCCCGGCGTCGCTGGGGATCGGCTCGGCGCTGGTCTGGGACGAGCAGAAGGCGGACGCGCTCTTCGCGAAGATCCGCGAGGACCAGCCCCTGGTCGCCGGGGGCGAGAACCCCCGGCCGGCCGACCCGCCGACCGTCCTCGGCAGCACGGTGCCGGTGCGCGGGAGCGCTTACGCGTGCACCTGAGGGGCGTGCGCCCGTCATGCCCGGTGCGCTGGGCCGATCGGGGCACAGCACGCAACCCCGAGGGGGTGCGGAACGTTGTCGATCACGCAGCTCCTCCCCCGGAGTCCGCCTTTCGAAGGGAACGAACATGAAGAAGCTGTGGGCATCCGCGGCTCTCGCCGCCTCGGTCGCCGGCCTCGCGGCCGTGACCGCCCCGCAGGCGCTGGCCATCGGCGACGACAGCGGCACCACGTCCGCCAGCGGCAACGGCGCCTCGTCGGAGTTCGGCAACTCGGCCACCTTCGGCGACATGAGCCCGCAGCTCTCGCTGGTCCAGGGTTCGCTGAACAAGCCGTGCATCGGCCTGCCGGCGAAGCTCAACGCCCAGTCGCTCGTCGCGGCCCTCAACATCGGCGTCCAGGACATCCCGATCCTGTCCGCCCCGCAGAACCAGCAGTGCGTCGAGAACAGCACCCAGGCGAAGGGCGACGAGCCGCTGTCGCACCTCCTGGACGACATCTCGGTCCTGGCGGGCAACGGCGTCGGCAACGGCTGAGCGACGGCCCGACGTTCCGCGACGGCGGGTCACCGGTTCCTCCGGTGACC
>NZ_JAHHIU010000130.1 GCF_024539815.1 Streptomyces hayashii
GGCGGGGGCGGCGGGCCGGTCCCGAGGGCGGCCCCCTGCCGTGTGCGCGGTCGCCGACGGCTACCGCCACTCCCCCACCATGCGAAGCGCGTGAGTGGTGGGACAACTTGCGTCGTCCTTGCGTCGCTTTGCTGTCGCGCCGGCCCCGGCGGGCGCCGCGCGCTCCGTCGCGCCGTCGGCCCACCGGCCGAGATCGACCACACGTTCTCCCCCGATGGCGCATCCGGGGAGCCCCCTGTCGCGGAAGGCATTACGTCAGACACCCAGGCGACCGCGGCGAGAGGAACCGGGATGCGCCCCACCGAGGCGAAGGATCTTCCTGTGGCCAAGAAAGCACCGGACCCTCACCCCATAGGGCCCTCAGGCGGGTTTCCCCGCCTCGGCGAGGGGCTCCCCGCCCCTGGCGCACCCTCGAAAACGCCCCGGCCACCGCGGTTCCGGCTGGAGGGCGCCGCCCTGGAGGACGTCGACGGTGACGTGTCCGCCGCCGTGGGCCGCCTCCTGCACGACCTCGTGAGCGAACGGGTGGAACGGGCCGCCGCCCTCGACCCGGTGTTCGGGCACGACCTCGCCGAACGCGTCGCCGCCTTCACTCTGGAGGGCGGCAAGCGCATGCGTTCGCGGTTCGTGTGGTGGGCGCTGCGGGCCTGCGGCGGCGACCCGGCCGAGGCGGAGGCCGCTCTGCGGGTCGGCGCCGCCCTCGAACTGATCCAGACCTGCGCGCTCGTCCACGACGACGTCATGGACGGCTCCCGGCTGCGTCGCGGCCGTCCCGTCCTGCACGCCGACGTCGCCGCCCAGTACGCCGGCGTCGTCTCCCGCGAGGCCGGCCGGCGCTTCGGCGAAGCCGCGGCGATCCTCGCCGGCGACCTCGCGCTGGCCTGGGCGGACGACACGGTCGCGGACATCGAGGTGGAGCCGGACACCGCCCGCAGGGTGCGCGACCTGTGGAGCACGATGCGCACCGAGATGGTGGCCGGTCAGTACCTGGACGTCCAGGGCCAGGCCACGTCCTCGGTCTCCCTGGCCCGTGCCGTACGCGCGGCCTGCCTCAAGAGCGCGCTCTACTCGGTCGAACGTCCGCTGGCGCTCGGAGCCGCCCTGGCGGGGGCGGACACCGCGCGCACCGCCGCCCTGTGCTCGGCCGGCCGCTGCGTCGGCATCGCGTTCCAGCTGCGCGACGACCTCACCGACGTGTTCGGCGACCCCGCACGCACCGGAAAGCCGACGGGCGGCGACATCCGGGCGGGCAAACCCACCTACCTGGCGGCGGTGGCCCGGGCCCGGGCGGAGTCCACGGGTGACCGGCGCGCCCTGGCCGTGCTGCGCCGTTCGCTGGGCCGCGCCGATCTCTCGGACCGAGGGGTGGGCGAGGTCCGTGAGGTGCTGGTGACCACCGGTGCTCGTGACGTCGTCGAGGCGAAGATCGACCGGCTGGTCTCCCAGGGCATGCGTCATCTGGACTCCGCGGCGCTGGAGCCGCAGGGCCGCAGGCGTCTGCGGGAGCTGTTGCACGCGGCGGCCGGCACGGTCCCCGTGCCCGCTCCAGGGCCCTGCGGAGCGGACCAGGGCATGCCCGTCGCCGCGCTGCTGGCTGTCGGCGCCGAGGGAGGCGTCCGATGACCCGGACCGTCTCCGGCCCCACGGATCACGTGGTCGTGGTGGGCGCCGGGCTCTCCGGTCTCGCGGCCGCACTGCACCTGCTCGGCGCGGGCCGACGGGTCACCCTCGTGGAGCGGGACGCGCTGCCCGGGGGCCGGGCCGGACGACTGGAGCGCGGCGGCTACCGCATCGACACCGGTCCCACCGTGCTGACCATGCCCGACCTCGCCGACGAGGCGTTCGCCGCGGTCGGCGAGCGCCTGCGCGACCGCGTCGACCTCGTCCCCCTGCACCCCGCCTACCAGGCACGGTTCGCGGACGGCAGCAGCCTGGACGTGCACACCGACGCGGCGGCGATGGAGGCGGAGGTCGAACGGTTCGCCGGAGCCGAGGAGGCCGCGGGCTACCGGCGGCTGCGCCGATGGCTGGAGCGGCTGTACCGCGCCCAGATGCGGCGCTTCATCGACGTGAACTTCGACTCCCCGCTGCAACTGCTGACCCCGGACCTGGCGCGGCTCGCCGCCCTCGGCGGATTCGGACGGCTGGACGCGGGGGTCGGCCGTCATCTGCGCGACGAACGGCTGCGCCGCGTCTTCACGTTCCAGTCGCTCTACGCCGGGGTCGCCCCGGCCCGGGCCCTCGCCGCCTACGCCGTGATCGCCTACATGGACACCGTCGCCGGCGTGTACTTCCCCCGAGGCGGCATGCACGCCCTGCCACAGGGCATGGCGGACGCCGCCGCGCAGGCGGGCGCCGACCTGCGCTTCGGACAGACCGTCACCCGCCTGGAACGCTCCGCCGGCCGGGTCACCGCCGTCGTCACCGACCGGGACCGCATCCCGTGCGACGCCGTGGTCCTGACCCCGGATCTCCCGGTCTCCTACGGCCTGCTCGGTCGCACACCGCGCCGTCCGCTGCGCATCGGACATGCTCCGTCGGCTGTCGTCCTGCACGTCGGCACCGACCGGACGTGGCCCGGACTCGGCCACCACACGCTGTCGTTCGGCAAGGAGTGGCGCCGCACCTTCGACGAACTCACCCGTGAGGGCCGTCCGATGAGCGACCCGTCGCTGCTCATCACCCGCCCCACGGCCACCGACCCGACGCTCGCCCCGCCCGGTCACCACCTCCACTACATCCTCGCCCCCTGCCCCAACACCGGCATCGGGCCGGACGCCGCCGCCTGGGGCGATCTCGGTCCGCGCTACCGCGACGGCATCCTGCGCGAACTCGACCGGCGCGGCTTCGACGGCATCGCGGAGGCGGTCGAGGAAGAGGTCCTCGTCACCCCGGCCGACTGGACGGCCCAGGGACACGCGGCCGGCACCCCCTTCTCCGCCGCCCACACCTTCGCGCAGACCGGACCGTTCCGGCCGCGCAACCTGGTCCGCGGCGCAGACAACGCCGTACTCGCCGGATGCGGCACCACACCGGGCGTCGGCGTCCCCACCGTCCTGCTGTCCGGCAAGCTCGCCGCGGCCCGCATCACCGGGCGCCACGCGGCCGCCGTCACCCGACGCCCGCGCACCGTGCCGCGCCTGCCGGAGGCGCCCGCCCTGCCGGACGCGCCGGCCGTGTCGAAAGGAGCACCTTCATGACGGTCCGCGAACTCGACGCCGCGGGCATCGCCGACCCGGCGCTGCGCGCGGCGTACACGCACTGCCGGCGGCTCAACGCCCGGCACGGCAGGACGTACTTCCTCGCCACCCGGCTGCTGCCCGTGGAACGGCGGCCCGCCGTCCACGCCCTCTACGGCTTCGCCCGCTGGGCCGACGACATCGTCGACTCCCTGGACCCCGGCGTCCCCGCTCATCGCCGCGCCGCCGACCTCGCCCGCCTCCACGAGCGGCTCCAGCGGGGACTGCGGGACGAGAGCAGCGCCGAGCCGGTGGTCCTCGCACTGGCCGACACGGCCCGGCGATACGCCATCGACCACGGCCACTTCGGCGACTTCATGGCGTCCATGCGCAGCGACCTGGAGGTCACCGACTATCCGACCTACGACGACCTGCGCGCGTACATGCACGGTTCCGCCGCGGTGATCGGGCTGCAGATGCTGCCCGTCCTGGGCTCCGTGGCCCCGCGTGAGGAGGCCGCCCCGCACGCGGCCGCCCTCGGCGTCGCCTTCCAGCTGACCAACTTCCTGCGCGACGTGGGCGAGGACCTCGACCGCGGACGCGTCTACCTGCCCGCCGATCTGCTGTCCGCGCACGGCGTCGACCGCGAGCTGCTGCTCTGGAGTCGCGGCACCGGCCGCCGAGACCCGCGCATCACCGCGGCCCTCCGCGCCTTCGACGACCTCACCCGCGGCGTCTACCGCGAGGCGGCGCCCGGCATCGCGATGCTCGAACCCGTGTCCCGCCCCTGCATCCGCACGGCCTGCGTGCTCTACGGCGGGATCCTCGACGCGGTCGCCGCCGACGGGTACGCCGTCCTGCACCGGCGCGCCGTGGTGCCCCGGCGGCGCAGGGCCGCGGTGGCCGCCGACGGGCTGATCCGGCTGACGGCAGCGCGGGCGCGCGCGGCCCGCCGGACGGCGGCGTCCACCGAGCCTCCCGCCCGGCCCGTCGCACCCGGACGGTGCGCCGGGACGCGCCCGGCGCCCCTGGCCGTCACCGCGCAGCCCCTGCACGAGGAGGCCATGTGAACGCCCGCCGATCCCCCCGCCGCGGACGCCTCCCGGTGGCGCTGCGCAGGGACCCGGTCGCCTGGGAGCGACAGCGTCCGACGTGGCGCGAGGCCCGTCCGGCGGTCATCGCCCAGGCGCTGAAACGTGCCCAGGCGCGCCCGTCGGGCAACTGGTTCGTCGTGGGCGCGACCCGGGACGTACGTGCCGACCGGCCCCTCGCGCGGACGATCGCCGGAGAGGAGGTCGTCGTCTGGCGCGACGCCACGGGACGCCTCGTCGCCGGACCGGGCGTCTGCCCGCACCTGGGCGCACCGCTGCGCGACAGCCCGGTCAGATGCGGCGCTCTCGTCTGCCACTGGCACGGCCTCTCCCTGCGGGGCGAGCCCTTCGCGGGCTGGGAGCCACTGCCCGCGCACGACGACGGGGTGCTGGTGTGGGTGCGTCTGGACGACGTGGGCGGCGAGCCGCCCCTGGAAGCGCCGGTGGTGCCGGCCAGACCTGCCCTGGCCGGGGCGGTGACCGCCGTCTACGTGGGCGTCGGCGTCTGCGAGCCGGAGGACGTCGTGGCCAATCGGCTGGACCCCTGGCACGGCGCCTGGTTCCACCCGTACTCCTTCGTCGACCTGACCGTCGTCGACACGCCCGCGACAGCGGGAGAGGCGCGGCCCAGGGCGGAGGGCGGCGAGGGGGACGAAGAGGGAGCGGGCGGCGCGGCAGCGGCGGCGGCGACGCAGGAGGACGGTTTCGTCGTCGACGTCTCCTTCCGCGTCGCCGGAAGGCTGGTCGTGCCGGTCCGCGCCGTGTTCACCGCGCCGGAGCCGCGCACGGTCGTCATGCACATCACGGAGGGCGAGGGACGCAGCTCGGTGGTCGAGACCCACGCCACCCCGCTCGGCCCCGACGAGCGGGGCAGGCCTCGCACGGCGGTGGTGGAGGCCGTCGTCGCGGCGTCGGACCGCCCCGGCTTCGCCGTGGCCCGCAGGATGTCGCCGCTGCTGCGCCCCCTCGTGCGGGCCGCCGCCGGACGCCTGTGGCGCGACGACCTGGCCTACGCGGAGAGGCGCTGGCAACTGCGCTCGACCGGACGCTTCCCCGGCTGAGCCGCGCCGGAGCCCGGCCTCCGCCCGGCGCGCCGGTGCGCGGCCCCTGCCTCGCCCGCCCGCCACCGGACCGAAGCCGCCCCGAGTTCGCGTGGTGCCTCCGGTGCATGTCGAGGTGCCTCCGGTGCATCCGTGCGCGGGGCCTGCGGCGAAGAGAGGTGGACGGTGCTCTGCCGTACGGCGGCCCAGGCTTCCCCGCGCCGGACGGCGAGTACGGCGAGTACGGCGAGTACGGCGAGTACGGCGAGTACGGCGAGTACGGCGAGTACGGCGACGTAAGGAGACGACGTGATCGCAGGCCGGTGTTCCCCCGACGTCGTGGTGATCGGAGCGGGCGTCGCCGGACTCGCCTGTGCGCAGGACCTGCTCGCGGCCGGCGTCGATGTACAGGTCCTGGAAGCCTCGGACGGGGTCGGCGGCCGGATGCGCTCCGACCGCGTGGACGGCTTCGTCGTCGACCGCGGCTTTCAGGTCTTCAACACGTTCTATCCGCAGGTCCGACGACGTCTGGCGCTGCCCGCGCCGACCCTGCGCCCGTTCACCCCGGGCGTGCTCATCCACACGGAGGACGGCAGGCGCCGCCTGACCGTCCCGGTGTCCCACCCGTCCGCGTTCGTCGACCTGCTGTCGGGGCGGGTGGCGGGTCCGCGCGATCTGGCGGCCCTCGGCGTCCTCGCGGCCTCGGACGCGCTGCTTCCTCCGCGCCGGCTCAAGCGGCGCTCCGATCACACCACGAGGGCGGCGCTCGCCCGGGCCGGATTCACCGACGCCTTCGTCGAGCGCTTCTTCCGCCCCTTCCTGTCCGGAGTGTTCCTGGAGGACCGGCTGGAGACGTCCGCCCGGGTCTTCCACCTGGTGTGGCGGAGCATGCTGCGAGGCGCCCTGTGCCTGCCCGATGGCGGCATCGGAGCCGTTCCGTGCGCGCTGGCGGCCGCGCTGCCGCAAGGCGTCGTGAGACTGCGGACCCCGGTGGAGAGGCTGACCGACGACGGTGTCGAGACGGCAGCCCGTGAGAGCGTCCCGGCGCGCGCCGTGGTGGTCGCCACCGGCCCGGGAGCGGCCGTGGGCCTCGTGCCGGACGTGACCGTGCCCGCCTACCGCGTGGTGACGACGTACTACCACGCTCCCGCCGAGGCTCCGCTGCGCGAGCCCACGCTGCTGGTCGACACCCGGCGACGCTTCCTCAACACATGCGTGCCGAGCGAGGTCGCCGCCTCCTACGCGCCGCCCGGCCGGGCGCTGGTCGCCACCTCGGTGCTGGGCTCCGACGCGACGGGCCGGGAGCACGCCGTGCGCGAGGCCCTGAGCGAGGTGTACGCGGCCGACGCCGCCCGTTGGGATCTGCTGGCCGTTCGCACGGTCCCCGAGGCGCTGCCCGCGATGGCGGCCCCGCAGGAGCTCACGCGCACGACCCGGGTGGCCCCGGGCAGATACGTGTGCGGGGACCACCGGGCCACGGGATCGGTCCAGGGCGCGATGGCGTCGGGCGCCCGCGCCGCCCGGGAGGTGCTGCGCGACCTGCGCCGCCGGTGAGCGCGGGATCCCGGCGATGCCTTCCGGCCGGTCGTCTGTTGCACTCGGTGTATGGACGTCGACCGGACCGCCGCGCCTCCCGGGGAGCTGCGGGCGCCCCCGCTCGAACTGGTCACCTTCGGCCACAGCACCGCGGAGCGGGAAACGCTGGCGAGGCTGCTGCGGGAGGCCCGCATCGCCGCCGTCGTGGACGTCAGGACCGCTCCCGGCAGCCGCCGTGACCCGGATCTGTCACGGCAGCGTCTGGCCGAGTGGCTGCCGGAGGAGGACATCGCCTACCGCTGGGAGAAGCGCCTCGGCGGCTTCCGGAAGCCGACGCCGGACTCGCCCGACACGGTCTGGCGCAACGCGTCCTTCCGCGGCTACGCCGCTCACACCCGCAGCCCGGATTTCGTCGCCGCCATGGACGAGGTCATCCGTCAGGCCGTCGACCGGCGCACCGCGGTGATGTGCAGTGAGGCGGTGTGGTGGCGATGTCACCGCCGCCTCATCGCCGACTTCGCCGTGGTGGCGCGCGGCCTGCCCGTCCACCACCTGATGCACGACGGACGTCTGACCCCCCACACGCCGACACCGGGCGTTGCGCCTGCGCGACGACGGCCTCCTGGTGTACGACGAAGGCGGCTCGGCACCGCCGTGACCGCGGGCGTACGGCTCAGCGGGGGACGTCGACGTGGAGGCGGATGGTGGTGCCCTGATCGCGGACGGAGCGGATCTCCACGAGGTCGCAGAGCTGCTGGGCGAGCCACAGACCGCGCCCGCCGATCTGGTCGACGGTGGGGCGGGTGCGGCCGGCCATCACGTCAGGGATGTAGCCGGCGTCGCGGAACTCGCACAGGAACGTCGAGTCCTGGGTCCAGGTGCGCAGGGTTCCGCGGCCCCCGCCGTGCCGGATGCTGTTCGTGGCGATCTCCGTGACGGCGACGGCCAGCTTGCGCTGCTGGTCCTCCGCGACGCCCGCGTCCGATGCGCACCGGGCGACCTTGGAGCGGACCGCTGCCAGGTCACCTTGGGTGAAGCTCAGCTCCTGGAAGGGATCGCACGGAGGGTTCAGGACGTCGAAGGGGTACTCCTCGGCGGTGAGGTAACCCTCGTTGCGCACGTAGTGGCCGTCCTGGCGGATCAACGGGTGGCAGCGGGACAGGGACTGCAGGGCGCTGCGGTCCTCGTCGGCGTCGTCGTAGGGGCACAGCATCGACCAGGCGGAGCTGCGGGCGAAGGCCCGGTTCAACAGCCACTCGTGATACCGCAGCTCAGAGAGGTGGGCGGCGCTGCGGGCCTCGCTCCAGGCCGTCTCCCCGATGCCGCGTACCGGCCTGTCCCCCTCGCCTCGCTCCTGCATCCAGTCCACCCAGGCGCCGACGAGCCGGCCCGGATTGGGTCCGAGCGCCGTGGTGTCGACGTAGGTGACGGCGGGCTCGTCGCCGAGTTCGCGGCGCAGGAGCGACGCCCTGTCCGAGGGGACGGCGACGACCACGGCCTCGCCGCCCTCCAGCGCCTCGTGGATGTACCCCAGCGTCCCGGACAGGAACTGCCCGTCCCCGCGATAGGGGTAGAGCTCGTGACGGAACGGAGGCTGAGCGCCGTCGGACGGATGCGCGGGCGGGGTCGTGGTCATGCGGCCATCACCACCGGCATGCCGGCGGTCGCGTAGCCCGCGAGCTCCCAGCACAGGCGCACGGTCTCGTTGGCGCCTTCCACGACGATGCGGCGATCCGGCAGATGACGGGCGGCGTCCACGAGGGCGTGCATGCCGGCGGCGTCGATCATCTCCAGGGTGTCGAAGCGCAGATTCACCTTGGTCGAGAAGCGCATCGCCGCGCGCACCGCAGTGTTGAACGCGTCCGCGCCCTCTGAGTCGATCACTCCGTCCACGCTCCAGACATCGGCGCCCGTGCTGTACATCCGAAAGGCCGGACGCTCAGCGCGTATGCCCATCTCGTGCGGGTGCACACCTGCCACATGTTCCAGCGTAGGCCCGTCCCACTGCGACGGTCGGAAGGCGCACACCACGATGGCGTTGCTCTCCGAGGCGAACTCGTCGAGCTTCAGCTCCCGGGCCACCAGTTCCTCGGTCCCGCCGGGCACTCCTGACGGCGCCCGCTCGGTCAGCACACGCACCGACCGGTAGCCCTCCCGGGCGGCGGTGCGTGCTTCCCGGCGCACCGCCGCCAGGAAGGAGTCGGGGTCCGCGACGCGGGACGGATCGAGGAGCACCGAGGCGGAGGGCACAGCGTCACGGGGAAGGCCGCAGACGGCGCGGGAGGAGCCGACCAGCACGATCTTGTCGCCGTACAGAGCGCCGTCGGCCACGTAGGCGAGCACATCGGCGGGGGACGCGTCGGCCGAGTCCGGATGCCAGCAGATGTGGTCGCCGAGCTCGACGTCGTCGAACGTGGCCAGCGTCCGCGCCGCTCTCACCTGGTCCCCTTTCGAACTTCCCACCCGTCCCGGGATACAGAGGGTACCGGGCCGCGTTGGTGGGCGTTGAGCCGAACGGAGATCCAGCGCGGGTTTCCGGTACCGCCCGGGACGAGCGGTCACCGGTGCCGCTCGGACGGGGAGCGCACGGCCTGCGCCTCGGTGCGAAACCCACCCGCCGCGGTGAACGGTCGTGGCGGAAATGGGTCCGGTTCCCGCAGAAGCGGTGAAGAAACCACGTGATTCGACCGTATGTTCCTCGCTTCGCCGGGCACGAGGAGCGACGGAGGTCGATAACTATGGTTCCCCTGCTACTCGTTCTGCTTCTGGCCCTGATCCTGTTCGGCGCGGGCTTCGCGCTGAAGGCACTGTGGTGGATCGCCGTCGTCGTGCTGGTCGTCTGGCTGCTCGGCTTCGTCATGCGCAGTGCGGACACCGGCGGCCGCCGGGGCCGCTGGTATCGCTGGTAACCCCTCACACAACCGCATCCTGTGGGCTCCGGGAACACCCGGAGCCCACAGCCGTGTCCCGCACCGGAATGCCGTCCGGGCGACGGTCGGCGGGGTGTCCGCGGTCCTGGGCCGGTCGGTCATCGGCGTCGGTGCCGCTCCGCCCCCGACAGCACCCGGCACGCTCACCCCGGTGAGCGGGGCCCACGCCTTCGTCGTCAGGGAACCCGGATCGGCCGCTCGATCTCATCGCCCGCGCGGACAGCACTCTGATCCGGCGGCCGCGCGGAGCACCGAACGACGGTGTCCCGGCGGCCGGCGCCCCTTTTCGGGACGGACGTCGGCTCAGGCCCCGGCGTGCACATGGGCGGCCCACAGCAGGGGGGCTCGCGTGCGGTCGAAAGGCGCCGGCAGACCATGGCCGTCGCGCAGCCGGCGGACCGCCGCGTGCAGCGCTCGGGCAGACTCGGCGCAGTCCTCTCCCGCCGCGCCGACCCGCAGCCCGGCATAGAAGAGATCGGCGACGGTCACCGCGGTCTGATCGTCGATCTCCCACAGGGTCCCGATGACATGCGGAATGCCGGCGAGCTGGAAGGCGGAGGTGAGATGGATGGCTTCGTCCCGCAGTGCGGGGGTGTCGACGACCGCGGTGCCGCACGCGGACAGATACGCCAGCCTGGTCCGGTCGAGCGCGACCGGTGCGAGGCCGGCCACGGTGAGCGGGTCGTCCGTGTGGTCATGGAGCAGCAGCAGGCTCTTCGAGGGGTCGGCGAGATCTCCGGCGCCGTGGCAGGCGAAGTGCGCGATCGTGCACTCCGGCAGGTGTGCCAGCACGTTGGCCTTCGTCGGCAGGGCTGCCGCCGTCCCGGTCGCCGCCGTCCCGGTCGCTGCCGGGGCGGCCGCGGCGCCCGTGGGTTCCGGCTCCCGCAGAAGCACGGGATCGGGCAGACGGGACCGCAGCATCGCGACTTCGGCGTCGACGAAGCCCAGCCGCCCGCCGCCGGGCAGCCCCGGAGTGGTCGGCATCGCCACGATCAGGCTCCGCGGAGCCGCGGGCGGCCGGGCCGCGGGCGACGACGAGCGTTCGCGGGCGTATCCCAGCGCCCGCACGGTGGGGGTGTAGGACGAGACGGCCCGGTCCATCACGGTACGCGGGCGGGCTTCCCCGGCCGTGGCCGTGTGGTGGCCGGCGGCGTGGACGGGCAGCTGCCCCAGCAGTCCGCCCGGCGCCCACCACACCCGCGGCAGCTTCTCCTCGCCGGACTCACCGGCCTGACCGGACTCACCGGAGTCGTCGGACTCGGCGTGCTCGACCGCGAGGTGGCCGTCGCGTTCCAGCGCTTCCATCACGGGACCGACGGCCTCGTCCCACAACCACCCGAGCACCTCGACGAGGGTGGCCTGCGCCTCCTCCCGGGAGTGCTGGTCCGGTCCGGACACCGCGACGCGTCGCGCCCGCCGGAAGAGGTCGGTCTGCTCGGTGACCCGGGCCGCGACGAGTCCGGGCAGCTCCAGAGCGGTGATGCCCTTGGAGGTGAGCAGCAGTGCGTCACTGCGATGGTCGCTGATGTTGAACACCACCACCGGGCCCTGGTCCGCGTGGGCGAGGAGGTCCTTGACGGAGGGCGGCAACGCGAAGGAGGCGAAGCCGTCCAGGGCACGGATCTCGTCCAGAACCGCGGCGAACTCCTCCACCGTCAGGCGCCGGTCGTACGCCGGGGGCTCCTGCCGCAGCGCGTGACCTGCGGCCTCGGCCGCCTCGGCTCCTGATTCGCCGGCCGTCATGCTCGTCGGCTCGTCGAGGCGCTCCCGCAGCTCCACGAACCGTCGGGCGAGATCCGGACGGTGCTCGCGCAGGGCGGTCAGATCGCCGCGGGTCTCCAGGGCCTGGCCGAGCAGGACCGCCCGGCCGGCCTCCAGGAGTCTCAGGGCCTGCTCCGCGCGCCCGGCGTCGCTGCCGACCGGGGAGGCCAGAGCCAGCGCGGCGGCTTCGCCGGCCAAACCGGCGAAGCCGCCGATCGCGTACTGCTGGTCGCCGCGTTCGAGGCGGCGCGGAGCCGTCTGGGGCAGGAGCAGCACCGCGGTCTCCGCCGCCCGCGCCGCCCGTTCTCCGTCACCGGACTCCGCCAGGAGACGAGCCGCTCCGCGTGCTGCCCGGATCCGCAGCGAGGCCGTCGCCGAGGACGCCTCCGACGCCTCCAGCCAGCACGACGCGGCCTCGCCCAGGTCCGCCGCGGCTCCGGTCAGCCTGCGCCTGGCCTCAAGCGCGTTCCCGAGGTTGAACAGCCAGATCGCCCGGGTGGGGTGGTCGGCGGGGGCAGTGGCCACGGCCGCACGGAAACGGTCGATGCCGGTGTCCAGGTCCTTCGCGACACCGGTCCGCCTGAACCGTCCCAGCAGGGCGCTGCCGAGGTTGGACAGCCGTGTCGCCCGGCTGGGGTGGTCGACGGGGGTCGCGGCCACGGCCTCCTCACCGACCGCCACGGCCGCGTCCACGTCGGCCGGCGCGCCGGTCTGCTGGGCCGACGTCAGGAGCACCCCGCCGAGACTCGACAGCCACATCGCCCTGCCGGGGTGGTCGGCGGGGGTCGCGGCCACAGCCTCCCGGAAGTGCGTGACGGCCGCATCCAGGTCCGCCCGGAAGCCGGTCCGCTCGAACCGCCGGTGGAGCGTGCCGCCGAGGGAGGCCAGCCGCATGGCACGGGCGGGATGGTCGTCCGGGGTGGCGGCCAACGCTTCCTGCTCGGCCACGACGGCGCGGCCCAGGTCCGCCAGCATGCCGGTGCGCTCGAACCTCCTCGCCAGCGCGTTCCCGAGGTTGACCAGCAGCAGGGCACGGTCGGGGTGGTCGCGGGGGGTGGCGGCCAGCGCCTCACGGAATTGGTCCACGGCCGTGTCCACGTCCGCCAGGACACCGGTCCGCTCGAACCTGCTGCGCAGCGCGCCCGCCAGGGCCGACAGCCTGCCGGCCCGGTCGGGGTGGTCGTGCGGCGTGGCGGCGACCGCCTCACGCCCTGCCGCGACGGCCAGGTCGAGGTCGGTCTCCTCGCCGGTGCGCTCGAACCTCCTGTGCAGTGCGCCCCCGAGGGCGGACAGCATGCCGGCGCGGTGGGGATGGTCGGCGGGGGCGGCGGCCAGTGCTTCCCGGAAGCCGCCGACGGCCAGGTCCAGATCGTCCGGCGCATCGGTCCGCTCGAACCTCCTGCGCAGCGCGTTGCCCAGATTCGACAACCGCATGCCGCGGTGGGGATGGTCGGCGGGAGTGACCGACACCGCTTCCCGTCCCACCGCGACGGCCGCGTCGAGGTCGCCCAGGGCTCCGGTCCGGTCGAAGCTCGTCGCCAGCGCGGTGGCGAGAGCGGACAGCAATCCGGGGCGGTCGGGGTGGCCCACGGGGATGGCGGCGACCGCCGCGCGCTTCACCGCGACGGCGGCGACCAGATCATCCGGCGCACCGGTCCGCCCGTACCTCGTCAGCAGTGCGCTGCCGAGGCTGGACTGCCGGGCCGGGCGGTCGGGGTGGTCCTCGGGGGTGGCGGCCAGTGCTTTGCGCAGGTGATCGACGGCCAGGTCCAGGTCCGCCTCCTCGCCGGTCCGCTCGAACCTCGTGTGCAGCGCGTTGCCCAGATTCGACAACCGCATCGCGCGCTCCGGATGACCGGAAGGAGTGACGGCCACCGCCTCACGACCCACCACGACAGCCTTGTCCAGGTCCGCCGCCGCTCCCTTGCGCTCGTACCTCGTCACCAGCGCGCTGCCCAGGTTCGACAGCCATGTCCCACGGTGACGGTGATCGGGCAGCGAAGCGGCCACCGCTTCCCGGAAGTGCCCGACGGCCAGGTCCAGGTCCGCCTCCTCGCCGGTCCGCTCGAACCTCGTGTGCAGCGCGTTGCCCAGATTCGACAACCGCATCGCGCGCTCCGGATGACCGGAAGGAGTGAGGGCCACCGCCTCACGGCCCACCGCGATGGCCAGGTCCAGGTCCGCCTCCCCGCCGGTCCGGGCGCATCTCCTCAGCAGCGCGTTTCCCAGGTTCGACAGCCGTGTCGCGCGGTACGGGTGGTCGGCGGGTGTGGCGGCCACCGCCGCCCGCGCCACCGCGACCGCCTCGTCCATGTCCGCCTCCTCGCCGGTCCGCTCGAACCGCAGTCCCAGAGAGCTTCCGAGGTGGCCGAGCATCGTGGCGCGGTCGGGGTCGTCGGCTGCGGCGACGGCCACGGCCTTCCGCCCCACCGCGACGGCCATGTCGACGTCCGCCGTCGCACCGGCCCGCTCGAACCGCAGCCGCAGCAGGAGGCCGAGGGAGGAGAACGTCCGCGCGCGGTCGGGGTCGTCGGCGGAGACGAGGGCCGCCGCCTCCTGCCCCGCCTCGACGGCAGCGTCCAGATCCGCCGGTGAGCCGGTGCGCTCGAACCTCTTTCCCAGCGCGCCCCCGAGCAGGGACAGCGCACTCGCGCGCCCCGGGTGGCCGATCGGGGTGGCGGCGACCGCTTCCCGGAAGCAGCCCACGGCCGTGTCCATGTCCGTCGGCGCACCGAGGCGCTCGAACCTCAACTGGAGCACGAGCCCGCGAACGGACAGGAAGGCTGCTCGGTCCGGGTGATCGGGTGAAACGGCCAGGATGCGTTCCCACAGAGCCGCCGTGGCGGTGAGCAGGTCCGGGTCGTGGGAGGTCTGCAGCCGCTGGAACATCCCGATCGCTTGCGGGACAGCCGCGTTGGCGATCAGCGGCGTCAGCAGTTCCGGCAGCCCGGGCATGTCGGCGACGTAGCAAGGGGTGAACGCCTCGACGGCGGCGCTCAGTTCCGGGTCTCCGCTGTCCGCCGGCAGCGCCTGGTAGCGGTACCAGTGGAACCAGCCGAGGAGGAATCCGGCTTCCGTGTCGCCCGGGACCCGACTCGCCGCCAACTTCCTTGCCTCGCGCAGCGCTTCGCGTTCCAGCACGGCTGACAGGCCGCCGCCGCGGCCGACCCGCGCCAGCCGTACTGCCACCGCGGCCAGTCGTTCGTCACGCACTCTCGCCCCCGATCGTTCACGCGCAGCGATCGTAGTGGCACATTCCGTGAGACGGCGGCCGGTTGGACGGATACGCTCGCGGTGAAGCGGTCCGGACGGCGCGAGCGGGACGGGCGCGGAGCGGTTCGGACGGAGAGAGGCGGGGGCGTGACCGAATCCGGTGAGGCGGCGCAGCGGCTGGCGATCGTCTGCGAGAGGGCGGACGACATCCGCCGGCGGCTGCGCGACAGCCCGGCCCGCGACGACGCCGTCCTTGAGGAATTGCTGACCGCCGCCCGCGAGGGCGGGGAGACAGCGGGCCCTGTGGACGTGTTGCACGGTGTCCTGCGGGCCCTCGGCGACTACCAGGGCCTGTACACCTACAGCGGCGACGGGATGCGCGCCGGTGATCGCGGCGTCCATCTCGCGGGCGCCGACCGTGAACATGCGTCGGAGACGGTGTACTTATGTCCCGCCGCGCGGTGCACGCGCTCCTGGTGGCCTCAGGGGCCCGTCCCCGTGCCGCGCTGCGCGATCAGCGGAGACGCGCTGCGCCGGGACCGGCTGTAGCCGATGGGCGACATGCTGGCGGAACTCGGCAAGAAGCTCGCCGAACGATGGCTGTCCCTGCTCGTCCTGCCCGGCGCCCTCTATCTCGCCGTCTCCGCCGCCGCCGTCGCCCTCGGTCATGACCGGCCCTTCGACCTGCCCCGGTTGACGAGCCGCATCACCTCGTGGGCCGACTCCCCCGCCGTCGGCAGCGCCGGGGGCCGGGTGGTGCTGTCGGCCGCCGTGCTGGCCGGCGCCGCCGCGGTGGGGCTGGCCGCCCAGGCGCTCGGCTCGCTGACCGAACAGCTGCACCTCGCCGCCGACTGGCCCGCCTGGCCACCCGGGCTTCGCCACCTCGCCCACCGGGTCACCGGGCGCCGGCGCGCCCGCTGGGAGGACGCCGCGCGGACCTGGCACCGCCACCGGGACGAAGCCGCCGCCGCCCGCGCCCGAGGCGCGCGGACCGCCGCTCTCCCCCGGCAGTCGGCCCGCGCGGCGATGACCCGTGTCTCGCCCGAGCACCCTGAACGACCTACGTGGAGCGGCGACCGCGTGCACGCCGTGACCGTGCGCCTGGAGCGTGACTACCACCTCGATCTGGCCGCCCTGTGGCCGCACTTGTGGCTGACGCTGCCCGACCACGTCCGTACCGAGATCTCAGCGGCCCGCCAGGCTCTCACCCGGGCCACCACCCTGACGGCCTGGGCCCTTCTCTACCTCCCTCTTGCGGCGTGGTGGTGGCCCGCCACCGGAATCACCGTGGTCCTCGTCCTCACCGGCCGACGGCGCACCCGTGCCGCCGCCGACACCTACGCCACCCTGCTGGAGGCCGCCGTCCGCCTCCACGCCCGTGACGTCGCCGACCGGCTCGGCCTGGGCTCCGATCCCCTCTCCCGCGAATCCGGCGACGCCCTGACCCGCCATCTGTCCCCCAGCACACCTCCACGGCCGCCGCGGGACTCGACGCTCACCGACGCCTCAGACCCGCCGGCAGCGCCGGTCCGGCCGAGCCCGCCGGTTCCGCCGGTTCCGCCGGTTCCGCCTCAAGGGGCGAGACGTTCGTGATGCGGGCCGCCGGATCGCGGGGATACCGGAGGGCCGGAGCTCCGGAGCCCCGGACGGAAAGCTCCGACTCGCCTCCGTCGCAGGGGCTTTGTGAGTCATTTGCTGTCGGCGTGCGGTGCTGTCGCCGGTAGCTCCACGGTGATGCGGAGCCCGCCGTCAGGGCGCGGGGTGAGGGTGAGCTCTCCGTCGTGCGCGTGGATGATGGTCTTCACGATTGCCAGGCCGAGGCCGACGCCTGCGTGGTCGGCGTGGATGCGCTCGGTGCCGCGCTGGAACGGTTCGGTGAGTGTCGAGGCCGCGTCCGGAGTGAGCTTCTCGCCGGTGTTCTCGACGCAGAGGACGACGGTCTCGGGACGAACGCCGGTACAGACCCACACCGTGCCCTGTCCGGGGAGGTTGTGGACGATCGCGTTGTGCACCAGGTTGGTGGTCAGCTGCAGCAGCAGCGCCTGGGATCCGATCGTGGGGGTGACGCCGCCGTCGGTCTCGATGGTGACGCCACGCTGTTCCGCGAGGGGCACGAGCGTCTCGACGGCCTCGTCCGCCAGGAGGGACAGGTCCACGGGTTCTCGGGTGAACGACCGCTGCCCGGCGCGGCTGAGCAGGAGCAGTGCTTCGGTGAGGTTGATCGCTCGGGTGTTGACGGCGTGGAGCCGCTCGACGACTTCACCGGCGTCGTGGTCCGGATCGGCGCGGGCCACGTCGAGAAGCGCTTTCGAGATCGCCAGCGGGGTGCGCAGTTCGTGCGAGGCGTTGGCCGCGAACCTCTGCTGTTCCGCGACGTGTGCTTCGAGTCGGGCGAGCATCCTGTCGAAGGCGTCGGCGAGTTCGCGGAACTCGTCCTTGCCTCCCGGCAGTCGGATCCGGTGGGAGAGCGATCCCGTCGAGGCCAGCCGGGCGGCGTCGGTGATGCGGGTCATGGGGGCGAGCATCCGCCCGGCGAGGATCCACCCGCCGACGAGGCCGAAGGCCAGCAGGAGCGCGAACACCGCGGCCGCCCTCGGAGCGAAGACGCGCAGGAGGTTGGACCGGACGGGAAAGACGCCGGGGTCGGGGGCGTCCATCGAGCCGGTCATCATCAGCGCACGGTCGGGGACATAGCGCAGCAGGAACACCCACACCGCCGCGAGCAGCAGGACGCCCGCGAGCATGAGGAATCCGGCGTAGCTGAGGGTGAGCTTGGCGCGGACGCTCAATCCGGACGCTCTATCCACGTTCGTCTCCCTGGTCTCCACCGTCGCCCCGGCCGCCCCGGTCGCCCCCGGGGCCCTCGCGTCCGGTCGTCGGACGGGCGTCTATGCGGTAGCCGACGCCTGCCACGGTGGCGATGATCGAGGGTTCGCCGAGCCGTTTGCGCAGGGCCGAGACGGTGATGCGGACGGCGTTGGTGAACGGGTCGGCGTTCTCGTCCCACGCGCGTTCCAGGAGTTCCTCGGCGCTGACGACACCGCCCTCGGCGGCGACGAGGACGTCGAGCACGGCGAACTGCTTCCTGGTCAGCGCCACGTAACGGCCGTCCCGGTAGACCTCGCGGCGGAACGGGTCCAGCCGAAGACCCGCGATCTCGCGTACGGGCGGCCGGCTGTGGGCCCGTCTGCGGTCGAGCGCTCTGAGCCTGAGCGCGAGCTCTCGCAGTTCGAAGGGTTTCGTGAGGTAGTCGTCGGCGCCGAGTTCGAATCCGCTGGCCTTGTCGTCGAGACGGTCGGCCGCGGTGAGCATGAGGATCGGCATGCCGCTGCCGGAGGCGACGATGCGTCGCGCGATCTCGTCCCCGGAGGGCCCCGGAACATCCCGGTCGAGGACGGCGATGTCGTAGGTGTTGACGCTCAGCAGACCGAGGGCCGTGTCACCGTCACCTGCGATGTCGGCCGCGATCGCCTCCAGGCGGAGGCCGTCGCGGACGGCTTCGGCCAGATACGGTTCGTCCTCGACGAGCAACACGCGCATGCCGTCGATGCTACGAGCCGGTGCATATCTTCGGCGTATCGAAAATCGCATACGCGCCGGCAACACCGTGCCGCCTTCACTGGCTGCATGGCATCGACCCCACCAGCCCTGACAGGCCTCACCGGAGCGACCCCCGGACCCTCGGCGGCCCCCGGTCACGGACCACTGTGCCGTCCCCGCCCGGAACCCGAGGACGCGACAGCGGCCGTCAGCGAGCGAGGACGGCGATGACGCAGGTCGACGCGGCAAAGACCGGTCGGAGCGGCGGCGGACCGGGGAACGCCGGCCCCGGATCCCGATGGGCGGACATCCGCAGGCGGGCGAGCCTCCGCCGGCTGATCCGCGTCGCCGGTCGGCCGGATCCCTGGAAGCGCGCACCGGTGCTCACGGCGCTGGCGCTGCTGCTGGGCCTGTTCATGCTGCTGCACGCGCAGATCCCGAACCGGATCGGGAACCTCGGCAGCCTCGCGGAGACGGTCCTGCCGTGGTTCGGCCTGTGCGTTCCGGTGCTGCTGGCCGCCGCGCTGTGGCGTCGCTCCGCCTCGGCGGCAGCCGCGCTGCTGCTGCCGGTCGTGGTGTGGCTGAACCTCTTCGGCGGGCTGCTCGGCGACAAGTCGCACGCGGGCGGCGATCTCACCGTCGTCAGCCACAACGTCGGCGCCGACAACCCCGACCCGGCCGGCACCGCCCGCGACATGACCGCTTCGGGCGCCGACGTCCTGGCCCTGGAGGAGATCACCGCGCAGGCGAAGCCGGTGTACGAGGAGAGGCTGGCGAAGGCGTACCCGTACCACTCGGTGCTGGGCACGGTCGGGCTGTGGAGCAGGCTGCCGCTGTCGGACATCGAGCCCGTCGACACCGCGATGGACTACGGACCGCTGGCGGCCACCAAGCCGGACGACGTCAAGGCGACGTACACCCGGGCGCTGCGCGCCACGGTGGCCACGCACCGGGGTCCGCTCGCGGTGTACGTGGCCCACCTGGGCTCCGTGCGGGTGAATCCCCGGGCCGGCTTCTGGACGGTCTCACGGGATCGAGGCGCGCAGGCGCTCGCCAAGGCCGTCGCCGCCGAACGGAACGAGCGCGTGGTGCTGCTCGGCGACCTGAACGGCGCCATGGACGACCGCGCGTTCGCCGGCATCACCTCCCGGTTGCGCTCCACCCAGGTCGCGGCCGGGAACGGCTTCGGCTTCACCTGGCCGGCGAAGTTCCCGGTGGTCCGGATCGACCAGATCCTGGTCCGCGGGGTGAAGCCGGAGAGCTCGTGGTCGCTGCCGGCCACAGCCAGCGACCATCTGCCGGTCGCTGCCCGGATCAGTTGGTGACCACCGCGCACGAGCGTCGCGGTCTCCGGATTCGGTGTCGGCCGGGATCGGTGTCGGCCGGGGACCGTGGTCGCGTGAGGCCGGGGGCGCAGCCGACCTCACCTTGCGGAGCTGCCGGCGGGTGCAGGGGCGGCCTCGGCGTCGGCCGCCCGCGGGGAGTCCGGCAGCGGGGCACGTCACGTCCGGGTCGGCGTCGTGCGGGGGCGTGCAGGGGGCGGGCAGACGACCGCGTCCCCCTCTGCCCTCGGGTCTGCCCTCGCGTACCTTGCCGCTCCGCCGTCGGTCCGCGGATGCTGGTGGGCCCGCCTGTGAGGAGAGTGCTGGTGCGTGCGCAGGAGAAGCCGACCGACAGGAGCGGTGACCGTGGGAACCGTCCACGTCCGCTCACGCCGAGGCCGGCCACCCCGGCGGCCGCCCTGCTCGCCCTGCAGCGCACGGCGGGCAACGCGGCGGTGTCGCGCGCGGTGGAGGAGCAGCGCCACGAGCATGACGCGCACTGCGGTCACGGCCCGGCCGTGCAGCGCTCGGCGGTGCACCAGGTGCTGCGCTCCCCGGGGCGGCCGCTCGATCCCGCCCTGCGCTCGGAGATGGAGGGCCGCTTCGGCGGCGACGACTTCAGCGCGGTACGGGTGCACACCGACGCGGTGGCCCAGCGGTCCGCCGCGGACATCGGCGCGAAGGCCTACACCTCCGGCAGCCACGTGGTCTGGGACGGACAGGACAAGCACACCCTGGCGCACGAGTTGGACCACGTCCGCCAGCAGAGCAGGGGCCCGGTCCCCGGCACCGACGACGGGTCGGGGCTGCGTGTGTCCGACCCGTCCGACTGGGCCGAGCGGCAGGCGGAGGACACGGCCCGGCGGGTGATGAGCGGTGCGGCTCCGGTCCAGCGTGCCGTGGAGGCCCCGCCCGCCCCGAACGGCCCGACCGCACCGGTCGGGCACACGGTGCAGCGCAAGGGGCCCGACGAGCTGAAGGGGCAGATCACCAAACCGGAACCGCCGCTCCGTACGCTCGCCTCCTTCATCCGCAAGAAGTCCGAGCAGGGGAATCCGGTGACGTCACCGGTGGCACAGGCCGTCGCGGCGTACGACAGTTCCCCGGTACGGGACCCGGAGCAGTGCATGGCCCAGCTGAACGGCATCCTGCTGGACGCGCTGGGCAGGAAGGCCGACGGCCCGAGGCAGGCCGACGTCGACTACCTGGACGAGGTGGTCGGGGTGGTCCGCAACGAGCTGTCCCTCGTGGCCGCCCAGCACAACCGCGACCTGCAACTGGACGAGGGGGCGCGGCACCCGTACAAGGACATGACCGACGAGGGCACGCTCTGGAAGGATGCGAAGTTCCCGCAGGGCACGGTCAACTTCGGCATGTCCGGCGCCAGTTACATCCGGGAGATGTCCGAGCTGAACCGGCACGACCTGAAGAAGGAGATCGGCGGCCGCGGCGAGGACGCGTGGGTGGCCGACGTGCGGGGCAAGCTGGAGAGCCAGCTCCGTGCGAGCGTGGTGGCCCACTACACCGCCAAAGCCCGGGCCGAGGCCATGCTGGAGTCCGACAAGAGCCTCAAGTCCAAGAGGGCGCTCGACCGGGAGACCTCAAGCGACCGGCACAACACGATGAACGTGGACGAACTGGTGCTGGCCAACCACGGGTTCGTCTTCTTCTACATCGAGCACCCGGGCAAGTCCGGCCGCAAGTCGCGCTTCGGCGTCGGCAAGGAGGGCGAGGGCGACGGCCAGGCCCGCATCGAGCTCGGCATCAATGAGTCCGGCCTGCTCAGCCAGGGTTGGATCATGCTCAGCGACTTCATCCAGCGCGACTACCCGAAGCTCATGGCGCATCCGGACCGGCCCGAGGAGACGGTGCACGGGAAGTCGGGCTCGGGAGGTCTGGTGAACGTCCGTGAGTTCCAGCGCGGGCTGCCCACGGACGACGAGTTGATGGAGTCGCTCACGGCCTTCGGCGGCATCGAGGACACCGAGCAGCGCCAGGCGCACGCGTTGGCGCGGCAGAACGCGTACGGGGACGGGCGCAGCCAGATGGTCTACGGCCCGGACAAGAACCTCAAGCGACCCGAACTGCTCCACAAGAACATCCTCGCCGGCTCCGACATCATCCCCGGCCTGGTCGAGCGGGCCGTGGTCGAGATCATGCGGTTCGAGGAGTCCAACCCCAGGCTGGCGAACCGGCTCAAGGCCATGAACGGCGCCGACCTGATGGACTACCTGTTCCGGGACCTGCTGCGCCCTCAGGCGATGATCCCGAACACCGTGGATCTGTCCAAGGCCGACATCACCTTCACGGACGGCGCCGCCTGACACCCGCGGCCGGTGTCACCGGTGCGGTCGGTGCTCCGAGGTCAGTGGTCCGAGTCGCCGAGGGAGGACACGGAGCCGGACCCGGCCCGTCGTCGCACGTGCTCGCCGTCGCCGGCTCGGCCGGCCGCTCGTCGACGGGTCGGGACAGCTCCGCGTTGAACTGGGCGCCGACCAGGAGGGACAGGTTGGACAGCCACAGCCAGACCAGGAAGACGACCACTCCTGCCAGCGAACCGTACAGACGGTCGTAGGTGCTGACATGGGAGGTGTAGAGGGCGAACGCGAGCGAGACCGTCAGCAGGAGCCCAACGGCCAAGGTCCCGCCGGGGGCCATCCTCCCGACAGGACGGGAGCGCGCCGGTCCTGACCGGTACAGGACGAGCACCAGGGCGACGGCGACCACGGCCACGACCGGCCACCGCAAGGCGTCCCACGTGGCCTGCGGCGCGGTCCCCCAATTCAGGGCGTGACCCAGTCGCCGGGCCAGGCTGCCGCTGAGCAGCAGCGCGAGCGTGGAGGTGAGCAGCAGCGAGCTGAGGACCAGGGCCGTGAGAACGATGCGCGGCGCCGTGCGCCAGACCGGCCGGTCCGCGCTGATCCGGTGCATGGCGTACAAGGCCCTGCGGAAGACGCTCAGATAGCTGCATCCCGACCACAGGGCGCCCGTGCCCCCGACGAAGATCAGCGTCCATGCCGTCGACGACTGCTCGGACATCTGCCGCAGGGTGCTGCGCAGCAGCGCGCGGGACTCGGCGGGGGCGGCCTGCGCCATCCGGTCGATGACCTCGGGCTTGGCCGTGGGCACGGTCAGCCCCAGGATCGAGAGGATGACCAGCAGCAAGGGGAACAGGGCGAGGACCGCGTAGTAGGTCAGCGCGGCGGCCCAGTCCGTGACGTCGTCGTTCCAGATGGTCACCGGCGTCCGGCGCAGCGCCGCCCACCACCTGGCCGTGCGACCGTCTGCGTCATCCATGGCGGGGATGCTCTCATCCTCCGTTCCCAACCCGTCCCCCTGCCCTGCGCTTCGACACCGTCCGGTGCCTGTGTCCCGGATACCCCGCCGCGACCTCGGTAGCCGGACGATCATTCCGTAGCCGGGCGATCATCCCGCCGACGCCGACGCCGACGCCGACGCCGACGCCAAGGTCCGGTCCTGGGCCTGGGCCCGCCCCGGGGCTGCGGCCGAGGCCTTCGGCTCAGCGGCGGGCGTCGGCGCCGTTGTGCGCGTCGGGCAGGGCGACGCGTGCCGTGATGCGCTTGCCGACCGGCTCGTGCTCGGTGAACAGGCTCTTCGTGAGGGCCTCGACTGGCTCCAGGCCGTGTTGGCCGATCCTCTCGGGATCGGCGGCACGGGCAGGGGCACGGTGGGGCCGGTGCCCCATATGACGACGTCCACGGCGTGGGCGGTGACGCTCAGCTCCATCAGCACGGGTCCAGGGGCGTACTTGCGGGCATTCGTGACCAACTCGCTGACGTCGGGCCCTGCCGGTCCGGGTGCATGCCGCCGCACCGGTGGGGCAGAATCGTCCGAGCACGCCCTGAGCGGGCAAGCCCAGGCGCAGCCGAGGAGACGTGAGCGACATCCCCAGGGAAGACCGGCCCCATCATCTTTCCGTCCGGCCCGCGGTGGTCGACGGCGTCCTCGTCGTGACCGTGCAGGGCGAGATCGACCACGACGTCAAGGACGTCCTCAGCGAGGCGTTGCTGTCCGACGGCGGCGCGCCGCCCCCGCGCATCGTGGCGGACCTCAGCGGCGTGACCTTCATGGACTCCAGCGGCATCAACGTGTTCGTCACCGCCCACCGGCGGGTGAGCGGCGCTCAGGGGTGGTTGCGCATCGCCGGCGCCCAGGAGTCCGTCGTGCGTCTGCTGCAGCTCGTGGGCATCGACGAGATCATCCCCTGCCATCCCACCGTTGAGGTGGCCCTGAACGCCTGAGGGCGGGACGCCCGCAGAGTGCTCCGGCGGGGCGGTGTTCAGCCCGGGAGGAAGGCCGGGAAAGCAGAACCGCCGAAGGCGGCGCCTTTCTTGTTCGGGGTGAGGGAGAGGTGGGCGGTGACCAGCTTCCCCGTGGCGCGAAGGGCGACGACGACTTTGTCGCTGACCGTGTGCACCAGGTGCATTCCATGACCGCCGATGCGACGCGGATCGACTTTCTTCGGCGCCGGCTTCTCGGTGGAACTGTCCCAGACGGTGATCGTCAATTCGTCGTCGGTCAGCTCCAGGGTCATTCCGCAGGGGCCCGGGGCGTGCAGGATGGCGTTGGTGACCATTTCGCTCGTGGCGAGCTCGGCGTCGACGGCCAGGGCGCTCGGCACCACCGCGCGGCCCATGCGCCGGGCGTGGCCGAGAAACGCCCGCAGGGCCTGGCGGGCGTCCGCGGCGCGAGCGGCGCCGTCTCCCCAGATCGCGCCGTAGCGCAGCGGGGCGCCCTGGGCTCCGCCCTGTTCGTCTGCCGTCTGCTTCCTCAGCGGGGTGACCATAGGGGGCTCTTTCGTTGCGTTCACCGCTCTTCGGCGCTTCGGTCTGATCTGTTCCTCCGTCTACCCGGGCGTCGGCCGCCCACACCGTCGACGCTCCCGGCGCCGTTCCGGCCGGCCCGGGGGCGGGCCGCGCGCTGTTCAGGGACGGGTGGCCGAGTCACGGTCGGGGTGGAGGGTGAAGATCTGGTCGAGGCCGACGACGCGCAGGACGCGCAGGGTGGGGGCGGGTACCGCGGCCAGCGCGACGTCGGCCCGTGCGGCGTGCGCGAGATTGCGGGCCGCGATCAGGGCGCTGATGCCGCTGGAGTCGCAGAACTCCATGCCTGCCAGGTCCAGCACAAGGCGCTGACCTGGCCGGAGGGAGATCGTGGGGAGCAGGTCTGTCAGCTCGGTGGCGTGCGGATAGGCGAGTTCGCCGATGATCTCCAGAACGGGACCTGTCAGGGCGTCTCGGGTGGTGATCTTCAGCGGGCTCATTCGCGGGTCGTGGTCCTGAGGTCGGGCGCGGGAACGCCGAGGGCGAGCAGGGCGGTGTCGTCGTCGAGTCCGTCGCCGAAGTCGTCCAGCAGGCCGGTGAGGGCCTCGATCACGGCGTGCGGGGGCTGTCCGGCATGGCCGGCGGTGAAGTCGCGCAGGGCCTCGTCCCCGTAGAGACTGCCGCGGTCCTCGCCGGTGCGGGCCTCGGTGAGGCCGTCGGTGTAGAGCAGCAGGGTGTCGCCGGGGGCGAGGACGGTGTCGGCGGTGGCGAAGCGCGCGTCGGGCAGGGCGCCGACGAGGAAGCCGCCCGGGGTGGGCAGGAAGTCGGCGGTGCCGTCCGCGCGCATGACGAGGGCCGACGGGTGGCCGCCCGAGGCGAGCCGGACGGTGGCTCGCCCGCTCGCGGCGTCGGGTTCGACGATGCCGAATATGGCGGTGCAGTAGCGGGGGTCGCCGCCGGTGTAGCGCTCGTGAAGCACCTTGTTGAGGGTGGAGAGGGCGGAGACGGGGGCGGGATCGTGCAGGGCGGCGGCCCGCAGGGTGTAGCGGGTCAGCGATGTGACCGCGGCGGCCTGGGGGCCCTTGCCGCACACGTCGCCGAGGAAGAAGGCGAAACGTTCGCCGTCGACGGGGAAGAGGTCGTAGAAGTCGCCGCCCAGCCGGTCGGGAGACGCTGCGCGGTAGTGGACGGCCGTCTCCAATCCGGGTACCGGCGGCAGCGAGTCGGGCAGCAGTGACTGCTGGAGCACGGCCAGGGCGTCCTGGAGCCGGGTGCGGTCGGCCTCCGCCTGTCTGCGCGCGTTCTCGGCCTCCTTCCCGGCCCGCAGGAGTTCGGTTTCGTAGGCGCGACGGTCCCGGGCGTCGAACAGGGTGGTGCGGATCAGCAACGGCTCCCCGTTGCCGCCCTGCTTGATCGCGGAGGAGACCAGCACCGGAATGCGACCGCCGTCGGCCCGTCTGATCTCCAGGGCGATGCCGCCGATCTCGCCCTGCATGCGCAGCAGCGGGGCGAAGTGCGTCTCGTGGTACAGCTTGCCGCCGACGGTGAGCAGGTCGGTGAACCGCATCCGGCCCACCACCTCGTCCCGTTCCCGGCGGAGCCAGCTCAGCAGCGTGTTGTTGATCTTTGCGATGGTGCCGTCCATGAGCGTGGACAGATATCCGCACGGCGCGCTCTCGTACAGCTCCTCGGCGCTGTCCTCCAGCAGTGCGGCGAACGCCGCGGTGGCGGTCTGCTCGCCACCCGTCCCCTGCTGGTCGGGCTGCTGCCCGGTCCGGCACATCAGCGCTGACTCGCCAGGAAGGCGGTGATCGCCTCGTTGGTGGCCTCCGGCGCGGACAGGTGCGGGCAGTGTCCGGTCGCGTCGAGCGTGACCAGCGTCGAACCGGGGATGGCCCGGTGGACGAAGGCGCCGACCTCGCGGGGGGCGATGACGTCCTGGGTGCAGTCCAGCACCAGCGTCGGCACCTGGACGTTCTTCAGGTCGTCCCGGGTGTCCGAGAGGAACGTGGTCCGGGCGAAGACGCGCGCCATGTCGGGGTCGGTGGCGCAGAAGCTGTTGGTCAGCTCCGCGCCGAGCTCGGGCCGGTCCGCGTTCCCCATGATCACCGGCGCCATCGCGGCCGACCAGCCGAGATAGTTCGACTCCAGGGACGCCAGGAGTTCCTCGATGTCCTCGGTGCTGAACCCGCCCCGGTAGCCCTCGTCGTCGATGTAGCGCGGTGACGGGGCGACCATCACCAGCGCCCCGATGCGCTGCGGGGCCAGGTCGACGGCCAGCACCCCGATCATCGCGCTGACCGAGTGCCCCACGAACATCGCGTCGTGCAGGTCCAGCGCTTCGCACACCTCCGCCACGTCGCGGGCATAGCCGTCGAGGGAGGCGTAGCGGTCCTCCGAGAAGGCCGACGGATCCGAGCGGCCCGACCCCACGTAGTCGAACATCACCACGCGATAGTCGCTGGTCAGGGCCGGTACGGTCAGCCGCCACATGTTCTGATCACAGCCGAACCCGTGCGCCAGCACCACCGTCCGCCCTTGCGGGTTGCCGGTGACGGTGACGTTGTTCCTGCGATCGATGTCCATTCGCCCCACCCTCTCAGACGCGGCCGGCCGCTCCCGCCCAGCCGCGGATCACCACCCGCCGCACCTGCCTTCTTCACGCGCTGCACATATCAGGTCCGCCGGGGACCGGTATGCGCGCACACGTACCCGTGCACGTGCGCGCGCAGGGACCGGCCGTCGTGACGGCCGGTCCCTGCGCGCGCAGTGCACGGGTACGAAGTCAGGTCACCATCGATACCAGCGGCCGCGGCCGCCGCCGGTGGTGGTGGAACGCATGACGAAACCGAGCAGCCACAGCACCAGGACGGCCAGGGCCACCCACCAAAGGATCTTGACGGCGAAACCGACGCCGAAAAGAATGACGGCGAGAAGCAGCACGAGAAGCAGGGGAACCATACTCATCGACCTCCTTTTCTTCCGTCTTCCCGGCCTTTTCTCCGTTATTCGGGGCCCGCACCCGCCGATGTCTCCGCCCGTCCGGGACCTGAATGCCATTCCGGCCGGTTCTCCTGACGGGCTGCCACGACCGTCGGCGGTGCGTCTCAGTTCTGGGTGAGCAGGCCGTCCCGCAGCCGGGCGAGCGTGCGCGACAGCAGCCGCGAGACGTGCATCTGCGAGACCCCCAGGCGTTCGCCGATCTGGGCCTGGGTGAGCTCCTCCACGAACCGCATGTGGATGATCTGCCGGTCCCGGTCGTCGAGTTCGCCCAGCAGGGGAGCCAGGGCGTGGAAGTCCTCCACCAGCCCCAGAGCGGCGTCCTCGGCGCCGATGAAGTCCTGCAGTGCCGACTCGCCCTCGTCGCTGCCGCTGATCGTTGCGTCCAGGGAGGAGGAGTTGTAGCCGTTGGCGGCGAGACGGGCCTCGCGCACCTCTTCCTCGGGAAGGCTCATCAGCTCCGACAGCTCCTTGACCGTCGGCGTGCGTCCGAGGCGGCTGCGCAGTTCCTCCGTGGCGCGCGCGAGATGGACGCGGGCTTCCTGCAGGCGGCGGGGGACGTGCACGGCCCAGGTGGTGTCCCGGAAGAAGCGCTTGATCTCACCGACGATGTAGGGGATCGCGAACGACGTGAACTCCGCCTCCCGGGACAGGTCGAACCGGTCGATGGCCTTGATCAGGCCGATCATGCCGACCTGGACGATGTCCTCCATCTCCTCCGGACCGCGGCCGCGGAACCGGCCGGCCGCGAACCGGACCAGGGACATGTTCATCTCGATCAGCGTGTTCCGTGCGTAGCTGTATTCCGGAGTGCCTTCCTCCAGCACCGCCAACTGGTCGAAGAACAGCCTCGACAGCGCACGCGCGTCCTTCGGCGCCACCCGGGAGGGATCGGCTATCTCCGGCAACTCGCGTACCTGCGTGTCCGTTGCCGTCGTGCCCGTCAGCGTCATGACGTACCCCTCCCACCGTCGAAGCCCGATTCCGGCTGCCGGTCGCCCGTGACCGGCACAGCGGCGCGACTACCCCCGTGTCCCGCCTCTATGCCGGCACGCGCCGTTCCCGTGCGTCGGGTGCGCCGCACGGCGGTCCGCCGGAGTGCGGACGGCGGGCGGCGCTTCCGGTACGGGAGCCGCCCGGGCCTCAGCCGGACCCGAACCCGACCTGAAGGCGACCCGAAGGCGACCCGAACGGGGTGGCACGCGGGGGGGGCGGACGCCCCAGGGCATGGCTCCGGTGGGCCCGTGACGTCCGCCGCCGCTGCGACTACTGCCGCTGCCACCAGTCGTAGTGGTCGGAGGGGTCGCACGTCGTGGTCCGCGGGATCGTGTGATTGGCGACGCTCGGGGTGGTCATGCACAGGCCGCTCTGCGTGCTCTGCCACACCGCCACCGACGGGTCCCCGGGCCTTGTGGTGTAGACGCGCCAGAGCTGGACGGCCCGGGTGCTCCCGAAAGCGTCACAGACCGACAGCGTGATCGGCCCCTCCCCGAGCCCCGAAGGCGCGGTGACGCACCATCCCGTCCTCTGGTTGATGAAGCGGTACATGCCGCTTCCCCAGAACTCCGTGAGCCACTTCTCGTCGGATCCGCCGTCGCAGCTCCACATCTGGAGTCTCGCCGCGTTGTCGACGTCGCTGTCGAGGCAGTGACTTGAGCCCCAGATGCGGATGTTCGTGGCGCCCGCGGCCTGGGCCGGCGCGCCGGTCAGTGCGACGGCCGACAGCGTCAGCGCCGTGATGACGAGCGAGATCAAGGTCCGTCGTGCGGTCATGAGGCAACTCCCGTTTCCGACTGGGCGATTGCCGGTGCATCCGTGCGGATCCACCGAACTCGCACGGTACATGCCATCCACGCCGGAACGGTTCATTCAGCTCATTTTACCTAAATCACACATGCCCGCCGGTCGGGTTAGGGGGCTTCGAGGGCGGGCACCCGCCCTGCTCGCCCCGGCGGGGCGGGACGGGCGACCGGGCGTGGAGTCTTGGGACACCTTTTACGCGACATGTGCAACGTCGGACGGCTCCTTGGCCGTCTCAGAGTGAGTCGGGCCCCGGCGGGGCCGAAGAGCGAGAGAGCGGGGACAGGTCGTGGGACGGCGCAAGGGCGGCATAGGGATCGCACTCGTCACGGGTGTGATGCTGGTGGGCGCGACGGCCTGCGGCGGGTCCGGGGGCGGCAGCGACAAGGCGGGCGGCAGCGACGCGAAGGCCTCGGGCACCCCCGCGAGTTCCTCGCCGTCGCCGACCAAGCCCGCCGGTCCGCCGATGCTGCTGGACACGATCACCCCGCAGACGGGGACCACGGTCGGCGTGGCCATGCCGATATCGGTGGTCTTCACCAACCCGGTGGCGGCCAAGGCGCGGGCGACGGTCGAGAAGCACATGAAGGTGAGCGCCTCGCAGCCGGTGGCCGGCGCCTGGCACTGGTTCGGCGACAGGCGCGCCGACTGGCGTCCGAAGACCTACTGGCCCTCCGGCACCACGGTGAAGGTCGACGCCGACATGAACGGCGTCAGCAACGGCAACGGGCGCTTCGGCGTGCGCGCCTACACCCACACCTTCAAGGTCGGCGACGACGTGCGCGCCGACGTCTCGGTGACCGGCCACACCATGAAGGTGACCCGCAACGGCAACGCCGTGCGCACCCTGTCGATCAACGCGGGCAGCGCCGAGTACCCGACGTGGAACGGCACGATGGCCGTCATCGACAAGGAGAAGGAGGTCCACATGACCTCCTGCAGCGTCGGTATCAGCTGCGACAAGGGCAGTCCCAACTTCTACGACCTGACCCTTCCCTGGGACGTCCATCTGACCCAGTCCGGCACCTATGTGCACTACTCGACCGGCGACCCGAATCCGGGCAGCGGCAGCGCGCGCGGTTCGCACGGCTGCGTCCACCTGTCCATGTCGGACGCCAAGTGGTTCTACGACCAGGTCAAGCAGGGCGATCCCATCACCATCACCGGCTCGCCCCGGGCCAAGGCCTCGGCCGACAACGGTTACGCCGCCTTCAACCTGGGCTGGGACCAGTGGCTCGCGGGCAGCTCCTCCGGGGAGCAGACGACCTCGACGCTGTGACGCCGTGAGCGGCCTCGCCTCACCGTCCGACGATGCCGGGCGGTGAGGCGAGGCCTTCGCGCTACCCGGCCGTCACGGCCAGAAGCGCCTTGCGCGTCTCCTCCGCGCGGGGAGAGCCCAGCGCGGTGTACAGGGACAGCGCTTCGCGCAGGTGATCGACGGCTTGCGTCCGTTCCCCGCGGGCCTGCCGGACGAGCGCCGAGCCGGTGTGTGCGCGAGCCTGTTCCTCCTGCTCCCCTATGCCGCGGGCCAGCTCCAGCGCCGCGGCATGGGCCTCCAGGGCCTCGGCGTGCCGTCCGGCGCCGTGCAGCGCCTCGCCCAGGCCGTTGAGGGCGCCCGTCTCGCCGTACGGTTCCCCGGTCCGCCGGAAGTGGTCCAGGGCCTGGCTCTGGTGCTCCGCGGCCTCCTCGTGTCTGCCCTGACGGCACAGCGCGTCGCCCAGGTTGGACAGCGCGTGCGCCTCTCCCCCGGTGTGTCCGAGCCGCCGGAACAGGGCGAGCGCCTGCTCGAAGCGCCCGGCCGCGGCCACGTGGTCGCCCAGCCGCGCCAGGACGATCCCCAGGTTCCCGAGGGCGCTGGCCTCCCCGAACGTGTGGCCCGTCCGCCGGTACAGCGCCAACGCCTGCTGGTAGCGCTCGATCGACGCCTGGTAGTCCTCCAGCAGCTCCTGCACGATGCCGAGGTTGTTCAGCACGTCGGCTTCGCCATGCGCGTCCCCGACGGCGCGAAACAGCTCGACGGCCTTCTCGTGGTGTTCGGCGGCCTCCCGGTATTCGCCCTGCAACTCGTGCAGCACGCCCACATTGGTGAGATGGCGGGCCTCCCCGGCCCGGTAGCCGATCCGGCGGCACAGGGCCAGCGCGTCCATGTGCTGCCGTCGGGCGCTCTCGTAGTCTCCGAGCCGCCGGTGGACCGCTCCGACGCAGACGAGGACGTCGACCTCGCCCCGCACGTCTCCCGCCGCGCGGGCGGCGCGCACGGCGTGCGTGTGGACGGTCATCGCGTCGGCGAAGTGCCCCGAGCGCTCGTAGTGGCGGTGGAGCGTGGTGGCGATCCGCACGGTGTGCCGGGACGGTCCCGGCTCCTCGGTCCTGGAGCACAGGGCCACCAGGGTGGGCTGTGCGGCGCGCAGCCACGCGCGGCACTCGTCGGCCGTGCGCAGCGGCGGCAGACCCGTGCCGGGCGCCTCGACGACGGGACGCAGATGCCGTTCGGCGGGGTACAGCACGTCCATGGCCGCCGCCGACGCGGCGAGACAGTGGTCCAGCAGACGGGTCACGGCGGCGTCGCGCTCCGCCGCTCCGTCGTACCGGCCGGCGAGCTCGGCGGCGTAGGCACGCAGCAGATCGTGCATGCCGTGGCGGCCCGGCCCGCTCCGGTGCACCAGATGCGCACGGGACAGCACGTCGAGTGAGCGCCGCGTCCGTTCCACGCTCTCGCCGACCAGGGCGGCGGCGGAGTGCACGTCCGCGTCGGGCCCCGGGTGCAGGCCCAGCAGCCGGAAGAGGCGTGCCTCCTGGTCGGGGAGACGGTCGTAGGACCAGGAGAAGACGGCCCGGACGGCGGCACGGGGATCTCCGTCACCGGAGTCCAGCAGATCCAGCCGCCGCCTGCGGTCGCGCAGTTCGTCCACCAGTCGGTCCAGGGGCTCCTGACGACGCGACAGCACCAGTTCGGCCGCCACCCGCAGGGCCAGCGGCAACCACCCGCACTGTTCCGCGAGGGCGGCGGCGGCCCCGGGGTCGGCGTCGACGCGCGGTCCGATCAACGCGCGCAGCAGATCGAGCGCCTCCTGCGGGGGGAGGACGTCGAGGACCATGCGGTGTGCTCCGTGCACCGAGACGAGGGACGACAGCGAGTCCCGGCTCGTGATCACCACCTTGCACGTCGGGCTCCCGGGCAGCAACGGGCGCACCTGCGCGGCGGAGGCGGCGTTGTCGAGGAGGACGAGCAGCCGCCGTCCGTCGACGGCGGTGCGGTAGCGTGCCGCCCGGTCGTCGAGCCGCGACGGTATCTCCTGGCCGGGCACGCCCAGCGCGGTGAGGAAGCCCGCGAGGGCCTGGGCGGCGGAGACGGGCTCGTCCGGGTCGTAGCCGCGCAGGTCGACGTAGAGCTGTCCGTCGGGGAAGGCCTCCCGCATCCGGTGCGCCCAGCGCACGGCCAGCGCGGTCTTGCCGACGCCCGCGGTCCCGGAGACGGCGGAGACGACCACGGCCGCTCCGCACTCACCGGCGCCCGGTCCGTCGGCGCCGACCAGGCGGCGGGTGAGCTCGGCCAGTTGCTCCTCCCGTCCGCTGAAGTGACTTACGGCCATGGGGAGTTGGGCGGGGACGGGGACCACGGTCGCGGCGGGCGCGCCGCCGGCGACCGCAGGGGAGCCCATGCCCGGCGACTCCTCCCGTCCGCTGCCGCGCAGCATCTCCTCGTACGCCGCCTGCAGTTCACGGCCGGGCGTCACGCCCAGCTCGGACAGGAGCCGCCGGCGGATCCCGTTGTACGCGTCCAGAGCCTCGGCCGTCCTTCCGGCGTCGGACAGGCTCCGGATCACCGCCACGGCGAGCGGCTCGCACAGCGGGTGCTCCGCCAGCAACGGCTGAAGCACCGTGGGCACTTGCTCAGGCCTTTCCTGCCGCAGCAGGGCGCGGGCCCACGCGAGCGCCGTCTCCACCCGCTCCTGGGTCCAGGCCGTCCGCACGCGCTCCGCCCACGCCCCCGGCAGCCCCGCCAGCGGCACGCCGCGCCACAATCGCAGCGCCTCCGTGAGGAGTTGCGCCCGCCGCTCGTCGGACAGGTGCGGCTCGCGCCCCTGCGCTGCGAGCGAGCGGAACCGGAGGAGGTCGACGGCGTGCTCGTCCGCCTCAAGAACGTAGCCCCCGGCGGTCCGGCTGATGCGCAGTGCCGTCGGGGACGCCTGGGCCTCGTCGTCCGCCGTGGCCGCCGCGTCGTCCAGGAGTCGCCGCAGGCGGCTGATGTGGGCGTAGAGAACCGAACGGGCCCCGTCGGGTGCGGCGGTGTCCCAGACGCGTTCCACCAACGTGCTCACGGGGACCGGCCGGCCGGCGTCGGCCGCCAGAGCTGCGAGGACCGCTCGTCGACGCGGCTGCCCGGCGTCGACCACGCGCCCCTCGACGCGCAGTTCCAGGGGTCCGAGTAGGTACAGGTTCATCGTGCCTCACGTGGGACGGACGGGGGAACGGCAGGCCGGCGGCGGATTCCTCGCCCGCCCGCCGGTACGGGATTCCCGACGGCCGTCCGTCTTCGACTCCGGGCCGTCACCGGACGGCCGTCACAAGGTTTTCGCAAGGTTCACGGTAGATCCTCAACTCACGTGCCGTCAGGCGGATCACGGCAGACGCCGTGCGCCGCCGGGAACGCCGACGCCGGCGCGCGCAGGCTCCCGGGGAGCGAGATCGCCCCCGACCTGCCGCGGTCGCGCGAGGCGGGGGCCGAGCCGACGCAACGAGAGAATGGATCTGCCATGCGCAAGATGATGTCCCGGGCGAACCGGACGGCCGTCGCCGTCGTAGCCACCGCCTTCATGGCTTCCGCGGCGGTCGTCGCCGGAGCGACGACCGCCTCCGCGGACGGGTGCGTGGGTCCCCTGTGCGGCGCGGTGAAGAACAGGACCGGCGAGACGATGCACTACACCATGAGCCTCGGCGAGGGCCCGCACTACTGCGACGTGTGGAACTGGGGCGGCGGCACGGGCAGCGAGTTCAAGCACGCCAAGTGCAAGCAGGAGTCGTTCGGCAACGGCACACGGGGCGGCAACGGCACCGGCAAGGACGTCGACGCCTTCACCTTCGCCGGCCACGGCTACCACGAGCGGTTCTCGCGGGTCGGCACCTGGCACTGGCGCGCGAAGGGCGTCTGGACGAAGATCCGGAGCGGGGAGATCGCCGACTGCGGCATCGGCGACAACAACGAGGTCTGGTGCACCGTGCTCGTGCAGGCCTGACACACCCGAGGGCGGCTGCGCGTGCTTGCCGCGCAGCCGTGCCCCCGCCCACTGCGGTCCGCCTCCGCGACCGTGGAAGCGCACGACGCACCTCACCGGAGCCGGCGGCACACTCGTGGGCCGAGGCGCGGCCCCGACGACCGTCGACCACGCGTGGACCGGCGCCCACAGGGGAGGCGCCGGTCCACACGGCCTGCGGCGTCATCCGGCCGGACCGGGGGGGCGGAAACCCCTGTGCGCCCGGTCGCACACCTCTGCGATCATCCACGCATGGCGCAGAGTCCCGAATCGCTGGTCGTCCGGCACACACACCGCCTCCCGCTGCCCGAGGGCCCCGCCGGGCAAGGAGCCGCCGCAGCGCGGCAGTTCGACGCCGCCCTGGCGTCCGCAGGTTTCAAGCTCTCCGCGGAGCTGTTCAAGCGCCTGTCGGAGCTGTCCCCGGCCGCGGTTTTGGAGGTCTCCCGGCGGACCCTGCGCACGGTGAGCGAGATGGTCGGCGATCACGTCCGGCACAACGTGTACTTCATCGACTTCCCGGCGAACGTGCCGGACACCGAGGAGTTCTGGACGTGGTGCGTCACGAAGGCGCTCAGCGACGGCTCCGCGCGTGAGAACGTGCTGACCCAGCTGGCCCACGGGGTGCTCGACCTGCTCAGCCTTCCCGTCTACGGCCGCTACCAGCACACTTACGAGGAGATGCTCGCCGCGCAGGACGAGTTGATCGCCTCGGCGGGCGACCGCGTGACCGTCCTGCACCTCGGCCGGGGCCTGGCCGACGAACTCACCGGCCTGTACATGGCCTTGGCCGCCAGTACCACGCCGCTGAACGAGGACCACCTGCACGACCTGCGCACTCTCGCCGAGGTGTGCGCCCATGGCCCGCAGCCCGAGGTGATCCCGGTCCGGGAGAACCGGGCGGTCGTCAACGCGGCCCGTCTCGCGGTGGGCGCGGACCTCCTGCTGGACACCGTCACGGATGTGCTGCGGCTGGCCTGCGCCCTGTCGGGCGGCGACGTGACACTGCAGGAACCGACCCGCTTCCAGGCCCTGTCCCGGGGGAACCGCCGTGCCCTGCTCGCCGGCCTCGACGCCGTCGTCGCGGCGAACCCCGCCAAACTGGCCGACGTCCGGACGCACCGCGAGCCCTTCAAACGACTCGGCGAACGCCTCCATCCCCACGAGTACCCGCGCTGGCCGCACGCCGCCGACGTGTTCGCCGTGGCGCGGGGCGAGAAGCAGGTGAGGTCCTTCGACAGCCGTCTGGAGAGACTGCTCGACGACTGCGACGTCCTGGGCGCGGTGCAACTGCTGACGTCCGCTCCCGGCAAGCTCTTCCGCGCCCTGGACCTGCTGCTGCGCATCGCCGCCGACCAGCAGGAGCGGGACGCGGTGGTGGCGGCCGCGGTACGGGTCGCTCCCGAGGTCTCCGGCCGGGTCGTGCTCTCGGTCCGCGAGCACTTCCACAACCGGGAGCAGGAGACGGGCCGACCGCGGGTGTTCGTGAACCGGCGGGGCCGCGGCTGGGTCTCCCCCGACGTCCGCCCGCCCGTCCCCGCCGCCGACCGCGATCGTCTGACGGCAGCCCTGGACGCCGAGATACGCCGCAGGCTCCCGGCGCCGGGCCGGCTGCTGCTCGACCCCGGCATCCTGGACGTGGCGCTCCCGCTCAGCGGCAGGGCGGCCACGGCCGGGACCGGAGTGCTGCCCCGGGGATCGGTCTCAGCGGTCGAGGGCGACCGGCTGCGCTTCTTCGTCTACTGGAAGCAGACCGCGGACCGCACGGACTTCGACCTGTCGGCGCTGCTCCTCCACGCCGACTACAGCACCGACTCATGGCTGTCCTACACCTCCCTGAAGGCGGTCGGGGGCAGGCACTCGGGTGACCTCACCGAGGCGCCGGAGGGGGCCAGCGAGTTCATCGACCTGTCCCTGGACCGGGTGCGCAGCAGATTCATCGTTCCGCAGGTCAACGTGTACTCCGGTGAGGGCTTCGACGAAGTCGAGGAGTCGTTCTTCGGGTTCATGCTGCGCGACGGTGAGCAGAAGGGCCGGCCGTTCGAGCCGCGCACGGTACGGATGAAGTCGGATCTGCGCGGGTCGGGCCGGGTGGCGCTGCCGCTGGTGTTCCGGCGCGAGGACGACGGCCGGTGGCGCGCGCACTGGTTGCACCTGTACCTCAGGGGCATCTCGTCGGCCAACCGGGTCGAGGAGAACCAGGTGTCGGTGGCCAAGGTGGTGCGCGCCGTCGTGGAACGCGAACATCTGACGGTGCGGTATCTGGTCGACCTGATGACCGGCGAGGGCGACACGACGCCTCCGGACCTGTGGGACGGCGAGCCGGTCACGGACGAGCCCGTGACGTACATCGGCCTTGTGCGTCCCGAGGGGCTGCACCCGGACTCCCGGGTCGTCACCCCGGAAAATCTGCGCGACCTGATTCCGGGCTGAGTGCTAGCGTTGACCACGGCGAGGCCATGAGGGGGCTTCCTTCTCAACTCCTTTACAGAAAACGAGTTCTCTCGCTTTCCTCGCCGCCGACTCGCTCCGGGCGGCGCCCGCGCCCACCGCGCGAGCGCCGCCCGAGTCGTCGTCCCCGAGCCGTCGTCCCCGGGGCGCGGGCCGGGATCCCCGACAGGGTGCAGGGCCGCACGCCGTACGCCTCCTGACGTCCCTGAGGTGTGCGCTACACGACGCCCTGGGCCGTCATCGCCTGAGCCACGCGCAGGAAGCCCGCGATGTTGGCGCCCGCGACGTAGTCGTCGGGGGCGCCGCCGTACGCGTCGGCGGTGGCGCGGCACTGGGCGTGGACACTCCGCATGACCGCGGCCAGTCGCTGCTCCGTCTGCTCGAAGGTCCAGACGTCACGGGAGGCGTTCTGCTGCATCTCCAGCGCCGAGGTGGCCACGCCGCCCGCGTTGGCCGCCTTGCCGGGCCCGAACAGGATGCCCGCCTCCCGGAAGACCTCGATCGCCTCCGGGGTGCAGGGCATGTTGGCGCCCTCGGCGACGGCCCGGACGCCGTTCTTCACCAGCGCCGCCGCGTCCGGTGCGCCCAGTTCGTTCTGCGTGGCGCACGGCAGCGCGACGTCGCAGGGCACGTCGAAGACCGAGCCCCGCTCGGAGAACCGCGCCGTGGGCCTGGCCTCCGCGTACGCCGACAGACGCGCCCGCCGAGCCTCCTTGACCGTCTTCAGCAGCTCCAGGTCGATGCCGTCGGCGTCCACCAGATACCCGGAGGAGTCCGAGCAGGCCACCACCGAACCGCCCAGCGCGTGCACCTTCTCGATCGCGTAGACCGCCACGTTCCCCGAGCCGGACACCACGACCGTGCGGCCGTCGAAGCCGTCCCCGCGCGTGGCCAGCATCTCCTGCGCGAAGTAGACCGCGCCGTAGCCCGTGGCCTCGGTCCGGGCCTCGGAGCCGCCCCATGAGACGCCCTTGCCGGTCAGCACCCCCGCCTCGAAGCGGTTGGTGATCCGCTTGTACTGGCCGAACAGGTAGCCGATCTCACGGCCGCCGACCCCGATGTCGCCCGCCGGGACGTCCGTGTGCTCGCCCAGATGCCGGTACAGCTCGGTCATGAACGCCTGGCAGAAGCGCATGACCTCCCCGTCGCTCCGGCCCTTCGGGTCGAAGTCCGAGCCGCCCTTGCCGCCGCCGATCGCCAGTCCGGTCAGCGCGTTCTTGAAGATCTGCTCGAAGCCCAGGAACTTCACGATGCCGAGGTTGACGCTCGGGTGGAACCGCAGACCGCCCTTGTAGGGGCCCAGGGCGCTGCTGAACTCCACCCGGAAGCCCCGGTTGACCTGCACCCGGCCCTCGTCGTCCACCCACGGCACCCGGAAGATCAGCTGCCGCTCCGGCTCGCACAGCCGGTCGGCGATGAACGCGTCGACGTACTCCGGATGCGCCTCCAGGGCGGGCGCCAGCGTGTGCAGCACCTCGCCCACCGCCTGATGGAACTCGCTCTCCCCGGGGTTGCGCCGGCAGACTGCCGCGTAGACGGCCTCGATGTGAGCACTGGGGTTCATACGCGTCTGCTCTCCTGTTCGTCCGCCAGGCACTCTCGCCTCGTCCGGCACGCCTGGCCGCTGTTCTGACCATCAATACGCGCGACAGGGGCCACCGTGTCAGGGCGGACGCGCCGAGGGCGGGACACAGGGCCGTCGTCGGCCCCCGGCTCCCCCCGATGCGCCACCTCGCTCGAACGCACCTGCTTCGCTCGATCCGGCGACTCCGCAATCTTGACGGCAAGCAAGTCGACGAGCGGCCGAGCCGGGGCGCGCTTACCCGTGAGGTCATCGACCGCAGCGCGTCGCGGTGCCAGGCTCGTCGGCGTCAGGGAGTCGACGAACCGGAGGACACCATGGCCGCGTATGCGATAGCGCGCCTGCGGGAAGCCGCACCGCACCCGGAGATCGCCGAGTACATGGAGCGCATCACCGACACCATGACGCCGTACGGGGGCCGCTTCCTCGTGCACGGCGCGCGGCACGAGGTGAAGGAGGGCGACTGGCCCGGACACGTCGTGGTGATCGGATTCCCCTCGCTCGACCGGGCGCGGGCGTGGTGGGACTCGGCCGCGTACCGGGAGATCGCTCCGCTGCGTTCGCGGCGCATCGAGGGCGACATCATCCTGATCCCGGGGGTGGCCGACGGATACGACCCCGCGACCACCGCAGAGGCGATACGGGAGGCCCTCCCTGCCCAGTGACGGCGGGCGGCGGCCGACGGGCGGCGAGCCGGCAGACCTCCGCGGAGGGGGTCGTCCGGACACGGACCGGACGCAGCAAGCTCGACAAATAGTCTGCACGCAGATAATCTGTAGACACATCATCCAGTCGAGAGGCCACCCACATGTGGAAGTACGAGCACAGCGTCGAGACGAGCGCCGCCCCCGAGGAGATCTGGCGACTCTGGGCGGACGTCGAGAACTGGGGCGCCTGGAACGCGGAGATCGAGAAGATCGAGATCGACGGCCCCTTCGCGACGGGCGCGAACATCACGATGACGCCGCCCGGGGACGAGCCGATACCGCTCCGCGTCGCCGAGGTCACCGACGGCGAACTGTTCGTCGACGAGGCCCGCTTCGGGGATCTGCTGCTGCGGACCGTCCACCGCCTGGACCGGATCGAGCACGGCCGTGTCCGGGTGGTCTACCGGATGGAGATCACCGGTCCGGGCGCCGAAGAGGCCGGGGCCCACATCGGACCGGGCATCACCGCCGACTGGCCCGACACGATGGCCGCCCTGGTCGAACGGGCCGCGCGCTGATGCCTCTCAGCCCCGGTGACAGCCCGGGTCTGCTGCTCTGGCACGCCACGCTGCGCTGGCAGCGCGACCTCGCCGCGGTCCTGGCGCCCCTCGGCCTCACTCACGTTCAGTTCGTGCTGCTGGCCTGCGCGTGGTGGCTCAACTCCCAGGGCGAGCACCCCAACCAGCTGACGCTTGCCCGCCAGGCGGGCACCGACGTGAAGATGACCTCACAAGTCCTGCGCACCTTGGAGCAGAAGGGACTCGTCGAGCGGGAGGTCGACCCGGCCGACACCCGCGCCAAGCGACTGCGCGTCACCGACGCCGGCGCGGACCTGGCCCCCCGTGCGATCGCCGCCGTCGAGCTCGCGGACGCGCGCTTCTTCCAGCCGGTGCCTCTCGACGAGGCCCTGCCTCTGCTCCGCCGCCTGGCCCACCCCGACC
>NZ_JAHHIU010000131.1 GCF_024539815.1 Streptomyces hayashii
GGCGGGGCGGGCGACCGTCTGCAGGCCGCCCACCGCGAGGCCACCGGCGTGACCCTCTACGAGGGCAAGGCCCTCATCGCCGCCGTCACCCTCGCCGAGTGGACCGTGCCGACGCTGTCCGTGGGGCTGATGGTCGTGGGCGTGGCCGTCATGGGCCGCTTCGGGATGATGCTGCTGCTGGCCCGCCGCCATCACAGACGGCGCAACAGGCGCCGCTTCAGCTGGGGAGCCGCGATCACCCGGCCGGTGAGCGTGATCGTCCCGGCGTACAACGAGAAGGAGTGCATCGCCAACACCCTGAAGTCGCTGGCGCAGAGCACCCACCCGATCGAGGTCATCGTCGTGGACGACGGCTCGACCGACGACACCTCCGAGATCGCCCGCGCGGCGGCGACGTCCTTCGGCATGACGAACGTCCGCGTCGTCCGCCAGGAGAACGCCGGCAAGCCCGCAGCCCTCAACAACGGCGTCCGCAGCGCCAGTCACGACATCGTCGTGATGATGGACGGCGACACGGTCTTCGAGCCGGAGGCCGTGCACCACCTGGTGCAGCCCTTCGCGAACCCGAAGGTGGGCGCGGTGGCCGGCAACGCGAAGGTCGGCAACCGCGACACGATCATCGGCGCCTGGCAGCACATCGAGTACGTGATGGGCTTCAACCTCGACCGCCGCATGTACGACCTGCTGCGCTGCATGCCCACGATCCCCGGCGCCATCGGGGCGTTCCGCCGCGACGCCGTGCTGGAGGTCGGCGGGATGAGCGAGGACACCCTCGCCGAGGACACCGACATCACCATCGCCATGCACCGCGCGGGCTGGCAGGTCGTGTACCAGGAGCACGCCAGGGCCTGGACTGAGGCGCCCGGCTCGCTGAAGCAGCTGTGGTCCCAGCGCTACCGCTGGTCCTACGGCACCATGCAGGCACTGTGGAAGCACCGCAGGTCTCTGACGGACAAGGGCGCTTCGGGCCGCTTCGGCCGGGTGGGCATGCCGCTCGTGGTGCTCTTCCAGATCGTCACGCCGGTCTTCGCACCGCTCATCGACGTCTTCACCGTCTACTCGATGATCTTCATCGACTTCCGGGCGGCCCTGCTGGCCTGGCTGGCGGTCCTCGGCGTCCAACTGGGCTGCGCCGCCTACGCGTTCCGCCTGGACCGCGAGAAGTACCGCTATCTGCTGATGATGCCGCTCCAGCAACTGGCCTACCGCCAGATGATGTACCTCGTCCTCATCCACTCCTGCATCACCGCCCTCACCGGCGGCCGGCTGCGCTGGCAGAAGCTGAAGCGCACGGGCGAGGTCGGCACCCCGGCGGGGGCGAGCCGATGAGCTGGGACCAGCAGTATGCGAAGGAACCGTATGCGCAGGAGTCGTATCCGCAGGAACCATATGCGCAGGGGCCGTATCCGCAGGGACCCGCTCCGGAGCGGGCACGCGAACAGGAGCTCGCGCTGCCGGTCGGGGCCGCCGCTCCCCAGCGCGACCGCTACTTCGACACCCTTCGCGCCCTCGCCCTGATCAGGGTCGTCGCCTACCACACCTTCGGCTGGGCCTGGGCGGGCATGCTCTTCCCCTCCATGGGGATCATGTTCGGCCTGGCCGGCACCCTGATGGCGAAGTCCCTGGAGAGGCCGGCCGTGAAGGTGGTGAGGAGCCGCCTGCGCCGGCTCCTGCCGCCCTTCTGGTTCTGGGGCGTCTTCGTCGTCCTGGCGATGCTGGTGCACGGCTGGATGCCGGGCTGGGAGATCGTCTACTGGGTCGTGCCGCTGGGCGACCCGCCGGGCAACGCCTGGGGCGAGCAGGCCTGGGAGATCCTCTGGTACCTGCGGACCTACCTCTGGTTCGTCCTGCTCTCGCCGCTGCTGCTGAGGCTGTTCCGGCTCGCGCCGACAGTCGTGCCGGCGCTCTCCCTCGCGCCGATCCTGGTGCTGACCTTTGTGTGGGCGGGCCCGGACAACCGCGTAGGCACCGCGCTGTGGGACCTGTCGACGTACCTCTTCTGCTGGATGCTCGGCTTCGCGCACCGCGACGGCGTCCTGGAGCGCATGAAGCCGGCCCTGGTCGTGGCGGCTTCTCTGGCGGCGATCGGGTTCGGCGGCTGGTACGCCTTCACGCACCAGGCCGAGTCCGGCACCTACGACCTGGACGAGAACCCGCTCGCGCAAGCCTTCTGGTCGGCCGGCTTCGTCATGCCGCTGATGTGGGCGAAGGCGTACTTCGGCATCGACTTCGCCTGGCTCACGCGCTTGCGGCGGACGAACCGGATCGTGACCGTCTTCAACGCGCGGGCGGTGACGATCTACCTCTGGCACGAGATCGCCCTGATCCTGGCCGTGCCGCTGATCGACCGGTTCTGGGACGTCCCCGCGTTCGAGACGTACCTGCCGCTGGACAGCCAGTGGTTCCTGTTCGGCGTGGGCTGGCTGCTGATCGGCGTCTTCGTGCTGCTGTGCGGGTGGGTCGAGGACCTCGCGGCGCGGAAGAAGCCGAGGCTCCTGCCGTGAGCCGCCGGGGGCCGGGCTGCCACAATGGGCGGGTGACCCGCGCTTCCCTGAACAAGCAGCCCAACGAAGTCGCCTCGATGTTCGACCGCGTGGCGGAACGGTACGACGTGACCAACGACGTGCTGTCCCTCGGCCAGGACCGCAGGTGGCGCAAGGAGGTCGCCAAGGCGGTCGACGCCCGGCCCGCGCAGAAGGTCCTGGACCTCGCCGCCGGCACGGCCACCTCCTCGCTTCCCTTCGCACAGACCGGCGCCTACGTCGTCCCCTGCGACTTCTCGCTCGGGATGCTCCAGGTCGGAAAGAAGAAGCACACCTGGCTGCCGTTCACCGCCGGGGACGCGACCAGGCTGCCCTTCAAGGACGACGTCTTCGACGCCGTCACCATCTCCTTCGGCCTGCGCAACGTGCAGGACTTCGACTCGGCGCTGCGCGAGATGCACCGGGTGACCAGGCCCGGCGGCCGGGTCGTCATCTGCGAGTTCTCGCATCCCACCTGGGCGCCCTTCCGGACCGTCTACACCGAGTACCTGATGCGCGCCCTGCCGCCGGTCGCGCGCGCGGTCTCCTCCAACCCCGACGCCTACGTCTACCTCGCCGAGTCCATTCGCGCCTGGCCCGACCAGGCCGCTCTCGCCGAGCACCTGCGCAAGGCCGGCTGGTCGAAGGTCGCCTGGCGCAACCTGACAGGCGGCGTGGTCACCCTGCACCGAGGCTTCAAGGAAGCCTGATCGCTCAGGACTCGATCGCTCCGGGCCTGATCGATCCGGGCCTGATCGATCCGGGCTCGTGCGGTCCGGCCCGGTCGGGTTCGGCCTGGTCGGTTCGGCCCGACTGGTTCGGACCGATCGCTCCGGCCCGACCGGTTGGGGCCGGTCGGTGTCCAGCCAGGCCGGTTCGGCTCGCGCGGCCCGGTTTGACCGGTTCGGCCCGGTCGGTTCGGGTCCGGTCGGTTCGGGTCCGTGCGGTTCGGGTCCGTGCGGTTCGGGCCGTGTCAGCGGACGATCGGCTCGAAGGGGTCGTAGGACGGGTCCAGTTCGCGCTGGAGCCCGCCTCCTCCCGGTCTCGGCGCGCGCGGCTCGCGTACGCCCGCGCCTCCGCCGCCCTCCCCTTCGGAGAAGTCGAACCACACCGTGACCACGGCGCCGCGCGGCACCTCGACGCCGGGCGGCGGGTACTGCCGTACGACGTGGTCGACGACCGCGCGGCGGAAGTCGGGCCGATCCGGTGCGGCCAGCAGCACGCCCTGCGCCGCGGCCGCCTCGCGTGCGTCCATGGCCATCAGGCCGACCAGCCTGGGCACACGCACGTCGGGTGTTTTGGGTGGTATGAGCACAGATGTCACCCCCAGCGGTACTGGAAGGGTAATTGCTTTGCGGGCCGTCGGGAAGCGTCAGGTGTCGTTCTGTAGCCGACGGCCACGGAGGGTCACCAGGGTCACCATGTGAGGCGGTAGCAGCGGCCCTCCCGTTCCGGCTCCGGGGTGGTGAAGACCTCCGCGAGCCGCATCCCCAGCCGCTGTGCGACGGCGATGGACCGCTCGTTGCGCGCGTCGACCATCGCCACCACCCCCGGCGCCCCGGCCGCCCGCACCCGCTCCAGGGTCATCCGCGCCGCCGCGGTCGCATAGCCGTGCCCCCAGTGCTGCCGCCCGAGCCGCCATCCGATCTCGATCTCGCCCCGGGGTCCCCACTCCCAGGGCCACGGCTGGGCGCCGGTGAATCCGAGCACCCGGTCGTCGGGGTCCAGCATCGTCCACAGGCAGAAGCCGCGTTCGGCGTCGTGCCGGCGCTGGCGCGCGGTGAGCTCTTCGTAGACGGACAGCTCGGCGGATCTGCCCCCCTGGAACTCCATCACGTCCGGATCGTCGAAGACCCGGTGCCAGGCGACCGCGTCCTCGTCCGTCGGGACGCGCAGCCGTACTGGGGGCAGAGCTCGGTTCACGGGGCAGCCCTTCAGCCAGGTGATCAATTCTGCTGAATAGACTGCCCATGTCCAGTGCCGGTCGGCACGCAGATTGCGAACTTGGGGAGATCCCGCCGTGACCGCCGTGAACGAGCCCCACGCCGAGCCTTTCTCCGAGACCACCGCCGATGTGATCGTCGTCGGCGCGGGGCCGGCCGGCTCCACGACCGCCTACTACCTCGCCAAGGCCGGACTCGACGTACTCCTCCTCGAAAAGACCGAGTTCCCCCGCGAGAAGGTCTGCGGCGACGGCCTCACCCCGCGCGCCACGAAGCAGCTCGTGGCCATGGGCATCGACATCTCCGAGGAAGCCGGCTGGCTGCGCAACAAGGGCCTGAGGATCATCGGCGGCGGGGTGCGGTTGCAGCTCGACTGGCCCGATCTCGCCTCCTTCCCCGACTACGGCCTCGTCCGCAAGCGCGACGACTTCGACGAGCAGCTCGCGAGGCAGGCCCAGAAGGCCGGCGCCCGCCTCTACGAGCGCTGCAACGTCGGCGCCCCGATCCGCGACGACCGCACCGGCCGTATCACCGGTGTGCACGCCAAGCTGGGTGAGGAGAAGCGCGAAGTCACCTTCCGCGCCCCGCTCGTGGTGGCCGCCGACGGCAACTCCACCCGCCTTTCGCTGGCGATGGGCCTGCACCGCCGTGAGGACCGCCCGATGGGCGTCGCGGTCCGCACCTACTTCACCTCTCCGCGCCACGAGGACGACTACCTGGAGTCCTGGCTGGAGCTGTGGGACCGCCGGGGCCCGGGCGAGGACCGGCTGCTGCCGGGCTACGGCTGGATCTTCGGCATGGGCGACGGGACGTCGAACGTCGGCCTGGGCGTGCTGAACACCTCCGACTCCTTCAAGGAGCTCGACTGGCGCGAGGTCCTCAAGGCATGGTGCGCGTCCATGCCGGAGGACTGGGGGTACACCCCCGAAAACATGACCGGCCCGATCCGCGGCGCGGCCCTGCCGATGGCCTTCAACCGCAAGCCGCACTACACCAAGGGGCTGCTGCTGGTCGGCGACGCCGGCGGCCTGGTGAACCCCTTCAACGGCGAGGGCATCGCATACGCCATGGAATCCGGCCAGATCGCCGCAGACGTCATCGTGCAGGCCCATGCCCGAGCCACCCCCGGTCAGCGCGAACTCGCCCTGCAGCGCTACCCGCAGATCCTCGCGGACACCTACGGCGGTTACTACACGCTGGGCCGCGCGTTCGTGAAGCTCATCGGCAACCCGAAGGTCATGAAGATCGCGGCCCAGCGCGGTCTGACCCACCCGCTGCTGATGAAGTTCACCCTGAAGATGCTCGCCAACCTGACGGACCCGACGGGCGGCGACGCCATGGACCGCATCATCAACGGCCTGAGCAAGGTGGCTCCCAAGGCCTGACCCCACCGAGGCGGTGCGGGTCCGTCGTTCGGCGGCCCGGCGCGCGAGGTCTTCCTCGCGAGCCGGGCCGCCTCTTCGTCCACCGCGCTGACGATGTGTCCGACATGTCGGACACCCTCGTGATGCACCGATGAGGGCGAATGTCCCCGGAAAGACGCCGACTTGGCTCACCGGAACCTGTGCGCGCGACTGAGCGACTCCTCCGACTCGGGGCCCTCGTTCGGCTCAGGGCTCCCGCCCGGCTCAGAGCCGCCCGCGCCCGCTCTCCCGCCCCGGGGTCGCCGGGGCCGGTTCCGGAGCGCTGAGGGCCCACTGAGGGCCGCGCCGGGCCGTGTCGGGGGAGCCCGAAGGGCCGCTGCCCCCGAGCGGCTGCGGCCCTTGCGTGCGTTCGGCCCCCTCAGGGGCTCGCCGAGAGGGTGTCAGAGCACCCGCACCGCGCCGGACGGCGGGTCGTAGGACAGCGGCTTCTCCACCACGCCGGTGGAGGGGTTCTGCGCGCCGACGAACATGCCGTCGCCGACGTACACCGCCACGTGGTACGCGCTGCCCGCGCTGCCCCAGTACAGGATGTCGCCCGGCTGCAGGTTGCTCAGGGAGACCTGGGTGCCGGCGGTCGACTGGTCCTGCGAGACGCGCGGCAGGTCGATGCCGACCTGCTTGAAGGCGGTCTGCATCAGCCCCGAGCAGTCCCACGAGTTGGGGCCGGTGCCGCCGGAGACATAGGCGTCGCCGATCTGCGCCTTCACGAAGGCGATGACGGCCGCGGCCGAACCGGTCGCGTTGGAGCTGCTCGTGCTGGTGAAGCTGTTGCCGCTCGCCGAGGCGGACAGCGTGGTCCGCTCTGCGGAGCGCGTGGCACGCTCTGCGGCGGCCCTGCGGGCGGCTTCGGCCTTCTTCTTGGCCTCGGCCTTGGCATGCGCGAGGTCCTTGTTGGCCTCCTTGGCGGCTGCCGCGGCGGCCGCGTCGCGCTCGGCGTGCAGCTGGTAGTTCGCCGCGGCCTGCTGCGTGGCCTGGGCGGACTGTGCGACCTGGGCGGCCAGGTCGCCGGTGAGCACGGGCAGTTCGAGCGTCTGCGTCACCGGCTCGGCGGCGTTGGCCGTGCCTGCTGCTGTGGCGACGGCCAGCGTGCCGAGGACACCACTGGCGACTCCGGCCCGCATCGCGATCGTCGACGCGCTGCGGCGGGGTTTCCGGTGGCTGCGTATGTGAGCGGTGTGGGACATGGGTACAACCGGTATCAGGGGCTCCTCCATACCTTCAAGAAACGTGTGCTGCGCCACAGTTGTTCAACGGGTGCCGCAAATTCCTGTTCCCCCGTTCTTTATTGACGCCGTAACGGACATTGCGGACGCAGGTGATCAAGCCTGTGATCATGGGCTTTCGTCGTTACGTCCGGATTGCCCGCCGCCTACCATCGGTCACGACCGTTGGCCAAGCCCGCTTCTTAAGCGGCCCTCACGAGTGTGGCGGAGGTCACGGAACGGTTACCGGGGCGGCCGCGTCCCGCGCATGCGGTGCGATTCGTTCCGCTCGTGAATGTGTGCACGCGTCCACACCGCGACTCCTGGCTCCCTCTGATGTGTGAACGCGGGTCATTACCAGGACGCCGAGTCCAGCTCCAATTTGCATGCAAGGGAACCCTCTTGATATTGAGACGCCCCCTGCCGCCTGCGATGACGAGCGAAAATGTCACTTCTTGTGATCACTCTGACGCTTCGCGTATGAAGATCACCGCTGATACGACTTCATGATCCTTCGTCAGGTGGTGGAGATCACAAAGCTTGTGTAATACCCCGTGTCGCAGATCACAGAGCGGCGGGCATAGGATGCGAGGCAGTTGGGCTTGTGACCTGCTTCACATGTTCGCGATCTTCGTCAGGACGGGCGGAGTGGGCGGCGTCAGCGGGTCGGCTACGAGTCCGACGCCATCGCCAGCAGTCAGTGCCGACTGAGAGGAGCGAGGAGCGGTGAACGCTTATGCGCCCATCCTCGTACTGGGAGCCCTCGGAGCAGGCTTTGCGATCTTCTCCGTGGTCATGGCCACGCTGATCGGGCCGAAGCGCTACAACCGCGCCAAGCTCGAGGCCTATGAGTGCGGAATCGAGCCGACCCCCACGCCGGCCGGCGGCGGGCGCTTCCCGATCAAGTACTACCTGACGGCGATGCTCTTCATCGTCTTCGACATCGAGATCGTCTTCCTCTACCCCTGGGCCGTCACCTTCGACGCCCTGGGTGTCTTCGGGCTCGTGGAGATGCTGCTCTTCGTGCTCACCGTCTTCGTGGCGTACGCGTACGTATGGCGGCGCGGCGGCCTGGAATGGGACTGAGGGGCCTTTAAGTCATGGGACTCGAAGAAAAACTGCCGAGCGGATTCCTGCTGACCACCGTCGAGCAGGCCGCGGGCTGGGTGCGCAAGGCGTCCGTCTTCCCCGCCACATTCGGCCTCGCCTGCTGCGCCATCGAGATGATGACCACCGGCGCGGGCCGCTACGACCTGGCCCGCTTCGGCATGGAGGTCTTCCGCGGCTCGCCCCGCCAGGCGGACCTGATGATCGTCGCCGGCCGGGTCAGCCAGAAGATGGCACCGGTGCTGCGGCAGGTCTACGACCAGATGCCGAACCCCAAGTGGGTCATCTCCATGGGCGTGTGCGCCTCCTCCGGCGGCATGTTCAACAACTACGCGATCGTCCAGGGCGTCGATCACATCGTCCCCGTGGACATCTATCTCCCGGGCTGCCCGCCCCGCCCCGAGATGCTGATGGACGCGATCCTCAAGCTCCACCAGAAGATCCAGAACACCAAGCTGGGCGTGAACGCCGAGGAGGCGGCCCGCGAGGCGGAGGAAGCGGCGCTCAAGGCCCTGCCCATGATCGAGATGAAGGGGCTGCTGCGGTGAGCGACGCGAACGGCGCCAACGGCGCGAACGGCTCCTCGAACGGGGTGAACCCCGAGAAGGACATCTCCGCCTCCAACCTTCCCGGCCAGCGCGGCCAGGGCGGGGAGGAGGTCCGCGTCCAGCGCGGCATGTTCGGCGCCGACAACGGCGGCGACACCTCCGGCTACGGCGGCCTGGTCCGCTCGGTCCGGCTTCCCGGCGCCGCGAACCGCCCCTACGGCGGCTGGTTCGACGAGGTCGCCGACGAACTCGAAGGCGCACTGGAGGAGCAGGGCCTGCTCCCCGGGAACGCGATCGAGAAGACGGTCGTCGACCGCGGCGAGCTCACCTTCCACATCGAGCGCGAGCACCTGCTGCGCGTCGCCCGCACGTTGCGCGACGACCCGGCCCTGCGCTTCGAACTGTGCACCGGCGTCTCCGGCGTCCACTACCCCAACGACAAGGGGCGTGAGCTGCACGCCGTCTACCACCTGCGCTCGATCACCCACAACCGGCTGATCCGGCTGGAGGTCAGCGCCCCGGACGCCGACCCGCGCATCCCGTCCCTGGTCTCCGTGTATCCCACGAACGACTGGCACGAGCGCGAGACCTACGACTTCTTCGGAATCGTCTTCGACGGTCACCCGGCCCTGACGCGGATCATGATGCCCGACGACTGGCCGGGCCATCCGCAGCGCAAGGACTACCCCCTCGGCGGCATCCCCGTCGAGTACAAGGGCGCCCAGATCCCGGCTCCGGACCAGCGGAGGTCGTACTCATGAGCACTACCAACCCGTCGCCCGGCCACCACCCCTCATCGAGTCCCTCCGGGACCACCTCATCGATGGCATCCGCCCGTGAGACCACCGAGGGCACGGTATACACGGTCACCGGTGGCGACTGGGACGAGGTCGTGCAGTCCGCGGCCCGCGCCGACGACGAGCGCATCGTCGTCAACATGGGCCCCCAGCACCCCTCCACCCACGGAGTGCTCCGCCTCATCCTGGAGATCGAGGGCGAGACGGTCACCGAGGCCCGCTGCGGCATCGGCTACCTGCACACCGGCATCGAGAAGAATCTTGAGTACCGCACGTGGACCCAGGGCACCACGTTCGTGACGCGCATGGACTACCTGACGTCCTTCTTCAACGAGACCGCCTACTGTCTCGCCGTCGAGAAGCTCCTGGGCGTCGAGGACCAGATCACCGAGCGAGCCAAGATCATCCGGGTGCTCCTGATGGAGCTGAACCGGTTGTCCTCCCATCTGGTGTGCATCGCCACCGGCGGCATGGAACTCGGCGCCACCACGATCATGATCTACGGATTCCGTGATCGTGAAATGATTCTCGACATCTACGAGCTCATCACGGGCCTGCGGATGAACCACGCGTACATCCGCCCCGGCGGACTCGCCCAGGACCTGCCGCCCGGCGCGGTGGACCAGATCCGCGAGTTCGTGAAGAAGATGAAGAAGAACCTCCCCGAGTACGACAAGCTCGCCACCGGGAACCCCATCTTCAAGGCCCGTATGCAGGACGTCGGCTACCTCGACCTGGCCGGCTGCATGGCCCTCGGCGCCACCGGTCCGATCCTGCGCTCCACCGGTCTGCCCCACGACCTGCGCAAGACGCAGCCCTACTGCGACTACGAGACGTACGACTTCGACGTCCCGACCGCGGACTCCTGCGACTCCTACGGCCGCTTCCTCATCCGCCTGGAGGAGATGCGGCAGTCGCTGCGGATCGTGGAGCAGTGCCTGGACCGGCTTCAGCCCGGCCCGGTCATGGTCGCCGACCGGAAGATCGCCTGGCCCGCCCAGCTCGCACTGGGCCCCGACGGTCTCGGCAACTCCCTCGACCACATCAAGAAGATCATGGGCACCTCCATGGAGGCCCTGATCCACCACTTCAAGCTGGTCACCGAGGGCTTCCGCGTGCCCCCGGGACAGGCGTACGCGGCGGTCGAGTCGCCCAAGGGCGAACTCGGGGTGCACGTCGTCTCCGACGGAGGCACCCGCCCCTACCGGGTCCACTTCCGGGACCCGTCCTTCACCAACCTGCAGGCCATGGCGGCGATGTGCGAGGGCGGCCAGGTCGCCGACGTCATCGTCGCCGTCGCGTCCATCGACCCCGTGATGGGAGGCGTCGACCGGTGACCACCTCTTCTTCCGAGCGGGGCGTCAGCCTGGGCATGCCCGAGCTGCCCGCGCCCGCCTACCCGGACGACGTCCGAGCCCGACTGGAGACGGACGCGCGCGAGATCATCGCCCGCTACCCCGACTCCCGGTCCGCGCTCCTGCCGTTGCTGCACCTCGTGCAGTCGGAGGAGGGGCACGTCACGCGCACCGGGATGCGGTTCTGCGCGGACGTGCTGGATCTGACGACGGCCGAGGTCACGGCGGTCGCCACCTTCTACACCATGTACCGCCGCCGCCCCAGCGGCGACTACCAGGTGGGCGTGTGCACCAACACGCTGTGCGCGGTGATGGGCGGTGACGCGATCTTCGAAGGGCTCCAGGAGTACCTGGGTGTCGGCAACGGTGAGACCACCGACGACGGAAAGATCACTCTGGAGCACATCGAGTGCAACGCGGCCTGCGACTTCGCGCCGGTCGTGATGGTCAACTGGGAGTTCTTCGACAACCAGACCGTGCAGAGCGCGAAGCGCCTGGTCGACGACCTGCGGATCGGACGCACCGTCTCACCCACGCGAGGTGCGCCGCTGTGCACGTTCAAGGAGACCGCCCGGATCCTGGCGGGCTTCCCCGACGAGCGCGAGGGCGCCGTCGAGGCGAGCGGCGGAGCGGGACCGGCGTCGCTGGTGGGTCTTCGCCTGGCAAGGGGAGAGACCGCACCCGCGCGCGTGGTCCATCCGCGCGACGGCGGACCGCACGACCATCCGCAGGACAGGGCGCCCGGCGACGCGACACCGCACGAGCCGTCGCCCGGCGAGCACCTGAGTTCGCATGACGCGCCGCAGGACACGTCGGCCTCCGACCCGGCCCACCCGGCAGGGCCTACCGCCGAGGAGGGGGAGTGATGACCTTGGCACCCGAGCTGAAAGGCAGCAGCCCCGAGAAGCTGCTCGCACCCGTGCTGTCGGCCTTCTGGGACGAGGACAAGTCCTGGAGCCTCGACGTCTACCGGAGGCACGAAGGGTACGAGGGCCTTCGCAAGGCGCTCGCCATGTCGCCGGACGACCTGATCGCGTACGTCAAGGACTCCGGTCTGCGAGGGCGGGGCGGCGCGGGATTCCCCACCGGAATGAAATGGCAGTTCATTCCCCAGGGCGATGGAAAGCCGCACTATCTAGTTGTCAACGCCGACGAATCGGAGCCCGGGACCTGCAAGGACATCCCGCTCCTCTTCGCGAACCCGCACAGCCTCATCGAGGGCATTGTGATCGCGTGCTATGCCATCAGGTCGTCTCATGCCTTCATCTATCTTCGGGGTGAAGTCGTCCCTGTTCTGCGGCGGTTGCACGAGGCCGTGCGCGAGGCCCGTGCGGCGGGCTACCTCGGCGAGAACATCCTGGGCAGCGGACTCGACCTCGAACTCACCGTGCACGCCGGCGCCGGCGCGTACATCTGCGGTGAGGAGACCGCACTGCTCGACTCGCTCGAAGGCCGCCGTGGTCAACCGCGGCTCCGTCCCCCCTTTCCTGCGGTCGCGGGCCTCTATGCGTGCCCGACTGTGGTGAATAACGTCGAGTCGATCGCGTCAGTTCCCGCGATCCTGCAAAAAGGAAAGGAATGGTTCAGGTCGATGGGAAGCGAGAAGTCCCCGGGCTTCACGCTCTACTCCCTCAGCGGCCATGTCGCCAGCCCCGGCCAGTACGAGGCTCCGCTCGGGATCACGCTGCGCCAACTCCTGGAGATGAGCGGCGGAATGCGACCCGGGCACCGGCTCAAGTTCTGGACGCCGGGCGGCTCCTCGACGCCGATGTTCACCGACGAGCACCTCGACGTCCCTCTTGACTACGAAGGAGTGGGCGCCGCGGGTTCCATGCTCGGCACGAAAGCTCTGCAGTGCTTCGACGAGACGACGTGCGTCGTGCGAGCCGTGACCCGCTGGACCGAGTTCTACGCCCACGAGTCCTGCGGCAAGTGCACCCCGTGCCGCGAAGGCACCTACTGGCTCGTGCAGTTGCTGCGGGACATCGAAGCCGGCAAGGGGGTCCTCTCCGACCTCGACAAGCTCAACGACATCGCCGACAACATCAACGGCAAGTCCTTCTGCGCCCTCGGCGACGGCGCCGCCTCGCCGATCTTCTCCTCACTGAAGTACTTCCGCGAGGAGTACGAGGAGCACATCACGGGCCGGGGCTGCCCCTTCGATCCGTCCAAGTCGACGGTCTGGGCGGACAAGCACACGGAGGTGAACGCATGACGGTGACCACCAGCGCTCCCTCCGGAGGCGGCGAGGCGGCGGTCCCGCCGGAAGATCTCGTCACGCTGAGCATCGACGGCGCCGAGATCAGCGTGCCCAAGGGCACCCTGGTCATCCGGGCCGCCGAGCAGCTCGGCATCGAGATCCCCCGCTTCTGCGACCATCCCCTCCTCGATCCCGCCGGCGCCTGCCGGCAGTGCATCGTCGAGGTCGAGGGCCAGCGCAAGCCCATGGCGTCCTGCACCATCACCTGCACCGACGGCATGGTGGTGAAGACCCACCTCACCTCGCCCGCGGCCGAGAAGGCGCAGCACGGCGTGATGGAGCTGCTCCTCATCAACCACCCGCTGGACTGTCCGGTCTGCGACAAGGGCGGCGAGTGCCCCCTGCAGAACCAGGCGATGTCGCACGGCCAGGCCGAGTCCCGGTTCGAGGGCCGCAAGCGCACGTACGAGAAGCCCGTCCCGATCTCCACGCAGGTGCTGCTCGACCGCGAGCGGTGCGTGCTGTGCGCCCGCTGCACCCGGTTCTCCAACCAGGTGGCGGGCGACCCGATGATCGAGCTGATCGAGCGGGGCGCGCTCCAGCAGGTCGGCATCGGCGAGGGCGATCCCTTCGAGTCGTACTTCTCCGGCAACACCATTCAGATCTGCCCGGTCGGCGCACTGACCTCGGCGGCCTACCGGTTCCGTTCCCGGCCCTTCGACCTGGTCTCCTCGCCGTCGGTCTGCGAGCACTGCTCCGGCGGCTGCGCCACGCGCACCGACCACCGGCGCGGCAAGGTCATGCGGCGCCTGGCCGCCAACGACCCCGAGGTCAACGAGGAGTGGATCTGCGACAAGGGGCGGTTCGCCTTCCGGTACGCGCAGCAGCGGGACCGGCTGGAGACGCCTCGGGTGCGCAACGCCGAGGGCGACCTCGTGCCGGCTTCCTGGCCGGAGGCGTTGCAGATCGCGGCCCAGGGGCTGCTGGCCTCGCGCGGCAGGACCGGCGTCCTGACCGGCGGCCGGCTCACCATCGAGGACGCGTACGCGTACAGCAAGTTCGCGCGCGTGGCGCTCGACACCAACGACATCGACTTCCGCGCGCGGGTGCACAGCAGCGAGGAGGCCGACTTCCTGGCCGCCCACGTCGCCGGCCGCGGTCGTGACCTCGACGGCGGGGGCGTCACGTACGCCCTTCTGGAGAAGGCGCCCGCGGTCCTGCTGGCCGGGTTCGAGTCGGAGGAGGAGGCGCCCGGCGTCTTCCTGCGGCTGCGCAAGGCCTGGCGCAAGCACGGGCAGCGGGTGTTCTCGCTGGGCACCCATGTCACCCGGGGCCTTGAGAAGGCGGGCGGCACGCTGCTGCCGGCCGCTCCGGGCACCGAGACGGAGTGGCTGGACGCGCTCGCGAGCGGCGTCGGCCTGCACGACGCGGGCGGCACGGCCGCCGAGGCGCTGCGGGCCCCGGGCGCGGTGATCGTCGTCGGGGAGCGGCTCGCCGGGGTGGCCGGTGCGCTCACCGCCGTGGTGCGGGCCGCGTCGGCGACCGGCGCCCGGCTGGTGTGGATCCCGCGCCGGGCGGGGGAGCGGGGCGCGATCGAGGCGGGCGCACTGCCGTCGCTGCTGCCGGGCGGCCGTCCGGCCACCGACCCCCGCGCGCGGGACGAGGTCGCCGCGGCCTGGGGCCTGGCCGAACTCCCGCACCGCTACGGCCGGGACACCGGGCAGATCGTCGAGGCCGCGGTGTCCGGCGAACTCCAGGCGCTGCTCGTCGCGGGCGTCGAGGTCGCGGATCTGCCCGACCCGGCACGCGCGCGCGCCGCGCTGGCCGAGGCCGGTTTCGTGGTGTCGCTGGAGCTGCGGCCCGGCGAGGTCACCGAGCACGCCGACGTCGTCCTGCCGGTGGCCGCGGTCGCCGAGAAGGCCGGCGCGTTCCTCAACTGGGAGGGCAGGGTGCGCTTCTTCGAGGCGGCGCTGAAGCCCGACCAGATGACCCGCCGGGGGGCGCCGGCCGACGCGCGCGTGCTGCAGATGCTCGCGGACGCCATGGACGTCCATCTCGGACTGCCGGACCTGCGCACCGCGCGCGCCGAGCTCGACCGGCTCGGAGCCTGGGACGGCCCGCGGGCCACCGCCCCCGTGGAGACGGCCGCTCAGCTGCCGCGACCCGCTGCCGGGGAAGCGGTGCTCGCAGGGCACCGCCTGCTGCTCGACCAGGGCGTCCTGCAGCAGGGCGACGAGGCGCTCGCCGGGACCCGGCACGCCGCACGCGCGCGTGTGTCGGCCGCCACGGCCGCCGAGGCAGGCGTCAAGGACGGCGACCTGCTCGCCGTCACCGGTCCCGCCGGGTCGGTCGAACTGCCGCTGCAGATCACCGAGATGCCCGACCGGGTCGTCTGGCTGCCGCTGAACTCGACCGGCGGGGGCGTCGCCTCCGATGCCGGGGCCACGCCCGGTTCCCTCGTCCGCATCGGCCCGGCGACGCTCGGCGCCGACGCCCCCAAGGAGGTGGAGGCATGAGCCCGTACCTCGCCGCTGAAGACCTCTCGATGTTCGGCCGCGACCCCTGGTGGCTGGTCGTCGTCAAGGCGGTGTTCTGCTTCGCCTTCCTGATGGTGACCGTGCTGTTCTCCATCGTGTGGGAGCGCAAGGTCGTCGCCTGGATGCAGTTGCGCATCGGCCCCAACCGGCACGGCCCGTGGGGCATGCTTCAGTCGCTCGCCGACGGCATCAAGCTGATGCTGAAGGAAGACCTGATCGTCAAACGCGCGGACAAGGTGGTGTACGTCCTCGCGCCGATCGTCGCGGCCGTCCCGGCCTTCATGGCGATCGCGGTGATCCCCTTCGGGCCGGCCGACAACGAGATCTCGATCTTCGGTCAACGCACCACGATGCAGCTCACCGACCTGCCGATCGCGATGCTCTACGTCCTCGCGGTCGCCTCGGTCGGCATCTACGGCATCGTCCTGGCGGGATGGAGCTCCGGCTCCACGTACCCGCTGCTGGGCGGTCTGCGGTCGTGCGCGCAGATGATCTCCTACGAGATCGCCATGGGCGCCGCGTTCGCCTCGGTGTTCCTCTACTCGGGGTCGATGTCGACGTCGACCATCGTCGAGCAGCAGCACGACCGCTGGTACATCCTCCTGCTGCCGGTCTCCTTCATCCTCTACATCGTCACGATGGTCGGCGAGACCAACCGCGCTCCCTTCGACATGCCGGAGTCCGAGGGCGACCTGGTCGGTGGCTTCAACACCGAGTACTCGTCGATCAAGTTCGCGATGTTCATGCTCGCCGAGTACGTGAACATGGTGACGGTCTCCGCCGTGTCGACCACGCTCTTCCTCGGCGGCTGGCGGGCTCCCTGGCCGATCAGCTCCTTCTGGGAGGGCGCGAACCACGGCTGGTGGCCGATGCTGTGGTTCGTCGTCAAGGTGCAGCTGCTGCTGTTCTTCTTCATCTGGCTGCGCGGCACGCTTCCCCGCGTGCGCTACGACCAGTTGATGAAGCTCGGCTGGAAGGTTCTGATCCCCGTATCGGTGACGTGGCTGATGCTCGTCGCGACCGTGCGGACGCTGCGCAACGAGAACTACGACTTCGCCGACATCTTCCTCTACGTCGGCGGCGGGGTTCTGGTCCTGCTGTTGCTCTCCTTCGTCGTGGACATGTTCCGCAATGGCGGGAAGAGCGCGCAGGCGCCGGCCGAGCCGGTCGGCTTCGACCCCATGGCGGGCGGGTTCCCCGTCCCGCCGCTGCCGGGACAGGAGCTTCCGCCGGTGCCCAGGCGCAGTCCGCGCCGGGAGCGGGAGCTCATTGTCAGTGGTGGGGCCGACACTGTGAGTGACGGATCGCGAGACGGAAAGGAGGCGTCCGATGGCTGAGGAGCCCAAGGAGGCCGGGCAGACGACGCCTGGTTTCCAGAACCCGGTGGCCGGCTTCGGCGTGACCTTCAAGGCCATGTTCAAGAAGCGGCTGACCGAGCAGTACCCGGAGCAGGAGAAGACCACGGCTCCCCGATTCCACGGACGGCACCAGCTCAACCGCCATCCGGACGGCCTGGAGAAGTGCGTCGGCTGCGAGCTGTGCGCCTGGGCCTGCCCCGCCGACGCCATCTATGTGGAGGGCGCCGACAACACCGACGAGGAGCGTTACTCGCCGGGCGAGCGGTACGGGCGCGTCTACCAGATCAACTACGCCCGGTGCATCCTGTGCGGCCTGTGCATCGAGGCGTGCCCCACGCGCGCGTTGACGATGACGAACGAGTTCGAGCTCGCCGACTCCAGCCGCGCCAACCTGATCTACACCAAGGAGCAGCTGCTCGCCGGCCTGGACGACGGCATGGTGGACTCCCCCCATGCCATCTACCCCGGCACGGACGAACAGGACTACTACCGGGGCCTGGTGACGGAGGCCGCGCCCGGCACGGAGCGCCAGGTGGCGGTCTCCAAGGGCGAGGTCCCGCAGGAAGCCGACTCCACCTTCGGTGGGGACGAGCCCGCCTCGGAGGAGGTGATCCGCCGATGAGCGCGCAGCTCGCCGCCTACTCCACCTCCACCGGTGAGGCCTTCCAGTTCTGGGTGCTCGGCACCGTCGCCGTGATCGGCGCCCTGTGCACCGTCTTCATGAAGAAGGCCGTGCACAGCGCGCTCTGTCTCGCCGCCACCATGATCATTCTGGCGATCTTCTATCTCGCCAACGGCGCCTATTTCCTGGGCATCGTGCAGATCGTCGTCTACACCGGCGCGATCATGATGCTGTTCCTGTTCGTGGTGATGCTGGTCGGCGTGACCGCGGCGGACTCCCTGAAGGAGACCATCAAGGGGCAGCGCTGGCTGGCCCTCCTCAGCGGCCTCGGCTTCGGCGTCCTGCTGATCGCCGGCATCGGCCACGCCTCCCTGACGGAGTTCAACGGTCTCACCGAGGCGAACGCGCACGGCAACGTCGAGGGCCTCGCCGCCCTCATCTTCACCAAGTACGTCTTCGCTTTCGAGATCACCGGCGCCCTGCTCATCACGGCCGCCGTCGGCGCCATGGTGCTCACCCACCGCGAGCGCACCGAGCGGGCCCTGACCCAGCGCGAAATGGCCGAGCGCAGGGTGCGCGAAGGCAAGCACGTGCCGCCGCTGCCGGCGCCGGGCGTGTACGCGCGGCACAACGCCGTGGACGTCCAGGGCCTGCTGCCCGACGGCACGCCCTCGGAGCTCACGGTCAGCCGGACGCTGCGCGAGCGCGGTCAGATCCGGGACGTGTCCGCCGAGGCGCTCAACGACCTCAAGGCCCTGGAACAGCGCGCCGAGGAGCGCCTGGAGCGGGCCGCGATCGAGCCGCCGCACCTGAAGCGGACGGAGGAGGCGTCGAAGTGAATCCCGTCAACTACCTCTACCTCGCGGCCCTGTTGTTCACGATCGGTGCGACGGGCGTGCTGATCAGGCGCAACGCGATCGTCGTCTTCATGTGCATCGAGCTCATGCTCAACGCCTGCAACCTCGCGTTCGTCACCTTCTCCCGGATGCACGGCAATCTCGACGGTCAGATCATCGCGTTCTTCACGATGGTCGTCGCCGCCGCGGAGGTCGTGGTCGGACTCGCGATCATCGTGTCGCTGTTCCGTTCCCGCCACTCGGCCTCGGTCGACGACGCCAGCCTGATGAAGCTGTAAGGGGTCGGAAGAAACGTGGAGAACCTGATTGCGCTGCTGATCGCGGCGCCCCTGCTCGGAGCGGCCGTCCTGCTGGTCGGCGGCCGTCGGCTCGACGCCGTCGGCCAGTGGATCGGCACGCTCCTGTCGACCGTGTCCTTCGTGCTCGGTCTCGTCCTGTTCAGCGACCTGCTGGGCAGGAGCGCCGAAGACCGCACGCTCACGCAGCACCTGTTCAGCTGGATCCCGGTCGAGGGCTTCCAGGCGGACGTCGGCTTCCGCCTCGACCAGTTGTCGATGACGTTCGTGCTGCTGATCACGGGCGTCGGCTCGCTGATCCACCTGTACTCGGTCGGGTACATGGAGCACGACGAGCGGCGCCGCCGCTTCTTCGGCTATCTGAACCTGTTCCTCGCGGCGATGCTGCTGCTCGTCCTCGCCGACAACTACCTGCTGCTCTACGTCGGCTGGGAGGGCGTGGGTCTCGCGTCCTACCTGCTCATCGGTTTCTGGCAGCACAAGCCCAGCGCTGCCACCGCCGCGAAGAAGGCGTTCCTGGTCAACCGTGTCGGCGACATGGGCCTGTCGATCGCGATCATGCTGATGTTCACCACCTTCGGCACGTTCGCCTTCGGCCCGCTGCTCGGCGCGGAGGGACAGTCCGGCATCGCCGGCGACGCCTCGGAGGGCAAGCTCACTGCCATCGCCCTGATGCTGCTGCTCGCCGCCTGCGGCAAGTCCGCCCAGGTGCCGCTGCAGTCCTGGCTCGGGGACGCGATGGAGGGCCCGACCCCGGTCTCGGCCCTCATCCACGCCGCCACGATGGTGACCGCGGGCGTGTACCTGATCGTCCGGTCGGCCGCGATCTTCAACGGGGCTCCGGACGCGCAGCTGGTCGTCACCGTCGTCGGCGCGGTGACGCTCCTGTTCGGTGCGATCGTCGGTTGCGCGAAGGACGACATCAAGAAGGCGCTGGCCGGATCGACCATGTCGCAGATCGGCTACATGGTGCTGGCCGCGGGCCTCGGCCCCATCGGCTACGTCTTCGCGATCATGCACCTGGTGACGCACGGCTTCTTCAAGGCCGGGCTGTTCCTCGGCGCGGGTTCCGTCATGCACGGCATGAACGACGAGGTCGACATGCGCAAGTACGGCGGCCTGCGGAAGTACATGCCGGTCACCTTCGTCACCTTCGGTCTCGGCTACCTCGCCATCATCGGCTTCCCGGGGCTGTCCGGCTTCTTCTCCAAGGACAAGATCATCGAGGCGGCGTTCGCCAAGGGCGGCGCCGAGGGCTGGATCCTCGGCACGTGCGCCCTGCTCGGCGCGGCCATCACCGCGTACTACATGACGCGCGTGATGCTGATGACGTTCTTCGGCGAGGAGCGTTGGAAGAACCAGCCCACCCGCTCGCCCGAGGCGCCCAGCGCGGAGCCCGCGGCCGAGCACCACGGCGAGCACGCGGAGCCGCACCCCCACGAGTCGCCCAAGGTCATGACGATCCCCATGATCGTGCTGGCGTTCGGGTCGGTCTTCGCGGGCGGGTTCTTCAGCATCGGCGACCGCTTCCTGCACTGGCTGGAGCCCGTCACCGGCCACAGCGAGGGCGACTCGCCGCTCAGCGTGGCCACGGTCACGGGAGCGACCATGGTCTGCCTGGTCATCGGCGTCGGCATCGCCTACGCCCAGTACGGCCGGCGTCCCGTTCCGGCCGTCGCCCCGCGCGGGTCCCTGCTCACCCGGGCCGCCCGGCGGGACCTGCTCCAGGACGACTTCAACCACGTCGTCCTGGTGCGCGGCGGCGAGCACCTCACGCGCTCCCTGGTCTACGTCGACCACACCCTGGTCGACGGTGTCGTCAACGGCACGGCGGCCTCGGTCGGCGGCCTCTCCGGGCGGCTGCGCCGGCTGCAGAACGGCTTCGCGCGGTCGTACGCGGTCTCGATGTTCGGCGGTGCGGCTCTCCTCGTCGCCGCGACCCTGCTGATGAGGGCGGTCTGATACCGATGTCCTTTCCTCTGCTGACAGCGACGGCGGCGCTCCCCGCGATCGGGGCGGTCGCCACGGCCGCCGTCCCGGCCGCCCGGCGCAACGCCGCCAAAGCGCTGGCCCTGCTGTTCTCCCTCGCGACGCTGGCCCTGGCGGTCGTCGTCCTGATCCGCTTCGACCCGGGCGGCGGCCGCTACCAGCTCACCGAATCCCACTCCTGGATCAAGGACTTCGGGGTCAGGTACGAGCTGGGCGTGGACGGCATCGGGGTCGCGCTCGTCGCGCTGACCGCGCTGCTGATCCCGTTCGTCATCCTCGCGGGCTGGCACGACGCCGACCCGCTGGAGACCGGCAACAAGCGCTGGCGGCCGACGCAGGGCTTCTTCGCCCTGATCCTCGCCGTCGAGGCGATGGTGATCCTCTCCTTCGAGGCCACCGACGTCTTCCTCTTCTACATCTTCTTCGAAGCCATGCTCATCCCGATGTACTTCCTCATCGGCGGCTTCGGGGACCGTGCACACGAACACGGCGAAGAGGTGGCGTCCACGCAACGGTCGTACGCGGCCGTGAAGTTCCTTCTGTACAACCTGGTCGGCGGTCTGATCATGCTGGCCGCGGTGATCGGCCTGTACGTGGTCGCGGGGAACTTCTCGCTCACGGAGATCGCCCAGGCCCGCGCCGACGGCACGCTCCACATGGCGACGAGCACGGAACGCTGGCTGTTCCTCGGGTTCTTCTTCGCCTTCGCGGTGAAGGCGCCGCTGTGGCCGCTGCACACCTGGCTGCCCAACGCCATGGGGGAGGCCACCACCCCGGTCGCCGTCCTCATCACCGCGGTCGTCGACAAGGTGGGCACCTTCGCGATGCTCCGCTTCTGCCTCCAGCTCTTCCCGGAGGCCAGCAAGTGGGCGACGCCCGTCATCCTCGTCCTCGCGGTGATCAGCATCGTCTACGGGGCGCTGCTGGCCGTGGGGCAGCGGGACATCAAGCGGCTGGTGGCGTACGCGTCGATCTCGCACTTCGGGTTCATCATCCTGGGCATCTTCGCGATGACCAGCCAGGGCCAGTCGGGCGCGACGCTGTACATGGTCAACCACGGCATCTCGACGGCCGCCCTGATGCTGGTCGCCGGGTTCCTGATCTCGCGGCGCGGCTCGCGGCTCATCGCCGACTACGGGGGTGTGCAGAAGGTCGCCCCGGTGCTCGCCGGCACGTTCCTGATCGGCGGCCTGGCGACGCTGTCGCTGCCGGGACTCGCGCCCTTCGTGAGCGAGTTCCTCGTCCTGGTCGGCACGTTCGCGCGCTACCCGGCGATCGGCATCGTCGCCACCTTCGGCATCGTGCTCGCCGCGCTCTACACGCTCGTGCTCTACCAGCGGACGATGACCGGCCCGGTGAAGCCCGAAGTGTCCGCAATGCCCGACCTGCGCGCACGGGAGCTCGTGGTCGTCACCCCGCTGATCGTGTTGTTGATCTTCCTGGGCGTCTACCCGAAGCCCGTCACCGACATCGTGAACCCGGCGGTCAAGCAGACGCTGTCCGACGTACACAAGAAGGACCCCAAGCCCGAGGTGGAGGCGGCCAAGTGAGCGCATCAGCCGTCCACAGCCTGTGGACAACGGCGGCAACTGCGGCCGACCCGATCGCGAAGATCGACACACCGAAGATCGAATACGGGCAATTGTCGCCCACCCTGATCGTCGTGGGCGCGGCGATCGTCGGGGTGCTCGTCGAGGCGTTCGTGCCGCGCAAGTACCGCTATCACGCCCAACTCATCCTGTCGGCAGCCGCGTTGATCGGCGGGTTCGTCGCCGTGGTCGTGCTCGCGACACACGGCTACGGCACCACGAAGGCGCGCATCGCGGCCATGGGTGCGATCGCCGTCGACGGACCGGCCCTCTTCCTCCAGGGCACGATTCTGCTGGCCGCCCTGGTCGGCCTGTTCACCTTCGCCGAACGGCGTCTCGACCCCGAGGCGCACGGCGCCCGGGTCGACTCCTTCGCCGCCCAGGCGGCCTCCGTGCCCGGCAGCGAGAGCGAACAGGCCGCCGTCAAGGCCGGGTTCACGACGACCGAGGTCTTCCCGCTGCTGCTGTTCGCGGTCGCGGGGATGCTGGTCTTCCCGTCGGCCAACGACCTGCTGACACTCTTCATCGCCCTGGAAGTCTTCTCGCTGCCCCTGTACCTCCTGTGCGCGCTGGCCCGCCGCAAGCGGCTCATGTCGCAGGAGGCCGCGGTCAAGTACTTCCTCCTCGGCGCGTTCGCCTCCGCGTTCACCCTGTTCGGCATCGCCCTGCTGTACGGGTACGCGGGTTCCGTGTCGTACGGGACCATCGCGCAGGTCGTCGACGGCACCGTCCAGAACGTGAACCCGGCGCTCGCCGACACCATGGGCAACGACGCGCTGCTCCTCGTCGGCGCCGCGATGATCGTCATGGGTCTGCTGTTCAAGGTGGGCGCGGTGCCGTTCCACATGTGGACGCCCGACGTCTACCAGGGCGCTCCCACCCCGGTCACCGGCTTCATGGCCGCGGCGACCAAGGTGGCCGCCTTCGGCGCGCTGCTGCGGCTCCTCTACGTGGTGCTGCCCGGGCTGCGCTGGGACTGGCGGCCGGTCATGTGGGGCGTCGCGATCATCACGATGCTGGGTGGCGCGATCGTCGCGATCACGCAGACCGACATCAAGCGGCTGCTGGCGTACTCGTCCATCGCGCACGCCGGATTCATCCTCGCGGGCGTCATCGCGACCACCCCGGACGGCGTCTCGTCCGTCCTCTTCTACCTGGCCGCGTACTCGTTCGTGACGATCGGCGCGTTCGCCGTGGTCACGCTCGTGCGCGACGCGGGCGGAGAGGCGACGCACCTGTCCAAGTGGGCGGGGCTCGGCCGTCGGTCGCCGCTGGTGGCGGCCGTGTTCGCGGTGTTCCTGCTGGCCTTCGCCGGCATCCCGCTGACCTCCGGTTTCGCCGGGAAGTTCGCCGTCTTCAAGGCGGCGGCCGAGGGCGGCGCGGCCCCGCTGGTCGTGGTCGGCGTGATCTCTTCGGCGATCGCCGCCTTCTTCTACATCCGGGTGATCGTGCTGATGTTCTTCAGCGAGCCGAGGCCCGACGGCCCGACCGTCGCCGTTCCGTCGGCGCTGACGGTGATGGCGATCGGCGTGGGAGTGGCGGTCACCCTGGTGCTCGGCGTGGCGCCGCAGTACTTCCTGGACCTGGCGAACCAGGCGGGAGTGTTCGTGCGCTGAACCGCGACGTCGCTGACCTGCGGCGGGTTCACACGGTGGGCCCGGTTCCCCGAGAGGGAGCCGGGCCCACCGGCGTGGGCGCGGCCCGGTTCCATCGGAGTGGGCAGCCGTCCGAGCGCACCGGCGGCAGTCGCCTGTCCGGGCTCACCGGCGGCCGTCGACTCCGGCCCGGCGGTCGATCGTCAGCACCGTCACGCAGAGTCACCGGAAAGAGCCTGTGGATAACTCCGGCGCTGTCGGTCCGGACCCCTATCGTGGAGGCAGTGGTCGAGGGACGACGTACGGGGGACCAGTCGATGGGCGGGACGGGCGGGATCAGCGAGATGACAGGTATCACCGGGACACCGGAGCGGACCGACAGCGAGGCATTGGCCACGCTGCACCGGGTCTTCGGATACGACGCCTTCCGCGGCGAGCAGGAAGCGGTCATCGAACACGTGGTGGCCGGCGGGGACGCGGTCGTCCTCATGCCCACCGGCGGCGGAAAGTCGCTGTGCTACCAGATCCCCGCCCTGGTCAGGCCCGGCACAGGCATCGTCGTCTCGCCGCTGATCGCGCTGATGCAGGACCAGGTGGACGCGCTGCGGGCGCTCGGCGTCAACGCCGGTTTCATGAACTCCACGCAGGACTTCGACGAGCGGCGCGTGGTCGAGGCCGAGTTCCTCGCGGGAGAGCTGGACCTGCTCTACCTGGCCCCGGAGCGTCTGCGGCTGCAGTCCACCCTCGACCTCCTCTCCCGGGGCAAGATCGCCGTGTTCGCGATCGACGAGGCGCACTGCGTGTCCCAGTGGGGCCACGACTTCCGCCCCGACTATCTGGCGCTCTCCCTGCTCGGCGAGCGCTGGCCGGACGTTCCGCGGATCGCGCTCACCGCGACGGCCACCCGCGCCACGCACCAGGAGATCACCCAGCGGCTGAACATGCCCGCGGCCCGGCACTTCGTGGCGAGCTTCGACCGGCCCAACATCCAGTACCGGATCGTGCCGAAGGCCGACCCCAAGAAGCAGCTCCTGAGCTTTCTGCGCGAGGAGCACGCGGGCGACGCGGGCATCGTGTACTGCCTCTCGCGCAACTCCGTGGACAAGACGGCCGAGTTCCTCTCCCGCAACGGCGTCGAGGCGGTGCCCTATCACGCGGGTCTGGACGCGGGCACCCGCGCGGCGCATCAGTCCCGGTTCCTCCGGGAGGAGGGCCTGGTCGTCTGCGCGACCATCGCGTTCGGCATGGGCATCGACAAGCCGGACGTCCGCTTCGTCGCCCACCTCGACCTGCCCAAGTCGATCGAGGGCTACTACCAGGAGACGGGGCGCGGCGGACGCGACGGGCTGCCCTCCACCGCATGGATGGCCTACGGCCTCAACGACGTCATACAACAGCGCAAGCTGATCCAGACCGGTGAGGGCGACGAGGCCTTCCGTCGGCGGGCAGGCGCCCATCTGGAGTCGATGCTCGCGCTGTGCGAGACCGTCCAGTGCCGCCGCGGGCAGCTCCTCGCCTACTTCGGCCAGGAACCCGACGCGGCGGGCTGCGGCAACTGCGACACCTGCCTCACCCCGCCGGAGACCTGGGACGGCACGGTCGCGGCCCAGAAGGTGCTGTCGACCATCGTGCGACTGCAACGGGAACGCGGTCAGAAGTTCGGCGCCGTGCAGATCGTCGACATCCTGATGGGCAAGCGCACGGCGAAGGTGATCCAGTTCGACCACGACCAGCTGTCGGTGTTCGGCATCGGCGAGGACCTCAGCGAGGGCGAGTGGCGTGGAGTCGTACGGCAGTTGCTCGCCCAGGGGCTGCTCGCGGTCGAGGGGGAGTACGGCACCCTGGTGCTGACGGAGGCCAGCGGGGCCGTGCTGCGCCGGGAGCGGGACGTCCCGCTGCGCAAGGAGCCGAAGAAGCCGGTGACGGCCAAGGCGTCGGGCTCCTCCTCGTCCGGCCGCGGCAAGGGCAAGGCCGTCGTGGTCGATCTGCCCGAGAAGTTGCTGCCCGTCTTCGAGGCGCTGCGCGCCTGGCGTGCCGAACAGGCCCGTGAGCAGGGCGTTCCGGCATACGTCATCTTCCACGACGCGACGCTGAGAGAGATCGCCACGGCGTGGCCGACGTCGGTGGAGCAGCTCGGCGGCGTCAGCGGCGTCGGCGAGAGAAAGCTGGCGACGTACGGAGAGGGCGTCCTCGCGGTCCTGGCCTCGCTGGGCGGCACACCCGACACGGCCGCCGCGTCCCCCGTGACGGACGCCGGTCCCGCAGGGTCCCCCGTCACGGACGCCGGTTCCGGAGCCGATGCCCGCGCCCGCACGGGTCCGGGCGACCCGGACCACTGGCCCGAGATGGACGAGGAGCCGGAGCCGGAGGACTGGATATAGGGCGCAGAGGTCCCAGCGGGCCGTACCGCGGGCCGGCCTACAGGGCCCGGCTCGCGTAGGCCCTGACGTCCGCGTCGGTGTCCGTCGTCGCCGTGGCGAGGGCCGCCCGGGCGGGTTCCGAGTCACGGTGGCGGGTCAGGGCCAGGACGGAGGCCTTGCGGACGTCGGCGTTCGGGTCGGCCAGTGCCCCGGCCAGGACGGGGACGGCCGTGTCGGGGTGGGCCACGGACAGCGCGGCCGCGGCGCCGGCCCGCACCTGCCAGGCCGGGTCGGACAGCGCGGTCACGGCCCGGGCGGCGAGCGGTGCCGGGCAGCCGGTGGCGCCCAGCGCCCCGTAGGCGGCGGCCCGCACGAGGGCATCCGGATCGGCCACCAGAGCGACGAGAGCCGTGTGCACGGCGTCGGGCTCGGGAGCGCCGCCCGCGTCGGCTCCTGCCGGGCCGTGGGCTCCGGTGGCGGGAGCGCGACCGGAGCCGATGGCGGAGCCGGTCGGCGGTCCGTCGCCCGGCCCGCCGAGCAGGCTGCCGACCAGGGCGTCGCACGGGGCGTTGTCGGGGGCGTCGACCAGGGAGTCGTACGGGGCGTCGTCGGGGGTGTCGGCCAGGCGGCCGGCGGCCACCGTGGCCAGGGACTTGGCGATCGTGACGCGGACCTCGCGGGACGGGTCGACGGTGGCCGCCCGGGCCAGTTCGTCGGCCGCGTCGACGGAGACCAGGGCGCGGACGGCCTCGATGCGGACGGCGATGTCGGCGTCGGTGAGGGCGCCGGCGAACAGGGCGGCGTCGCCGAGGCGCAGGGCACGCAGCACGTCCAGGGCCGCGGCGCGCACCACGGGGTCGGACTCGGCCAGCGCGGCGGCGAGCCCGTCACGCAGGGCGGGCTCGGGCGGCAGGGTCTCGACGAGCTCCCGGAGCGAGGCCGCGGCGGTGGCCCGTACCTCCGCGACGGGGTCACGCAGCGCGGTGGCGAGCGCGGGGCCGGTGCCCGAGGGCAGCGTCTCGGTGAGGACGGCGACCGCCTCACGCCGGACGGCGGGCGTCCGATCGGTCAAGTAGGGGAGCAGCGCGTCGAGTTCGGGCTCCTCCTCGGCGAGGGCCACGAGTTCGAGGAGACGAGAGGAGGACCGGAGGGAGGAGGACGGCTCGGTGCCGGTGTCGGTGCCCAGGTCGAGGCCGGGCTCGGACGGCGAAGACGCCGGGGCGCCGTCGGCTTCCGGGGCGGCCGCTCCGGCGAGGACCTCGACGCCGGCGGCGACGGGCGCCACGTCCCGTGAGCCGGCCGTGGCGACGTCCTCGGGGTGGACCTCGCCGATATGCCGTGAAGGGCCGCCGACGGGGCTGAACTCGTCGACAGGAACCAGATAGGGAGCCACGGGCCGGGCCGTGAACTCCATCGCACCAGAGGGGGACTTGTGCAGATCGAGGTGGTGGAACCAGGAGTCGTCGTCGCGCCGGGGGTGGTCGAGACGGTCGTGGTAGAGGCCCCAGCGGGACTCGGTACGGGCCAGGGAGGCGCGCGCGGCCATTTCCGCGCAGTCGCGGATGAAGGTGACCTCGGCGCAGCGCATCAGCTCGTGCGGGGTGCGGGCGCCCATCTCGGCGATGTCGTCCCGCATCCGCTCGAAGGACTCCAGGGCCAGCGACAGCCGCGCGCCCGACTTCGGCGGGGCCACGTAATCGTTCACGAAGCGACGCAGCTTGTACTCGACCTGGGGCTGCGGAGGGCCGTCGGGGTTGCGCAGCGGGCGGTAGATCAGCTCGTGCGCCTCGCGCAGCTGGTCGGCGGGCAGCTCGCCGTCGTACGCGGTGTATCGGGCCGCGTCCGCGCCCGCGAGGTCGCCGAAGACGAACGCGCCGATCATGTAGTTGTGCGGGACGCAGGCCAGGTCGCCGGCCGCGTACAGGCGCGGGACGGTCGTGCGGGCGTGCTCGTCCACCCGCACGCCCGAGGCCGAGTGGCCGCCGCACAGGCCGATCTCCGAGATGTGCATCTCGATGTCGTGGGTGCGGTAGTCGTGGCCGCGGCCGGAGTGGAAGGTGCCCCGGGTCGGCCGTTCGGTGGAGTGCAGGATCGACTCCAGGGAGCTGAGCGACTCCTCGGGCAGGTGGCTCAGCTTCAGGTAGACGGGCCCGCGGTCGCTCGCGACCTCCGCCGCGAACTCGGCCATCATCTGCCCCGACCAGTAGTCGGAGTCGACGAAGCGTTCGCCGTGCCGGTTGACCTGGTAACCGCCGAAGGGGTTGGCGACATAGGCGCAGGCCGGCCCGTTGTAGTCCTTGATCAGCGGGTTGATCTGGAAGCACTCGATGCCGGTCAGCTCGGCGCCCGCGTGGTAGGCCATGGCGTAGCCGTCGCCGGCGTTGGTGGGGTTCTCGTACGTGCCGTACAGGTAGCCGGAGGCGGGCAGCCCGAGGCGTCCGCAGGCGCCGGTCGCGAGGACGACCCCACCCGCGCGGACGGTGACGAACTGCCCGGTGCGGGTGTTGAAGCCGACCGCGCCGATGGCGCGCCCGTCCTCGGGGGAGGTCAGCACGCGCACCGGCATCACCCGGTTCTCGATGCGGATCCGCTCCCGCATCTCCCGCCGCCGCAACTGCCGGTACAGGACCTTCTTGACGTCCTTGCCCTCCGGCATGGGCAGTACGTAGGAGCCGGAGCGGTGGACCTGGCGGACGGCGTAGTCGCCGTGCTCGTCCTTCTCGAACTTCACGCCGTACGACTCCAGCCGCTGCACCATGGCGAAGCCGCGCGTGGCGGTCTGGCGGACGGTGGCCTGGTCGACGATGCCGTCGTTGGCGCGGGTGATCTCGGCGACGTAGTCGTCGGGTTCGGCGCGGCCCGGGACGACCGCGTTGTTGACGCCGTCCATGCCCATCGCGAGGGCGCCGGAGTGGCGCACGTGGGCCTTCTCCAGGAGCAGTACGTCGGCGCCGCGCTCGGCGGCGGTCAGGGCCGCCATGGTGCCGGCGGTGCCGCCGCCGATGACGAGGACGTCGCAGGTCAGCTCCTCGGCGTCGCCGAGCGCGGGGATCTGCACAGGGGTGTCCACCGGGGTGCCTTTCAGGTGCTCAGTGAGGTCAGGACGGCACGCCGCAGGGCCACGCGCGCGGGGTCGTCGTGGGCGGCGCGGTCGCGTGGGCGCGGCACGTCCCGTACGGCGACGAGTCGGCCCGCGCCGAGGAGCGCCACGCGGTCGCCGAGGAACAGGGCCTCGTCCACGTCGTGGGTGACGAAGACGACGGTCGCGCCGGTGCCGCGCAACACCTCCACCAGCAGGTCCTGCATGCCGGCGCGGGTCTGGGCGTCGAGGGCGCCGAACGGTTCGTCCATGAGGACGGCGCGCGGACCCGCGGCGAGGGCTCGGGCCAGTTGCGCGCGCTGGCGCTGGCCTCCGGAGACGCGGTGCGGCAACTGCCGTGCGCGGTCGGCGAGTCCGACGCGTTCGAGCCAGTCGGCGGCCTGCTTCCTGCGGTCCGCGCGCGGTGTGCCCTGGATGGCGAGGGGGAGTTCGACGTTGGCCAGCAGGGTGCGCCAGGGGAGGAGGGCGTCCTCCTGGAAGACGAGCGCGCGGTCCGCGGCGGGTCCGCCGATCGGACGGCCGTCCTGCTCCGCGGCGCCGGCCAGCGCCGGCAGCAGTCCGGCCAGGGTGCGCAGCAGCGTCGACTTGCCGCAGCCGGAGGGGCCGACGACGGTGAGGATCTCGCCGGGCGGGACGTCGAGGTCGACGCCGGCCAGGGCGGTGGCGTCGGGGCGGCCGAGGGAGGCCGCCCGCAGGGTGAGCCGGGTGCCGCGCACGGCGGCGCCGGGGCCCTGGCCCGTGGCGGGGCCCGTACCCGGGCCGGTGGCGGTGCCGTCGGCTCGGGCGGTGGTGGTGGCGTCGGCTGGGGCGGTGGCGGTGCCGTCGGCTGGGCCGGTGGTCGGTCCGACGGCTGTGCCGCCGGGTGTTCCGGACGTCTCGCGGGTCTCAGACGAGGTGTTCATCGCGCGCCTCCTCGGGGTCGGTTCCGGTGGGGACGGCCCGGGGCGTGGCGTCCGGGGCCGTCCGGAGGGGACGTACGACGTGCGGGGCAGCCAGCGGGTCAGCCGGCGGCCGAGGAGCTCCACGGCCGTGGAGGTGGCCCAGCCGAGCACGCCGATCGTGACCATGCCGACGAACACGCCCGGGTAGTCGACGACCGTGTAGTCCTGCCAGGTGCGGTAGCCGACGCCGTACTGGCCGGAGATCATCTCGGCGGAGATCACGCAGATCCACGAGACGCCGAGGCCGACGGAGAGACCTCCGAAGATGCCGGGCAGCGCGCCCGGCAGCACGACCGAGCCGAGGATCCGCCACCGGCCGCCGCCCATGGTGCGCACCGCCTCCTCCCAGCCGGGGGCCAGCGCCCGGACCGCGTGCCGGGTGGAGACCATGACGGGGAAGAACGCGGCGGTGAAGGTGATGAAGACGATGCCCTGCTCGTTGGAGGGGAAGAGCAGGATGGCGACGGGGACCAGGGCGATGGCGGGGATGGGGCGGACGACTTCGAGGATGGGTCCGAGCAGGTCCTCGGCGAGCCGCGAGCGCGCCACGAGCACGCCGGTGGCGACGCCGACGACGGCGGCGAGGAGGAACCCCGTGAGGATGCGGGTGAGGCTGTCGGTGAGGTCGGTCCAGTAGTCGTCGCCGGCCAGACGGTCGGCGAAGGTGCGGGCCACCTCCGCGACCGTGGGGAACTGCGAGAAGCGCAGCCACAGGTCGACGTTCAGGCTGGTCAGCAGCTGCCACAGACCGAGGGCGACCGCCACCGACGCTGCCCGCAGCGCATACCGGCTCACGACGCACGCCCCAGGGCGTCGGCGTATGTGACGACCCGGGAGCCGCCGTGGGCGTCGACGTAGGCCTGCGCGGTCGCCGGGGCGACGAACGGCAGGAGCGTCGTGCCGTCGGCCACCCAGACGGCCTTGTCGGCGAACCACAGGGTGCCGGTGGTGGCGTCGGGGACGTACGCGGCGCGGATGCCGTCCTTGTGCGAGGCGACGTAGGCCAGCAGTGCGGCCGGCGTCGCGAAGGAACGGGTCTGTGCGGCGCCCTTGGGCCACACCTCGCTCGCGGCGGGCGCCGGCGCGGCGGCGAGGTCGCGGGCGTAGGACGGGCCGAGCGCCTTCTTCACGTAGGAGTCGTCGACGAAGGAGTCCACGTCGACGTCGCCGGTCAGTTTCGCCGCCTTCAGGATCGACACGTCCTCCTTGAGCGCGGAGACGAGCCGGGGCTTGACGGCCGGGTCGAAGGTGGAGATGCCGTGGGCGCCGTTGTAGAGGTAGACGACCTCGGCGGGCAGGCCGGTGGCTTCGGCGACGCTCTCGGCGGCTGCCACGGGGTGCTCGTTCAGGTAGGCCGTGGCCTGCGCCTGGGCCTTCAGGAACGCCTCCAGCACGGCCGGGCGCTTCTTCGCGAAGTCCTCGCGGGCCGTCACGCCGTGGAAGGTGGGCAGGTCGAGCTGGGCGCCGTCGTAGAGGGCCTTCGCCTTGCCCTGGTAGGCGAGCAGTCCGGGCCAGGCGACGAACTGCGAGAGTGCGTCGACGCTGCCCGCGGAGAGCGCCGACGCGCCGACGGCGGGCTGCTGGTTCAGCTTCTCGATGCCCTTGTCGGGGTCGATGCCGGCGCGCTGGAGGGCGCGGACCAGGGTGCCGTCGGCGGCGGAGCCCACGCTCGTGGAGACCTTTTCGCCCTTGAGGTCGTCGAGCGAGGTGAGCTTGGAGTCGGGCGCGGTGACGATGGTGTTGAGGCCGCCGCGCAGGTTGTAGCCGGTGACCGACACCAGGTGGGTGGGCTTGCCGAGCTGTCTGCCGCGGGCCGCGTTGATGAGGAGCGGGAAGTCGCCCATCGAGCCGATGTCGATCTTCCCCGCGGTCATCTGGGCGGTGATGGGGGCGCCGGTGGCGTAGTCCTGCCAGTCGACCTTGTAGGTCCTGCCGTCGCCGAGGGCGTTCAGCTGCTTCTCGAAGTAGCCGAGGGACCGCAGGAGGGTGCCCGCCGTGACCGTGTTGATGGTCTTGGACTGGTAGCCCACGGTGACGGTGACCGTGGAGCCGCTACCGGCCTGGGCGCTGCCGCATCCGGTGAGGGGGAGCAGGAGCAGGGCGGTGGCGGACGCGGCGATCGTTCGGGGTTTCATCGGGGTTCGGGCCTTTCACCGGAGCAGGTAGGGCATGTTGACCGTGACGGCTCCGGTGGGACAGCGGGCCGCGCACGGGCCGCAGTACCAGCATTCGTCGACGTGCATGTAGGCCTTGCCGTTGCTCTCGTCGATGGCGAGGGAGTCCAGCGGGCACATGTCCACGCACAGGGTGCAGCCGTCGATGCACTTCGACTCGTCGATGGTCACGGGCACGTCGGCCCGCTGGGGCGCCAGGGTCATGGCTGTCTCCAGAGAAGTCCCGGGGAAAGGGTTCAGAGCGAGCGGTGGAGCAGACCGCCCATCGAGATGCGGTCACCGCGGAAGCGGATGAACTCCAGGTCCACCGGTCGGCCGTCGGCGAGGTGGGTGAGTCGTTCGAGCATCAGGAGGGCCGCGCCGCGCGGCGCCTCCAGGACGGCGGCGGAATGGGCGTCCGCGTTCACGGCCTCCAGAGTGATCTCGGCGTGGCCGAGACGCTGCCCGGTGAGGGCCTCCAGGAGCCGGAAGACGTCGGTGTTCTCCAGGTCGGCGCCGAGCAGGTCGGCTCCGATGTCGAGCGGGACGTAGGTGAGGTCGAGGGAGAGGGGGACACCGCCGAGGCGGCGCAGGCGTTCGATGTAGAGGACGTCGGCGCCGGGCTGGACATGGAGGCGGTCGGCGACCGGGGTGGGCGCGGCGACGGGGCCCATCGTGCGGACCTCGTTGGTCACCTGCCCGTGCTCGTGCAGGGTTTCCGCGAGGCCCATAAGGCGGTCCAGCCCGTGTGGGTACTTCTGCGCCACGACGACCGTGCCCACGCCGGGCAGGCGTTCCACCAGGCCCTCCGCGCGCAGCAGGTCGAGTGCCTGCCGGACGGTGTTGCGGGAGGCGCGGTAGTCGCCGGCGAGCGTCGACTCGTGGGGAAGCGCCCCGGCCGGGAAGCCGCCCGTGAGCAGCTGGCGGCGCAGGATGTCCGCGAGCTGACGGGCCTGGTCAGCGCGCAGCCGACGGCGCGCACGGTGGGCGGCGACGGTGGTCGCGCCCTGGCCGGCGTGCTCTCGGACGCGGTCGCTGGATGGCATGGCTCGAACCATAGCGAGAAGGTAGGGAAAGCAGTGTTGCCAGAGTGTTGCGCCACCTGCGGGGACGTCAGATAACTCGCTGACCTGCTAAAACGGGTGACCGCCGAACAAGATCTGCCAGCTCAGGACAGCGCGGCCAGGCCGGGGACGAACGTGATCAGCAGGGGCAGCAGGGGTACCAGCGCGGCCGCCGTGGTCGTCAGCGCGCGCTGTCTGCGCAGCAGGCGCGGGGGCGGCTGGAGGAGACGGTCGACGCGCTCTCCGAGCAGACGGCGGCTGGAGGCGCAGGACAGCACGCCCCGGTGCTGGTTCAGCTCGATGAGGGCCAGCGCCGTCGTCAGGTGGCCGCAGCGGCGCGACGCCGTGTCGTCGGCGGCGAGTTCGACCAGGCGGTGGGTCTGGTCGCAGAAGTGGGCGAAGAGCGGGATGCGGGGGAAGCCGGTGGCCAGGGCGGTGGACAGGTGGAGCAGCCAGTCGTGGTGGGCGCGGGCGTGGCCCCGCTCGTGGGTGAGGACGGCGTCCAACTGGTGGGAGGTGAGGCGGTGCAGGGCGCCGGTCGTCACGATCAACTGGGCCGGGCTGCCGGGCATCCACCAGGCGTCGGGATACTCGTCCTCCAGGACGAGGAGCGGGCCGCGGGACGACGGCAGGCCGGCGGGCAGGTCGGGGGCGCGTTCCCGCAGCAGCGCCCTGTCCCGGCCGCGACGCCGGCGCGCCTCGAACAGCTCGCGGGCCAGCATCGCGGTGGTCCAGGCGGCTCCGCAGGCCAGCAGCAGGGTCAGCGCCGCCGACCACAGCGGGGCCGCGGACAGGTCGTACGCCTCGGTGACCGAGGGCGGCGCGGGCGCGAAGACCCGCACGCGGACGGTGTGGAAGACGGCCGCGGCGCCCAGCACCAGGGCGGTCAGGCAGCACAGCAGGACCGTGGCGACCAGGCACTGCCACACCCACAGTCCCACCACCGGTTCCCGCTCGGGCCAGGCGGAACGGGTGAGCGCACGCGGGACCGGCACAGCGGCCGTCAGGGCGACGACGCTCAGCAGGAGCAGGCAGAGAGTCATGCCACGGGCTCCGGATCCTGGTCGGGAAGGGGCGTGCCGGTCGCGCGCGGGGCGCACGGCCGACCCGGGTGCGCGCGGTTCCGCCACGGGCGGCGGGCTCGGCCCGAGGACCGTGCCCGTCGCCAGTATGACGGCGGTTACTCCGGGAGTCAGCCCACGAAGGTGCTCCGATTGCGCCCCGGCGGGGCCCGGAGAGGGCACCCGGCTTCAGAGCCGCCCGGACTCGGGGCCGCCCGATCGCCTGCGCTGCCGGTCGCACGACTGCCGCCGGGTGCCTGCGTTGCCGGTCGCACGATTGCCGCCGGTTGCCTGTGCTGCCGGTCGCACGACTGCCGCCGGGTGTGCTGCCGGTCGCACGATTGCCGCCGGTTGCCTGTGCCGCCGGTTGCCTGTGCCGCTGGGTTCCCGACGGCCCCGGTCAGTGGAGGCGTCGTTCGCTCCTCATCCGGGAAGCGCTACCCCTGCCGCCGCGTCCGGCGCTCACCCGCCCGGGCGCCTCACTCGGCGATCACCCGGCCGCTCACCTCGCCCAGGCCCACCGGCACGCCGGCGGGGCCCGGGGCCCAGGCCGAGAGGGTCACCACGTCACCGTCCTCCAGGAACGTCCTCTTGCCGTCGGGGAGTTCCAGCGGGTCGCGGCCGTTCCAGGTCAGCTCCAGCAGGGAACCGCGCTGGTCCGGCTCCGGGCCGCTCACCGTTCCCGAGCCGTACAGATCGCCCGTGCGCAGGGACGCGCCGTTGACGGTGAGGTGGGCGAGCTGCTGGGCGGCCGTCCAGTACATGGTGGCGAAGGGGGGCTCGGAGACCGTGTGCCCGTTGAGCGCGACGGAGATCCGCAGGTCGTATCCGGCGGGCTCGGCGTTCGCGTCGTCCAGGTAGGGGAGGAGGGCGTGCGTGCGCGCCGGGGGAGCGACCCGCGCGCCGTCCAGTGCCTCCAGCGGGGTGATCCACGCCGAGACCGAGGTGGCGAACGACTTGGCGAGGAACGGCCCGAGGGGGACGTACTCCCACGCCTGGAGGTCACGGGCCGACCAGTCGTTGAGCAGGCACAGGCCGAACACATGCTCCCGGAAGTCGCTCATCGCGACCGTGCTGCCCTGCGGCGAGGGCACGCCGACCACGAAGCCGACCTCTGCCTCGATGTCGAGCCGCACGGACGGGCCGAAGACGGGAGCCGGGTCGGCGGGCGCCTTGCGCTGCCCCGAGGGCCGCACCACGTCCGTGCCGGAGACGACGACCGTGCCGGACCGTCCGTGGTAACCGATCGGCAGATGCTTCCAGTTGGGCAGCAGGGTGTCGGCCGTGTCCGGGCGGAAGATCGCGCCTACGTTCCGGGCGTGATGCTCGGAGGAGTAGAAGTCGACGTAGTCGGCGACCTCGAAGGGGAGGTGCAGCGTCACCGCGGACAGGGGCCGGAAGAGCGGCTCGACGGTGGTGCGGTGCGACGGGCTCGTCACCCACTCCGTCAGCTCGCGACGCACCTGCGTCCAGACCGTACGGCCCGCCGCCAGCAGCGGGTTGAGGGTCGGCGCCGCGAGCAGCCCGGCGTGGGGCGAGCCGAGGGCGCGGGCCGCAGCGCCCGCGTCGAGGACGTGGTCGCCGAGCCGGACGCCGACGGTCCGCTCGGCGGAGCCCGGCAGCGAGAAGACGCCGTACGGCAGGTTGTGCGGACCGAAGGGATCGCCCTCGGCAAGGTCGAAGGGGGGCATCGGGTACTGCCTCTCTTTCGTGTGCTCTGTGGTGCTCGCCAGGTGTGCTCGCCGGACGCCGGCGGATGTCGCGCGGGTGTGCCGAGCCGGGCCACACGTTACGTCCGGCCCCGGGGAAGCGACACGGGGGCGGGCCGTCGAGGCGGTCCAGGGCGGACGCGCCGGTCACGCCGGTCGCGCCGGACGCGTGGGTCGCGCTGGACTCAGTGCCGCTCACGGGGCGGCCACCGGCGAGACGCCACCCGCGGGAGGTCATCCGCGGGAGTCCGCCCGCGGGAGTCCACTCGCGGGAGGTGCGCAATCTCGACAGAGACGTGCGAGGGACTCTTGCTGCCGGGCCGGTTCGCCCGCCCCCTGCTCAAGTCCCCCTGGACATCCGGACGGTACCGCCGGCCCGGGAGCTGCGGCACGTAGCGGTACGAGACATGGCCAACGGTGCATACCGGTTCAACCGGCCACTACCCGGCGCTGTGCCAGAAAGCCGCTTCTTTGAGCCGGTCGTTGACCACCGTCAGTCAGCCGCCGAAGGGGAGTTGGCAGAACCGGACAGGACCTGGCCGCTGTTCGGTTCGCGTCGAACCGCAGGGGTACGGGATCCGTATTCTCTGATCATGGCCGCACCCACCGCATATGCCGCGCGCACCGCGTACTCCCTCATCGCCACCGACCTGGACGGAACGCTGCTCCGCGGCGACGACACCTTCTCCGACCGGTCGCTCGACGCGCTCGCGCGGGTGGCGGTCGCCGGCGCACGCCACCTGGTGGTGACGGGACGTCCAGCGCCCCGCGTGCGGCCGCTGCTCGAACGCCTGCACAGCAGGGGGCTCGCGGTGTGCGGACAGGGCGCGCAGTTGTACGACGCCGGCGCGGACCGTCTGCTGTGGTCGGTCACCCTGGACCGGGAACTGGCCGAGACCGCGCTCGGCAAGATCGAGGCGGAGGTCGGACAGCTGTACGCGGCCGTCGACCAGGACGGCGTCGACGGGCTGACGCTCATCGAGCCGGGCTACCGCATGCCGCACCCCACGCTGCCCGCCCTGCGCGTGGGCCGGCGCGACGACCTGTGGTGCGAGCCGATCAGCAAGGTGCTGTTGCGCCACCCCTTCCTGTCCGACGACGAGTTGGCGGCGACGGCCCGCTCGGCGGTCGGCTCGCTCGCCACCGTCACCATGTCGGGGCCGGGCACGGTGGAGCTCCAGCCCTGCGGGATCACCAAGGCGACGGGACTGGCGCTGGCCGCCGAACACCTGGGCCTGCGGCCCGAGGACACCGTCGCCTTCGGGGACATGCCCAACGACATCCCGATGTTCGACTGGGCGGCGCGCGGTGTCGCGATGGCCAACGCGCACCCGGAGCTCAAGGCGGTGGCCGACGAGGTCACGACGTCGAACGAGGACGACGGCGTGGCCGTCGTCCTCGAAAGACTGTTTCCGTGAGCCCGGCCCTGCCCGTCCGGCGCGCTCCGCACGCGTCGGGCGCTACAGGCGGGCCGGCCGTCAGTACGCGCTGAACACGTTGTCGATGGAGCCGTAGCGGTCGGCCGCGTAGTTGCAGGCGGCGGTGATGTTCGCTACCGGGTCGTACGAGTCCCAGGACGTGCCGTCGACGTGGTAAGCGCGGAAGGTGGGGTCGATGACCTGCAGCAGCCCCTTGGACGGGATGCCCGCGGCCGCGTTGGAGTCCCAGAGGTTGATGGCGTAGGGGTTGCCGGAGGACTCGCGGATGACGTTGCGGTAGATGCCGTTGTACGTCCCCGGGATGCCGTGCTGCGCCATGACGTGGAGCGAGGCGCGGATCCACCCGTCGAGGTTGTTGGAGTACCCCAGGCTGGTGGCGGTGGCGACCGTGGGGGTCGCGGCGGAGGCGCTGGTGGCGCCGATCAGCGGGAGCGCCAGTACGGCGACTCCGGTGCCGGCGACGGCGAGCTTGCGGGCGAGGCGGGCGGTGCGGGTGCGGCGGTGAGCTGCAGCGGGCATGACGGATTTCCTCTCCAGCGCCTGCGAGGTGAGCTGTCGGGTTCGGGCGGGGAGCTGCCCGGTCGCGTCCTGACGGGCGCGACTTCACCCCGAGCCGTCACGGACTGACCGAGACATCCGGAAAAAATCCGGGATGTCAGGAACATCCGTTGCGGCGACTTACCTGGTTCCCCCGCTCCTGCCGTGCGTTCTCGATGGGTGTCATGGGCGGCGGCAGGATTAGGCGTCCGCCCGACAGGCCGGGAACGTATGCGAGAGCACATGTCCGGAACAAGTGCCGGATTCACAGATCACCCCTATTGACCTTGGTCTGTGTCCTATGGGGTGCTTGATCCTTTGTGGGTGCAAAGTGTCAACTTGCTTGCGGGATGCGGAGGATCGGTGAAGGGCGGGATGGCGGCGGCGGGTCCGGCGAGGTGAGCCAAGTCACCTGCATTCACAAGGGTGGCGAAACGGGCATTAAGCCCAACTCATAGTCAAAGGAGCGGGGATGGGTTGCTGTCCGCGGCACCCTCTCGCGTCGGCTGCCAGGTGGACGCCTCATGCGGCCCCGGCGCGCTCGTCATGCCGCCCGGAGGGGTCGGCTTCAGGAGGCGCGCGTGATAGTCGTCACGCCGGGCGCGGG
>NZ_JAHHIU010000132.1 GCF_024539815.1 Streptomyces hayashii
GCCTCACGCCGCCCGCGCCGCCCGCGCCGCCCGCGCCGCCCGCGCCGCCCGCGCCGCCCGCGCCGCCCGCGCCGCCCACGGCGCCCGCGGCGGCCGAGGCCCTGCCTAGCCACGAACTCCCGCTGACGGAGCGTGCGTTGGCCGGACGCTCGCAGGCCGGGCCGCACGGGATCTCGGACCGGCCCGGGGGAGCGGTGCGAGGCCGGGACGCGAGGCGCCGTCCCGGCCTGCGGGACCGCCACCTGAGACATCGCCGTGCGGGGTTGGCCTCCGCGGGCCCGCGCCGGTTAGGTTGCCCTCATGACCGACACGACTGCTCCTCGCACCACCGGCGCCGCGGCCTGCGGCCTCGCCACGATCGCCGCCGACGGCACCGTTCTCGACACCTGGTTCCCCGCGCCCGAGCTGGTCGCAGAGCCCGGCCCCGCCGGCACCGAGCGCCTGTCCGCCGAGCGGGCCGTCGAACTGCTCGGCGCGGGCGCGGCCAAGGCGATCGGCCCGGACGCCCGCCGTGGCGTCGAGGTCGTCGCGGTCCGCACGGTCATCGCCTCCCTGGACGACAAGCCGCTGGACGCGCATGACGTCTACCTGCGCCTCCACCTCCTCTCCCACCGCCTGGTCCAGCCCCACGGCCAGAGCCTCGACGGCATGTTCGGTCACCTCGCCAACGTCGCCTGGACCTCGCTCGGCCCGGTCGCCGTCGACGACGTCGAGAAGGTCCGGCTGAACGCCCGCGCCGAGGGCCTGCACCTCCAGGTCACCTCCATCGACAAGTTCCCCCGCATGACGGACTACGTCGCCCCCAAGGGCGTCCGCATCGCCGACGCCGACCGGGTACGCCTCGGCGCGCACCTGGCCGAGGGCACGACGGTCATGCACGAGGGCTTCGTCAACTTCAACGCCGGCACGCTCGGCACCTCGATGGTCGAGGGCCGCATCTCCGCGGGCGTCATCGTCGGCGACGGCTCGGACATCGGGGGCGGCGCGTCCACGATGGGCACGCTGTCCGGCGGCGGCAGCGTGATCATCTCCATCGGCGAGCGCTGCCTCGTGGGCGCCGAGGCGGGCGTCGGCATCGCCCTCGGCGACGAGTGCGTCGTCGAGGCCGGCCTGTACGTCACCGCGGGCACCCGGGTCACGATGCCCGACGGCCAGATCGTCAAGGCCCGCGAACTCTCCGGCGCCTCGAACATCCTCTTCCGCCGCAACTCGGTCACCGGCGCCGTCGAGGCCCGCCCGAACAACGCGGTCTGGGGCGGCCTCAACGAGATCCTGCACAGCCACAACTGACGCGGGCCGCCGGGGGTCGGGTCACGGGGTCGTCAGGACGACCAGTTGCCGGGTGGCCCGGGTCATCGCGACGTAGTGGTCGACCGCTCCCTGGACGCCCTCGCCGTACTTGTCCGGGTCGACGAGGACGACGAGGTCGAACTCAAGCCCCTTGGACAGTTCGGGGGTCAGCGAGCGCACGCGGGGCGTGGCGCGGAACGTGGGATCGCCGATCACGCAGGCGGTCCCCTCCGCGTGTTCGGCGAGCCACTCGTCGAGGACCGAGTGCAGCCGCGTGACGGATCCGTGCACGACGGGAGCGCCGCCGCTGCGGATCGAGGTCGGCACGTTGGCGTCCGGGAGCACCGCCCGGATGACCGGCTCGGCCTCGGTCATGATCTCCTGCGGCGTGCGGTAGTTGATGCTCAGGGAGGTCAGGCCGATCCGGTCGAACCCGACCCGGCCCAGCCGTTCCCGCCAGGACTCGGAGAAGCCGTGCCTGGCCTGGGCGCGGTCGCCGACGATGGTGAAACTGCGCGAAGGGCAGCGCAGCAGCAGCATCTGCCACTCGGCGTCGGTCAGTTCCTGCGCCTCGTCGACCACGATGTGCGCGAACGGACCGGCCAGCAGATCCGGGTCGACGACCGGCAGCTCGGCGTTGTCGACCAGGCTGACCTTGGCGTCCTCGCCGCTCAGCATCGTCACCAGGCCCTCGCCGTCGTCGCCGTCGGCCCCGGAGTCGGCGACGGCCCGGATCAGGTTGTCCACGACATGGTCCATGCGCTCGCGCTGGGCGGCGAGGACGGCCTTGTGCCGGCGGGCGCGCCTGGCGGCCTCCGGATCGCCCACGCGTTGCCGCGCCGCGTCCAGGAGCGGCAGGTCGGACACCGTCCAGGCCTGCGCCTGTGACCGCTGCAGCCGCGTCACCTCGTCCGGCTTCAGCCAGGGGGCGCACATCCGCAGGTAGGCGGGCACCGTCCACAGGTCCCCGACGAGGTCGGTCGCTTCGAGCAGCGGCCACGCCCGGTTGAAGGCAGTCGCCAGCTCCCTGTTCTGCATCAGCGACTTGCGCAGCAGTGCGGGCGGGGCGTCGCCGTCGTGCTTGTCCATCAGGATCGTGAGCAGTTCCTCCCAGACCTGTTCCCGCGCCTCGTTGTGCGGCGTGCCCGGATCCGCCGCGTCGAACGCGACGGCCCAGTCGTCGGCGCTCAGCCGGACGTCGGACCAGTGGGTGGTGACCGTCATGCCCTCGGAGGGCGGCTCCTCGTAGAACGCGACGGCCTTCTCGATCGCCTCCACCAGATCCGCGGACGATTTCAGCCGGGCCGTCTCCGGGTCGGCCTCGGCCTGCGCCTGCGCGCCCTCGGCGACGAGGTCCCGCAGGGTGCACGTCTGCACCCCCTCCTCGCCGAGGCTGGGCAGCACGTCGGCGACATAGGCCAGGTAGGGCCGGTGCGGGCCGACGAACAGCACGCCTCCCCGGCGGTGGCCGAGGCGGGGGTCGGAGTAGAGGAGGTAGGCGGACCGGTGCAGCGCGACGACGGTCTTGCCGGTGCCCGGACCTCCGTCGACCACCAGGGCGCCGCGGGAACTCGCCCGGATGACGGCGTCCTGGTCGGCCTGGATGGTGCCGAGCACGTCCCGCATCCGGGCCGAGCGGGTGCCGCCCAGGCTGGCGATGAACGCGGACTGGTCGTCGAGCGCCGCGTGCCCGGCGAACCCGTCCGCGGTGAACACCTCGTCCCAGTAGTCGCTGATCCGGCCACGGGTCCAGCGGTACCGGCGGCGGCTGGCCAGGCCCATCGGGTTGGCGTGGGTGGCTCCGAAGAACGGCTCGGCCGCAGGGGAACGCCAGTCGAGCAGCAGCCGCCGGCCCGTGCTGTCGGTGAGCCCGAGCCGTCCGACGTACACGGGCTCGCCGTCGTCGGCGCCGACCATGTGCCCGAGACACAGGTCCAGCCCGAAGCGGCGCAGCGCGCGCAGCCGAGCGGTCAGCCGGTGGATCTCCGTGTCGCGGTCCATCGCCCCCCGGCCGAGTCCGCCGGGCGCCCTGCGCTCGGCGTCGAGGCGCTCGGACACTTCGGCGATCGACTGCTCCAGGCACTCGGCGACGGCCGCGAAGTGCCGCTCGTCGCCGGCGATCAGCTTCGGGTCGGCCTTGTGGGACAGGCGCTCGGGAAGGTCGAAGGCCCCGGTGGTCAGGGGGGTCACGTCATCAGCTCCGATATGAGATCGCTTGCGACCGCGGTCGGTCCGTGCCGCCCGGGTACGCCCATTCTCGTGGGTCCCGTGGTTGTCGTGGTTCTCGTGTTCCCGTCTTCACCCGGGCCCAGGTCGGAGATTCTGCGTCATGACGGGGGCCTTGCCGCAAGCCCCCCGGTGCGCTATACGTTGTAAGTGGCAAGGAGTGCGTGACCTCCTTGCCTTTGTCGTTTCTGACGCCTCCGGTGAGGCGGTCGCTCAGGCCACCAGGCGGTCGTGGACCGCGCGGAGTCCGTCGACCGTCTCCCGGTCGGCGGGCCGCAACGGCGCGCGGACCGGGCCGGACGGCAGACCCAGGTCGCCCAGGAGAGCCTTGGCGGTGACGGCTCCGGGCAGGCCCGACGCCATCATCGCCTCCACCAGCTCGGTGGCGGCCAGCTGCTGCCGGGCGGCCGAGGCGGTGTCCCGGGCGTCGAAGGCGTCCAGGACGGCCCGGAGCCGGTCCGGGACCACGTTCGCGACCGTGCTGACATAGCCCGCGGCACCGACCGCGTACAGGGCGAGGTTGTGCTCGTCGCAGCCCGCGTAGTACGCCAGCCCGGTGCGCGCGAGCACCTTCTGGACGCCGAGGAAGTCGTAGGAGCAGTCCTTCACCGCGACGATCCGGGGGTGCTCGGCGAGTCTGAGCAGGGTGTCCGGCTCGATGCGGGTGCCGGTGCGGCCGGGGATGTCGTACAGCATCACCGGCAGACCGGACGCGTCCGCGACCTCCCGGAAGTGGGCCTCCACGGCGTCCTGCGGGGGCCTGCTGTAGTACGGGGTGACCACGAGCACCCCGTCCGCCCCCGCCTTCTCGGCGGCCCGCGCGAGTTCGACGGTGTGGCGGGTGTCGGAGGTGCCCACCCCCGCCACGATCGACGCCCGGTCGCCCACCGCTTCCCGTACCGCCGCCACCAGCTCCGCCTTCTCGTCGTCCGACGTGGTCGGCGACTCGCCCGTGGTGCCCGAGAGGACCAGGCCGTCGCAGCCCGCGGACACCAGCCGGTCGGCGAGTCGCTGTGCGCCGTCGTGATCGAGTGCGCCGGAGCCGGTGAAGGGCGTGACCATCGCGCAGAGGGCCCTGCCGAAGGCCGCCGGGCGGGCCGGGACGGGCGTCGGAGCGCCGGGTGAGGAGGCTGTCGTCATGAGAGCAGTCTCGACCGGTCGACAGTGAAGCTCTACTTAATTCTTCTACGAGATATGCGTAAGGATTGCTGAGACGTCTTGTGTCGCCCCTCGCGCGCCCGCGCGTCCCCCGGCGCTTCCGCCACGCTTCCTCCGTGCTTCCGGCCGCCCTCGCGCGGCCCGCCCGCTGCATGGGTAGTGCGCACCGGCCGGGGTACCCGAAGGTCTCCGGAAACCGAGAGGAGGCGGAGCACCGTGACCGGCACCACGGACGTCCGGCCCGTCCAGGACGGGCATCACACGGTCGGCGAACTCGTCGGCCAGGCCACCGAACAGCTCTCCCTACTCGTACGACAGGAAATGGCCCTGGCCAAGGAGGAGTTCGCCGAGAAGGGGCGGCGCGCCGGCCGCGGCGGCGGCCTGCTCGGCGCGGCGGGCGCGTTCGGCTACGCCGGCCTCCTCGCCCTCGCCGGCACGGCCGCGGCCGCTCTCTCGCTGGTGCTGCCCGTCTGGGCGGCGGCGCTCGTGGTGACGGCGGTGCTGTTCGTGATCGCCGCCGTGCTGGGCGCGGCCGGCCGCGCCCAGCTGCGCCGGGCGGCTCCGCCGACCCCCGAGCAGACCCTCGGCAGCGTCAAGGCCGACGTCGAGGAGATCAAGGAAAGGGCGCACCGATGACGGACAAGGCGGCGGCCGACCTGCGTCGGCAGATAGAGCAGACCAGGCATCAACTGGGTGAGACGGTCGAGGAGTTGGCGGCCAGGGCCGATGTGCGCGGCCGCGCTCGGGCCCGCGCCGCCGACCTCAGGGACCGTGCGGGCGCGATGAGCGTGCAGTTGCGCAGCTCGGCCGCCGAGGCGGGGCGGCACATGCAGGAACGCGCGAACCGGGCCGGTCACGCGGTCCAGGGGCGGGCGAGCCGTGCCGGCCATGCCACACAGGAGCGGGCGAGCCGAGCGGGGCACACCGTCCAGGAGACGGCCGTGCGAGCCGGGCACACCGCCCAGGACCGGGCGGTGCAGGCCCGCCACGAACTCCGGGGGAAGGCGTCCGACGTGGGGCGCACCGCCGAGAGCTCCGCCCCTGCCGCGCTTCGCGCGCCCGTGGGGTTCGCGCGGCGGCATCCGTGGCCGGTGGCGGTCGCGGGCGCCGCGGCGGTGACCCTCGTGGTGGCCGGGGTCAAGGCCGGGGCGGCGGGCCGGGGCAGGGCGAAGCGCTGGAACTGCTGACGCGTCCGCGGCTGCGGTCGATCAGGCTGACGTCGGCCGGCAGGCCCGCGTAGGGCCGCAGGCCGGCGTAGGCCGCAGGCCGGAGTGCGAGGCATCCTCACGGATGGACGCCGAGATCGACGCCCGGCGCGCCCGGCAGCCCGACGCCCGGCGGCCCGGCGGCCGGGCAGGCAGTCATCCGGCCAAGCGGTCAGGCAGCCAGGCCCGGCGTCCGCGACGAGCGGGCGCCGGGCCTTTTTGCGCCCTCTCACCGAACACTCAGATTGCCTGGACAAAAAAAGTGTTCGGTGAGACCGTGGACGCATGCTGGATGTGACCGTGATCGAGGACCCCGAGGCCGCAGCCGTCTCCCTGGACCCCATACGTGCCCGGTTGCTCGCCGAGCTGGCGGCCGGGCCGGCCTCCGCGGCGATGCTGGCCGCCATGGTCGGCCTGCCGCGGCAGAAGGTGAACTACCACGTCAAGGCGTTGGAGCGGCACGGCCTTGTCGAGCTGGCCGGCGAGCGCCGCAAGGGGAACGTCACCGAGCGGCTGATGCGCGCGACCGCCGCGTCGTACGTGATCTCGCCGCTCGCGCTCGCCTCCGTGCAGCCCGATCCGGACCGATTCCGCGACCAGCTGTCCGCGCGCTGGCTGCTCGCGCTCGGGGCCCGGCTGGTCAGGGACGTCGGCTCGTTGATCACCGGTGCCGCGAAGGCCCGCAAGGGGCTGGCGACCTACGCGCTGGACGGTGAGGTCCGCTTCGCCTCCGCGGCCCAACGGGCCGCCTTCATAGAGGAGTTGACGGCCGGCGTCGGCGCGCTGATCGACAAGTACGACTCCCCCCGCGCGGAGGGCGGCCGCGATCACCGGATCGTCGTCGCCGTGCATCCGACGGTCAAGGACCAGCAGACCCCCGAACTGAACGCATAGGACGCAGGAGCCCACCATGTCCAAGGAATTCGAGATCGCCCGCGAGTTCGAGGTCGACGCCACCCCTGAGCAGGTCTGGGAGGCGATCACTACCGGAACCGGAGGGTATCTGTGGCCGATGGAGCCGCCGGAGCCCCGCGTCGGCGGCGCGGGCCCCTTCGGGTCCGAGGTCACCGCCTGGGACCCGCCGCACCGCTACACCAACCGGGTCCAGAACGTCGAGGGCATCTCCGAGCAGACCCTCAACCAGCTCGACTACACCGTGGAACCCCGTGACGACGGACGACGGGCCTGGGTGCGGTACGTGCACAGCGGCATCTTCGTCGACGACTGGGACAACCAGTACGACGGCGCCTCCAAGCACACGGACTTCTATCTGCACACCCTGCGGGAGTACCTGGTCCACTTCGCGCCCCGGCCGGTCGCTTTCGCGACCTTCGACGGGCCCGAGGCGTCCAGGGCGCCCGACGCCCTCGCCGTCGTCGGGCGGGCGCTCGGAGTCGGCGAGGACGTGACCGCCGGCGCCAGGACGACGGTCCGGGGGCCCGACGAGTTCGAGGCCGTCGTCGACTTCCGCGACCCGTACTTCATCGGGCTGCGCACGGACCGGGGCCTCACCCGCGTCTTCGGGCGCAACCACTGGGGCCACCCGGTCGGCGTCTCCCTGCACGACTTCACGCCGGGCGCCGACGTCAAGGAGTGCGAAGCCGCCTGGCAGGGCTGGCTGAACGGCCTGTTCGACCGGCCCTGATCCCAGGGGGAGACGACCGGCCCCGCTCCGGGTGGAGGCGGCCGGCCGGCTCCCGGGAGGTCACGGCTCGAAGCGCAGCACCTGCGGGTCGTGGTCGCTGATCTGGTCGTGGAACTCCGAGTTGATGTGCACGCTGTCGTACGCGAAGTCGCAGCTCCGCCGGATCGACGGGCTCACCAGGATCTGGTCCAGGACCTGCTGGTTGCCCTGGTAGTCGTAGGTGTAACGCTCGCTCCTCGGCAGCGACTTGATCGCCGACCACAGCTCGCCGTCGCCCTCAAGGATCTTCGCGGTGTCGGAGAACTCGAAGTCGTTCATGTCGCCGAGGGCCACGACGTCCGCGTTCTTCTGGATGTCCAGGATGCTTTTGACGAACGCGTTGACCAGCGTCGCCTGCGCGTGACGCTGGACCTCCGAGCTGCGCGCCACCGGCTGGTACTGCGAGGTCAGACCCTGGTCGCCACCCTTGGAGTTGAGGTGGTTGGCGATCACGAAGACCGTCCTGCCGCGGAAGACGAACTCGCCCGCGAGCGGCTTGCGGCTGGACTTCCAGGCGTCGTCGCCCGGCGCGACCCGACCGGGGGAGGCCGTCAGCTGCGCCTTGCCGTGCACCTTGGAGACGCCCACCGCCGTGGTGGAGTCGCCGCCCGCGCGGTCCGTGAAGGACACCCGCTGCGGGTTGAAGAGGAACACCTGACGGATGTTGCCGCCCGGCTCGCCGCCGTCCTGGTCGTTGACCGGGTCGATGGAGCGCCAGTCGTACCTCGGGCCGCCGGCCGCGACGATCGCGTCGATCAGCTTGTTCACCGTCACGCCGGCGGTGACCGTGCCGTCGTCCTTGGCGCCGTTGTCGTCCTGGATCTCCTCCAGGGACACGATGTCGGGCGACTTCAGGTTGTTCACGATCGCGGAGGCGTGGCTCGCGAAGGTGGCGTCGGACGGATCGAGGTTCTCGACGTTGTACGTCGCGACCGCGAGCTCGTCCCGTTGCTGCTTTCGCGTCGTCTCCCGTTGCAGGCCGCCGCTCTTCAGCGTGCCGAGCCGGCCGGCGACGAGCGTGTAGCCGCCGAACTGGTTGTAGTCCAGGGGGCCTTCGGTGACGCCGGCGAGGGTGTCGCCGACGTTCGCGAGGGGGAAGTCGGCGGTCGCTCCCAACGACTGGATCTGCAGCCGGCCGGTGTTCTGCGACGTGTAGGAGTGGTACAGCGCACCGCCGCGGCGGGTGGCGTTCTCCCGCGGCTTCACCGTGACCCACAGCTCGCTGTACGGGTCGGTGGCGGTGACCACGCGGGCGTCGGCGACCTGAACGTTCATGCCCTCAAGGGACTCGTAGCGGTCCAGGGCGTACCTGCCGGGCTGCAGGGTGAGGCCGTTGACGGAGTTGCCGGCGGCGGCGTCGCCGGTCGGGGCGTAGGCGGCCGGGACCGACCTCGCGTTCACGACCGTCGCGGCCGGGACCGCGTTGCCGCCGGACAGGACCGTCACCGTGGGCTTGGTGATCTCCGTTACCGACTGGTTGCCGCTCGACGCGCCGCCGGGCACGTACTCCGAGACCGTGCCGGTGACCGTGACGGAGTCGCCGACGGCGACCTTCGGGGCGGAGCTGGTGAAGACGAAGACGCCCTCACTGGTGGCGGGGTCGGCGTCCGGGTTCGGATCCTGGATCCAGAACCCTCTGGACGAGCCGTAGGTGCGCACGCCGGTGACGATTCCGGCCACACCCGTGACCGCCTTGCCGGCGTACGGCGATATCCGGGTCGTGCCCTGGATGTCGTGAATGGCCACCGTGTCCGCCTGCGCGGGTGCGCCGAGGGCGACGGTGGAGGCCGCGGAACAGACGGCGGCGACGGTGAGCGCGGCGAGACGCGCGGACTTCTTGCTCGGCAACGGAATCCCTCCGGGGACGTACGTGAGCGCCGGGACGAGGGTGGAGCACGGAACGTGAGGCCGCGACCGGCGGAGCGGTGCGCGACGCGCGTAGAAACCCAGTGAACACCTGTCCAGTGGATTTCTACGCGCGTCAATCTCCTGCCTGCTCAGGCCACTTGTCAAGGTTTCAGCCATGTACGCGGGCCGTCGGGGAGATGAACCGGGCGGCATGGGCCCATATCCGTCTAGGCTGAGTGGCCCAGTGGCCCCAGCGGGCCGGCGGCACCACGCGCCCTAGGAGAACCAGCCGATGTCAGACAGCTCCCCCCTGCCGCCGGTGCGGCTGCACCCCGAAGCGGAGCTGGCGCGCGACGCCCTGTCCACGCCCTTGCTCTCCCGGGCCGCCCTGCTCGCCCGCTGGGCCGGCCCCGACACCCGCGTCGACGCCGGGGGAGGGCTCGTCGAGGAGCAGCTCCCGGCGGCCGCCGAGGCGCTCGGCCTGACCGGGGAGGACGCCGCCGCCTACGCGAGCGAGGCCTGGCGCATCGCCGTGGACGCCGGTCTCGTGGAGGTCGTCGACGAGGAGGCCGGCACCGTCACGGCCGGCGAGGATCTGGCCCTGCTGACCGGCGGCGCCCCGCACGACGTCCTCGCCGTCTGGCTCGCCGCCCTGGAGACCGTCCTCGCCGAGGCGGCCGTTCCCGACCTCGACGAGCTCATGGAGGCGATGGACGAAGGCGGTCAGGTCGACTTCTCCCGGCTCGACTGGAACCCCGAGGCCGAGGCCGAGTTCCTCGACGGCGTGCTCGGCAACCTGTACCTGCTCACCGCCAGCGAGGACGGCCCCGGCGACGGCCCCGTCCCGCTCCCCGCGCTCGCCGCCTCCATGATCATTCCCGGGGACATGGACGAGCCCACCAACGACGTCCTGGAGCAGGTCTCCGACGCGATGATGCGGCTCGACGACCAGTTCCGCCTGCTGGAGCCCGTCGGCCTCGTCGCCTACCGGCCCGTCGACGAGGCCCTGATGGCGGACCCCGACGAGGAGCCCACCGCTCCTCTCGACGAGACCGACGTCTCGCGCTACGGCATGGTCCGCCTCACCCCGCTCGGCGTGTACGGCCTGCGGGCCCGCCTTCAGGAGGCCGGCTTCGACGCCCCTGCCGTCGGCGACCTCGCCGACAAGGGCGCCGACGCCCTCCTCGACGGCAGCGCGGGCTACGGCTCGCGCGCCGCACTCGCCGAGACCGAGCACTGGCTCGCCCGCCGCGAACCCCTGGCCGCCGCACGGGAGCTGCTGGCCGCCGCCCGCGGCGCCGACCCCGGCGCCCCGCTGCGCCGGCTGCGCTGTCAGCAGGCGCTGTCCCTCGTCGGCGGACAGGCCGAACCCGCCGTGCGCGAGGTGCTCGACGACCCCGAACTCGGCGGACTCGCCCGGGTCTGGCTGAGCGAGCTCGGCGCGACCGACGTGCCCCCTCCCTCCGAGGAGCTCGTCTTCTGGCTCACCGTCGACACGCTCGCCGCCCAGCTCGCCGCCGAGGGCAACTCCGAGGAGCTCCAGGCCCTCGTCGAAGGCCTGGCCCAGCAGCACGGCGGCTTCTTCGCGGCGGCCTGGCGCGTCGACCACCCGGCCACCGCGGACGTCCTGGAGGCGATGGGCCGCCTGCACCCCGACAAGCGCATCGCCAAGGAAGCCCGCAAGGCCGCCTTCAAGGCGCGCTCGCAGCAGGGGGGATAGGCGCCCTCTTGGGGGCCTGCTGACGAGATCCGTACGGATTCATGGAAGCAGGTCCCCCGAAGCCGCCCCCCGTTCGACTCCCGTTCAGGCATGGGCGGGACGGTGTCGCCGAAACCGGAGTCCGCCACCCTCCACGGCCCTTCCACCGTCTCAGGAGACACCATGTCGCTCACCCGCAGGGACTTCACCCGGCGATCCGCCGTCACCGGCGCCGGGATCGCGCTGGCGGGCAGCGTAGGCGCCCTCGCCAGCGCGCCGAACGCCCTCGCCGCCACGGACGCCGAGGACACCGCGGACGCGTCGGGCGAGCCGGCGGCCGCCGGACACCACGGCGTCGGCTACGGACCGCTGCTGCCCGACCCCGCCGGCATCCTCGCGCTGCCCGCCGGGTTCACGTACCGCGTCGTCACCTACAGCGGCCGCACCAAGCTGGAGTCCGGCGAGATCACCCCGTCCAACCACGACGGCACCGCCGCCTTCTGCGGCCCGCGCGGCGCGACCCTGCTCGTCAACAACCACGAACTCAAGGGCCCGCGTTCCGGCTGGCAGTACCCGGTGCCCCTCACCGAGGGCCATGTCTACGACCCGGCCGCCGCCGGCGGCTGCACGGTCGTCGAGGTGCGCCACGGCCATGTCGCCGAGTGGGTCGGCATCGCCGGCACCTCCACCAACTGCGCGGGCGGCGCCACCCCGTGGGGCACCTGGCTCTCCGGCGAGGAGACCGAGGACAAGGCCGGCCAGAACGGCATGACCAGGGACCACGGCTACATCTTCGAGGTCGACCCCGCCGACCGCCGCGCCAACCGCGACCCGAGGCCCGTCAAGGCGTTCGGCCGGTACGCCCACGAGGCCGTCGTCATCGACCCCAAGCACGGCCACGCCTACCTCACCGAGGACGCCTCGGGCCCCAACGGCCTGCTCTACCGGTGGACCCCGCCGGCCGGCTTCCACCACGGCCGGGGCAAGCTGCGCACCCTCGCCGACGACGCCGGCGTCCTCCAGGCCTTCAAGTGCTTCGACTCCGCGGGCAGGTTCGTCGACGACCTCTCCCGCGCCACGAAGATCGGCACCGTGTACGGCGTCGACTGGGTCGACGTCCCCGACCGCGACGCGAAGTCGGTGTCCGTGCGCAAGCAGTTCGCCGCCGGTCAGGTCACCCGCGCCCGCAAACTGGAGGGCATGTGGTGGGGCGACGGCGGCACCTACGTCGTCTCCTCCTACGCCCGTGACGAGAGCCCCGTCCAGCACGACGGCGCCGTCTGGTTCTACGACCCCAAGCGCCGCACGCTGACCCTGAAGGTGCTGCTCGGGGTGAACCCCGACCCGTCGGCCGACGGCGCCTTCGACGGCCCCGACAACATCACCGTCTCCCCCTACGGAGGCCTGGTCATCGCCGAGGACGGCGAGGGCGTCCAGCATCTCTTCGGCGCGACCGACAGCGGCCGCACGTACCCCATCGCCCGCAACGAGCTCAACATCGGCACCGGACAGGCCCCGGAGTACAGCGAGTTCACCGGCGTCACCTTCTCGCCCGACGGCCACACCCTGTACGCCAACATCCAGACGCCGGGCATCATGCTGGCGATCACCGGCCCCTGGAAGCGGCACAAGCGGTAAGCGACGACCGGGGATTAATTCATTCGCCCCCTCCGCGGCCGCCCTCCTAAAGTGATGCATGTCCAGGTGCGAAGGCAGGACCTACTTCCACTGATAATGGGGCGGCCGCGGGTTCGAATCCCGCCATCGGCACGACACGCCGGTGTAGCTCAGGGGCAGAGCACCTTGTCGGTTCCGCCGGCCTCGATCTCTGGACACCACAACTCCACAGCACCTCCCGGTGCGCAGGCTGCGGCTACTTCTTTCCACAGAAATCCACGCCGCCGCCGACTTGATCTCGGGAGGCGCAGCATGAGGTGGGTGCCCGGTGCGCAGGCAACGGTTACTTCATTGGATCGGACGGTCGCGGGTTCGAATCCCGTCATCGGCCCAGGGCCGATGTAGCTCAGTCGGTAGAGCATCTGGCTAAGTCCGTCGCCGACCCCTGATCTCGGGCACCTCCCCTTTGCTGCGCCTCCCCGAAAAACGAGTCGTCGGACGACGTACTCGATATCTCATGAATTCGGGGGAATTCACCATGGCGCGTTTCAATGTCCGTGCCCGTAAGGCGCGGCCCACCTCGCCCGTCGCGACCACCGGCCGGGTGCTCCGCACCCATCAGGGCGGCCGCGGACACGAGCGGGACGCCCGCTCCGAGCTCTTCCTGCTGGCGGTGGCGAACTTCGTCTCCCAGCAGACCTTCTACGAGACCGGCGAGGCCCGCGACGACCGCTTCGCCGCGCTGGTGCGCGAGCTCGCGGTCAGCGACCCGACCTGGACGGCCGGCCTGCTCGGCTGGCTGCGCGGCGAGGGCAACCTCCGCACGGCCGCGATCGTCGGCGCCGCCGAGTACGTCCACGCACGCCTGGCGGCGGGCGCCACCGACGGTCCCTCCAGCCGGCAGGTCGTGGACAGCGTCCTTCAGCGGCCCGACGAGCCCGGCGAGTTGCTCGGGTACTGGACGTCGACGTACGGCCGCACCCTGCCCAAGCCCGTCAAGCGCGGCGTCGCCGACGCGGTGCGCCGGCTCTACAGCCCCAGGTCGCTGCTGAAGTACGACACCGCGGCCAAGGGCTACCGATTCGGCGACATCCTCAACCTGGTGCACGCCTCGCCGGATCCGGCCAAGCCGTGGCAGGGCGACCTGTTCCGGTACGCCCTCGACCGCCGGCACCACCCGGAGACGGCCGAGCCGCCCCGGTCGCTGCCCGCGCTCGTGGCGCACCGCGAGCTGATGGCGCTGCCGCCCGCCGAGCGGCGCGAGGTCGTGACCGGAGCGGACGGCGCACGCCGCCTGGCCGAGGCGGGCATGACCTGGGAGGCGCTGGCGGGCTGGCTCCAGGGGCCGATGGACAGGGCCGCGTGGGAGGCGGTCGTCCCGTCCATGGGATCCATGGCGCTGGTCCGCAACCTGCGCAACCTCGACCAGGCCGGTGTCGGCGACGAGGTCGCCGCGCGGGTGGCGGCGAAGATCAGCGACCCGGTGGAGGTCGCGCGTTCGAGGCAGTTCCCGTTCCGGTACCTCGCCGCGTACCGGCACGCGCCCTCGTTGCGCTGGGCCTACCCGCTGGAGCAGGCGCTCGGTCACTCGCTGGCCAACGTGCCCGCCCTGCCGGGGCGGACGCTGGTGCTCGTCGACCGCTCCGGCTCGATGTTCTACGCGCGGCTGTCCGACCGGTCCGAACTCAACCGGGCCGACGCGGCGGCGATCTTCGGGACGGCGCTCGCGCTGCGGGCGGCGGACGCGGATCTCGTCGAGTTCGGTACCAGCAGCAACACGATCAAGTTCCGTAAGGGGGAGTCTGTGTTGAAGATTCTGGAGCGTTTCGGTGACCTGGGCGGCACCGACACCACGGAGGCCGTGCGCCGGCACTACCGTGCGCACGACCGGGTGCTGATCGTCACCGACGAGCAGTTCGCCCCGAGCCGCCACGGCGGCCCGACCGACCAGGTTCCGGCGAACGTGCCGGTGTACACCTGGAACCTGGCCGGACACCGTGCGGCGCACGGTCCGTCCGGCACGGCGAACCGTCATGCCTTCGGCGGTCTGTCGGACGCGGCCTTCCGTATGGTGCCCCTGCTGGAGGCCGCCGACGACACGAAGTGGCCGTGGGCGGCCTGAGAGCGGGCCGCGCCCGGCCGAGCCGTGCCCCCTGGTAGGGGGCGAGGGGCCGGTCGTCCCGCTCGCGTCGCACCGGCGGAGCGAGGCGGACGGCGATCGTGGGCCGGTCGGTGAGGAGAAGTCCGCCTCCGGGCAGCCGAGGACGAGGTCCTCCGCTGCGGCCCCGGTTTCCAGGAGCCGGTGGCGGACCGTCATGCCGAGGGGCCGGGAGTCGTGGTGGTCCGCGGCTCCCGGCCCTCCACGCTGTACGGGCGCGGGCCGTGGGAAGACGGCGTCCCGGCGGACACGGACCGGGCGGAGCGGATCGCGCGAGTCGCCGGCGCCGTTCCGGCCGACCGGCCGGTGGATGAGAATGTGGAGGATGCGGGCAGCACGGCCGGCCCCGGTCGTGGACCCGCGGCGCGAGTGCGGCGAGCGGGGACGGTCTCCGTGGTGGTCGCCACCGGCGCGCAGCGACACGGTCCGCGAGGAGTGACTGGATGACGCACGTCAGGCCCATGCGCGCGGACGCTCGCCGCAACTACGAGCGCTTGCTGAAGGTGGCGGCGGAAGCCTTCGCCGAGCACGGGGAGGGCGCGTCCCTCGACGACATCGCCAAGCGAGCGGGCGTCGGATCGGGCACGTTGTACCGGCACTTCCCGACCCGGCAGGCGCTGCTGGAGGCGGCCTACCTCGACCGGATCGAGGCGCTCGCGGCCCGGGCCGACGCGCTCGGCGGGGAACTGCTGCCCGGCGAGGCGCTGACGGCATGGCTCGAAGAGCTGTGCGTCGGCACGATCCAGGTCCGCGGCATGAAGGCGTTGCTGGGCTCCGCCGTCACGGACGGCGACGCGGCCGCGGTCACCGGCTGCGGCACGCGCATGAAGGCGGCGGCGACCCGGCTGGTGGAGGCGGCGCAGCGCGAGGGGACCCTGCGGTCCGACGTCGATCCGATCGACGTGCTGCGGCTCGCCCACGGCGTGGCGACGGCGTCGGAACTGGCCAACGGGGACGGCGGGGTCATCCGGCGGTATGTGTCGCTGCTGACGGAGGGGCTGCGCCCGGTGCGGTGACCGGCGACGGGCGCCCCCGTGACGGCGGGCGCTCGTCGCCGAGCGGAAAGCGGAAAGCGGAAAGCGGAAAGCGGAAAGCGGGGAGCAGGAGCGGGGAGGGGCGCTCGGGTCGCCGGCGGGCGGCTACAGGGTCTCGGCGCCAGGCTTCACCATGTTGCGCACCGTGCGCGCCTTCACGAAGGAGCCGATCGCCGTCATCTCCCACTCGCCGGAGTACTGGCGGATCATCTTGGCCATCAGCACGCCCGTCTGCGGCTCGGCGCCGGTCAGGTCGAAGCGGACCAGCTCCTCCCCGGTGGCGGCGTCCAGCAGCCGGCAGTAGGCCTTGGCGACCTCGGTGAACTTCTGACCGGAGAAGGAGTTCACGGTGAAGACCAGACCGGTCACCTCCTGCGGGAGCCGGCCGAGGTCGACGACGATCACCTCGTCGTCCCCGCCGCCCTCGCCGGTGAGGTTGTCGCCGGAGTGCTTGATCGCGCCGTTCACGATGGAGAGCTTGCCGAAGTAGCAACTGTCGATGTGGTTGCGCTGAGGGCCGTAGGCGATGACCGAGGCGTCCAGGTCGATGTCCTTGCCGCGGAACGCGGGCTCCCAGCCGAGCCCCATCTTGACCTGGGAGAGCAGCGGGCGGCCGCCCTTCATCAGGGAGACGGTCTGGTTCTTCTGCAGGCTGACCCGGCCCTTGTCCAGGTTGATCTTCCCGGCGCCCGGCGCGGCGGCCGGCGGGACCGGGGGAGCGGCGGGCGGCGCGGGCGGGGTCAGCCGGGGGTCCGCGTGCGGGGCCGCCGGGGTCTGGATCGTCGGCTGCGGCGGCGCGACCGGCTGCGGCGGGGCGACGGGCGCCGGCGCCTCCACCGTCACGCCGAAGTCGGTGGCGATGCCGGCGAGGCCGTCGGCGTAGCCCTGGCCGACCGCGCGGGCCTTCCAGGCGCCGTTGCGCAGATAGATCTCCACGACCACCAGCGCCGTCTCCGAGCCGAGACCCGGGGGCGTGAAGGTGGCCAGGACGCTGCCGTCGTCCGCGCCCCGGATCGTCGCCGTCGGTTCGATGCCCTGGAACGTCTGCCCCGCGCCGTCCGGGCTCGCGGTGACGACGATCTTCTCGATGCCCGGGGGGACGGCGGCGGTGTCGACCGTGATCGCGTCGGGGGACGTGCCGCCGCCGGAACGGTACGTCACGCCCGGGCCGCTCGGCTGGTTGTAGAAGATGAAGTCGTCGTCGGAGCGCACCTTGCCGTCGGCGGTGAGCAGCAGGCCCGAAACGTCGAGCCGCACCGGGGCGGCGACGTCCACCGTCACGCGCGCGACGGGGAGAGGGATGTTCGAGCCGGGGGTCATAGCTGTCATACCGGGTGAACGAACGAGACCACTTTGCCGTTCCCTTACCCGGGCACTCCTCCGGCGAATGCTCTGCGGCACTGCAAGGAGCGTGCGGCCGCCCCCCGCTCCCGCCTCCGTCGCCGCGAGCCGCTCCGGCTCCGCGACCGGCGCGAACCGGTGGCGCGGACCGGTGAGGGGTGTCTTGCGGTCAGTACGGCCAGATCGGCGGGTCGCTGACGAAGTGGCCGCCCAGGTAGGCGTGGGCGATGTTCTCCGGGTCCAGCTCGCCCTGTTCGGCGATGAGTTTCTCGGCGTACGGCTCGGAGTCGTCCTGCGGCTCGTAGCCGAGGGCGCGCGCGGTCGACAGGTCCCACCACAGCCGGGTGTTGGCGGAGGAGCCGTAGACGACGGTGTGGCCCACGTTCTCGGCGGTCAGAGCCGCGTGGAGGAGGCGGGCGCCGTCGGCGGGGCTCATCCACACCGACAGCATGCGCACGCTGGTCGGCTCGGCGAAGCAGGAGCCGATGCGCACCGAGACGCTCTCCAGCCCGTGCTTGTCCCAGTAGAGCTGGGCGAGGTCCTCGCCGAACGACTTGGACAGGCCGTAGAACGTGTCGGGGCGGCGCGGGGTGTCGATCGGGATCAGGGGGTCGTCGCCCCGGGGCCGGGGGGTGAAGCCGACGGCGTGGTTGGAGGAGGCGAAGACGACGCGTTGCACTCCCTCGTCGTGCGCGGCCTCGTAGAGGTTGTACGTTCCCGCGATGTTCGCGCCCAGGATCTTCTCGAAGGGGGCTTCCAGGGAGATGCCCGCGAGATGGATGATCGCGTCGACGCCCCGTACGGCCTCCCGGACCGCCGCCTTGTCGGCCAGGTCCGCGACGATCGCCTCCGGTGCTCCCTCGACCGGGCGCAGGTCGAGCAGGCGCAGCTCGTAGCCGTAGGCCGGCAGCAGGTCCCGCATCAGGGTGCCGAGGCCGCCGGCGGCGCCGGTGAGCAGGACGGTGCGCGGAGCGGGCATCCTCGGGTCTCCTTGGATCACTTGAGCGAGCGGACGCATGCATGGCCGTAGTTCACATTCGTGGACACGCTAAGGAGCGGCGGCGGTACCCGTCAAGTGTGCGACAGGAGTGGCAAAACTGCTGGTGTCTCGGGGGTTGGTCGGCTTGACCGGGCTCGATCGGGCACCTTAGCGTGAACTTGTTCAGGAATATGGACGCTGCTCAAGAATATGGACCCGGGAGAGCCTGTGACGTCAGCCCCGCTCGCCGCCCGCCTCCGCGTCCCCAGCGGACCGCTGTTCTTCCCCGTCACCGCCTACGGCCCCGACGGCTCCCTCGACCTCGCCGTCTACCGCGCGCACGTCCGCCGCGGTGTCGAGGCGGGCGCCGCCGCCGTCTTCGCGGCCTGCGGCACCGGGGAGTTCCACGCGCTCGCGCCGGAGGAGTTCGAGGCCTGCGTCCGGGCGGCGGTGGAGGAGACGGCCGGGCGGGCGCCGGTCGTCGCGGGCGCCGGTTACGGCACCGCGCTCGCCGTCCGGTACGCGCGGCTGGCCGAGTCGGCCGGAGCGGACGGCCTGCTCGCCATGCCGCCCTACCTCGTCGTCGCCGCCCAGGAGGGCCTGCTGCGGCACTACCGCTCGCTGGCGGCCGCGACCTCCCTGCCCGTCGTCGTCTACCAGCGCGACAACGCCGTCTTCACCCCGGAGACCGTCGTCGAACTCGCCCGGACCGAGGGGATCGTCGGCCTGAAGGACGGTCACGGCGACCTCGACCTGATGCAGCGGATCATCAGCGCCGTGCGCACCGAGGCCCCCGGCGACTTCCTCTACTTCAACGGGCTGCCGACCGCCGAACAGACCCAGCTCGCCTACCGCGCCCTCGGCGTCACCCTCTACTCCTCGGCCGTGTTCTGCTTCGCCCCCGAGATCGCCCTCGCCTTCCACCGGGCGCTCAACACCGGCGACGACGACACCGTCCACCGCCTCCTCGACGGCTTCTACCGGCCGTTCGTCGAACTGCGCGCCCAGGGCCGCGGTTACGCCGTCTCGCTCGTCAAGGCCGCGGTCCGGCTGCGCGGACTCGACGTCGGCGAGGTCCGCCCCCCGCTGCACGAGCCGAGCGAGGATCATGTCAAACAGCTCGCCCTGGTGATGGAGCGCGGATACGCGCTGCTGGAGGAGGACAAGTAGTGAAGGCGTCGACTTTCGTCTACCCCTGGGACGTCACCGGCGACCCCGACGCGCCGGCCCGGACCGCCGCGCTCGGAGTCGAGCAGGCGACCCTCGCCGCGGCCTACCACTCCACCCGCGCCCTGACCCCCCGTCACCCGCGGCACCGCATCGTCACCGCCGAGCACGCGGCCGTGCTCTACCCGCCGGACGACCGCTGGGCGGGGCGCGCCCTGCACCCGTACCCGGCCGGCGACTGGGCCCCGGGCGACGCGTACGGCGAGGCCGCCGAGGCCCTCGCCGCGGCCGGTCTGGAGGTGCACACCTGGGTGGTCCTCGCGCACAACTCCCGCCTGGGCGCGGAGCATCCGGACACGTCCGTGGTCAACGCCTACGGCGACCGCTACCCCTGGGCGCCCTGCATCGCGCAGCCCGCCACCCGCGCCTATCTGGTCGACCTCGCCGCAGAGGCCGCAGTGCGCCCCGGCGCGGCCGGCGCCGAGCTGGAGTCCCTCGGCTGGTACGGCCTCCAGCACCTGCACGCACACGACAAGACCGGCGGCGTCGGTCTCGGGGACGCCGGTCAGTACCTGATGGCGCTCTGCTTCTGCTCCGCGTGCCGGGCCGGCTACGGCGCACAGGGGCTGGACGCCGACGCGCTCGCCGCCGCCGTCCGGGACGCGCTGGAGCCGCTGTGGCGGGGGGCGCCGGACGACCAGGGCTGGACCGGGGTCGAGAAGCTCCTCGGGGAGGAGACGGCCGCGGCCACGCGCGCGTGGCGCGACGAACGGGCCCGCACCCTCCAGGAAGCGGCCGTGGCCGCCGTCCGGGCGGCCGCGCCCGCCGGCTTCCAGGTCCTGCTGCACGCCGACCCCGTGACGCATCACGTCGGCGCCAACCCGGGCGTCGATCCCGCGCACATCCTGTCCGTCGCGGACGGAGTCGTCGTGCCCTGCGCCGGCGGGCCCGGTCTGCTGACCCCCTTCGCCGACCAGGGCCGTGAGGGCGCGGTCCTCGCCGCCAACTTCGGCGTCGTCTCCGGCATGGGCGGCAGCCCGGGCACCCTGGCCGCCGACATGGCCCGCGCCCGCGAACTCGGCGCGACCGAAGTCCGGCTGTACCACGCGGGACTGGCGTCGGACGCCGACCTGGACGCGGTGCGGGAGGCGCTCACCTCACGCTGACCGGTCGCACGCGGGCGGCGCCGGAACCCCGACAGGCCCGCGTGCCGGGAGCCGGACCAGAGCCGCCGCTCCCGCAGGCCCGGTCCTCTCACGTCGGGTCGGCGTCCGGCGAAACCGTGGAGGCAGCGCGTGCGGCGCCCTTTCCGGGCTGCGCGAAGGCTCGCAGCAGAGGGAGGACCGCCGTCAGCCGCGCCAGGCCCAGAGTCAGCAACAGCGGCTGGTACGGCAGGAGTTCCACCAGACCCGCGCCCATGGCCAGGCCGACCGCGTTCGGTGCGAACAGCAGGGTGCCGGCCGTGGCGGTGACCCGGCCGAGGAGCGCGTGCGGGGTCTGCTGCTGCACGGCGGTCAGCGCGGCGATCAGGGCGCAGGGCAGCCCAGCCCCGATCGCCGCGCTGCACATCAGGGCCACGGGGAGCGAGGGGACGGCCTGGGCGACGACCGCCACGGCCGTGAGGGCGATCCCGCAGGCGGCGAACCGGCGCGCCCCCAGTCGCCGCAGCGCCGGACCCGAGATCAGGCCCACGACGACCGAACCGGCGCCCTGAGCGGCGTAGAGCACGCCCAGGTGGGCGGGGGAGCGGCCGAGACCCTCGACGACGGCGTAGAGCAGCGGCGCGCCGAGGCCCGAGAACAGCATCGTCGTGCCGCCCGCCACGACCAGCGGGCGCAGCCCGGGATGCCCCCACAGGAAGCGGGCGCCCTCGGCGGTCTGCGCCCGCCAGCGACCGGCGACCCGCCGCGGCCGTTCCTCGCGGACCCGCAGGCACCCGTACAGCCCGGCCGCGCACACGAACGTGGCCGCGTCCAGCAGTGCCACGCCCCGGCCGCCCCAGGTCGCGTACACGACCGCGCCGGTCGGCGGGGCCACCAGCTTCATGCCCTCGGTGAGCGTCATGCGCAGCCCGTTGAAGTCGCCGAGCAGATCCGGGGCGACGACGGCGGCGACGAGCGCGGACTCGGCCGCGTCGACCACGACGGAGGCGGCGCCGTACAGGAACAGCACGGCGAACAGCAGCCACAGCCGGTCCGGTGAGTCCACGGCGAGCACGGCGAGCAGCAGGGCCGCCGGGCCCAGGTCGAAGGCGACGAGCAGGGGGCGTCGCCGGGCGCGGTCGGCGAGGGAGCCCAGCAGCGGGGCCAGCAGCGTCGGCGCCCACAGCGTCAGCACGCACAACGCGGCGAGCCCGTTCGAGCCGGTGAGGTCCTTGACCCATACGCCGGACGCCAGCCAGAGCGCCGAGGTGCCGAAACCGGACACCACCGACCCGCCCAGACAGAGCGCCGCGTCACGGTCCCGCAGGACCTGCACCACGGACCAGTTCTTCGTCATGACCGGTCAGCGTGGGTCTGAGGAGACCCTCGCCGCATCGGGCAGGTTCCCAGTCCGGGGGCCGCGATGAGTTCCCGCCGCGCGGACGGTCTCCTTCATATGACCGACACGACGACGACCTTCGACCTCGGGCCCCAGGCCCGGATCATCGCGCGCCTCGCGGACGGCGTGCGCGACGAGCAGCTCGCGCACGAGACGCCCTGCCCGGACTGTGCGGTGCGCAACCTGCTCGGACACCTCACCGGCCTGTCCGTCGCGTTCCGGGACGCGGCCCGCAAGGAGCTCGGCCCCACGACCGACACCCCTCCCGACGCGGCCGCGCCGGACATCGGCCCCGGCTGGCGCGCGGAACTGGCCGAAGCGCTCGACGCCCTCGTCGAGGCCTGGCGCGACCCGGCCGCCCGGACCGGCATGACCCGCGCGGGCGGCGTGGACCTGCCCGGCGCGGTCGCCGCCGCCGTCGTCGCCGACGAACTGGTGATCCACGGCTGGGACCTGGCCCGGGCCACCGGCCAGGCGTACGACCCCGACCCGGCGGCGCTGTCCGAGGCCCACGGATTCCTGACCGCCGCGACCGACGGAGCATCCGGCGCGGGCCCGTTCGGCCCCGTCGTCCCGGTCCCGCAGGACGCCCCGCTGCTCGACCGGGCGGTCGGACTGAGCGGACGCGATCCGAGGTGGACGCCCCGTTCGTAGCCGCGGGCGCACATGCCGGCGGGCACTGTCGACGGCGGGCGCACATGCCGGCGGGCGCACGCGGCCGCAGGCACCGCGCATCCGCGGGCGCGCCGTGGACGCCGGCATGCGCTGGACGTAGGCATGCGGTTGCCGTAGACGGACGCAATCAGGGCGCGTCCGGCGGGAGCGAAACGTACGCTCCTCACCATGCCCCTCAGCCTCACCGTCCTCGGCACCGCCTCTCCGCACCCGGGTCCGGGCCGCCCCTGCTCCGGGTACCTGTTGCGCGGCGCGGGGGCGGAGGTATGGGTGGACGCGGGGCCCGGCACGTTCGCGGAGTTGCAGCGGCACACGGACCCAGACCGGCTCACGGCGATCTGGATCTCCCACCTGCACGTCGACCACAGCGCGGACCTCCTCGCCGCCGCCTACGCGTTCGCCCACGGCGGGATGACCCCGCCGGCCCCGATCCCGGTGTACGCGCCGCTCGACTGCGCCCGGCGGCTGGCCGGCTTCCTGGGCAGGACGGACGTACGGTTCCTCAGCGAGTACCTCGACTTCAGGCCGCTCTTCGACGGGCACACAGTGCGGCACTGGAACCTGCGCCTCACCTCGCGCGCGGTGGCCCACGACACCGAGGCGTACGCGCTGCGCGCCGAGTGCCAGGGCAGCGTCCTCGCGTACTCCGGAGACAGCGGGCCGTGCGACGCGCTCACCGAACTCGCCTCGGGGGCCGACCTGTTCCTGTGCGAGGCCGACCTCGACCGGCATCGCGAAGGCGAACACGAGCAGCCCGTGCATCTCACGCCGGAGGAGGCCGGCGAGGCCGCCCGCAAGGCAGGCGTGCGCGAGCTGTACATCACCCATGTCGGCCCGACGCTGACCCGGAAGGCCGCGACCGCCCGCGCCGCCGCCGTCTTCGAAGGCCCCACCCGCACGGCGCGTGAGGGCGAGACCATTCCCTTCTGACCCCACTTGGGGCCCTTGCGTCCCGGCAACCTCAACTTCCTTTGCCAGAAGCATTGACGAAACCCGGGGCCGCTCCTACCTTCAACGCGTCGTACTTCGTACGTCATATATGAGACGCGATATGCGAGATCCGAGATCGGATACGCGACTTCCGAGAGGCGCGCATGACCTCTGTGCCCACGCCGATCCCGTCCCGCACGCAGTACGTGCTGGAGGAGATCAAACGCCGCATCCTCACCGGACGGCTGACGCCCGGTCAGGCCCTGGTCGAGACCGAGCTCGCCGCGCAGTTCGGGGTCTCCAAGACCCCGGTGCGCGAGGCGCTCAAGACCCTGGCCGGCACCGGCCTGGTCGTCATGAGCCAGTACAAGGGCGTCACGGTGCGCATGGTGGACGCGGACATGGCGCGCGAGGTCTACGACGTACGCCTGCTCCTCGAACCCGAGGCGCTCAGGCGGGCCGTGCGCCGGGGAGCCTCCCTGGACGCCGCACGCGAGGCGCTGACCATGGCCGACGAGGCCGACGACACCGCCGAACGGTCCCTGGCCAACCGGGAGTTCCACCGCGCCCTGTATCTGCCGTGCGGCAACCCGCTGCTCGGCCGGATGCTCGACGAGGTCCGCGACCAGGCCGCCCTGGTCTCCGCCGTCGCCTGGGCCGCCTCGCCCTCCTGGGAGCGGGAGGCCGGGGAGCACCGCGAGATCCTGCGCCTCGCCCTGGCCGGCGACGCGGACGGCGCGGCCCGCGCCCTGCACGCCCACATCGCGTCCTTCGTGCACCGGGCGTTCCCCGAGACGGCCGAGGCGGACGCCCTCGAAGAGGCTCCGGCCGAGGAAGGTCAGCAATGAGCAGCGTGGCGTTCGAGACCCAGCGTGCGGCCCTGGCCGACGTGGTGGCCATCCCGGTGACCCCGTTCGCCGAGGACGGCGCCGTCGACCGCGGCGCCCACCGGGCCCTGGTGCGCCGGCTGCTCGACGGCGGGATCACCACCCTCACCCCGAACGGCAACACCGGCGAGTTCTACGCCCTCACCCCCGAGGAGCGCCGCCTGGTCACCGAGCTGACCGTCGACGAGGCGGGCGAGCGGGCCGTGATCCTCGCCGGCGTCGGACACGACGTGCCGACCGCCGTCGCCTCCGCCCGGCACGCCCGGGAGCTGGGCGCGCAGATGGTGATGGTCCACCAGCCCGTCCATCCCTATGTCGCGCAGAGCGGCTGGGTCGACTACCACCGGGCCATCGCCGAGTCCGTGCCCGAACTGGGCGTCGTCCCCTACATCCGCAACGCGCAGCTGAACGGGGAGCGCCTGGCCGAGCTCGCCGACGACTGCCCGAACGTCATCGGCGTCAAGTACGCCGTCCCGGACGCCGCCCGTTTCGCGGCGTTCGCGCGGGACGCCGGCCTGGAGCGCTTCGTCTGGGTCGCCGGTCTCGCCGAGCCGTACGCGCCCTCCTACTTCTCCGCGGGCGCCACCGGCTTCACCTCGGGCCTGGTCAACGTCGCCCCGGCCGTCTCGCTGAACATGATCGAAGCGCTTCGATCGGGAGACTACCCGGCCGCGATGAAGGTGTGGGAACAGATCAGACGGTTCGAGGAACTGCGGGCCGCCAACGGCTCCGCCGACAACGTCACCGTCGTCAAGGAAGCCCTCGCCTCACTGGGTCTGTGCCGGCGTGAGGTGCGCCCGCCGAGCCGGTCGCTGCCCGAGGGCGAGCGGTCCGAGGTCGCCGTGATAGTAGCGGGATGGTCCATATGAAGCGCTTCGACGATCATGCCCCGGACGCCGTCGGCGCCACCCCCCGCAAGGCCCCCGGGGAGCTCAGGAGCCACCAGTGGTACGGCACGGAGGGCCTGCGCTCCTTCAGCCACCGTGCCCGCACCCGCCAGCTCGGCTACCTCCCCGAGGAGCACCTCGGCAAGCCGGTCGTCGCGATCCTCAACACCTGGTCCGACATCAACCCCTGCCATGTCCACCTGCGCGACCGCGCCCAGGCCGTGAAGCGGGGCGTGTGGCAGGCGGGCGGCTTCCCGCTGGAGTTCCCGGTCTCCACGCTCAGCGAGACCTTCCAGAAGCCGACCCCGATGCTCTACCGCAACCTCCTGGCGATGGAGACCGAGGAACTGCTGCGCTCCTACCCGGTCGACGGAGCCGTGCTGATGGGCGGCTGCGACAAGAGCACGCCGGCCCTGCTGATGGGCGCGGCGAGCGTCGACCTGCCGACCGTCTTCGTGCCGGCCGGGCCCATGCTGCCGGGCCACTGGCGCAGCGAGGTCCTCGGCTCGGGCACCGACATGTGGAAGTACTGGGACGACCGGCGGGCCGGCCTCATCGGCGACTGCGAGCTGGCCGAGCTGGAGAGCGGCCTCGCCCGCTCGCCCGGCCACTGCATGACGATGGGCACCGCGTCCACGCTGACTGCCGCGGCGGAGGCGCTGGGCGTGACGGTCCCGGGGGCGTCGAGCATCCCGGCCGTGGACTCCGGGCACGACCGGATGGCGGCCGCCGCCGGTCTGCGCATCGTCGAACTGGTCCACCGCGACCGCAGGTTGAGCGACATCCTCACCGCTGACGCCTTCGAGGACGCGGTGACGACCGTCCTGGGCCTCGGCGGCTCGACCAACGCGGTGATCCATCTGATCGCCATGGCGGGCCGCGCGGGCGTCGAGCTCACCCTCGACGACTTCGACCGCATCGCCCGCACGGTCCCCGTCCTCGCCAACGTCCGGCCCGGCGGCCAGAAGTACCTCATGGAGGACTTCCACTTCGCCGGCGGCCTGCCCGGCTTCCTCTCCCGGATCACGGACCTGCTCCACCTGGACCGGCCGACCGTCTCGCACGACACCCTGCGCGAACAGCTCGCCGGCGCGCGGGTGCACGACGACGACGTCATCCGTCCACGGGACAACCCGGTGGCCGGCGAGGGCGGGGTCGCCGTGCTGCGGGGCAACCTCTGCCCGGACGGCGCGGTCATCAAGCACATCGCCGCCGAGCCCCACCTGCTCAAGCACACCGGTCCCGCGGTCGTCTTCGACGACTACCGGACCATGCAGCGCACCATCAACGACCCCGGGCTGGGGATCACCGCCGACACCGTCCTGGTCCTGCGGGGCTCCGGCCCCAAGGGCGGCCCGGGCATGCCCGAGTACGGCATGCTGCCCATCCCCGACCACCTCCTCAAGCAGGGGGTGCGGGACATGGTGCGCATCTCCGACGCCCGGATGAGCGGGACGAGTTACGGCGCGTGCGTGCTGCACGTGGCACCCGAGTCGTACGTCGGCGGGCCCCTCGCCCTGGTCCGCACCGGAGACTCGATCACCCTCGACGTCGAGGCCCGCTCCCTGCAACTCCATGTGGACGACGAGGAGCTGGAGCGGCGCAGAGCCGGGTGGACGCCGCCGCCGGCCCGGTACGAACGCGGCTACGGCGCGCTCTACAACGAACAGATCACCCAGGCCGACACCGGCTGCGACTTCGAGTTCCTGGCCCGCCCGGGCAAGGTCGCGGACCCCTACGCGGGCTGACCGCCGCCGCTCGGGGGCGCACACGCCTGCCCGTGCAGAAAGCGCTTCACCCGTACGACAGCACGAGACGAGCGACAGCTCGACGCACACCACGGCCCGACGCACACGACAGCAGGACACGAGCGACAGCAGGACACGACGGCAGTCCGGCGCACGCGCGCTCGCGACGTACGGCGCACGCGCACCCACGACGTACGGCGCACCCGAACGCGCACCGCACCGAAAGACGCACCGGACGCACCGGACGCACCAACGCACCGAGAGACGCACCAGACGCACCGAGAACGGAGAACAGTCATGGCCCAAGCCGCAGCGGTGGCGAAACCGCCGGCGCCGCCCCGGCGGCGCCGTGCCTCCGCCACGCCCCGCAGGCTGCCGTACCTGCTGATCGCGCCGGCGGCACTGCTGATGCTGGGCTTCATCGCCTACCCGGTCGTCAGCGTCTTCTACTACAGCCTGCAGAACTTCAACCCCACCAAACCGTGGCGCAACGGCTACGCGGGCTTCGACAACTTCGTCCAGATCTTCACCAAGGACCCGCAGTTCTGGGACACGCTGACCTTCAGCGCGAAGTGGGTGTTCGTCGAGGTCGGACTGCAGCTGCTGTTCGGTCTGGCGCTGGCGCTGATCGTCAACCAGACCTTCGCCGGCCGTGCGCTCGGCCGTGCGCTGGTGTTCTCGCCCTGGGCCGTCTCGGGCGTGCTGACCTCCGCGATCTGGGTGCTGCTCTACAACTCCCAGACCGGCGTCACCCGTTACCTCGCGGACCTGGGGATCGGCGAGTACGGCTCCAGCTGGCTGTCGGACACCTCCACCGTCTTCCCGGCGGTGATCGTCGCCGACCTGTGGCGTGGCGTCCCCTTCTTCGCGATCCTCATCCTCGCCGACCTCCAGTCCGTCTCCAAGGACCTGTACGAGGCCGCCGAGGTCGACGGAGCGAGCCGGATCAAGCAGTTCTGGCACATCACCCTGCCCCACCTGAAGGACGCCATCGTCCTGTCCACGCTGCTGCGCGCGGTGTGGGAGTTCAACAACGTCGACCTGCTGTACACGCTCACCGGCGGCGGCCCCGCGGGAGAGACCACCACCCTCCCGCTCTACATCGCCAACACCAGCGTCGACGCCCACAACTTCGGCTACGCGTCCGCCCTCACCACGGTCGCGTTCGTGATCCTGCTCTTCTGCTCGATGGTCTATCTGCGGCTGAGCAAGTTCGGAGGAGGCGACAAGTGATCACCGAGGAGGCCACCGAGGTCGCGCCCGTCCCCGTGCGCGAGCCCGCCGCACCCGACCGCCGCCCGTCCCGGCACAAGCGTGCCTGGGACGAGGCCCCCCGCTGGCAGATCTACCTCCCGCTGGGGATCTACCTGGTCTTCACCCTCGTCCCCTTCTACTGGATCCTGCTGTTCGCGCTCCGCCCGGCCGGCTCGACCTCGCTCGTGCCGTGGCCGATGACGTTCGACCACTTCGAGAAGGTCTGGAACGAGCGCGACTTCGGGATCTACTTCCAGAACAGCGTGATCACCGGCGTGGCCACCCTGCTGCTCACCACCGGGGTCGCCCTGGCCGGCGGCTACGCCCTCGCCCGCTTCGACTTCAGGATCAAGCGCGGGTTCATGCTCGCCCTGCTGTGCACCCAGTTCGTGCCGGGCGCGCTGCTCCTCGTGCCGCTCTTCCAGATCTTCGCCGAGCTGAAGATGATCAACTCGCTGGCCAGCGTCATCATCGCCGAGACGGTCTTCCAGCTGCCCCTGTCGATGATCCTGATCAGCGGCTTCATCCGGAACGTCCCCTACTCCCTGGAGGAGGCCGCCTGGGTCGACGGCTGCGGCCGGCTCACCGCCTTCCGCATCGTCGTGCTGCCGCTGCTGCGGCCCGGGCTGATCGCCGTCGGCTCCTTTGCGTTCGTGCACGCCTGGAACCACTTCCTCTTCGCCCTGATGTTCCTGTCCGACCAGACCAAGCAGACGATCCCGGTCGGCCTGAACACCCTGATGAGCGCCGACAGCGTCGACCTGGGCGCACTGGCCGCGGGCGGCATCATCGCCGCCGTCCCCGTGGTGATCGTCTTCGCGTTCATCCAGAAGTGGCTGATCACCGGCTTCAGTGCGGGGGCGGTGAAGGGATGAACGACCCTCGGAGCGCCGTCGTCACCGCCACCTCCGCCGCCGTACCGGCGGGAGTCCGCCGGGCCCCCGGCGGGGGCCGCGGGGGCGGACCCACGGCGGCGGCCGGCCGGACGCCTACCCTGCATCAAAAGATCTACGGCGCCGCGGTGACCGACCGCGAGGCGGCACGCGGCGCGGGCGCAGGGAGGATCCCATGAACACCTCGGACACCGCCGTCCCCATCGTCCTCGCGGGCGCGCGCGGCCACGGCCGCTGGCACCTGGACAACATCCGCAGGCTCCAGGACAAGGGCATCGTCCGGCTCGCGGGCGTCTGCGAGCTGACCCCGCTGACCCCGGCCGAGATCCCCGCGGGCCTCGGCGCGCCCGAGCAGTCCGCCGACTTCGGCGCCCTGCTGGAGACGACCGGCGCCCGCGTCGCCGTCGTCTGCACCCCGATCCCCACCCACACCGACCTCGCGCTGATCGCGGCCGCCAAGGGCGTGCACCTGCTCCTGGAGAAGCCGCCCGCCCCGTCCTACGCCGAGTTCCGCCGGATGGCCGACGGGGTCGCGCGGGCCGGCGTGGCCTGCCAGATCGGCTTCCAGTCGCTGGGCTCGCACGCCGTGCCCGCGATCCGCACGCTGATCGAGGACGACGCGATCGGCGAGGTGACCGGGGTCGGCGGCGCCGGCGCCTGGGCGCGCGCCCGGACGTACTACCGAAGGGCGCCCTGGGCGGGCCGGCGGCGGCTGAACGGCGTCGACGTGATCGACGGAGCGCTCACCAACCCGCTGGCGCACGCCGTCGCCACCGCCCTGGCACTGGCCGGCGCCACCCGCGCCGAGGACGTCACCGGCATCGAGACCGAGCTGGCGCACGCCAACGCCATCGAGTCCGACGACACCTCCTGCGTCCGGGTCAGCACCGCCGACGGCCGGCCCGTCGTCGTCGCGGCGACGCTGTGCGCCGAGGACCCGGACGACCCGTACGTCGTCGTCCACGGCAGCCGAGGCCGGATCACCTACTGGTACAAGCAGGACCGTGTGCTGCTCCAGCGGGCCGGCCACGGCCCCGAGGAGTTCGAGTACGGCAGCACCGACCTGCTGGAGAACCTCGTCGAGCACCTCACCGACGGGACGCCGCTGCTCGTCCCGCCCGCCGCGACCGAGTCGTTCATGCGGGTCGTGGAGGCGATCCGGACGGCCCCCGACCCGGTGCAGCTGCCCGAGGAGGCCTGGCGCCTGCTGCCCGACGAGGACCGGCGCGTCGTCCCCGGTATCGACGGTCTGGTCGCGGCCGCCGCCGACACCCTGTGCCTCTACTCCGAACTGGGCGCCCCCTGGGCGTTCCCGACCGCGCATCCGAAAGAGGTGAGCCCCTGATGACCGCATCGGCACCCGACTCACCGGTCGTCCTGCGTGTCGCCGGCCGCCCGGTCGCCCGCTACGTCACGCGGCCCGAGCTGCCCGCCCGGCTCTCCCCGCGCCCCTATCTGCACCCCGTCACCACCCTGGCCGGCACGGCGGTCACCGAGCTCAGCCCCGCCGACCACATCCACCACCTCGGCGTCGGTGTAGCCGTACCCGACGTCGGGGGGCACAACTTCTGGGGCGGCCGCACCTACGTCCGCGACCGGGGCCCGACCGAGCTGGACGACCACGGCGCCCAGCGGCACGGCTCGTTCCAGCTGCGCGACCCCGACGGCTTCGTGGAGGAGCTGCGCTGGGTCGTCCCGGGGAGCGAGCTGCTGCGTGAGCGCCGCACCGTGGCGGCCACCGAACTCACCTCCACGGCCTGGGCGTTGGACTTCACCTTCTCCCTGACCAACGTCACGTCCGGCCCGCTGTCCATCGGCAGCCCGGCGACGAACGGACGTCCCGGAGCGGCCTACGGCGGCTTCTTCTGGCGGGCCAGGAAGGAGGACACGCCTCCCGAGGTCTTCACCGCGGTCGCGGAGGGCGAGGCGGCCGTCCACGGCGTCCGCGCCGACTGGCTCGCCCTGACCGGACAGGGCTCCCCGCGCGCCGCCGGGGCCGGCAGCGGGGGAGGGGGAGGCTGGACCCTCGTCTTCGCGGGCGCCACCGACGCCACCCGCCGCGACCCCTGGTTCGTGCGCGCCGCCGAGTACCCGGGCGTCGGATCCTCGCTGGCCGTCGACGAGCGGCTGGCGATCCCGCCCGGCGGGACGGCCGTGCGCCGGATCGTCACCGTCGTCGCCGACGGCCGGCTGAACCGGGACGAGGCGGCGGCCCTGGTGCGGAAGGCGGTCAGCCAGTGAGGCACGACCGGCACGCGCAGCGCGCGACGGACACGACGGACCGGACGGACGAGACGGGCCGGACGGACGAGACGGGCCGGATGGACGAGACGGGCGGGGCGTATGCGGCGGACGAGACGTACACGAACCCGATCCTGGACGCCGACTGGTCCGATCCCGACGTCCTGCGCGTAGGCGACGACTTTTACCTGACCGCCTCCAGTTTCGGCCGGGCCCCCGGCCTGCCGCTGCTGCACTCGCGCGACCTGGTCAACTGGACGCTGACCGGCCACGCCCTCGAACGCCTCGAACCGGCGGACGAGTTCAGGACCCCGCGCCACGACTGCGGGGTCTGGGCGCCGTCCCTGCGTCACCACGACGACCGCTTCTGGATCTTCTGGGGCGACCCGGACCAGGGCATCTTCCAGGTCAACGCCCCTGAGATCAGGGGACCTTGGACCCGTCCCCGTCTGGTGAAGGCGGGCAAGGGGCTCATCGACCCCTGCCCGCTGTGGGACGACGAGAGCGGCGAGGCCTATCTGGTGCACGCCTGGGCGAAGTCCCGGGCGGGCGTGAAGAACCGGCTCACCGGCCACCGTATGCACCCCGAGGGGACGGCCGTCCTGGACGAGGGCAAGGTGATCGTCGACGGGGACCGGATCCCCGGCTGGTTCACCCTCGAAGGACCCAAGCTCTACCGGCACGACGGCTGGTTCCTCATCCTCGCCCCCGCCGGCGGAGTGGAGACCGGCTGGCAGGGCGCCTTCCGCGCCCGCGACTTCTTCGGCCCCTACGAGGAGCGCATCGTCCTGGAGCAGGGGGACACCGACGTCAACGGCCCCCACCAGGGCGGTTGGGTGCGCACCGGGTCCGGTGAGGACTGGTTCGTGCACTTCCAGCAGCGCGGCGCCTACGGCCGGGTCGTCCATCTGCAGCCCATGCGCTGGGGGCCGGACGGGTGGCCGGTCATCGGGGACGAGGGAGCCCCCGTCCCCGAACACCGGCGGCCCGCGCTGCCCGCACAGTCGCCGGCCGCGCCCGCCGTCGACGACGACTTCCCCGGCGGACGCTTCGGCCGCCAGTGGTCGTGGACGGCCAATCCCCGGGACGGCTGGGCGATCCGGCACTCCGCCGACGGGCTGAGGCTGACCTGCGTGCGGACGGCCGACACGCACGATCTGCGCACCCTGCCGAACGTCCTCACCCAGCGACTTCCCGGCCGCCCCTCGGCCGTCGAGGTGGGGTTGCGGCTGCACAGCGAGGAGCCGGGGGCTCGCGCCGGACTCACGGTCCTGGGGGACGCGTTCGGCTGGATCGGCCTTCAGCGCGCCGCCGACGGGGCCGTCCGGCTGGTGCACCGTTTCGCCGAGCCGGTGGCCGACCGGGAACGGGACGCCGCCCACCCCCTGCCCGTTCCCGAGGGCCGGGTACGGCTGCGGATCGAGATCGGCGCCGGAGCGCGCTGCCGTTTCGCGTACGACGTCGGCGACGGCCCGGTGCGCTCGGGCCCGGTCTTCGCCGCCACCCCCTGGCGCTGGGTCGGCGCCCTGCTCGGCCTCTTCGCCCTCGCGCCCCTCGGAACGGGACACGCAGGGGCGGCCACGTTCGACGAGTTCCGGATCGGACCGCTCTAACCCATCTGTTCTGTACGCCGTTGGGAGCCGCAATGACGCACTTCCATAGCAAGCGCTTACCAGGTCCGCTCGCGGTCCTGGCAGCCGTCCTCGGCCTGCTGGCAGGTCTCTGTCTCGGCGCCGCCGGCGAGGCGAAGGCCGCCGGCGCGCCGAAGCCGGCGGCCGATCCGACGGCGTCGGCGGCCCGCTGGACCGATCGGGCCCACGGCTTCGCCTCCCTAGCGGGCGGGACCACCGGAGGCGCCGGCGGCAGGGTCGTGACCGTCGCCGACCAGGCCTCTCTGGCCAGGTACGCGGCCGCCGAGGAGCCGTACGTCATCCGGGTCAGGGGCGCGGTCGCCGTCGAGCCCTTCGGTTCCGACATCGTCGTGACCTCGAACAAGACGATCATCGGCGTCGGCGACACCGGCGCGATCGTGCACGGCGAGTTGCATCTGAACCCGGGCACGCACAACGTGATCATCCGCAATCTGACGATCCGCGACTCCTACGTCGACGGCGACTGGGACGGCAAGACAACCGATTTCGACGCGATCCAGATGGACACCGCCGACCACGTCTGGATCGACCACAACCGCTTCACGCACATGGGCGACGGACTGCTCGACATCCGCAAGAACAGCCAGTACGTCACCGTCTCCTACAACCGGTTCGACCATCACAACAAGGCGTTCGGCATCGGCTGGACGGCCGACGTGCTCACCCAGATCACCATCGACCACAACTGGTTCACCGGCACCAAGCAGCGCAATCCCTCGGCCGACAACTGCGCGTACGCCCACCTCTACGACAACTACCTGTCGGCGCAGGTGGCCGACGGGGACCCGGTGTGGACGTACGGGAACTGGTCGCGGGGGCGCACGAAGATGGTCATCGAGAACAGCTACTACGACGGCGTCCAGCACCCCTACCAGGCCGACGCGACCGCCGAACTGGTCGAGCGCGGGTCGATCCTGAGGAACACGAGCGGCCGGACCGACGAGTGGGGCGCGGCCTTCGACCCGCGGAAGTTCTACGCGTACCGCCTGGACCCCGCCGCCGCCGTCCCCGCGCTGCTCACCCGGTTCTCCGGGCCGCAGCGGCAGATCGGCGACGCGGTCACGCTGCACGTCCCGGGCGACTACCCGACGGTCCAGTCCGCCGTCGACGCGGTGCCCGACGGCAACGCCGAGAGCGTCACCGTCGCCGTCGCTCCGGGCACGTACCGCGAGAAGGTGTTCGTTCCCGCGACCAAGCCGCATCTCCTGCTGCGGGGGACCGGCCGTGACCGCTCGGACACCGTCGTCGTCTACGACACGCCCGCCGAGTACGGGGGTTCGACGGGGAGCGCCACCGTGCGGATCGCCGCGAACGACGTCACCGCCCGCAACCTCACCTTCAGCAACGACTTCGACGAGGCAGCGGTCGAGCTGAAGGGCGAGCAGGCCCTCGCCATGAAGACGACCGGCGACCGGATCGTCTTCGAGAACACCGCCTTCCTGGGCAACCAGGACACGTTGATGACCGACAGCCCCCGGCTGACGGACCTGAGCCGGGTGTACGTCCGGGACTCCTACATCGAGGGCGACGTCGACTTCGTCTACGGCCGGGCGACGACCGTGATCGAACGGTCGGTGATCCGGCTGCTGAGCCGCGGATCGGACACGAACAACGGCTATATGACGGCCGCTTCGACCTGGACGGGCAATCCGCACGGGTTCCTGATCACCCGGTCGAGGGTCGTCAGCGACGCGCCGCGGCAGTCCTTCCACCTCGGACGCCCCTGGCACCCGGGCGGGGAGCCGCAGGCCGTCGCCCAGGTGCTGATCCGCGACACCGAGCTGCCGGCCGCGGTCAGGTCGTCCCCGTGGACCGACATGAGCGGGTTCTCGTGGCGGGACGCGCGTTTCGCGGAGTACCGCAACCACGGGCCGGGGGCTGCCGTCACCGCCGACCGGCCCCAGCTCGGCGACGCCGACGCGAAGGCGTACACGGTCGCCGACTACCTCAAGGGTGCGGACGGCTGGGCGCCGTACCGCCGCACCACCCACTGACCCCCCACAACTTCATATGTCCGCTGGGATCCAGAAGAAGAGAGCCGACCACATGAAGAGCAGCATCCGCAGAAGCAGGCGAGCCGCCCTGGCCGTCGCCCTGGGCTCCGTGCTCGCGCTGACCGCCACCGCCTGCGGCGACGACGGCAGCGGCGCGGCCGGGGACAAGGGAGGCGACGGCTCCGGCAAGGGGGAGATCACCTTCTGGGACAACAACGGCGGCGTCCGCACCGACGTCTGGAAGGAGATCATCGCCGACTTCGAGAAGGCGAACCCGGACATCAAGGTCAAGTACGTCGGGGTGCCGTCCGACAGCGTCCAGTCCAAGTACGACACGGCCATCCAGGGCGGCGGTCTGCCCGACGTCGGCGGCGTGGGCACCGCGATGCTCGCCGAGATCGCCGCGCAGGGCGCCCTCGAACCGCTGGACGACCGCCTGGAGAAGAGCGAGCTGAGCGGCCAGCTGAACGCGAAGTTCCTGGACGGGGTCAAGGCCGCCGGGATCGACGGCAAGACGTACAGCGTGCCGACCTCCGCCAACAACGGCACTCTCTGGTACCGCACGGACCTCTTCCAGAAGGCGGGCCTGCAGGCCCCGACCACCTGGACGAAGTTCTACGAGGCGGCCGACAAGCTGACCGACAAGGACAAGAACGCCTTCGGCTACACCATCCGCGGTGGCTCCGGGTCGATCGCCCAGGCGCTCGACGCGACCTACGGGCAGAGCGGCATCACCCAGTTCTGGAACGGCGACAAGACCACGGTCAACGACCCGAGGAACGTGGCCGCGCTGGAGAAGTACGTCGGCCTGTACAAGAAGGACACCCCGTCCGCCGACGTCAACAACGACTTCACCAAGATGGTCGCCCAGTGGGACTCGGGCACCATCGGCATGCTGAGTCACAACCTGGGCTCCTTCGGCGATCACCAGAAGGCGCTGGCCGGCAAGTTCAAGGGCGTCCCCGCGCCGACGCAGGACAACGGCACCCGGGTGCAGGTGTCCAACCCGGTCGACGGGCTGGGCCTGTTCAAGTCGAGCAAGAACAAGACCGCCGCCTGGAAGTTCATCGAGTTCGCCGCCTCGCACGAGTCGAACAGCAAGTGGAACAAGACGGCGGGACAGGTGCCGGCCAACCTGGAGGCCGCGCAGGACAGCTGGGTGCAGGCCTCCGAGCCGACCAGGCTGGCCGCCGAGGCGCTGACGGGCACCACCACGAAGATCGTGCAGCTGCCCTACTACCTGCCCGACTGGAACACGATCTCCAAGGCCGACAACGAGCCGAACTTCCAGAAGGTGCTGCTGGGCAAGCAGAGCGCGAAGGACTTCCTGGACACGCTGGCCGACCAGCTGAACACCGCGCAGGCCGACTGGAAGAAGAACCACAAGTAAGCCGTGCGGACGCGGTCGCGGGGGTGACCGCGCCGGCCGTCACCGGTCGCACGGTCCCCCCGCGTCCCCCGGCACACCAACCGACCCCTCGAAAGGTGTATGTCGTGTCCCTGACCCGCAGGCAGGTCACCTCGGCGGCGCTCGCCGCCCTCCCGCTCGGGGCGGCGGCCGCCGCCCCCGCCGATGCCGGCGCCCGCCGGCCGAGAACCGTCTACATCGCCGGCGACTCCACCGCCGCCCAGAAGTACTCCGACGCCAAGCCGGAGACCGGGTGGGGCATGGCGCTCCCGTTCTTCCTGCAGTCCGGCCTGCCCGTCGCCAACCACGCGGTGAACGGGCGCAGTTCCAAGAGCTTCATCGACGAGGGCCGGCTCGACGCCGTGCTCGCCGCGATCCGGCCGGGGGACTTCCTCCTCGTCCAGTTCGCGCACAACGACGAGAAGACCACCGACCCCACCCGCTACACCGAGCCCTGGACGACCTACCAGGACTGTCTGCGCAGGTATCTCGACGGCGCCCGGGCCAAGGGCGCGCGACCCGTGCTGGCCACTCCCGTGGAGCGGCGCAAGTTCGACGCGGCGGGCAACGCCCAGCCCACGCACGGGGAGTACCCCGCCGCCATGCGCGCGCTGGCCGCCGAGGAGAAGGTGGCCCTGCTCGACGTCCAGGCGCTGTCGCTGGCGCTCTGGCAGCGGCTGGGCGTGGAGGCGACGAAGACGTACTTCAACTGGACCGCGACCGAGCAGGACAACACCCACTTCAACCCGCCGGGCGCGATCGCCGTGGCGCGGCTCGTCGCCCAGGAGCTCCTGCGCACGCGGGTGCTCGCGGCGCGTGACGTGATCCGGCTGCACGACGCGGTCCCCACGTCCTGGATCACCTGGCCCGCGCCTCTTTCGTAACCGCTTCCGCGACGCCTGCGTTGGTTCGTAACCGCTTTCGCGACGCCGCGCCTCTTTCGTGACCGCTCTCGCGACAACTGCACCGCCTTTCCGCAGAGGAGACCCGCACAGTGCGCACACAGTCATGTCATGCACGTGTCACAGCAGCCCTGGTGGGGTGCACCGCTCTGGTGCTGTCCGTCATCGCGACGGCCCCCGCCCAGGCCGAGCCCCGCTCCTCGTCCCGCGACCTCGGTCGGCAGGTCCTGGGCGCGAACGACGGCTGGGCCGCCTACGGGACCGGCACCACGGGCGGGTCGGCCGCCGACGCCGCCCACGTGTACACCGTCACCACCTGGGCCGAGTTCAAGGCCGCCCTCGCCGCCGGAGGCTCCGCGCCGAAGATCGTCAAGGTCAAGGGCGTCATCGACGCCGTCGCCGAGGGATGCGACGCCTTCGCCGCGCCCGGCTACGACTTCGACGCCTACCTCGCGAAGTACGCACCCGGGACCTGGGGCCTGGACACCGATCTGAGCGCCGAGCCCGACGACAGCCCCGAAGGGCTGCGCCGCGCCTCCGCCGCCGCCCAGGACCAGGCCATCAAGGCGAACGTCCCCGCCAACACCACCATCGTCGGCGTCGGGAGGGGCGCCGGTTTCAAGGGCGTCAGCCTCCAGATCAAGGCCGTCGACAACGTGATCGTCCGCAACCTGGCCTTCGAGTCGCCCATCGACTGCTTCCCGCAGTGGGACCCGACCGACGGCGACAAGGGCAACTGGAACTCCGAGTACGACACCGCCGTCGTCTACGGCTCCACGCACGTGTGGCTCGACCACAACACGTTCACCGACGGCACGCACCCCGACAGCGCCGCGCCGACCTACTTCGGCATGCTCTACCAGCAGCACGACGGCGAACTGGACATCGTGCGCGGCGCCGACTACGTCACCGCCTCCTGGAACGTCTTCAGCCAGCACGACAAGACGATCCTCATCGGCAACAGCGACAGCGAGTCGACCGCGGCAGGCGACCGCGGCCACCTGAGGACGACCTTCCACCACAACCTGTTCTCGGGCCTCGTCGAGCGAGCCCCCCGCGTCCGCTTCGGGCAGGTCGACTCCTACAACAACCACTTCGTCGCGAACGGCGACTACTCCTACAGCTTCGGCATCGGCAAGGAGTCCAAGCTCGTCGCCGAGCACAACGCGTTCACCCTGCCGCAGGGGGTCAGCGCCGCCAAGGTGCTCAAGCGGTGGAACGTCTCGCCGCTGACCGCCGCCGACAACTACGTCAACGGCGTGAAGACCGACCTGATCGCCGTGCACAACGCGGAGATCCCGGCCGAGATCCTTCAGCCCGACGCCGGGTGGACACCCACCCTGCGCACCCGGATCGACCCGGCGAAGGCGGTTCCCCGGATCGTCGACTGCGGCGCGGGCGCCGGCCGCCTCGGCTGACCCGTACGACGGCCGGGGCGGCGCCCACCGCCCCGGCCCCTTCCCGCACCCTGCCGCCG
>NZ_JAHHIU010000133.1 GCF_024539815.1 Streptomyces hayashii
GGCCGGGGCGGGCGTGCCGTCCTGGTGGGCCGTGCGCGGGGCCGGGGCGCGGAAGGTGACGGTGCCCTCGTCGGGGACGAACCCGGGGGCGCCGGGCGCAGTCGTGCCGGGCGGCGATCCGGCCGTCCCTGCGCCCGGTGCCGGGCGGCGGAAGACGAACGTGCCGCCGGAGACCACGTCCCCGGCGCCGGGTGCCCCGCCGTCCTCCGGCTCCGCGGGCGGGATCGTCGCCATGCCGTCCGTGCTCGTCGACCGGCCCTCGGGCTGCGCCGGGGCGGGTGCGGCGGCCCGCGGGTCGGCGCCCTGCGGGGCGCCCCACGAGACGCGGCGGTCCTGTTCGCCGCCGAAGCCGGACTGGTGCGCGCGGTCGGCGCCCCACGCGGAGGCGGGCTCGGAGCGGCCGGCGTAGGGGTCCGCCGGCGCGGGGTCCTCGTCGAAGAAGTGCGGGCCGGTCTCCTCGACGGAGGGCGCGGGCCCGCCGGACGGGGGCGTGAGCGGCCGGCCGTCGGACGGCGCGGGCCGGCTGGTGCCCGGTACCCAGGAGGCACCGTTCCAGTACCGGACGTATCCAGGGATGGAAGGGTCCGGGTAGTACCCCTCGCGGGGCCTGTCGTCGCCGGGGGCCGGGGTTGGGGCGCTCATGTCCGTCGTCCCGTATCTGCTCGGGGGTGGGATGGGGGGACCACATTTATCAGACGCGCGCGTGAGCCAGGGCGGCTCTGTCCATACGGCCACCTTTCCGGGCAACCCCGTGCACGCTCTTCACACGTTCGGAACCGCCCGCCGGGCCCGGCGCGCACGGCCGACGGAAAAGTTCCCCGAACCCGCGTAATGGTTCCGGGTCCACGCCCTCTCCACTCGTACGGGCCCGCGCGAAGGCCCGTACGACAGTCCGTGCGGGCCCCCGGGGCCCGTCGCGGGTTCCGTTCCGAGAGGAGAACGTCATGCATCACACCGTGGTGGAGCGCGAGCTGGAGCTGAGGCTCATCCTGTCGCCCGAGCGCAGCATCCCGGTCCCGGCCAGGCTCGGCTACCGCAGCGACGACCCGTTCGCCGTCCATGTCGCCTTCCACATCAACTCGGAGCACCCGGTCGCCTGGACCTTCGCCCGCGAGCTGCTCGTGGAGGGAGTCTTCCGGCCGTGCGGGCACGGGGACGTGCGGGTGTGGCCGACGAAGGCGGAAGGCCGCAGCGTCGTGCTGATGGCGCTGAGCTCGCCCGACGGGGACGCCCTCCTGGAGGCGCCCGCCGCCCAGGTCTCGGCCTGGCTGGAGCGGACGCTGCGTGTGGTGCCGCCCGGCTCCGAGGCCGAACAGCTCGGCATCGACGACGCTCTGGCCGAGCTGCTCGCCCCCTCCCCCAGACTCTCGCCCTCGCGCGAGCAGGCGGGACCGGCCCCGGCGGACGACGCGTGGCTGCGCGACCCGTGGCCGGGCGACGAGACGGAGGACGCGGGTGAGTGAGCCGGGAGCGTCGGACCTCAGAAGAGCTTGCCCGGGTTGAGGATGCCCAGCGGATCGAAGGCTGCTTTGACGGCGCGCTGCATCTCCAGGCCCACCGGGCCGATCTCGCGCGCCAGCCACTCCTTCTTCAGCACGCCCACGCCGTGCTCGCCGGTGATGGTGCCGCCGAGTTCCAGGCCGAGGCCCATGATCTCGTCGAAGGACTCGCGGGCGCGCCGGCGTTCGTCGGGGTCCGCCGCGTCGAAGCAGACCGTGGGGTGGGTGTTGCCGTCTCCGGCGTGGGCGACGACCCCGATGGTCAACCCGTGCTTCTCCGCGATGCGTTCGACGCCTTCGAGCATCTCGCCGAGCCTGGACCGGGGCACGCACACGTCGTCGATCATCGTCGTGCCCTTGACGGCGTCCAGCGCGACGAGCGCCGAGCGCCTCGCCTGGAGCAGGAGTTCGGACTCGGCGACGTCCTCGGCGGGGACGACCTGGGTGGCTCCGGCGGCCTCGCACAGCGCGCCGACCGCGGCGAGGTCGGCGGCCGGGTCGGGGGTGTCGAAGGCGGCGAGGAGCAGGGCCTCGGTGGTCTCCGGCAGGCCCATGCGGGTCAGTTCGTTGACGGCCCGGACGGTGGTGCGGTCCATCAGTTCGAGGAGGGACGGCACATGACCGCCGGCCATGATCCGGCACACCGCGTCGCAGGCCGCGGCGCCGGACGCGAACTCGGCCGCCAGCGCCAACTGCCGCGGCGGCTGCGGCTTCAGCGCCAGGATCGCCCGCACGACGACGCCCAGCGAGCCCTCGGAGCCGACGAACAGCCGGGTGAGGTCGTACCCGGCGACGCCCTTCGCGGTGCGGCGGCCGGTGCTCATCAGCCGTCCGTCGGCGAGCACCACGTCGAGTCCGAGGACGTACTCGGCCGTCACCCCGTACTTGACGCAGCACAGGCCGCCGGACGCGGTGCCGATGTTGCCGCCGATCGTGCACGTCTCCCAGCTGGAGGGATCCGGCGGGTAGTACAGGCCGTGTTCGCCCACGGCCCGCGACAGGACCGCGTTGACGACGCCCGGTTCGACCACGGCGACGCGGTCGACCGGGTTGATCTCGATGACGCGGTCCATCTTCGTCAGGGACAGGACGATGCAGCCGTCGGTGGCGTTGGCGCCGCCGGACAGGCCGGTGCGGGCGCCCTGCGGCACGACCGGGACGCGCAGTTCGGTCGCCGTGCGCATGACGTGCTGGACCTCTTCGACCGTGCGCGGCAGCACGACCACGGCCGGGGCCCCGGCGGGGCAGAAGCCCGCCATGTCGTGGGCGTAGGAGACCGTGACGTCCGGATCGGTCAGGACGGCCTCGGCGGACAGACCGGCCAGCAGACGGCCGAGAAGGTGGCCCGTCAGGTCGTCGCGCGGCGCTTCCGAACGGCTCATGATCATAGGGTCGCACTCGGGGCCATCGGTGTGAACCCCGCCCGCCGGAGCCTTCCGCTGACGTCACACGGTCGTCGTACTGACGCAGAGTGAGCGCCATGGAGAAGGTCTCTCGGTTTCGTCGGCGGCTGCTCGTGGGCTCGCTCGTGGGGTGTCTCGCGCTCGGCGGCGGGGTCCTGCTGTGCCTGCCCGGCGACGGGCCGGCCGGCCGGGCGCCCGTGGCCGCTCCCGGGGCGCAGGCGGACTCGGCGGTCCGCGCGGGCGCGCCGGCCGCGCTCGCGGATCTGGCGGAGCTGGTCGACGGGCGGGAGAGCCGGGTGCGGGCGCATCCGCAGGACGCGCGGTCGTGGGCGGTGCTCGGGGCCGCCTACCTGGAGCAGGGCCGGCGTACCGCGGACGTGGCCGCGCTGTACCCCAAGGCCGAGCGGGCGCTGCGGACCTCGCTGAAGACGCGTCCGAACAACGCCGACGCCCTGGACGGTCTGGCCGCTCTGGCCAACGCGCGCCGTGACTTCCCAGCGGCCCTGGCGTGGGGCGAGGCCGCGCGCAAGGCGGCGCCGAAACGCTGGACGACGTACGCGCAGCTCATCGACGCGTACACGGGGCTGGGCGACTACAAGAAGGCCCGCAAGGCCCTCGACCGGATGACAGCGCTGCATTCGGGGCCCGTGGTGCGGGCCCGGGCGGCGGGCGTGTACTGGGACCAGGGGCGGCGCGAGGACGCGCAGGCCGCGCTGGCGGACGCGGCGGCGGCCGCTTCCTCGCCGGCCGAGCAGGCGGCCTGGCTGGAGCGCGGCGGGGAGCTGGCGTGGGAGCGCGGCGAGCGGGAGAACGCGTTGCGGCACTTCCAGGAGGCGGTGCGGCTCGACCCCGACATGCGGGCCGCGCAGGCCGGGCAGGGGCGGGCGCTGGCGGCTCTGGGGCGGACGACGGAGGCGCTGAGCGCGTACCGGATGGCGCTGGCCGCGCAGCCGTCGCCGCAGTACGCGCTGGAGCTGGGCGAGCTGTACGAGTCGCTGGGGCTCGCCCAGGCGGCGCGGGTGCAGTACGACCTGCTGCGGGCGCGGGTGCGTCAGGAGGCGGCGGGCGGGGTGGACGGGGAGCTGGTCCTCGGCCGGTTCGAGGCGGACCACGGGGACGCGGCCCTGGCGGTGCGGCGGCTGCGGGCCGAGTGGCGCAGACAGCCGGGGATCGCCGTGGCGGACGCGCTGGGCTGGGCGTTGCACCGGGCCGGGCAGGACCGGGAGGCCCTGGGGTTCGCCATGACGGCCACCGACCGGGTGCACGGGGGCGCGATGCGCAGTGCCCCCTACGTCTACCACCTGGCCATGATCGAGCGGAGTCTGGGCGCGGAGGCCCCGGCCCGGCGGCATCTGCGGGAGGCGTTGCAGATCAACCCGTACTTCTCACCGCTGCTGGGACCGGTGGCCCGGGCGGCGGCCGCACAGCTGGGCGACGAGCCGGCCCCCGCGGAGCTGCCGTCCTGAGCACGGGCCCGGGGCCGTCCTGACCGCCGGTCGCCGTGCCGTCCCGCGGTGGCCGCCGCCGTCCTGGCGACGATGTGCCGCGGGCCGCGGGCCGCGACTACAGGTTGCCGCGCTTGGCCTGCTCGCGCTCGATCGCTTCGAACAGGGCCTTGAAGTTGCCCTTGCCGAAGCCCATGGAGCCGTGGCGTTCGATGATCTCGAAGAAGACGGTCGGCTTGTCCTGGACCGGCTTGGTGAAGATCTGCAGCAGATAGCCGTCCTCGTCGCGGTCGACGAGGATCTTCAGCTCGCGCAGGGTCTCGACGGGGACGCGGGTCTCGCCGGCCCACTCGCCGAGGGTGTCGTAGTAGGAGTCGGGGGTGTCGAGGAACTGCACGCCGGCCGCGCGCATCGTGCGGACCGTCTGCACGATGTCGTTGCTGTTGAGCGCGATGTGCTGGACGCCCGCGCCGCCGTAGAACTCCAGGTACTCGTCGATCTGGGACTTCTTCTTGGCGATGGCCGGCTCGTTGATCGGGAACTTGACCTTCAGGGTCCCGTCGGCGACGACCTTCGACATCAGGGCGGAGTACTCGGTGGCGATGTCGTCGCCCACGAACTCCTTCATGTTGGTGAAGCCCATGACCTTGTTGTAGAAGCCGACCCACTCGTTCATCCGGCCGAGCTCGACGTTGCCGACGCAGTGGTCGACGGCCTGGAAGGTGCGGCGGGAGGGCGGTTCGACGATCGGGTCGGCGCTCGCGTAGCCCGGGAGGTACGGGCCGTCGTAGCCGGACCGGTCGACGAGGGTGTGGCGGGTGTCGCCGTAGGTGGCGATCGCGGCGAGGACGACCGTGCCGTTCTCGTCCTTCAGCTCGTAGGGCTCGGCGATCGAGCGCGCGCCGTGCTCGACGGCGTAGGCGTGGGCGGCGCGGGCGTCCGGGACCTCGATGGCGAGGTCGACGACGCCGTCGCCGTGCTCGGCCACATGCCGTTCGAGGAAGTGGCCCCAGGGGGTGTCGGCCTTGACGACGGAGGTGAGGACGAAGCGGGCGGAGCCGTTGGTGAGCACGTACGAGGCGGTCTCGCGGCTGCCCGTCTCCGGTCCGGAGTAGGCGACCAGCGTCATGCCGAAGGCGGTGGAGTAGTAGTGCGCCGCCTGCTTGGCGTTGCCCACGGCGAAGACGACCGCGTCCATTCCCTTGACCGGGAAGGGGTCGGCCTGCCGGGCGGTGTCGGGAGTGTGGTGTGTGGTCTGCGTCATAGCCGAAGGGTCGCCCCGCCCGGCAAGGTGCGCAATAGTTCGCTTCATCGCTGGGCAGGGTGTCCAGTGCCACGGCGGTATCGGCGGGCTTTCTGTACAGGATGACCATCTCGGAGGCGGGCGGTATGGCGATCGATCATCTGGACGGCCGGATCATCGTGCTGCTGGCCCGGGAGCCGCGGCTGGGGGTGCTGGAGATGTCCCGGCGGCTGGGGGTGGCACGCGGGACCGCGCAGGCGCGGCTCGACCGGCTTCAGTCGAACGGAGTCATCCGGGGCTTCGGACCGCAGGTCGATCCGGCGGCGCTCGGCTACCCGGTCACCGCGTTCGCCACGCTGGAGATCCGGCAGGGCCAAGGGGCCGACGTGCGGGAGCACTTGAGATCCGTGCCCGAGGTGCTGGAGCTGCACACCACGACCGGCAGCGGGGACATGCTGTGCCGGCTGGTGGCGCGCTCGAACGCCGATCTCCAGCGGGTCATCGACCGGGTCGTCGGCTTTGATGGCATTGTCCGGGCCTCCACCGCGATCGTGATGGAGAACCCCGTTCCGCTGCGGATCATCCCGCTGGTGGAGCAGGCCGCGGACGACCGGGAAGGGCCTGGCAGACCTGTGGGGTGAGCACCTTTGAGCTTCTGGGAGTACCTGGACGACCGGCACCGGCAGTTGCTCACCGACGCCGGGCAGCACGCCGGAGTCGTCTTCCAGTGCATGGTCGTCGCGACCCTGATCGGGGTGGCGATCGGGGTCGTCACCTACCGCAGCGCCTGGGCGGGCGATCTGGCCGCCACCTCCACCGCGACCGTCCTGACCGTCCCCTCGCTCGCGATGATCGGTCTGCTGATCCCGGTGGTCGGGCTCGGTGTGCCGCCCACGGTGATCGCGCTGACGCTGTACGGGCTGCTGCCGATCGTGCGGAACTCCGTCGTGGGGCTGCGCGGCGTCGACCCCTCGCTGGTGGACGCGGCGGACGGCATCGGCATGTCCCGGCTGACGCGGCTGGTCCGGGTGGAGCTGCCGCTGGCCTGGCCGCCGATCCTGACGGGGATCCGGGTCTCCACCCAGATGCTGATGGGTATCGCCGCGATCGCCGCGTACGCCTCCGGTCCCGGTCTCGGCAACGAGATCTTCCGCGGGATCGCCTCGCTGGGCAGCAGGAACGCCCTCAACCAGGTGCTCTCCGGCACGCTCGGGATCGTCGTGCTGGCCCTGCTGTTCGACGCCGCGTACGTCGTCGTCGGACGCCTGACGATTCCCAGGGGGATCCGTGTCTGAGTCGCACGGCGCGTCGATCGAGCTGGAGAACCTCACCAAGCGGTACCCGGGCAGCCCCGAGCCGTCCGTCGACGACGTCACCATGGAGATCGAGGCGGGCGAGACGGTCGTCCTCGTCGGGCCCTCGGGGTGCGGGAAGTCGACCACCCTGAAGATGATCAACCGGCTGATCGAGCCGAGCGGCGGGCGGATCCGCATCGGCGGCGAGGACGTCACCGGCATCGACCCGGTGAGGCTGCGCCGCAAGGTCGGCTACGCGATCCAGTCGTCCGGTCTCTTCCCGCACATGACGGTCGCGCAGAACATCGCGCTGGTGCCCAGGATGACCGGCTGGCCGAAGGCGCGGATCCGCGACCGGGTGGAGGAGATGCTCGACCTGGTCGGCCTCGACCCCGGGGAGTTCCGCCACCGCCATCCGCGTCAGCTGTCCGGCGGTCAGCAGCAACGGGTGGGCGTGGCAAGGGCGTTGGCCGCGGATCCGCCGGTGCTGCTGATGGACGAGCCGTTCGGCGCGGTCGACCCGGTCACCCGCGAACACCTCCAGGACGAGCTGATCCGGCTCCAGCACGAGCTGCACAAGACGATCGTGTTCGTCACTCATGACTTCGACGAGGCGATCAAGCTCGGCGACCGGATCGCGGTGCTGCGCGAGCGCTCCCGCATCGCCCAGCTGGACACCCCGGAGGCGATCCTCACCAACCCGGCGGACGACTTCGTGTCCGGGTTCGTGGGGGCGGGAGCGGCTCTGAAGCGGCTCAACCTCAGCAAGGTGCGGGACGTGGAGATCACCGACTGTCCGACGGTGACCGTGGACGACCCGCTACAGACGATCTTCAACCGGCTGCGCCCCCGGGGGTCGCGCCCCGGCCGTCCGGGTCCGCCGGCCGGCGCGGACGAGGTCCTGCTGCTGGACCGGCGGGGACGGCCCGTCAAATGGCTGCGCCGCGGGGACCTGATGCGGGCGAGGGGCTCCCTGGCGCGGGCCGGGACCCCGGTCGGCGGCACAGTGAGCCGTGACGCCACCCTGCGCGACGCGCTGGAGGCGGTGCTGACCGACGACGCCGGGCGGGTCGTGGTCACCGGGCCGCGGGGCGAGTACACCGGGGTCGTCGACATGGCGACCCTGCTGAACTCCGTCCGCGCACTGCTGGAGGCCGACCGGAAGGAGGCGCTGGGGGCGCGCCGCGAACCGGAGGAGGCCCGGGCCGCGCGCACGCGCGCGCAGCAGGAGGGCGCGGCCGGGAAGGCGACGGCGTGAGCGCCTCCGAGCTCGACGGCCGGCCGGTCGCGCGGCCGCCGGACGGGCTGCCGGACGGGCTGCCGCACACCCGCCCGGACGGGCTGCCGGTCGTCCGGCCGGACGCGCCGGCGCGGGAGAGGGCCGCCCCCGCCGCCCGCCCGTCCGCTCCCCCGCGTCGACGGCTCACCTGGCGGAAGCTGACCCTGCTGCCCGCCTTCCTGATCGTGCTGCTGCTGGCGACCTGGCTCTGGTTCGAGCAGGCGGACCTGGACACGATCACCGAGAACGCGCTCTCCGGCGGCCAGGTGTCCAAGGCGCTGTGGCAGCACGTCCAGCTGACGGTGATCTCCACGTTCTTCGTGCTGATCATCGCGATCCCGCTGGGCATCCTGCTCACCCGGCGCGGGTTCCGCAGAGCGACCCCGGTCGTGCTGGCCCTCGCGAACACGGGTCAGGCGACCCCGGCGATCGGTCTGCTGGCGCTGCTGGTGATCTGGCTGGGCATCGGCCGCCGGGCGGCCCTGGTCGGCATGATCGCCTACGCCGTCCTGCCCGTGCTCTCCAACACGGTCGCGGGACTGGAGGCGAACGATCCGACGCTGCTGGAGGCGGCCCGTGGGATCGGCATGTCCCCGTCCGGCGTGCTGTCCCGGGTGGAGCTGCCGCTGGCGGTCCCGCTCATCCTGGCCGGCGTCCGCACGGCGCTGGTGCTGAACGTCGGCACGGCGACCCTGGCGACCTTCGGCGGGGGCGGCGGCCTGGGCGTGCTGATCACGGCCGGCATCACCAACCAGCGCATGCCGGTGCTGGTGCTGGGCTCGGTCCTCACCGTCGCCCTGGCGCTGCTGGTCGACTGGCTGGCCTCGCTCGCCGAGGTGCTGCTGCGGCCGCGCGGACTGGAGGCCGGCGCATGAGAGCGGCTGTCCGCCTCGCGGGGGCGCTGCTGCTGACGGCCGGCTGCGGACTGAGCAGCGGCTCCCCCATGGTCGACGACGTCTCGCCCGGCTCGATCGGGCGGGGAGAGCCGCTCAAGGGGGCCCGGCTGACGGTGACGTCCAAGTCGTTCACCGAGAACCTGATCCTCGGCGCGATGATCGGCATCGCCTTCAGGGCGGCCGGCGCGGACGTGCTGGACCGCACCGGCATCCAGGGCTCCATCGGCAGCCGTGAGGCCGTCCGCAAGGGGGACGCCGACGCCATGTACGAGTACACGGGCACGGCCTGGATCACCTACCTGGGCAACAGCCGGCCCATCGCCGACCCCCGGCGGCAGTGGCAGGCGGTACGCGACGCCGACGCGGGCAACGGGCTGACCTGGCTGCCGCCGTCCCGGCTGGACAACACCTACGCGCTGGCGATGAGCCAGGCGAACCATCGCAGGTACCGCACGAGGACGCTGTCGGAGGTGGCCGCGCTGGCCCGGTCGGACCCGGGCGCCGTGACGCTGTGCGTGGAGGGCGAGTTCGCCGACCGGGCGGACGGGCTGCGGGGCGTGGAGAGGGCGTACGGGATGGACGTGCCGGCGTCCCGGGTCACCCAGATGGACACCGGGATCATCTACACCCAGGCGGCGAAGGGGAGTTGCGCCTACGGCGAGGTGTACACCACGGACGGCCGCCTCAAGTCGATGAACCTGGTGGTGATGGACGACGACAGGGGCTTCTTCCCCCACTACAACGCCGCACCCGTGGTCAATTCCGAGGCGCTGAGGAAGTGGCCGGCGATCGCCGGCCTGCTGGACCCGATCACGAAGAAGCTCGACAACGCGGTGGCGCGGGAGCTGAACGCCGAGGTCGACGTCGACGGGGAGGACCCCCACCAGGTGGCGCTGGAGTGGATGAAGGACCAGGGGTTCGTGAAGTAGCCGCCGCTCAGCAGCTGGGGACCGAGCCCTTGCCGTGTTCCAGCGCGACCAGCGCCTCGACCGCGCCCTGGAGCGTGGTGACGGGGACCAGCCGCAGCCCCCCGGGCAGCTCCGACTTCGCGTCGGCGCACTCGTCCTTCGGCACGAGGAACACGGTCGCGCCGTCCCGCCGGGCGGCCTGCGTCTTCAGGGCGACGCCCCCGACCGCGCCGACCTTGCCGGCGGCGTCGATCGTGCCCGTGCCGGCGATCGTGCGCCCGCCCGTGAGGTCGCCGCCGCTGCCGTCGCCGTCGAGCTTGTCGACGATGCCGAGCGAGAACAGCAGGCCGGCGCTGGGGCCGCCCACGTCGGACAGCTTCAGCGTGACCTTGACCTTGTCGTCGCCGAGGTGCAGGTACTTCAGCGCGGCCTCGGTCGCCGCGTCCTGGGACTGCCGCATCTGCTCGGTGTTGTGCTGCTCGATCTCCTTGGTGCTCTGCCCGCTGGGGTAGACGGCGTCGCGCGGCATGATCGCCTGGTCGGTGCGGAACCAGCCGTCGATGACGTCGGAGAGCCTGACGTCGGTGTCGGGGTTGGTCGCCTCGATCGTCGTCATGCGCAGTTGCCCGCTGGTGTGCCGGGTGGGCGCGCCGGAGATCGTGATCACCTCGGCCCCCTTGTTCTCGCCGAGGACGTTCGCCGTCATGCCCGGCTGCGCCACCGAGAACGGCAGGGGCGCGAAGGCGGCCGTGGCGAGCAGCGCCACGACGGGCAGCGCGCAGACGGCGAGGGCCTGGGGGCGTGAGAGGCGTGAGAGCACGGGGTCAATCTAACGCGGCGACGCCCCGCGCCCGTGGCCGCCCGCCGGTCAGCGCAGGGCCTCGGCCACTTCCCGGGCGGCGTCCACGACCCGCTGGCCCACCCGCTCGGGCACCGCGTCGGCCAGCATCACCACGCCCACACTGCCCTCGACGCCGGTCACGCCCAGCAGCGGGGCGGCCGCGCCGCTCGCGCCGGCCTCCAGCTCCCCGTGCGTCAGCGTGTAACCGGGCTCGTCCGCGGGCCGCGCCGTCTTCTGCCGTGCGGAGAGGATCGCCCGACCGGCCGCTCCCCGGTCCAGCGGATGCCGGAACCCGGCCCGGTAGGCCACGTGGTAATCCGTCCAGGACGGCTCGACGACGGCGACGGCGAGCGCCTCGGTCCCGTCCACCAGCGTCAGGTGCGCGGTCGCCCCTATGTCCTCGGCCAGCGAGCGCAGCGCGGGCAGCGCGGCCTCCCGTACCAGCGGATGCACCTGACGGCCGAGCCGCAGCACGCCTAGGCCGACCCTGGCCCGGCCGCCCAGGTCGCGTCGGACCAGCGCGTGCTGCTCCAGAGTGGCGAGCAACCGGTACACGACGGTCCGGTTGACGCCCAGTTTGTTGGACAGCTCGGTGACGGTCAGCCCATGGTCGGTATCGGCCAGCAGCTTCAGTACCTTCAGCCCTCGATCGAGCGTCTGGGAGGTCTCCGCGGTCACGACGCCCACTCCTTCAGTGGTGAGGTCGGCGGCCCTCCATCGCGGCGGATGCGTCACCGAGTCCCGTCAGTGACGCGCCACAGAGGCCGCCGATCGACAGACGGGCCCGGCGTGTCCGGGCCCGGTCGCTTCACGGCTGCGCTCCGCGGCGGCGCTGCCACGGGGCGTGTGCGTAGCGGGACAGTAGCGAAGCAGGTTCGCTGAGCGGAAGGCTCCGTCCAGAATCCGGTCAGTGGCCGGTAGGGACTTCCTGCATTTATCCCGATACGTACGGAGCGTGTCCCCCACCGCGCGCCCCCGCCCCGGACACACGACCGGTCCTGCCCGCCCGGGACACCTCGGTCCGGGAGACCCGGCTCGGTTCCGGACATCTCTGTTCGGTGCACCACGGTTCGGGAGACCCGGCTCGGTTCGGGACATCCCTGTTCGCTTCGGGGCAGCTCTGTTCGGTGCACCTCGGTCCGGTGACTCCTCCGCCCCGGGACGCTTCGGCCGCGGCCCGTCGCCGGGCCGTCACCGCATCCGGGTCGCCCACTCCTGCACCTTGGCGATCCGCTGCCTCAGCTGTCCCGCCGTCGCCTCCGCGCTGGGCGGGCCGCCGCACACACGCCGCAGTTCGGTGTGGATCACGCCGTGGGGCTTGCCGCTCTGATGGACGTACGCGCCGACCATCGTGTTGAGCTGCTTGCGCAGCTCCATCATCTCCTTGTGCGAGACCACCGGCCGCCGCTCGGCGGGCAGTTCGAGCAGGTCCGCCTCGGTGTCCGGCCTCTTCCTGCTGTGCGCGATCTGCTTGGCCTGCCGCTTCTGCAGCAGCAGCTCCACCTGGTCGGGTTCGAGCAGTCCCGGGATGCCGAGGTAGTCCTGCTCCTCCTCGCTCCCCGGATGGGCCTGCATGCCGAACTCGGCCCCGTTGTACATCACCCGGTCGAAGACGGCCTCGGACTCCAGCGCCTCGAAGGCGAACTGCTCCTGCTCGCCGGTGTCCTCGTCCTGCTCCTTGTTCGCCTCGTCCATCTCCTTCTCGGACTCGGCGTACGGATCCTCCTCCCCCTCCTTCTTCGGCTTGTCGAGTGCGTGGTCGCGCTCGACCTCCATCTCGTTGGCGAAGGTGAGCAGGTCGGGCACGGTGGGGAGGAAGACGGAGGCCGTCTCGCCGCGTCGCCGGGACCGCACGAAGCGCCCCACGGCCTGTGCGAAGAAGAGCGGGGTGGAGATGGTGGTGGCGTACACCCCGACCGCGAGGCGCGGCACGTCGACGCCCTCGGACACCATCCGCACCGCGACCATCCACCGGTCGGTGCTGCCGCTGAACTCGTCGATGCGGTTGGACGCGCCGGTGTCGTCGGACAGGACGACGGTGGCCTTCGAGCCGGTGATCTCCCGGATCAGCTTGGCGTAGGCGCGGGCGGAGTCCTGGTCGGAGGCGATGACGAGCGCGCCGGCGTCCGGGATGGCCTTCCTGACCTCGGTGAGCCGCTGGTCGGCGGCGCGCAGCACGCTCGGCATCCACTCGCCGCGCGGGTCGAGGGCGGTGCGCCAGGCCTGGCTGATCGCGTCCTTGGTCATCGGCTCGCCGAGCCGGGCGGCGATCTCGTCTCCGGCCTTCGTCCGCCAGCGCATGTTGCCGCTGTAGGAGAGGAAGATGACGGGCCGGACGACGTTGTCGGCGAGCGCGGACCCGTACCCGTAGGTGTAGTCGGCGGCGGACCGCCGGATCCCGTCGTTGCCCTCCTCGTACGTCACGAAGGGGATGGGGTTGGTGTCGGAGCGGAACGGCGTGCCGGTGAGGGCGAGGCGGCGGGTCGCGGGTTCGAACGCCTCCAGACAGGCCTCGCCCCAGGACTTGGAGTCTCCGGCGTGGTGGATCTCGTCGAGGATGACCAGCGTCTTGCGCTGCTCGCTGCGGTTGCGGTGCAGCATCGGCCGCACGCCGACGCCCGCGTACGTCACGGCCACGCCGTGGTAGTCCTTGCTGAGCGGCCCGGCGCTGTACTCGGGGTCCAGCCGGATCCCTATCCTCGCGGCCGCCTCCGCCCACTGCTTCTTCAGGTGCTCGGTCGGCGCGACCACGGTCACCTGCTGCACGACGTGGTGGTGCAGCAGCCAGGAGGCCAGGGTCAGCGCGAAGGTCGTCTTGCCGGCGCCGGGGGTGGCGACGGCGAGGAAGTCGCGCGGCTGCTCCTGGAGGTACTTCTCCATCGCCCCCTGCTGCCAGGCGCGCAGCTTGCTGGCGGTGCCCCAGGGGGCGCGGCCGGGAAAGGCGGGCGACAGATGGTGGGAGGAGGAGCTGGTGGCGGCGGTGATGGTCACGGTCTCCGGGTTCGGGGTCGAATCAAGAGGGTCCGCGCGAAGCGCGTCGGAAGGGCGGCAGCGTGTGTCGGGCGGACGGGCGGACGGTGTCCTCGTCCACAGAGGACTCCCACCACGAAGGAGTCGTGGCCGGGGGACTCGTGGACGGGGGCTCGGCTGTGTATGACAACCGGGCCACCCTACCGGCGGCCCGGCGGTGCCGACGTGCCAACGACGCGCCCTCGCCCGTGGTTGGGATCCAGGTCACAACGCCCGCAGCCGCTGCGCGATCGCGGGGATCTTGGACTCCACGCCCGACGCCACGTCGATGACCAGGTCGTACGCCGCGTTCTGGGCGCAGCCGGCGAGGTCGACGCCGTGCAGCGCGAGAAACGTGGCCGCGGCCAGCCACGCGGTCCGCTTGTTGCCGTCGACGAGGGGATGGTTCACGGCGACGGCGTGCAGCAGGGCGGCCGCCTGCTCGTGGACGTCGTCGTACGCGACCGTGCCGAACATCCTGGCCCGCGGCCGGTGCACGGCGGAGGCGAGCAGCTCGGGCGCCCGCGCCTCGGGCGCCCGTCCGCCGAAGGCGATCCGCGCGATCTCGGTGACCTCGGCGACGGTGAGGTGACGGGTGGGCCGGGCAGCTCCCGGCGCCGGGTGACGGTTCACTCCCCCAGCCTCCGCAGCAGGTCCGCGTGGGCCTGCGCGAGCCGCTCGGCCTCCCCGCGCACGCGCGCCTCCTCCGCCCGCAGCAGGTCGCGTACGGCGTCCAGCGCGATGTCCTCGGGCCGCCGGGCGGTGGCGTCGGCGAGATCGTCCAGGGCACGGCCGAGGTCCGGGGGAAGGCGGAGGGCGTCCATGCGACGAGGCTAGGGGAAGGGCGGGTTCGGGGACCACGGCTTTGTGCGCGCCTGCCGCTCGCGGCCTGTGCGCGACGGAAGCGGCGGTCTCACCGCGGCGTGCCGGGGCTGCGGGGAAGCGTGATCCCGCGGGGCGGTCGCCTCACGGGTCCCGCGCGTCACGCGTGCCGCTCGTGCAGGCGGGTGGTCACCCAGGCTCCCAGGAGCGCCACCGCGGCCATCGGCAGGAAGACGACGGCGAAGGCGGCCGGATGCGAGCCGCCGTCGGCGGCCGCGGCCGTCGCCGCGTGCGCCACGCTCCCGCCGCCCAGCGCCGCGAAGGCGGCGCCGCCCACCGCCAGCAGCAGCACGTTGGACAGTCCGTCCGAGATCTGAAGGGCGGCCGAGTTGGCGCCCGCCTCCTGCGGGGCGGACAGCTTCAGCAGCAGCACGCTGGTGGAGGAGATGACCAGGCCCATCCCGAAGCACCCGAAGCCCCAGGCGACGGCCACCGTCCAGGCGGGCACGGCGGGCACGGCGGGCAGCAGCACACTGGGCGCGGCGGCGATGGCGGCGGCCGCCAGCACCATCCCGAGCGCCATCAGCCGCTCGCGGTACGGCTCCGCCCAGGTCCGCGACTGGAGCCATGACCCCAGGGCCCAGGTGCCGCCGCCGGCGGCGAGCGAGAACCCGGCCAGGGTCGGGCTCAGCCCCCGCTGTGTGACCAGCATCAGGGGCACGAAGGACTCGGCGGCGATGAAGGACCCGGCGGCCACGCCGCGCAGCAGCACGACGGAGGGGAGGCCGCGGGCCGCCCGCCAGGTGCCGCGCGGCAGCAGCCCGCGCACGGCGGGCACGAGCAGCGCGAGGCCCGCGGCGGCGGGCACGGCCGAGACCGGCCGCAGGTCCTGGGCGGCGTACTGCAGGAGCCCCGCGCCGAGGGAGATGGCGAGGGCGAGCCGGATCCGTCGCCGGTCGAACGGCGGGGCGACCGTTCCTTCCACGGGTCCGCTCGCCCGTCGGCGTATCTGGGGCAGCGCCAGCGCGAGCGGTCCGACGACGAGGACGGGTATCCCCAGGAAGACCCACCGCCACCCCAGGTGCTCGGTCACCGCTCCGGCGGCCAGCGGCCCGACCACGGACGGCACCACCCAGCAGGCGGCGAACGCGGCCATGATCGCGGGCCGCAGCCGCTCCGGGTAGGCCCGTCCGACGACCACGTACAGCGCGACGATCACCAGCCCGCCGCCGAGGCCCTGCACGGCCCGCCCGAGGATGAACACCCACATGGACTGGGCGCTCCCCGAGAGCAGCAGCCCCGCGGCGAAGGCCCCGATCCCGCCGCCCAGCGCCCCGAGCGGTCCCCGCCGGTCCGACAGCTGCCCGGCGAACACCATCCCGAACAGACTCGTCGTGAAGTAGCCGGAGAACGCGAACGCGTACACCGACACCCCGTCGAGGTCCCGCGCCGCGACGGGCATCGCGGTGCCCACGGCCGTCGCCTCGAAGGCGATGAGCAGCACCACGGAGACGATCCCGACGGTGAGCGCCCGATGGGCCCGCCCGAGGACGGTCCCGTCTCCGTCGGGTCCGTCGGGACTCACTGCACGGGACAGGACTTCGTCTGCGACACCGGCGTCGCGGGGTTCGAGGGCGGCCATGGTCGTCAGCGTAAGGGGCGCCACCGACATCGGCCCCTGTCGGAGGACGGGTCCGCGCCCGGGACCTTGGTCCTACGACCACGTTCCCGCCGCCCGTTTCATGAACGGCGTGTGGCAGTCCCGTTGCGGCCCCGGCGCAGCCCTTGAGCCCCTTCCCGCCCGGCCCGTACGGTCGACGTACCAAGTCCGGACGGGGCGCCCCACGAACCCCCATCCCGACCCGGCCGTGTGCCCGAGTGGTTCAGGGACTCGCCTGCAAAGCGAGTTACGCGGGTTCGAATCCCGCCATGGCCTCGATCTCGGTCTGCCCGACCGAGCGGCGTGCAAGGGCGGTTCCCCTCGGGGGCCGTCCTTGCGTGTGTGCGGGGGTGGGTGAACGGTCGTCGGTCTGCTGAGCAGAGGCCGTCGTTCGGGCAGGACATCGCCCAGGTGCAGTCGGAGCCGGTGTGTACGGTCACCGGGTTCGGTGTGGGCCGTCGTTGGTGCGGGGGCCCGAGGCGGGCGACCCGGCGTGGGGCGGGTCAGGCGTAGGGGCCGCCGGGCGTCTCGTCGTCGAACACCGGGTCGCAGGCCGCCGGGTCGACCGCGGCCAGGGTGCGGCACATCGTGTCGGCGAGCCGGCCGTAGGCGTCGGTCAGCGCGTGCACCGCGTCCAGTGCGCGCTCACGCCGGATCAGCCAGAAGGTGAAGGCCAGGGTCGAGATGTCGGCGTTGAGCGGGCGCAGGCCGAGGTCCGGCTCGCCCCAGGTCAGCACCGCGCCCGTGGCGCCGTCCACGACGAGGCTGGTGTCCTCTGACAGGCTGCCCAGCCGGATCAGCCGGTCGGCGCCGGCCGGGAGCCGCTGCGTCAGGGCGCCGCCACGGCCGTCCGCGCAGTGCTCGGCGAGGGTCTGCGGGGGCAGGTCCGCCTCCAGCGAGAACCGGAAGACCTTCTCCGGCAGGCCTCGCTCGCGCAGGAAGCGGCGGGTCGGGGCGTGCGTGAGCGCCCGGGGGAGGTCGACGTCCTCGAAGCGGAAAACCCCGCCGGAGCCGAACTCCTCGTCCAGGAGACGTGCCGGCAGGTCCAGCGCCAGGCCGGACGTCGTGCAGGGGCCGGCCGCCGGCGCCAACGGGCGGATCACCGCGGCCAGCTTCCAGAAGAGGCCGGACGCGCCGGGCCCGCCGCCCGGGCCCCGCGTGCGTTCCGCGCCGGCCGCGCCCGCCTCGAACACCGCCAGCAGCTGCCGCGTGGCCTCCGCCATCGCCTGCGGGCCGAGCCGGCCGGCGTAGGAGGCGAACTGGCCGCGCAGGGCCGCCAGTTCGTCCGCCGCGGTCGCGAAGCGCAGCAGCTTGTCCAGAGAGGGCGCGAGCGGGCGGGCGTCCATCAGGTCGGGGTGGTCGTGCAGGAAGTACGTGGTGGGGATCTCGCCTCTCACTGCGTCGAGCAGGACGGTCAGACGGCCCTCGGGATCGCCCGTGGACTCGGCGACCGTGCGCGGGCGATCCCTGCGCGAGCCGTCCGTGTGCGGGCGGTTCGTGTGCGGGCGGTTCGTGTGCAGCGGTCCGAACGTCAACAGGCCGCCGTCCACCGGCAGTCCGGGCAGGGCGGGCAGGGCGAGCAGTCCCGGCAGGGCGGGGCCGGTCAGCCGCTGGTGCGGCGGCCGTTGCGTGGCGTACCTGTTCAGCTCGTCCTCGGTGAAGATGATCGTCGGTGTGGTCGTCGTCATGGCGGTGGTGGTCCTGGTCGTGCCCATCGGTCCCCCGTGCGAAAGTTGCGTGCGCCGTCCCACTGCTCCGCAGCCTATGCGGACCCACTGACAACGGCTGTGACCAGCGGCAGCACCCAACACCCAACCCGCCCGACACCGGCCCCGCACTGACAGACGTCGGGACGGCCCCGCGAGTTCCCCGCTTCCCCCGGTTCGGGTCCCCCGGCTTCGCCCGGTTCGGATCCCCGGGTTCGCCCGGCTCCCTCGGTTCGGATCCCCGCGGCCGGTTCGTCGCTCTGGTGGAAGGCCCGGAGGAGAGCTCGGGCGGAGAGCTCGGGCGGGCGCTCGGGACGGCTGTCGGGGACGGCTGTTCGGGCGGAGGTCAGCTGAAGTAGACGCCGCCCAGCACCACGACCACCGCCGCCGCCACGAACAGCAGGATCCAGGCCAGCAGTTTGCCGACGCCCGGCGGGGGCTCGTAGCGCTGTCCGGGTTCCGGATCCGGCTCGCTCATCGGTCCGTCACCACGGCCGCCTGCGGCCTTATCGGCAGCCGGTTCACCGGGCGGCCCGTCGCGGCGCGCACGGCGGAGGCGATCGCCGCGGGCGAGGTCACCACCGGGACCGCGCTGGCCGCCTTCGCCCCGAACGGCGCGACCACGTCGCGCTCCTCGACCAGCTTGACGATCCGGATGTCCGGGGCGTCCAGGGCCGTGGGCAGCGCGTAGCCGGTGAGGTCGGGGTGGCGGACCAGGCCGCGCGGGGTGCGCAGGTTCTCCGTGAGCGCGATGCCCACGCCCTGGGTGACGCCCGCCTCGATGCGGGCGGCGAGCTGCGCCGGGTTCAGGATCCGGCCGACGTCCTGGGCGACCGCCAGTTCGACGACCCGCACCGAGCCCAGCTCGATGTCGACGTCGACGACCGCGCGGATCGCGCAGAAGGCGAGTCCGACGAAGGCGTCGCCCTGGCCGGCCGCGTCCAGGGGCTCGGTGGGATGCGGGCGGCACTGCGCCGTCGCCCACAGCTCCTTGCCGCGCATCTCCTCGGTGACGGGCGTCGACAGGACGCCGTCGTAGGAGGTGATCTTGCCGTCGGTGATCTGGAGCAGTTCCGTGGACATGCCGAACTTGTGCGCCAGGGGCTGAAGGAGCTGGGTGCGGACCATCTTCGCCGCGCGTTCCACCGCGCCGCCGGAGACCCATGTGTGACGGCCCCGGCAGCCGGGACCCGCGGGGGGCTGGTCGGTGTCCACGGGGGCCACGTGCACCTCGTCGACGCCGAGCGTCTCCTGGACGATCTGGCGGGCCAGCGTCGTGAAGCCCTGACCGGTCTCCACCGCCGCGCACAGCACCGTCGCGACGCCGTCCTGGACCTTCACGGTCGCCGTGGAGACCTCGTCCGCGCCCTCCGCGCCCAGCATGTGCACCATGCCGAGGCCGTAGCCGACGCCCCGGCGGACCGCGCCCGGTTCGCCCGCGCCCTCGGGGCCGCCGGGCAGCAGCCAGTCCTCCTCGGGCGTGTCCTTGGGGAGCGCCGGGAGGGGGAACTCCTGGACGGCCTGGAGCAGTTCGGCGACGGGCGCCGGGCAGGTCACCGTCTGGCCGGTCGGCAGGACGTCGCCGGTCGCCATGACGTTGCGCAGCCGCAGCTCCGCCGGGTCGACGCCGAGCTTCTTCGCCAGCTTGTCCATCTGCGCCTCGTAGGCGGCGCAGACCTGCATCGCGCCCTCGCCGCGCACATGGCCAGACGGCGGGTTGTTCGTGCGCACCGCCCAGCCCTCGATGAAGGCGTTCGGGACGACGTAGGGGCCGCAGGCGAAGGACACGGCGGCGGCCAGGGCCTCGGCGGAGGTGTCGGCGTAGGCGCCCGCGTCCAGCAGGATCTGCGCCTCCACCTTCACCAGCCGCCCTTCGGCGTCGGCGTGGTGGCGGTAGCGCAGGAGTGTGGGGTGCCGGTGCACGTGGCCGAGGAAGGACTCCTCGCGGGTGGCCGTGAGCTTCACCGGGCAGCCGGTCTTCAGGGCGAGCAGTCCGAGCGGGAGCTGGAAGCCCTGGTCCTCGCGGTCGGCGGTGGCGCCGGGCACTCCGGTGACGACGATCTTCACCCGTTCGGGTTCGAGGCCGTAGCAGGCGGCGGCCGTGTCCCGGTCGGTGTGCGGGTCGGTGGAGGCCAGGTAGAGCTCCACTCCGCCGTCGGGACGGGGCACGGCGAGGCCGGCCTCCGCGCCGATCGGGGCGGGGTCCGCGCGGCCGATGCGGTACTGGCCCTCGACGACGATCTCGCCGACGGCGGACGGGTCGCCGTGGTGCAGCGGGATGTGCCGGATCAGGTTGCCGTCGGGGTGCAGGGCCTCGGCCTCGAAGGCCTGCTCGGGGTCGATCACCGGGTCGAGCACCTCGTACTCGACGATGACGGCCGCGGCGGCCATCCGCGCGGTGTCCGGGTGGTCGGCGGCGACGGCCGCGATGGGCTCGCCGTGGTGGCGTACGACGTCGGAGGCGAACACCGGCCGGTCGGCCGTGCCGCGGCCGTGCAGGGCGCGGCCGGGGACGTCCTCGTGGGTGACGACGGCCCGTACGCCGGGCATCTCCCGCGCGTGGGACGTGTCGACGGACAGGATGCGCGCGTGGGGGTGCGGTGAGCGCAGCACGGCCGCCCACAGCAGGCCCTCGGCCCACAGGTCGGCCGCGTACGGGAAGGTGCCCTCGGTCTTCGCGCGGGCGTCGGCGGGCTGAAGGGAGGCGCCGATGCCGTGCGGGGCCGGCTCGGGGGGCGGAGCGGCCTCCACGGGGCTCGTCGCGACGACTGCTTCGTTGCTCACGCCTGGCCTCCGTCCTGGCTCTGTCCGTACGCGGGGTCGTGCGGGTGGGGCTGCGCCGGGTTCTCGAAGGCCGACACGTGGACGCCGCCCCCGCCCGGGCCCGCCTGGTGCGGGATACGGGCCTCGTCGCCGTCCGTCTCGGCCTCCGCGGCGGCGTGCGCCTCGCGTTCGGCCACGACGTCCTGGACGGCCCGCAGGACGCCCCGGTATCCGGAGCAGCGGCACAGGTTGCCGCACAGGGCCTGCCGGGCCTCCAGTTCGGTGGGCGCCGGGTTGCCCTCCAGGAGGTCGTGGACGGTCATCGCCATGCCGGGCACGCAGAAGCCGCACTGCACGGCCCCGCAGCGGGCGAGCGCCCGCTGCACGTCGGAGGGCTGTCCGTCGACGGCGAGGCCCTCCACGGTGCGGATCTCGCTGCCGGCGGTGGTGACGGCCGGGACCAGGCAGGAGGCGACGAGCCGGCCGTCCACCTGGACGTTGCAGGCCCCGCACTCGCCCTGCGAGCAGCCGTCCTTGGCGCCGGCGAGGCCGAGGCGCTCGCGCAGGACGTAGAGCAGCGACTCGCCGATCCAGGCGTCGGCGACGGGCCGGTCGGAGCCGTTGACGCGCAGCACGTAGGCGGCGAGGGGGTGTTCCTCGTGGAACGGCGGCGGGGCGTCGTCGGGGGCCTCGGCCGCGTCGGCGTCCGCCGGGGTCCGCGGGTCCCCGTCGGCGGCGTCGGGCTCGGGAGGGGTCCCGGGGTCGCCCGGGGCGTCGTCGGCGGCCGGGGCGTCCTCGGGTGCGTCCGCCGGGCCGTGGGCGTCCGCGTGCGCGGCGGCGGGCTCCGGGGTCGGCTCGGCGGGACCGTGGGAGGCCTCGGCGGGCGCGTGGGCGGCCTGCGGGGCGTGGCCGGGGTCGCCGGTGGGCTCGGCGCCCTCCTCGGCCCCGGCGGCCCGTCGGGCTGCCTCCAGGGGGCCGTCAGGCGCCACCGTGTACGCCTCGGGGGAGATCTCGGGGGCGTACGTCCCGGAGGTGTGCTGCTCGGTGTGCTCGGGGGCGGCGCGGCGGCCTTCGTGTTCCGGTGCCGCGGGGTCGTGCGGCGGCGCGTGTGCGGCGCTGCCGTGCGGGGGCGTGTGCTCCGGCGCGTGAGCGAACGGGGGCTGGTCCGCGCCCTGTCGGCCGGCCTCGTCGGTGTGCGGCCCCCAGGGCCCCTCCGCAGGGTCGGGCGCGCCCGTCGCCCAGGGCGCGGCCGCGCCGCCGGGCAGGGTGGCGGGGGGCGTGCCGCCCCACTGCTCGACCAGGGCCGACGTGGTGAACTCGCCGGACTCGTCGGGCAGGTCGCCGCCCACGACGGGGATCGACCACTGGCCGGTCACGTCGTGGCCGGAGGCGTGCGCGGACTGCGGTGCGCCGGGGGGCGCCGAGGTGTCGTCGAAGGTCCACTGGCCGGTGGCGCCGGGGTGGTACGTGAACCGGTCGTCGCCGACCGTCTGCGGGGTGCCCTGGGGGGCGGGCCAGTCGCCGGCGCCGGCCGGGGCGGCCCAGGTCGCGGCGGCGTCCTCGGGGGGCGCGACCGCTATCTGCGGCGGCACGTACCCGTGGCCCGGCGCGGCCAGCGGGCTGTCCCCGCGGGCGGCCAGGAAGGCGTCGATGCCGCCCTCGGGGAGCTTGACGAAGGCGGTCGCGCCGTCGTCGTAGTCCCCCTGGGGCAGCGGGTCCCAGCGGCTGCCGCCCTGCGGCGCGCCCTGGTCCTGCCCGTTGTCCTGTCCGTGTCCGGGTCCGTGCTGGTCGTCGGTCACGACAGCGCCCTCCCCAGTGCTCGTCGGGCCAGCGCGGCGACGGTGCGCCGCAAGTGCAGTACGGCGGGCGGAAGTTCGGGTACGGAGCCGTCCACGCCCGGCGTCGGGTCGGGGATGCAGGCGGCTGCCACGTACTCCCCGAAGGCGGTCAGGGCCTCCGGGACGATGGTGCGGCCGTTGTCCCAGTCGATGAGCCGGGCGACCCACTGCTCGGCCTCCAGCGGGCGCAGCGGCATCGGCGCTATGGCGCCGACGGCGCACCTGACGCCGCGCCGGGCGGGGTCGAGGACCAGCGCCACGGAGGCCACCGCACGGCCGGGGCCGGTGCGTCCGGTGGCCTTGAGGAAGACCTGCGGGGCGTGCAGCAGCGGCACGCGCACGTACCCGATGAGTTCGCCGCCGCGCAGCATGTCCATGCCGGCCAGCAGGTGCGACACCGGGATCTCCCGGCGGGCTCCGCCCGGGCCCGCGATGATCAGGGTCGCCTCCAGTGCGGCCAGCACCGGCAGCGCGTCGCCCGTGGGGGCGGCCGAGGCGATGTTGCCGCCCAGGGTGCCCGCGTTGCGGATCTGCGGCGGTCCCGCGGCGCGCGCCGCGGCGGCGAGCGCCGGGATGAGGGCGGCGAAGTCGGGGCGGCCCATGCGCGCGTGCGTCAGTCCGGCGCCGAGCAGCGCGTGGCCGTCCTGGTACTGCCAGCCGCGGATCTCGCTGATCCGGCCGAGACCGACCAGTGCGGTGGGCCTGAGCTGTCCCGAGTTGACGGCGGCCATGAGGTCGGTGCCGCCGGCCACGGGCACGGCCGCGGGCATGGCGGCCAGCGCGGCCACGGCCTCGTCCAGTGTCGTGGGCAGCGTGACGGCCTGCGCCGCCTGCGGTGCGTGCGTGCTCAAAACCGGCTGCCCCTTCCCGCTGCCCCACCTGGTCCCACCTGTGTTGCCGTACGGTACGTGCTGACAGGGCGGACGTGGCAACTCTGGCACATCTTCGCCACACCAGAACGCGGGGGTCCGCAAGGAGGCATTCGCCCACGTCATCCGAGAGATGGTCCGTTTTCGCACGACATCAGCGGTGTGCGCGAATTGCCACTCTTCGGTGACCCTGCCGGGGTTTCTCCCGTCCGCTCGCCCGGCGGACGGACGTCACCGGTTCGGGGGCGGACCGTCGATCGGACGCCCGAGGACGCCGGGTCGCCGCTGCCACGGCCGGGGCCCGGAGGGCGGGCGGTAGCCGACGCCGAGCGCGTCGAGCCGGCCGTAGTGGGCCTCCATCCGCCGCTCGAAGCCGGCGAAGTCGCGCTCGGCCGGCGCGGGCAGGCCGCTCCAGGCGACCTCCGCGAACGCGGCGAGCCGGGGGAACGCCTGATAGTCCACGCGCGTGTGGTCCTCCATCGCCTCCGTCCACAGGTTGGCCTGCGTGCCCAGCACGTGCCGCGCCTCCTCGGGCGTCAGCTCCGGTGGAACGGGCTCGAACCGGTAGACGTCCTCCAGGGTGCGCACGTAACCGATCGGCACGGGCTCGTCCGGGCCGTCGTGCTGGCGATGGTCGAGGTACACCTGCTGCTCGGGACACATCACGACGTCGTGCCCGGCCCGGGCGGCGGCGATCCCGCCGGCGAGGCCCCGCCAGGACGACACGGTCGCGCCCGGCGCGAGGCCGCCCTCCAGGATCTCGTCCCAGCCGATGAGGCGACGCCCGCGCGCGGAGAGCCACTTGTCGAAGTGGCCGATGAACCAGGACTGCAACTGGTCCTCGTCGGCGAGCCCGAGTTCCCTCACGCGCGCCTGCGCGGCCGGCGAGGCACGCCATTCGTCCTTGAGGCATTCGTCGCCGCCCACGTGGACGAACTCCGACGGAAACAGCTCCAGCACCTCCTCGAACACCCCCTCGTAGAAGCGCAGGGTGTCCTCGGCGGGGGCGAGCACATGGGGACTGATCCCCCACGTGTCCCACACGGAGAGGGCTCCGCCTCGCTCTCCGCCGGCGGAGACGACGTCGGTGTTGCCGAGTTCCGGATACGCGGCGATCGCGGCCTGCGAGTGGCCGGGCACGTCGATTTCCGGGACGACGGCGATATGCCGTTCGGCGGCGTAGGCGACGATCTCCCGGATGTCGTCCTGGGTGTAGAAGCCGCCGTGCGGTTTGTCGTCCCACAGGGGCGAGGCGCGATGGCCGAATTTCGTGCGCGGCCGCCAGGAGCCGATCTCGGTCAGCCGGGGATGCCTCTTGATCTCCACGCGCCAGCCCTGGTCGTCCGTCAGATGGAAGTGGAAGACGTTGAGTTTGTGCGCGGCCATCAGGTCCAGATAGCGCAGGACGCCTTCCTTGGGCATGAAGTGCCGGGCGACGTCGAGCATCAGACCGCGCCAGCGGAAGCGGGGAGCGTCCTCGACGGTGATCCGCGGCAGCTCCCAGTGGCGGCCAGGGCGCAGCGGGGCACGGCGGAAGGCGTCGGGGCCGAGCAGTTGCCGCAGCGTCTGCGCCCCCCAGAAGACGCCGGCCGCGCTGCCGCCCGCGATCACCTGGTCGGGGCCGCCGAGGGACAGCCGGTAGCCCTCCGGGGGCAGCGCGGGGTCGACGGCCAGCAGGACGCGCCCCTCGCCGTCGCCCTGCGCGGCGAGGGGGAGGCCGGTCGCCGCGCCGACCGTCGCCCGCAGCCAGCGCGCGACGCCCTCGGTGCCGGGCTCCGCCTCCAGCCTGGTCCGCGCGTCCAGGCGGCCGTGACCGCCGTGGTGGCGGACGAGGTTCCGGGGCGCCGGAATGAGATCCATCATCAGTCCCTGACCGCTCCGGCCGGTCCGCGGACCGGCCGTCGCTGTGCGAGTACGAAGAAACCAGAACCGGAATGGCCGTGACCGTGGGCACGCCTGCGCAGAAAGCGCGTACGCCTCGTCCCGCCGCGTTGCGCCGCCTTCCGCAGTGCTTCCCGAAGGGCTTCCGGCGGGGATCCCACGGGGTCCGCGGAACCGCTTTCCGAGCCCTTTTGCGACACGTGGACCGGAAGGACGGCGAGAAGGCGCCGCGAGGCCCCCGGAACATGATCGGCGAGGCGGCCCGGAAGGGGAACCCGAACGCGACGGGAAGGGGAACCGGAAATGCGTGACGCCGGTCACCGGGGAAATCCCGGACGCCGGCGCATCCCGTACGACGGCGGACACGCCGAAGGCCCCCGAACGCGCCGGAGCGCGCCCCGAGGGCCTCAGGGAAGTGAGCGGGCTACTTCTTGTCGCCGCCCTTGCCCTTGTCGTCGCCGCCGCCCGCCATGGATTCGAAGATCTCCTTGCACATGGGGCACACGGGGTACTTCTTCGGGTCGCGGCCGGGCACCCAGACCTTGCCGCACAGCGCCACGACGGGCGTCCCGTCGAGGGCGCTCGCCATGATCTTGTCCTTCTGGACGTAGTGGGCGAAGCGCTCGTGGTCCCCGTCGCCGTGCGACACCTGCGGCGTCGGCTCCACGAGGGTCCCCGTCCCCGTGCCTCGCTGGGGCTGGGTCTCAGGCTCAAGAGTGCTCATGGCGCCAAGCGTACTGAAGCCGGGCGGGGATCCTCACGCGCATCAATTGAGCGAGGCGTCGTCCGGATAGGTGGCCACCATCGCCAGCTCGCTGCGCTGGCGGCGCAGCACCTCGCGCCAGAGCCGCTCGGGCGCGGGCGAGGAGACGTCGCCGGGCTCGGACTCCACGACGTACCAGGCGCCCTCCACCAGCTCGTCCTCCAGCTGGCCGGGGCCCCAGCCGGCGTATCCGGCGAAGATCCGCAGCGAGCCGAGGGCCGAGGCGAGGAGTTCCGGCGGGGCCTCCAGGTCGACCAGGCCGATCGCGCCGTGCACCCGGCGCCAGCCGAGCGGGGCCCCGTCCACGGCCGCGCCGCCGGGGATGACGGCGACCCCGAGGGCCGAGTCGAGGGACACCGGGCCGCCCTGGAAGACGACGCCGGGCTCGCCGGCCAGGTCCGCCCAGTCCTCCAGGATGTCGCTCACCCCCACCGGCGTGGGCCGGTTGAGGACGACGCCGAGGGAGCCCTCCTCGTCGTGGTCGAGAAGGAGCACCACCGCGCGGTCGAAGTTCGGGTCCGCCAGGGCGGGCGTTGCCACGAGCAGCCGTCCTGTGAGCGAGGACACCTCGGTCATGCCAGACATGATCCCGCATCTTCCCGTGAAGTGGGGAGCCAATGCGGAGGCGAGGGTGAGGGCAGGTCGGGCGCGTGGGCGCGGTGCGGGCGCACGGGGCGGCACGGGCGGACGACGGTGACCCCATGTGCCCGCCGGGAAACGGTTCGTGTTGTGACACAGCCATGACGTCGTCGGGCGGTCCTCGGGCTTACGGCAGAGGGGTCGACGGCGATTACTCTGTCTCCTCTGGCCCTGCCCCGACCCAACGGCCTCTGCCCAATCCACCATCCATGGAACGCGAGACACATGACCGTCAACGGCTCTGACGACGTACTGCTTGTCCACGGCGGAACCCCGCTTGAGGGCGAGATCCGAGTCCGCGGTGCGAAGAACCTCGTACCCAAGGCCATGGTCGCCGCCCTGCTGGGCAGTGAGCCGAGCCGGCTGCGCAACGTGCCGGACATCCGTGACGTGCGGGTCGTACGCGGCCTGCTGCAACTTCACGGGGTGACGGTCCGTCCGGGCGAGGAGCCGGGCGAGCTGGTGCTCGACCCGACCTACGTCGAGAGCGCCAACGTCGCCGACATCGACGCCCACGCGGGCTCCAGCCGCATCCCGATCCTGTTCTGCGGCCCCCTGCTGCACCGTCTCGGCCACGCCTTCATCCCGGGCCTGGGCGGCTGCGACATCGGCGGCCGGCCGATCGACTTCCACTTCGACGTGCTGCGCCAGTTCGGCGCGAAGATCGAGAAGCGGGCGGACGGCCAGTACCTGGAGGCCCCGCAGCGGCTGCGCGGCACGAAGATCGTGCTGCCGTACCCGTCGGTCGGCGCGACCGAGCAGGTGCTGCTGACGGCCGTCCTGGCGGAGGGAGTCACCGAGCTCGCGAACGCCGCGGTCGAGCCGGAGATCGAGGACCTCATCTGCGTACTGCAGAAGATGGGCGCCATCATCGCGATGGACACCGACCGCACGATCCGCATCACCGGCGTCGACAAGCTCGGCGGCTACAACCACGCGGCCCTGTCGGACCGTCTGGAGGCCGCCTCCTGGGCGTCCGCGGCGCTGGCGACCGAGGGCGACATCTACGTCCGCGGCGCCCAGCAGCGCTCGATGATGACGTTCCTGAACACCTACCGCAAGGTGGGCGGCGCGTTCGAGATCGACGACGAGGGCATCCGCTTCTGGCACCCCGGCGGCCACCTGAAGTCCATCGCGCTGGAGACGGACGTCCACCCCGGCTTCCAGACCGACTGGCAGCAGCCGCTGGTCGTGGCCCTGACGCAGGCCACGGGCCTGTCGATCGTCCACGAGACGGTCTACGAGTCACGGCTGGGCTTCACCTCCGCGCTCAACCAGATGGGCGCCCACATCCAGCTCTACCGCGAGTGCCTCGGCGGCTCGAACTGCCGCTTCGGGCAGCGCAACTTCCTGCACTCCGCGGTCGTGTCGGGCCCCACGAAGCTCCAGGGCGCCGACCTGGTCATCCCCGACCTGCGCGGCGGCTTCTCGTACCTGATCGCCGCCCTCGCGGCCCAGGGCACCTCGCGCGTGCACGGCATCGACCTCATCAACCGCGGCTACGAGAACTTCATGGACAAGCTCGTGGAGCTGGGCGCGAAGGTCGAGCTGCCCGGCAAGGCGCTCGGCTAGGGCCTGCCGGCCCCGCGGCACGAACCACGATGGGGCGGTACCCGGAATCCGGGTACCGCCCCATCAGCGTTCTCAGCGGAGTCGCTTACTTGCCCTTGGCGGCTTCCTTGAGCTTGCTGCCCGCGGAGACCTTCACGCTGTAGCCGGCCGGGATCTGGATCGGGTCGCCGGTCTGCGGGTTGCGCGCGGTGCGAGCGGCACGGTGGGTGCGCTCGAAGGTCAGGAAGCCGGGGATGGTGACCTTCTCGTCGCCCTTGGAGACGATGTCGCCGACGACCTCGGCGAACGCGGCCAGCACTGCGTCGGCGTCCTTGCGGGTCACCTCGGCGCGGTCGGCCAGCGCGGCCACCAGCTCACTGCGGTTCATGTTGTTACTCCCGTGTTCTTCTTGCCGTTGAGGCGTGCCACGCGGCGGAGCCGCATGTGGGGCACAGCGAAGTCGATGTGCTCGCGCCCAGGGACGCATCCTGCCCCTACCTGCGGCGGGAAAGCCAATCCGGCACCCGCATCCAGGCGTGAGACAACCCTTGTGTGTCACACGAAGGCGCGCCAGGCCGCAACCCTAGAGGGCCGCTCACGGCGCGAGGTTCCGCGACGCGCCGTCGTGGGGGCCGCCGTGGCGATCCTCACAGCCGCCGCGGCCCCACGAGCCATGCCACAGAGCCTACGAGGCCGACGCGCCCGCCGCCTTCGCGGCCTCCCGCACCGCACCCGCCACCGCGCCCGCGACCTTGTCGTTGAACACGCTCGGGATGATGTAGTTCGCGTTGAGCTCGTCCTCGCTCACGACGTCCGCGAGGGCCTTCGCCGCCGCGAGCATCATCTCCGTGTTGACGGTGCGGGACTGCGCGTCCAGCAGGCCGCGGAAGACACCCGGGAAGACCAGCACGTTGTTGATCTGGTTGGGGAAGTCGGAGCGGCCGGTGGCCACGACCGCGGCCGTCCGGCGGGCGACGGCCGGGTCGACCTCCGGGTCCGGATTCGCGAGCGCGAACACGATGGCGCCCTCCGCCATGGCGGCCACGTCGTCGCCGTCGAGGACGTTCGGGGCGGAGACGCCGATGAAGACGTCCGCGCCGCGCACCGCCTGCTTCAGGGTTCCGGTGAGGCCCTCGGGGTTGGTGTTGTCGGCGATCCAGCGCAGCGCCGAGCCGGGGGCCGCGTCGACGAGGTCCTCGCGGTCGGCGTGCACGACGCCGTGGATGTCGGCGACCACCGCGTTCTTCACGCCGGCCGCCAGCAGCAGCTTGAGGATGGCCGTGCCGGCCGCGCCCGCGCCCGACATGACGACCCGCACGTCCCCGACGCCCTTGCCCACGACACGCAGGGCGTTCGTCAGGGAGGCGAGGACCACGATCGCGGTGCCGTGCTGGTCGTCGTGGAAGACGGGGATGTCGAGGGCCTCGCGCAGCCGGGCCTCGATCTCGAAGCAGCGGGGGGCGGAGATGTCCTCCAGGTTGATGCCCGCGAAGCCGGGGGCGATCGCCTTGACGATCTCGACGATCGCGTCGGTGTCCTGGGTGTCCAGGCACAGCGGCCAGGCGTCGATGCCGGCGAACCGCTTGAACAGGGCCGCCTTGCCCTCCATGACGGGCAGCGCGGCCTTCGGGCCGATGTTGCCCAGGCCCAGCACCGCCGAGCCGTCCGTCACGACCGCAACGGAGTTGCGCTTGATGGTGAGGCGGCGGGCGTCCTCGGGGTTCTCGGCGATCGCCATGCAGACGCGGGCCACACCCGGGGTGTAGATCATCGAGAGGTCGTCACGGTTGCGGATGGGGTGCTTGGACTGCATCTCGATCTTGCCGCCGAGGTGCATCAGGAACGTACGGTCGGAGACCTTGCCGAGGGTGACGCCCTCGATGTGGCGGAGCTGCTCGACGATCTCGTCGGCGTGCGCGGTCGACGTCGCCGCGATGGTGACGTCGATGCGCAGCTTCTCGTGGCCGGACGCCGTGACGTCGAGGCCGGTCACCGAGCCTCCGTGGGACTCGACGGCTCCGGTGAGCTGGGAGACCGCGGTTCCGCTCGCGGGCACCTCCAGCCGGACCGTCATCGAGTAGGAGACGCTGGGCGCCGTTGCCATGGCCGACTTCCTCTGCACTGCTGGGTCGCGGGTTTGCCGTCCGATCGTCGCACCTACCGACGAGTACGTGAAAGCCGCCCTTGATTGCGATCGTTTTGTTCTCGGAGCGGCGCATGAGAGAGGCCCACGCCACCAGGTGACGTGGGCCTCTCCGACGTTCATGACACCGGCCCGCCATGCTCGCCTCGCGGCAAGTGGTCGCTCGTAGCGACGATGGTTGGGCCCGGGGGCTTGGATCGAGCCGGTGTCACGTCCAGGCTAACAAACGGATGCCCGAACGCCATTCCCGTCCGCGGACTTCATCGGAATCGGTCGGATTCCTCAGTCCCGCAGGAGGTCGGGCACGCCGTTCGCGTCGGGCTCGTCGCGTTCTCCCGACACCACCGTCAGCTGCTGCGTGGCCCGGGTCAGGGCCACGTACAGCACCCGCAGGCCCGCCGGGGACTCGTCCGCGATCTCCGCCGGCGAGACGACGACCGTGGCGTCGTACTCCAGACCCTTGGCCTCCAGGCTGCCGAGGGCCACCACACGGTCGCCTAGGCCGGCCAGCCAGCGCCTGGCCTCCTCCCGGCGGTTCATCGCGACGACGACGCCGACGGTGCCGTCCACGCGTTCGAGGAGGCGTTCGGCCTCCGCGCGCACGGTCGACGCCAGGGAGCCGCGGAGGGCCGTGAACCGGGGCACGACGCCCGTCGACCTGACCGCCGACGGGGACTCGGCGCCGGGCATGGCCAGGGCCAGCACCTTGGCGGCCAGCTCGGCGATCTCGGCCGGGTTGCGGTAGTTCACCGTCAGCTGGAAGCGGCGGCGGGGGCGGGAGCCGAGGGCCTCGTCGCGGGCCTCGGCGGCCTCGTCCGGGTCGGACCAGGAGGACTGGGCCGGGTCCCCGACGACCGTCCAGGTGGCGTGCCGGCCGCGGCGGCCGACCATGCGCCACTGCATGGGGGTCAGGTCCTGCGCCTCGTCGACGATGACGTGGGCGTACTCCGTGCGCTCCTGGGCGAGCCGCTCGGCGCGCTCGCGCTGGGTCTCCTCGCGCACCGGCATCAGCTCCTCCAGGCCGGTGAGCTGGTCCAGCGGGTCGAGCTCGCGTCTCTTGCGCGGGCGGGCCGGGGCGCCCAGGATCGCCTGGAGCTCGTCGAGCATGGCGATGTCGTGCACGGAGAGCCCGTCCCGTCTGAGGGAACGGGCGACCCTGCGGACCTCGCCGGGGTTGAGGATGCGGCGGGCCCAGCGGCCGAGCCTGCGCTCGTCGGCCATGGCCCGCAGGACGGCCTGCGGGGTCAGCTCGGGCCACCAGGCGTCGAGGAAGGCGATGAACGCGTCCTCGGTGCTCACGTCCTCGTCGAAGGAGGAGCGCAGCTCGGCGGCGAGCTCGGGGTCGCTGTGCCGGCCGACCGCGCCGGAGCGCTCCCACAGGGAGTCCAGGAGGAGCTTGCGGGCACGCGGGCGCAGCAGGTTCACCGGGGCGGTGCCGCTGAGGGCGCTCTGGCGGACGCGGTCCAGGTCGGCGGCCTCCAGCTCCAGACGGCGGCCGAAGGCGACGACGCGCAGACGGGTGGGCGTGCCGGCGGGCACGGGCGCCTCGTCGGGCTCGTCGAGGGTCGGCTGGGTCGGCCCGGTGGCGCCGCGGCCGCCGTCTCCGCCGCTCTCCAGGGCTCCGCGCGCGGCCTTGCGCAGCACCTTCAGCATCCGGTACGAGCCCTTGGCCCGGGCGACCGCGGGCGAGTCGTACAGGGTGGCCTCGGCGCCGTCGACGAGGGAGCCGATGGCGCGGATGGCGACCTGGCCCTCCTCGCCCAGGGAGGGCAGGACGCCCTCGGTGTAGGCGACGAGCAGGGGTGTGGGCGAGACGATCAGGATGCCGCCCGCGTACCGGCGCCGGTCCTGGTAGAGCAGGTAGGCGGCCCGGTGCAGGGCGACGGCGGTCTTCCCGGTGCCGGGGCCGCCCTCGACGTACGTCACGGAGGCGGCGGGGGCGCGGATGACCAGGTCCTGCTCGGCCTGGATGGAGGCGACGATGTCGCGCATGGTGTGGCTGCGCGCCTGGCCGAGGGCGGCCATGAGGGCGCCGTCGCCGATGACGGGCAGCTGCTCGCCGTCGAGGAAGGCCTTGAGCTCGGGCCGCATCAGGTCGTCCTCGACGCCCAGGACGCGCCGTCCCTTGGAGCGGATCACGCGACGCCGTACGACGCGCCCCGGGTCGACCGGGGTGGACCGGTAGAAGGGGGCGGCCGCGGGGGCCCGCCAGTCGATGACCAGCGGCGCGTACTCGGAGTCGAGGACGCCGATACGGCCGATGTGCAGGGTCTCGGCGATGTCGGCGGTGTCGTCGGGCCGGACGGCCCCCTCCGCGGGCTCCACGGCGGTGTAGGCGCCGTCCGGGCCCTTCTTGCCGTCCTTGCCGAGGAGCAGGTCGATCCGTCCGAAGAGGAAGTCCTCGAACTCGTTGTTCAGCCGGTTGAGGTGGACGCCGGCGCGGAACACCTGTGCGTCCCGCTCGGCGAGCGCGCCGGGCGTGCCGACCTGGCCCCGCTGGGCCGCGTCGTTCATGAGGAACTCCGCCTCGTGGATCTTCTCCTCAAGGCGTCGGTACACCCGGTCGAGGTGTTCCTGTTCGACGTTGATCTCTCGGTCCCGCACCGAATCCGGCGCGGTTTCCTGAACCGATCCGACCGCGGTCTCCTGCTGTGCCTGGACGGCCACCGGGCCCCCTTCTGACGTGCTGGGCAGCCGTCAACCGTACGCGAAGGGGGCCCGCGAAGCCATGCGCGGCTACGCGTCGATCTGGACGAGCTTCTTGCCCTCGAAGGTCATGACCTCGAAGTGGTCGATCTCGTTGGTCTTGAAGGCGGCGCCGCCCATGACGTAGAGCGGGTTCTTGGCCTGCTCGGTCTTGGCGTTGGGCAGGCCGTAGCCCCACTCCGGGACCGACCAGGAGGAGACGGTCTCGCGCTCGCCGTTCTTGCCGACGGCGATGAGAGAGCACTTCTCCGGGCCCGACACGTTCTTCAGCTCGACGCCGATCTCGGTGCCCCAGGCCTTCTCGCCCATGGCGACGGTCGCCGCGACCTTGGAGGCGGGGTCGGTCGCCGTGACCCGGCTGCTGAGCGTGTCGAAGGTCGCCTTGGCGGAGTTCGCGGACTTGGTGGCGCTCGCCTCGGTGCCCTTGCTCCCGCCGTCGCCGCCGGTCGCCGCCAGCACGGTGAGCGGACCGCCGATGATCAGCGCGGCCGCGGCCGCCACCAGGAAGAAGGACCGGCGGCGCTTCTGCGCGCGGCGCTCGGACACCTCGTCGACCAGCCGTTCCGCGAGGCGCGGGCTGGGGCGGGCGGACAGTGAGTCGCCGATCGCGGGTGTGCCGGTGCCCGGCAGGTCCGCGAGGGCGGCCAGCATCGGCTCCATCCCGGCGAGCTCGTCGAGCTGCTGGGCGCACCATTCGCACCCGGCGAGGTGCATCTCGAAAGCGGTTGCCTCGGCGTCGTCGAGGATGCCGAGGGCGTAGGCGCCGACGGTCTCGTGCTCGCTCGGGCTCGGAGATCCCACTGACCCCTGCATGGGACCAGACATACCCGAACCACCTGCTCCGAATCCCCCGTAACTGCTCATCACGCCGTCACCCCCCGCTCTTCCAGAGCCAGCTTCATCGACCGCAGGGCGTAGAACACCCGGGAGCGCACGGTGCCACTGGGTATACCCAGCGTCTCGGCCGCCTCGTTGACGGTACGCCCCTTGAAGTACGTCTCGACGAGCACCTCCCGGTGGGCCGGGGTCAGGTCGTCGAGCGCGTCGGACAGCGTCATCAGCCACAGCGCCTTGTCGATCTCGTCCTCCGCAGGAATGACCTCCAGCGGCGACGGGTCGACCTCCTGCGGCCGGGCCTGCCGGCTGCGGTGGCCGTCGATGACGATGCGGCGTGCGACCGTCACCAGCCAGGGGCGTACAGATCCGGTCGCTCGATTGAGCTGGCCGGCGTTCTTCCAGGCACGGATGAGCGTCTCCTGCACGACGTCCTCGGCACGCTGCCGATCTCCGGCAACCAGGCGCAGGACATACGCAAGCAGGGGTCCGGCATGCTCCCGATACAGAGCACGCATCAGCTCCTCGTCAGGTTCCGAGGGCTGGGACATGCGATGTCGGGCCCTCGATCCACGTTCATTGGCCACGGCCGCATCCTTGCGCACGCCCACCTCCGGTGTCCGGGGGTTCCCCCAGTCGGTCGCTCGACGACGGGTACGCAAGCGGAGTGTGGAGTGTTCAAAACGAGGGGACACTTTTCTTCCGGGTGTCATGACGAGGGGGACATGGGGGCACATTCCCACCTTCTTTTCTTTACATTTCCGCCACAGCGACAAGATCGCGGCGACTGCCCGTCGCCCGGCGCGGGTAAACGGTGTGTAATCGAAATCACTTCGACAGTTGGGCCTTCGCGTCGCACGAAAGCCGCATACCCGGCACGGGTTTGTGCGGCGACGGACCGTCAACTGCGCGCGAGCGCCGCCCGTCTGCGGTGCCTCGCGACCCGCTCCCGGTTCCCGCAGACCTCGCTGGAACACCAGCGCCGGCGCCGCCCCCGGGACATGTCGACGTAGACGAGGGGACAGTTGTCCCCCGCGCACTGCCTGAGCCCCGCCCGGGCCACCGGATCGGTGAGCAGCTCCACCGTGTCCCGGGCCACCGCGGCCAGCAGCGCGGCGCACTCCGGCGGCCGGTCCAACGCCCGCACGAGCGAACCGTCTTCGCCGCGCACGGCACGCGGGGTGGGGGGCGCGGCCCTGGCCGCCTCGTTCACCCGGGCCAGCGCGCCGTCGTGGACCGCGAGGCCGTCGTACGGCACGGCGCCGCCCTGGGCGAGCCGGCCGTGCACCAACTGGCCGACGTTGCGGCGCAGTTCCCGGAAGGCCCCCGGCCAGGCGGCGTCGACCCGGGCGAGCGGGGCGCCCGGCGGGACGAGCCCGCAGCCGTGGATCCACGCGCACAACGACCCGATCGAGTCGAGCCGTTCGAAGGGGTGCGCGGTCGCGAGCAGGTCGAGACAGATCCGTCCGGCGTCGAACCGCAGCTCGTCCATGCGCGCGTCACCGCCAGCCGAGGAGCACCCCTGAGGAAACCGTTCCTTCCACAGTGCCCGGCCGCAGGCGCGACCGGAACCCCCCCGGACTCCCCCACCCGGGCCGGTGCGGCTCGGCCCGGACGCCCCCGCCGCGGGCCGCCGGGCCGTGCGCCTACCCGCCTACCCGCCTACCCGCCTACCCGCCTACGCACCAGCGCACCTACGCACCTACGCACCTACGCGTCCGCGTACTTCGCGTCCGAGGCCGGGTCCAGCGCCAGCCGGTAGCCCCGCTTCACCACCGTCTGGATCAGCTTCGGCGCGCCGAGGGCCGTCCGCAGCCGGGCCATCGCCGTCTCCACGGCGTGTTCGTCGCGGCCCGAGCCCGGCAGCGCCCGCAGCAGATCCGCCCGCGGCACCACCCAGCCCGGTCGCCGGGACAACGCCCGCAGCAACGACATCCCGGCCGGCGGCACCGGCCGCAGACACCCGTCCACCAGCACCGCGTGCCCCCGGATCTCCACCCGGTGCCCGGCGACCGGCAGTGCCCGCGCCCGCCCCGGCAGCTCCTGGCACAGCAGCTGCACGAGCGGCCCGAGCCGGAACCGCTCCGGCTGGACGGTGTCCACGCCCCGCGCCTGCAACGGCAGCGCGGTGACCGGGCCGACGCAGGCCGGCAGCACGTCGTGGTGCAGGGCGCGAAGCAGCTCGGGCAGCTGCCCGCGCTCCTCCGCGCGCGAGAACAGGGAGACGGCCGCGGGCGCGCTGGTGAAGGTGATCGCGTCCAGTCCGCGTGAGACGGCGGCGTCCAGGAGCCGGTCGAGCGGCGCGATGTCCTCCGGCGGCATCCACCGGTAGACGGGCACCCCCACGACCTCCGCGCCCGCGGCCCGCAGCGACTCCACGAACCCGGGCAGGGGCTCGCCGTGCAGCTGGACGGCGACCCGGCGCCCCTCGACGCCCTCCTCCAGAAGCCGGTCGAGGACCTCGGCCATGGACTCGCTGGACGGCGACCACTCCTCCGTCAGCCCCGCGGCCCGCACCGCGCCCTTGACCTTGGGCCCGCGGGCCAGCAGCTCGACGCCGCCGAGCCGGGCCAGCAGCTGTTCGCCGAGCCCCCAGCCGTCGGCGGCCTCGACCCAGCCGCGGAAACCGATGGCCGTGGTGGCGACCACGACGTCCGGCGCCTGGTCGATGAGGTCCTTGGTGGCGGCGAGAAGCTCTCCGTCGTCGGCGAGCGGCACGATCCGCAGGGCGGGCGCGTGCAGCACCGCCGCACCGCGCCGCTGGAGCAGCGCGCCGAGCTCCTCGGCCCGGCGCGCGGCCGTCACGCCCACGGTGAAGCCCGCGAGCGGCCCGTGTTCGACGGCGCCCTGGGGGCCGGTGGCCGGTTGCTGCTGTTCCTCGTACATAGTTCTCGTCCCGCTAGATTCGCGTTCCCACCTACATGCCGACGAGCCTGTCAACGGCGCGTGACAGGCTCGGTTCGGCTTCATGTCGCCAGTGTTACGTCACACCTCGGCGTAGCTGAGCTGCGGCTTCGCCTCGGACGTCGAGCTGGACGCGGTCACCCTGCCCGCCGGGCGGCGAAGGTATACGGCCCAGGTGACGACGAAGCAGGCCGCGTAGAAGGCGAGGAAGGCGACGAACGCGCCGGTGCCGGAGCCGTAGGAGAGGAACGACTGACGGAACGCCAGGTTGATGCCGACGCCGCCGAGCGCGCCCACCGCGCCGATCAGCCCCATGGAGGCGCCCGACAGCCGCCGCCCGTACGCGGCGGCCTCCTCGCCCTCCAGGCCCCTGGCGACGGCCTTCGCCTGGAAGATGCCCGGGATCATCTTGTACGTCGACCCGTTGCCGAGTCCGCTGAGCACGAACAGCACCACGAAGACGGCCACGAAGAGGGGCAGGGACTTCTGCATGCTGGCGAAGACCAGGACGGCGGTGGCCGCGGCCATGCCGACGTAGTTGTAGAGGGTGATCTTCGCGCCGCCGTACCTGTCGGCCAGCCAGCCGCCCACCGGACGGATCAGCGAGCCGAGCAGCGGGCCGATGAAGGTGAGGTAGGCCGCCTGGAGGGGCGTCCGGCCGAACTGGTTGGTGAGGACCTGCCCGAAGGCGAAGCTGTAGCCGATGAACGAGCCGAACGTGCCGACGTAGAGGAAGGACATGATCCAGGTGTGCGCGTCCTTCGCGGAGTCGATCGCGGCGCCGGTGTCGTTCTTCAGGGTCGCCAGGTTGTCCATGTACAGCGCGGCGAGCGTCGCGGCGAGGACGATCAGCGGGATGTAGATGCCGAGCAGCACGCGGGGCCCGCCGCTCGCGCCGATGACGGCGAGGGCGATCAGCTGGATGACCGGCACGCCGATGTTGCCGCCGCCCGCGTTGAGTCCCAGCGCCCACCCCTTCTTACGGAGGGGGAAGAAGGCGTTGATGTTGGTCATGGAGGAGGCGAAGTTGCCGCCGCCGATGCCCGCGATCAGGCCGACCAGCAGGAACGTGTCGAAGGAGGTCCCCGGCTTCATCACCGCGAACGCGGCGACGCTGGGGATCAGCAGCAGCCCGGCCGAGATGATCGTCCAGTTCCGCCCGCCGAAGAGCGCGACGGCGAAGGTGTACGGCACCCGCACGACCGCCCCGACCAGCGTCACCATGGACGTCAGCAGGAACTTGTCGGCGGGGGTGAGGCCGTACTCCGGACCCATGAAGAGCACCAGCACCGACCACATGGTCCAGATCGAGAATCCGATGTGCTCGGAGAGGACCGAGAAGAGGAGGTTGCGGCGGGCGACCTTCTCGCCCTTCTCGTTCCAGAAGGCCTCGTTCTCCGGGTCCCACTCCTCGATCCAGCGCCTCCCCTTCCTCGCGGGGGACGGGGGTGCGGGGGCTGTACTCGGGGCTGTCATGACGCCTCCACGTGCTCCGGGCTCGGGTGATTCGGGGGGATGAGCGGTGATGAGTCCCGAAGGTAGGGAGGGCGCGTTTCCGCGCTGTGGCTGTGGGTGACCGGAAAGGAACGTTGCTCTCACCTTGCGCGCGGGCCGGGTGAGAGGTCGCGGCGAGCTCAGCTCAGGGGCGGCTGCCCGTAGGGGTGGGGAGGCTGCGGCGGGTACGGGCCCGGGG
>NZ_JAHHIU010000134.1 GCF_024539815.1 Streptomyces hayashii
ACCCTGTCGGGGAACGCGCCGCCCCACCCCGGCCACCGCGCCGTACGGCAGGTGATCACCGACGTCCGGGCGGGGAGCGGGCGAGCGCTCACGGCCGCCCGCGCCAGTCGAGGCAGACCACGAGGGCGTCGTCGTTCGGCGCGGTCCGGCCGCGGTGGCCCGTCAGCTCCCGCAGGACCGCCCGCGGCACCTCGGCGGCCGAGAGCAGTCGCGTCGCCAGGATCGCGCGGGCTAGCGCGGCGTCCCCGTACGTCTCCCCTCCGGGGGAAGCGACCTCGTAGACCCCGTCGCTGACGAAGACGAGGCGGTCGCCGGGCTCGACCTGGAAGTCCTGCGCCAGATAGTCGGTCTCCTCGAACATGCCCAGCGGCAGCTGCGCTTCGAAGCCGACGCGTTCGACCGTGCCGTTGCGCAGACGCAGCAGCTGCGGCGAGCCGGCGTCCACCACCCGGGCCCGTCCGCTCGCGAGGTCGAAGTCGAACATCAGGACCGACAGGTAGCAGCGGCCCCGGTAGTGGGCGTAGATGGCCTGATCGGCGAGGGCCGCCTGGTCGGGGAGGGAGAGGCCGGCCCGCCGGGCGTTGCGCAGGGCGTTGACGGCCAGGTTCGTCAGCAGGGAGGCCTCGATCCCCTCGCCCATGCCGTTGGACACGTACAGCGTCAGCCGGTCGGCGGTCGCCGACCAGTCGAAGTTGTCGCCGAAGATCGCGTACGCGGGCTCCAGTTGGGCCCCCAGCTCGTACTCCGGCCGCGAGCAGGAACGGCCGGGAAGCAGCTGCCACTGCATCTCGGCGGCCAGGGTCAGCCGGTCCTTGCGCCGTGCCTGCAGGTAGAGGTCCGTGTCCCGTTCGGCCACGACCACCTCGTGCGCGAGCACGTCGGCGATCTCCGTCAGTTCGGTGAGGCAGTCCCGCGCGTGCTCCTCGCCCGGGACGGTCACCGACAGGACGCCCAAGCGGTCCCCTCGCACGGTCACGGGCAGATGCACGCGCGCCCTGCCCTGCGCGAGGCCTTCGAGGTACGGCTCCTGGGCGCCGAAGGCGCGGCCTGCCGGGCTGTTGTGCACCGACACCGGCTCAAGGGTGTGCGGCAGCACGGACACGGGCTGCAACACGGTCAGACCGTAGTCGGCCATGAAGAGTTCCACCGAGGCCGCCGCGTACTCCTCCTGGAGCACGCGGCGTACGGCGTCGAGCAACTCGTGGGGCGCCGCCGTACGCAGAGCACGCTCGGCGGTCACGAATCTGTTCACGGTTGTCAATACACCCATCTTTCGTCGGACGTTCGCAGAGCCTGTGCGCGAGCCGGGGCCGTTCCGTACGGCCGCACCCGGAATCGGGTCCGTCTGCGGCCGGTCACCGGCCGCCCGGCACGTCGGCGGTCGGCGCCTGCGAGAATGAGACTGTGACTTCCTTCCGCGCCCGCCCCGAGCCAGCCGAGGTCGCCCGCGTGGCCTCCACGGCCGCGGAGTTGCTGGAGGTGTTGTGGGGCCGGGCCACGACGGCGCCCGTGTCGGCGTCGCAGTTGCGCGTGCTGCTCGTCCTCGAACATCGCGAAGGCGTCAGTCTGCGCACGCTCACCGAAGCGCTCGCCTCCACGCCGCCGTCGACCAGTCGGCTGTGCGACCGTCTGCAGGCGGCCGGTTTCGTCGAGCGCGTGGTGAGCCCGGCGGACCGGCGCGAAGTGCGCCTCCACATCAGCAACCAGGGCCATGCGTTCCTCACCGATCTGCGCACGCGCCGCGAGAGCGCGCTGCAGGCGGTGCTGGACCAGATGCCCGCCGCCCGGCGGACCGCACTCCTGCGGGGACTCGAAGCGTTCTGCGACGCGGCGGCAGCGCAGATACACGACGACGCCCGGGTTTCCGGAACGCGCACAGCCTGAGCGGCCGGCCGCCGACTCGCCGCCTGCCGCCCGCCGTTCGACGCCGGTGCTCAGCGAACGGAGCGGACCCCGCCCACTGCGACATCCACATCCTTCCCCCTGCACGTCCGGCCTCCACTTTCTTGCCTCACGGCTATAGTTGTCAAACGGCAACTGTCCGACCGTGAGCTGTCCCGCCTCCGGAGAACCGGATACCCCCTGATGCGGCGGCCTTGCGCACGAAGGCGGAATCGCGCCCGGCACGGGTGCAGTCCTCGTACGGCGTCGGCGCTCTGCGTGAGCCGTCCGCCGTCCGCCATGCGTCTGCGAGGGAGGCGGACGACGCGCGCGGTGATGGAATATTCAACCAACCGTTCCGGTTGTCGGCCCCGAAGGAGGTCACCAGTGGACACGACCTACGAGACGACGACCGACACCACCGCGTACTACGCCCACGGAACCCCGGCCGAGCGGTGGGAGCGGGCGCAGCTGTTCTTCGGCGCCAAGGAGTACACCGCGGCCGCGCGGGTGCTCGCCGGGCTGGTCGCGGAGGAGCCGGAGCAGACCGGACCGCGGCTGCTGCTGGCCCGCGCCTACTACCACTCCGCCCAACTGCGCCGTGCCGAGGCCGAGTTGCGGGTGATCGTCGAACGTGACCCGGTGGAGCAGTACGCGCGGCTGATGCTGGGGCGCACCCTTGAGCGGCAGGGGCGGTACGAGGAGGCGGGACCGCAGCTGCGGCTGGCCGCCGCCCTGTCCGGGGAGTTCCCGCAGGACTGAGCCCTGCGGACCTGTGAGGTGTGGCGGGTCCGTACGGACCGGACGCCGAGGTTCCGGCGACGTCCGCATGCCGGCGTGCGGATGTCGCCGCCTTCGTGACCACGGCTCGCGCCGCAGCTTGCGCGACCGTCGGCGCGCGCCCCGCGTGAAGGGCGCGGCGCGGACGGCACGGGCGGCGAGGTCGGCGCACAGGGTGCGGGCGGCGCGGACGATGCGGGCGGTGGCGGATCCAGGGAGCAGCCGCCGGGGGCTCCCTGGACCGAGGAGTCAGACCGCCCGGCGTCGGCGGTGTGCGATCTCGCCTAGGACGACGTCCACCGCGACGAAGCCCGCGAGCGGGATGCCCAGCAACGGGACGAAGTAGCCGACCACGGCGACGCCCGCCATCAGCGGAACGAGCACGTACGGCGGCACCTGGGCCCAGGCGCCGCGCGGAACGGGCCGCCCGAAGGAGGAGCCGCGGCCGCGCCGCCACCACATCAGGTAGCCGAGCACGATCAGCAGGATCAGGCCGAGCGCGAGGACCATCAGCGCTATCTGGTTGACCAGCCCGAACAGGACGCCTGTGTGCAGGTCGATGCCCCACCGGGTGAGCTTGGCGAGGAGCGGGTAGTCGGCGAAGCGCAGGACGTCGGTGACCTCGCCGGTGGCCGGGTCGACCGCGACGGCGTCCTGCTTCTCGGGCCAGCTGCGCTGCACCTGCTTGACCACGTACGCGGAGGACGCGTCCGCGGGCGGGACGATCTCCACCGGGTCGCCGAGCCCCTCGGCTCGTGCGGCGGCCAGGATCTTGTCGAGCCCGACGCCGTGCTCGGCGTCCCCGCCGCTGGCGGTCGCGCCGGCGTGTCCGGCGTGGTCGCCGCCGCTCGCGGCCGCCGAGACCGACGGGGTGGACTGGCCGAGGGTGGTGCGCAGTTCGTCGATGTTGGCGCCCGCGTAGGTCGACCAGGTCAGTCCGGTCGCGGACAGGAAGAGGAAGCCGACCGCGGCCCACGCGCCGATCGTGCCGTGCAGGCCGAGCGCCCGGCGCCGTCCGCTCGTGCCGCGCACCTTGCGCAGGGCGCGACGGCGGGAGAACCACAGCACGAGGCCCCCGGCGGCGATCACCCACAGCCAGCTGGCGGCGAACTCGCTGTACAGACGGCCGTTCTCGCCGAGGTGCAGATCGCGGTGGAACTCGTCGATCCAGGTGCGCAGGGGCAGTGCTCCGGTCGAGCCGTACTGCTCCAGGGCCCCGCGCACCTCCCCCGTGTACGGGTCGACGAACACGGCCAGGGTGTGGGTCGCGTCGACCCCCTTGACGCCCGAGAGCATCACCCGGGTCGTGGCGTCGTCCTCGGGCGAGGGGCGGACGGCCGACACCGTGCCCTCGGGGTGGGCTTTGCGGGCCGCGTCCACCTGCGCGGAGATCGGCAGCTCGGTGTCGCCGACCGGGACGGTCATCTCGTGTGCGTACACGAGCTTCTCGGCCTGGAAGGCTCCGGCGTAGAGGAATCCGGTGACCGCGGCGACCAGCAGGAAGGGTGCGACGAACACGCCGGCGTAGAAGTGCAGGCGCAGCACCAGCGGGCGCAACGGGGCCCACGGGCCGCGGGACCTGGGCGCGGGGGCCGCCGACTGCGGGGCCTCGTCCTCGTCCGATGACGGTCCCCCGGCTGGAAGTGAGCCGGGAGTGGTGGAGGTCGGGGAAGGGGTGGACATCGGCGGGCTTCTCCGGGGTCGAAGGGAGCGTGGGGAGCGTGGGGGCGAAGAGCTGTATCGGAGCCGTCGGCGGGGGACCTCGTGGCGTCCTGGGCGTGAGGGGGGGGTAACTCGGCCGTGACGTCCCAGTAGTCGGGACGGCGGCGACCCGAGTTCCCGCCGTTCCGAGTGACCCGCGTCACATGCCGTCGGTCATGGGATGCTGACCGGATGGCAACTCCCCGTCCCCGTCCTCCCCTTGCCGAACGGATCGAGGAACTCCTCGCTCCCGGCGGCCCCTTGCCCATCGTCGCGGCCGGCGACCCGGTGCTGCGGGCCGGCGTCGCGCGCTACGACGGCGAGCTCGAACCGGCCCTTCTGTCCCGGTTCGTCGAGGCCCTGCGCGTCACCATGCTCGCGGCGCCCGGCGTCGGCCTCGCCGCGCCGCAGGTGGGGGTGGAGCTGCGGATCGCGGTGATCGAGGATCCCGCGCCGGTGCCGGACGAGGTGCGGCTGACCCGCGGCCGGGTGCCCCAGCCGTTCCGGGTTCTCGTCAACCCGTCGTACGAACAGGTCGGTTCGGACCGTGCGGCCTTCTTCGAGGGCTGCCTGAGCGTGCCGGGCTACCAGGCGGTGGTGGCCCGGCACGCGCGGGTCCGGCTGACCGGCGAGGACGAGCGGGGGCGGCCGCTGGACGAGGTGTTCACGGGCTGGCCGGCCCGCATCGTCCAGCACGAGACGGACCACCTCGACGGCCTGCTCTACCTCGACCGGGCCGAACTCCGCTCGCTGTCGACCCACCAGGCGGTGCTGGAACGCTGGGCGCAACCGGGCCCGACCGAGGCGGCGAGCGCTCTGGACTTCCCCCTGCCGTAGGCGATTTCGCCGTGCGCTGTCGAGGGGGGCCGGCCCACCGCGGGCAAGCCGGCGCGGAAGGCCGGTCCGCCGTGCGTCAGTTGTCCCGGAATCCCTCCAGCAGGCGCAGCCACACCTCGCTGATCGTCGGGTAGGACGGGACCGCGTGCCAGAGGCGGGCGATCGGCACCTGGCCGACCACGGCGACGGTCGCGGAGTGGATGAGCTCCCCGACTCCGGGGCCGACGAAGGTGACGCCGCGCAGGATCTCCCGCTCCAGGTCGACGACCATCCGGGCGCGGCCCTTGTACCCCTCGGCGTACAGGCCCGCGCCGGCCACCGACGACATGTCCACGTCGACGGCGCGCACCCGGTGTCCGGCCGCTTCCGCCTCGGCCAGGGAGAGGCCGACGGAGGCCGCCTCCGGGTCGGTGAAGACGACCTGCGGGACGGACTCGTGGTCGGCCGTCGCGGAGTGGGCGCTCCACGGATCGGTCTGGGCCAGGGCCGTTCCGGCGGCGCGCGCGGCGATGGCGGCGCCCGCGATCCGCGCCTGGTACTTGCCCTGGTGGGTGAGGAGGGCGCGGTGGTTGACGTCGCCGACCGCGTAGAGCCAGTCGGTGCCGTCGACGCGCAGGCTGTCGTCGACGGCGAGCCAGGAGCCGGGCTCCAGGCCGACCGTCTCCAGGCCGATGTCGTCGGTGCGCGGAGCGCGGCCGACGGCGAAGAGGATCTCGTCGGCCTCGATGCGCTCGCCGGTGTCGGTGACGACCACGACGACGCCGTCCGTGCGCGTCACGGACGTCACCGAGGTGCCGGTGCGCACGTCCGCGCCGGCCTCGGTGAGCGCCTCGGCGACCAGTTCGCCCGCGAACGGCTCCATCCGGTCCAGCAGTCCCTTGCCGCGCACGAGAAGGGTGACCTGCGAGCCGAGCGCCTGCCAGGCCGTGGCCATCTCGGTGGCGACGACGCCCCCGCCCACCACGACGAGCCGGCCGGGCGCGGACTGGGCGCTGGTGGCCTCGCGGCTCGTCCAGGGCCGGACCCCGTCGAGGCCGGGCAGCGCGGGCAGGGCGGCGCGGGTGCCGGTGGCGACGACGACCGCGTGCCGAGCGGTGAGCACCCGGTCGCCCACGCTGACCGTGCGCGGTCCGGTCAGTCTGCCCTCGCCCCGGTAGAGGTCGGCGCCGATGCTCTTGAGCCAGCCGACCTGACCGTCGTCGGTCCAGTCGCCGGTGTACCAGTTGCGGCGGGCGAGGACCGCCGCGGTGTCCAGAGGGCCCTGCACGGCCTGGCGCAGGCCGGGCAGGCGGCGGGCGTCGGCGCGGGCGATGACCGGGCGCAGCAGGGCCTTGCTGGGCATGCAGGCCCAGTACGAGCACTCGCCGCCGACCAGTTCGCTCTCGACGACCGCGGTGGTGAGGCCGGCCGCGCGGGTGCGGTCGGCGACGTTCTCCCCCACGGGTCCGGCCCCGAGCACAACCACGTCGTACAGGTTGGTTTCCGTTTCCGTCATGGGGTCAGTCTGGTGGGTGGTGTGCGGGGTGGCCACACGGGTAGGGGCGCGGAATACAGGAGCGGCCGGCCGCGTTGGCGCGGACGGCTTCACCCCATGTCAGGGAGCGCCTGGCAGGAAGCACCGGGAAGAGGGATTCAGGTCATGAGCAGCACCGTGGAGCTCACCAAGGAGAACTTCGACCAGACGGTCACCGAGAACGAGTTCGTCCTGATCGACTTCTGGGCGTCCTGGTGCGGGCCGTGCCGTCAGTTCGCCCCGGTGTACGACAAGGCCGCCGAGGAGAACCCGGACCTGGTGTTCGGCAAGGTGGACACCGAGGCGCAGCCGGAGCTGGCGGCCGCATTCGGCATCCAGTCGATCCCGACGCTCATGATCGTGCGCGACCGGGTCGCCGTGTTCGCCCAGCCCGGCGCGCTGCCCGAGGCCGCCCTCACGGACGTCATCGGACAGGCGCGCGGGCTCGACATGGACGAGGTCCGCCGGTCGATCGAGGAGCAGCAGGCCAAGAGCGAGACCGACGGTTCCGCTGCCGCCCCGGGCGAGTGAGCCCGGGAGCGGCTTCTAGAAGGGGTACGGCGCCACGTCGCTGCGCACCGTCGTCCAGCGCACGTCGGTGAAGGCCTCCAGGTTGGCCTCGCCGCCGAAGCGGGCGCCGGTCCCCGAGGCGGCCACTCCGCCGAAGGGCGCGACGGCTTCGTCGTTCACGGTCTGGTCGTTGATGTGGACGATGCCGGTCGGGATGCGCTCGGCCAGGTCGAGGCCGCGGGCGGCGTCGCGGGTGACGATGCCGAGCGAGAGGCCGTAGGAGCTGCGCGCGGCCAGTGCCGCCGCCTCGTCCGCGGTGGTGAAGGGGCGTACCGGGGCCACCGGGCCGAAGACCTCCTCCGCGTAGGCGGGGGTGTCGTCGCCGACGCCGGCGAGCACGGTCGGGCGGTAGAAGAGGCTTTCGTGCGTGCCGCCCGCGGCGAGCTTCGCGCCGGCGCCGGTGCTGGCCTCCACCAGGGCGTGCACCTTGGCGAGTTGTCCGTCGTCGATGAGCGGGCCGAGGTGCACCTGGGCGCGGTGCGGGTCGCCGACGGCGAGGGCGTCGGCCTTGGCCGCGAGCCGCTCGACGTACTCCTCGTAGAGGGAGGCGTGCACCAGGTGGCGGCCGGTGGTCATGCAGATCTGACCCTGGTGGAAGAACGAGCCCCAGGCGGCCGTGGAGATCACGGCGTCGAGGTCGGCGTCCTCCAGGACGATCAGGGCGGAGTTGCCGCCGAGTTCCAGGTGGGCGCGCTTGAGGTGGCGTCCGGCGGCCTCGCCGACCGCGCGGCCGGCCGCGGTGGAACCGGTGAAGGAGATCACCGGCACGCGCGGGTCGGCGACCAGGGCCGCGCCGGTCTCGGCGCCGCCCGGCAGGACGTGCAGCAGCCCGTCGGGCAGGCCCGCCTCTGCGAAGATCGCGGCCAGGGACAGTCCGCCGCACACCGCGGTGCGCGGGTCGGGCTTGAGGACGACCGCGTTGCCGAGTGCGAGGGCGGGCGCGACGGAGCGGATCGACAGGATCAGCGGAGCGTTGAACGGTGAGATCACGCCCACCACGCCGACGGGCACACGCCGGGTGTAGGACAGCCGGGGCGCCTCGCTGGGCAGGACCTGCCCGGCCGGGCGGGAGGCGAGGGCGGCGGCCTCGTAGCACTCCTGAGCAGCGACGTGCAGCTCGAAGTCGGCCTTGCCGGGGATCGAGCCGGACTCGCGGACGATCCACTCGCGCAGTTCCTCGGCGTGCGCGGCGAACAGGTCGCCGGCCTTGCGCAGCACGCCGGCGCGCACGAAGTGCGGGAGGCGGGCCCAGTCGGACTGGGCGGCTCGGGCGGCCTCGGCGGCCGGACCGACGTCCGCGCCGCCTGCCAGGACGACCGTGCCCAGCGGGTCGCCGGTGGCGGGCTCGGTGACGGTGTACCGGGGGCCCGACAGGGTGCGGGGCTGCCAGTTCTGGGGGTCGAGCAACGGCATGGAGGCTCTCCGATCGGTGACCCGCGGGACTTGCCGCTCTCACAGCGAGGTGGGGAAGTCCCGTGTGGGTGGCCGCCAGTTCGGCGGCGGCATGGCGGGATGCGGTGATCCGGCGCAGCCGGGCGAGCTGCATCCGATGAACGAACGCATCCCCATCTGGTTGAGCACGCAACATCTTAGTCATGTCGTAGGGAAATCGGGTCCCCTGACGCGCGCGTCATCGGTTCCCACGGTACGCCGCGGCGCCGACCGACGCCCGCTCCCCCAGGAGGGCACGTTCGACCGTGGCGCGCGCGATCAACTCACCCGGCCCGGCGGGGACTTGGCGGGTCCGAGCGGCCGGAGCCGCGGGCCGGTCCGGGCCGGCGTTCAGCTGGAGTCGCGGTGCACGACCGTGGCCGCGAACGGCTCGTGCGACTCGGGAACGGCCGCGGGGCTGCGGACCGCCCGGTCCACCAGCGAGGCGAGGTGACGCCCCGAGGGGAGCGCGATCCGCACGGTGCTGAGCCGGGGCCGCAGCAGCCGTCCCAGCACGAGGTCGTCCGCGCCGATGACGGCGACGTCCTCGGGAACGCGCACGCCCGCTTCCTGAAGGGCGCGCATCAGCAGCATGGCGTACTCGTCGTTGTAGGCGAAGACGGCGTCGAGGCCGAGGCCGGCCCAGCGGGCGGCGAGGGCGGCCGCGGACTCCTCGCTGTAGGCGAGGGGCAGTTCGGTCACCGTGGCCTCCGTGCCGGTCAGCGCCTCGCGGGCGCCCTGGAGGCGGGGCGCGGAGAAGACTTCCATGCCGCGTTCCTCGGGAACGACCACGCCGATCCGACGGCGGCCGCGCGCATGGAGGTGGGCCGCGGCGCTGTAGCCGACGTCGGCGTGGTCCAGGCGCAGCGCGTGGGCGCCCTCGACGGGCGCGGGGCCGAGGGTCACCACGGCGCGCGCGCCGGAGCGCTTGAGGACGGCGACCCCCTCGGGCCCGATGCCCGGGGTGGGCACCAGCACGGCCACGGGTCGCAGTTCGGCCCAGGCCCGGGCGGCGTCGTCGCCGTGCAGCCCGGCGGCGCCGTACTGGACGACGGTGTAGTCGAGGCGGGTGAGCGCCCCCTGGAAGTCGTGCACGAACCGGCTGTAGAGCGCGCCGGCCGGGATGGGCAGCGTGGGCATCAGGACCACGCGGCTGTGTCCGGCGCGCAGGGTGCGGGCGGCCGCGTGGGGCACGTACCCGATGTCCTCGGCTGCTTGACGGACCCGGCGACGGGTGGGCTCGCTGATGCGTACGGCGTCGGCGTTGTTCAGGACATAGGAGACGGTCGCGCGCGAGACGCCGGCCAGGCGGGCCACGTCGGCGCTCGTGGGCACGGGGCGTGGGGCCGGCGACTTCGTCGGCGCGGGCGTGTTCGGTATCTGCACCATGACGTACGGCATCTTGGCAGAAGCGTCGCCGGGGGTTCGGGGCGGGGGACGTCCCATCCGACGACTCGTCAACGAACGTGTTCGTGACGTACTTGTTCGCGACGAACATGTTCGCTACCTTGAAGGCATGACAGCACGTCCCGACACCCCGCGCAGTCGCCGTGAACGCCCGGCCAAGCCCGCCCTGACCAGGGAGGGCATCGTGGCCGCCGCCGTCGCGGTGCTGCGCGCCGAAGGCCTGCGCAAGGTCACCATGCGACGTCTGGCCGAGGAGCTGGACACCGGTCCGGCCTCCCTCTACGTGTACGTCCGCAACACCGCGGAACTGCACGCGGCCGTACTCGACGAACTCCTGGGCACGGTCCGCCCGGCCCCTGGCGAGGGCCCCTGGCGCGAGCGGCTGGAGCAGGTGCTCACCGGGTACACCGCGATGCTGCTGGAGTACCCGGACCTCGCCCGCTCGGCGCTCACCGCCCGGCCCAGCGGACCGCACTACCTGAACCTGATCGAGACCCTGCTCGCCCTGCTCGAAGAGGGCGGTACGCCCGCCGCGCAGGCCGCGTGGGGCGTGGACCTGCTGCTCCAGCACGCCACCGCCACGGCCGCCGAGCACGCCGACGAGGCCTCCGAGGAGGACTGGGACGCCCTGCGGCACGCGGTGCGCGAGGCGTCGGAGCGGACCCACCCGCGCGTCGCCGCGCTCGCCGGGCCCCTGTTGTCGGGGCCGCCCGAGGCCCGTCTGTCCTGGGGGATCAGAACCCTGATCAGCGGCATCGAGCACACCGCCGTGCCCGACCGACCGACCGAGGAGCCCTCGCCATGAAAACCATGAGAGCCATGACAGCCCTGAAGCACCACCCCGTGGCGATCGTCGGCGCCGGACTCGGCGGCCTCACCCTCGCCCGGGTGCTGAGCGCCCACGGCGTCGAGGCGGCCGTCTTCGACCTCGACGCCTCCCCCGCCGCCCGCACCCAGGGCGGCATGCTGGACATCCACGAGGACACCGGCCAGGCGGCCCTGCGGGCCGCCGGACTGCACGAGGAGTTCCGGGCGCTGGTCCTGCCCGGCGGCGAGGCCGTGCGGGTCCTCGACAGGGAGGCCGTGGTCCGGCACGCGGAGGACGACGACGGAACCGGCGGGCGGCCCGAGGTCGACCGGGGCGCCCTGCGCGACCTGCTCCTCGGCTCGCTGCCCGCGGGAACGGTCCGCTGGGGCGCCAAGGTCACCTGCGCCCGCGGCCTGGGCGACGGACGCCACGAGGTCGCCCTCGCCGACGGCGCCGCCTTCACCACCGACCTGCTGGTCGGCGCCGACGGCGCCTGGTCGCGGATCCGGCCGCTGCTGTCGACCGCCCGGCCCGTGTACACGGGCGTGTCGTTCGTCGAGGCGGACCTGCCGGACGCGGACACGCGTCACCCGGTGAGCGCCGAGGTCGTCGGCGCAGGGCTCATGTTCGCGCTCGGCCCCGGCAAGGGCTTCCTCGCCCACCGGGCGCCCGACGGCGGCCTGCACGTGTACGCCGCGCTGCGCGTCGCCGAGGACTGGTCCGACGGCGTGGACTTCACCGACGTCGAGGCGGCGAAGGCGTACGTGCTGGAGCACTTCCCGGACTGGGACAAGAGCCTGCGGGCGCTGATCGCCGACGCTCCCGGGCCGCTGACGCCGCGTCTGATCCACGCCCTGCCGGTCGGCCACCGCTGGGAGCGCGTGCCCGGGGTCACCCTGCTCGGCGACGCCGCCCACCTGATGTCACCGTTCGCGGGCGAGGGCGCCAACCTCGCGATGCTGGACGGCGCCGAGCTGGGCCGGGCTCTCGTGGCGCACCCGGGTGAGCGCGAGACCGCGCTGGCCGTCTACGAGGCGAGCCTGTTCCCGCGCAGCGCGGCCGCAGCGGCCGCGTCCGCCGCCAACGGCACGGCCCTGTTCGCCGAGGACGCGCCGCAGGCGGTCGTCGACCTCTTCACGGCTCACCCCTGATCCGGCGACGCCGTTCGCGGCCCGGCCGCCGCGCCGGTCACGCGATCGACCAGCTCGTTCCAGCCGGCCTCCAGCCGGGCCGGCGGCATCGCGGACTGCCGGGTGAGGTGGTGGACGAGGACAGGACTGAGGTACCCCATCAGCGCGTGGGCGAGCAGTTCGTCGTCCGCGCCCGGCACGGCCTGACGCAGCAGCATCCTCAGGTGGGCGAGATGGACGCGGCGCGCCGGCACGGAGTACCGGCGCTCGGCTCCGAGCTCGGCCGCCAGTTGCAGATCGAGCTCGTCGACGGAGCGTCGGAGCATGGAGATGCCGAAGGCCCGCAGCCGCTCCACGGGCGGCGCGCCCGGCCCCAGCGGCGGGGGGCCGCTCAGAAAGGCGGCCTGGAAATTGCGCTCGGAGTGGTCCAGGAGCGCGTTGAGCAGCCCGGTGCGGTCGCCGAAGCGGCGGAACACCGTGCCCTTGCCGACGTTGGCCGCGCTCGCCACCGCGTCCATCGTGACCCCGGCCGCGCCGTGCTCGGAGATCAGCCGGGCCGCGGCGTCCAGAAGCCGGGCCCGGTTGCGGGCCGCGTCGGCGCGCAGGCACGGCTCGTCGTCGAAGGGCCCGACGCGCAGCAGCTCGGACCCGGCGACGGCCTCCTCGGGCTCCGGGCAGGGGGGCAGAACATCGGGCATGAACTCAGCGTAAAGCACCGGGAATGAAACTGGACCGCGGTCCGTTTGGAGTGCTAGAACAATAAACGGACTTCGGTCCGTATTCATGACGACCATGTTTCAGCCTTTGGGAGCACCCATGTCTGTCCGCATCCTTGCGCTCGTCGGCAGCCTCCGCGCCGGTTCGACCAACCGCCAGCTCGCCGAAGCGGCCGTCAAGGTCGCTCCCGAGGGCGCCGAGGTCGACCTCTTCGAGGGCCTGGCGGAGATCCCCTTCTACAACGAGGACCTCGACGTCGAGGGCAGCGTCCCGGCCGCCGCCGCCAAGCTGCGAGCGGCCGCCCAGGCCGCCGACGCCTTCCTGCTCTTCTCCCCCGAGTACAACGGCACCATCCCGGCCGTCCTGAAGAACGCCATCGACTGGCTGTCCCGCCCGTACGGCGCCGGCGCCTTCGGCGGCAAGCCCGCCGCCGTGGTCGGCACCGCGTTCGGCCAGTTCGGCGGCGTGTGGGCGCAGGACGAGGCCCGCAAGGCCGTGGGCATCGCCGGCGGCCGCGTGATCGAGGACCTCAAGCTCTCCATCCCGGGCTCCCTGACCCGCTTCGCCGAGACCCACCCGGTGGACGACGCCGAGGTCGCCGCGCAGCTGACCGAGGTCGTCGCCCGTCTGCACGGGCACGCGGGCGAGACCGCGGCCGCCTGAGCACGGTCCCGCACCGCAGATGACGAACGCCTGACGGGGCCCGGAGAGTTCTCCGGGCCCCGTCAGGCGTTCGCACGCGTCAGGCCTTTCGCCCGCCTCCGGCCGTTCGCACGCGTCCGCCCGCACGCCATCGCGAGCCTCCGTCCGGTTCGGCCGGCCGCGGCGGCGCGGGAGCCGCGGAACGCCGGATCCGGGCGGCCGGCTCCCCCGGACACGGAGCAGGATCACCGTCTCGACGCCCGGGCCGGCCCGACCGCGGACGTCCCGCGCGAAACCGTCGCGGTCGCCGCCGGAAGGCCCCACCGGCGGACGCCCGGACACATCCGCCGGTCGGACGGACCGACGAAAGTGGTCGAAGCCGCAGACCGCCCGCCTCCCCGTCTGATAGGGCTGGGAAGATGCAGACCCTCTATCGACGACTGCTGGCCCTGATGCCCCGCATCGGCGTCCAGGTGACCGACCTCGGGCCGGGGACGGCGGTGGTCGCCCGGCGCGGCCGACCGTACCGGGCCACCGGCGCGGGCCGGGACACCTGGGTGGTGCGGCGGACCCGGGACGGCGAACACCCCGGGGTGGACGACGGCGAGGCCGTGCGGCTCGGCGACAGCGACGCCGTCCTCCTGATGGCCGCCCCCGACCGGCGCGACGAACGCGGACTGCAGCTGGCGGCCGCCGAGTACCTGTGCACCCAGCACGTCACCGCGATGCTGGAGCTGTACGGGGTGAACTGCGTCTTCGACGTCGGGGCCAACACCGGCCAGTACGCCAAACGGCTGCGCCGCCTCGGCTACACCGGCCGGATCGTGTCCTTCGAACCCACCTCGGAGACGTTCGCCCGGCTGGAGAAGGCCGCCGCGGACGACCCCGCCTGGCAGGTGTACCGGTGCGGTCTGGGCCGGGAGGAGACGACGGCGGAGATCCACACCGGCTGGAAGACGATGAACTCCCTGCTGTCGGCGAGCGACTACGGCAAGGGCCGCTACAGCCGCTTCACGCAGGCCGACACCGAGGAGATCCGTGTCCGCCGGCTGGCGGACGTCATGGACGAGGCGCTGGAAGGCCTCGCCGAACCGCGCCCCTTCCTCAAGATGGACACCCAGGGCTACGACCTTGAGGTGTTCGCCGGAGGCGGGGAACGGATCGCCGAGTTCGTGGGCATGCAGTCCGAGGTCGCCGTGCTCAAGCTGTACGAGGGCAGCCCCGGCATGGGCGAGGCCGTCGCGACCTACGAGGCGGCGGGATTCGGCATCACCGGGATGTACCCGGTGACGCGCGAGGCGACCACGGGACGCGTCATCGAGTTCGACTGCGTGCTGATGCGCGCGGACGCGGCGCCCACGCCGTAGCGCGGGCGCGCGACGCCCCGGCTCAGGTCGCCCGGCTGCCCGGCTGGCCGCGGACCGGTGCAGGTCGTGACCGCGAGGACGAGCGAGCCGCGCGGGCGGGGGCCGTGTCACCCGCCGAATGGCGGGCAGGTTCCGCCGTACGGCGGTGCTCAGGAAGGCGGCCGGCAGGCCCACCATGAGCGGCACGAGCCGCCGCGCATCCGCGTTCCGTGTGAGGAGTACCCCATGACGTCCCAGCCGCCGCCCTTCGACCCCGAACTCGCCGCCGCCCTGGAACTCATCAAGGACATGATCCAGCCGGGGCTGTCCATGGAGGAGGTCGAAGCCGTGCGCCGGGGACCGGGCATCGAACTGCTCGCCCAGCTCGACCTGACCGCCGGCGGAGCCTTCGAGGTCGAGGACCGCACGGTCCCGGGGCCCGAGGGCTCCCCCGAGATCTCCCTGCTGATCTGCCGTCCGACCTCGCCGGCCCCGGACCGGCCCCGCCCGGTCGTCTACCACGTGCACGGCGGCGGGATGGTCCTCGGCGACAAGCGGGTCGGCGTGGACGTGATCCTCGACTGGGCCCGCGAACTCGACATGGTCGTGGTGTCCGTGGAGTACCGGCTGGCGCCCGAGCACCCCCATCCGGCGCCGGTCGAGGACGTCTACGCCGGTCTGCTGTGGACGGCGGAGCACGCCAAGGAACTGGGCGCGGACCCGGAACGGATCGTGATCGCCGGGGCCAGCGCGGGCGGCGGCCTCACCGCCGCCCTCGCCCTGCTGCTGCGCGACCGCCGGGGACCTCGGCCGATCGGCCAGCTGCTGATGTGCCCGATGCTGGACGACCGCAACGACACCCCCTCCAGTCACCAGATGGCAGGGGTCGGCGTCTGGGACCGCACGGCCAACGAGACCGGGTGGACGGCTCTGCTGGGCGAGCTGCGCGGCGGCCCGGACGTCTCTCCGTACGCGGCGCCCGCCCGCGCCGAGGACCTGTCCGGGCTGCCCCCGGCCTTCCTCGACGTGGGATCCGCCGAGACCTTCCGGGACGAGGTCGTCGCGTACGCCTCCCGGATCTGGCAGGCCGGCGGGGTCGCCGAACTGCACGTCTGGCCGGGCGGTTTCCACGGGTTCGACGGCTTCGTACCGCAGGCCGCGTTGTCCAGGTCGGCGCGGGCGGCCCATCTGGACTGGCTGCGACGGCTGCTCGCCGAATAGCCCGTCCCCCACGGCTCTCGACAGCCCGTCCCCCGCGCCGTGCCCCCTCCGGCTCCGGCCGCCACGGTCATCCGGGGTCAGGGACCGGCCGCCGCCCCGCCGTACGACCGCCACGGGCCACGAAGGCCGCAGGGCCGACCGAACGGACCCGGCGGGTCGCGGGCCTCCGCGCGACGGTTCGCGTGGCGCATCATGGCCGTATGAAAGAGCTGGCCGGACGGCTGACCGCACTGGATCCCGACGCCGGGGCCGCCGTACAGGTCATCGCCTACTTCGACCGGCTGGCCGAGTCGCGAGCCGGGATCGAGGCGATCGTGCGCGGGGCGGCGGTGCTGTCCGGGGTGCCCGCGCGACTCGTCGACCCCGAGCGGCTGGTGCGCGTACGGGTGGAGGCGGACGGCACGCGCCGGGACACCGGCGTCCCGCCGGACCCGGCCTGGCCGTCCGCGGACTTGACGCCGGGCGGCGCGCCCGCCCTGTGGCTGGAGCGCGCCGACGCACGGCCGAGCGTCGTGGACGCCGTGATCCTGGAGCGGGCGGCCGGCGCGGCGCGCCTCGTCCTCGACCGCACCCGTGGACGGGCGCCGCTGGACGATCCCGCGCTGGTCGAGACCCTCCTCGACGCCACGGCGGCCGAACCGGCCCGGCTGCACGCGGCCCGCCGTCTCGGCCTCGACCCCGCCGCCGCGTTCCGCGCCGTGGCCGTGCCCGACGGCCCGCCCCGGGTGCTGCCCGCCGACATCCGGCACGCCGTCGGACGGGCCGGAGTGGGACCCGCGGTGCCCCTGACGGGCCTGCCCCGCTCCTGGGCCGCCGCTCGCACCGCGCTCAGGTTCGCCGCGGCGGGCACCGCGCAGGACCCCGGCCCGCGGGTCGTGCACGCCGACGAGCTCGGCGGCATCGCCCTGCTGGCCGACCTCGTCGCGCCGGGGGCGGAACCTGGGCCGGACGTCCAGGCGGTCGAGGCCGCCGCCGCGGACGCCCCCTGGCTGCTCGCCACCCTCCACGCCGTCACCGCGACGGCGAGTCTGCGGGCGGCGGCGGTCGAGGCGAATGTCCATCACTCCACGCTCCAGGACCGGCTGGCCCACGCCGAGCATCTGCTGGGGTGGCCGGTGCGCACACCGCAGGGCCGACTGCGGCTGCACGTCGCGCTGACCATGCGGCGGTTGACGCGCCCGTAGCGACGCCCCCGGGGCGCTCGCGGCTGCCCGCGGCCGCCGATCGCGCTCCCGTCCGCATCCTTGCGAGGGCCGTTCGCGCGAGCCGGCCGACGCCCGCTCTCCTCGGCGCCGGGAGGGGTGACCTGTTCGGCTCGGCCGCCCCTCCCGGCGGTGGTCTCAGACCTTGGCCTGCTCGGGTGCGGCGGCCCGGTCGGAGCCGTCCTCGTCGGCCGTGGCGGCGCGCGCGCCGGGGATGACGGCGGCGATGCCCGCGGAGACCAGGGCGAGCCCGCCTCCGACGAGGAGCACGGTGCGGAAGCCGGCCTCCGCGGCGAGGGTGTGGCCGCCCAGGGTGACGGTCATCCGGGAGAGGATCACGCCGATGACGGCGGCGCCGATCGAGGTGCCCAGCGAGCGCATGAGGGTGTTGAAGCCGTTGGCTGCGGCGGTCTCCGTGATCGGGACCGAACTCATGATCAGCGCGGGCATCGCGCCGTAGGCGAGGCCCACCCCGCTGCTGGTGATGATCGTGACGAGCATGACGCCCCAGGCGGAGCCGATCAGGGCCATGGAGGCGAAGTAGCCGGCGGCCAGCACCAGAGTGCCGCAGACCAGGGTGAACTTGGGACCGCGGGCATTGGTGAGCTTTCCGCCGAGCGGCGAGACCAGCATCATCATCAGGCCGCCGGGCGCGATCCACAGGCCGGCCGCGAGCATCGACTGTCCGAGGCCGTAGCCGGTGGCCTCGGGGAACTGCAGCAGCTGAGGCATCACCAGCATGCTCGCGTACATGCCGAAGCCGACGAAGACCGAGGCGACGTTGGTGAGCAGGACCCGGGGGCGGGCCGTGGTGCGCAGGTCCACCAGGGGGGCGGCGGTGCGCACCTCCCACATGCCCCAGGCGAGCAGCGCCACGACGGCGAGGGCGGACAGGCCGAGGGTGGTGGCCGAGGTCCAGCCCCAGTCGGCGCCCTTGGAGACGGCGAGCAGCAGGGAGACCAGGCCGACTCCGAGGCCGATCGCGCCGGGCAGGTCGAAGCGCCGGTCCTGGGCGCCGGCGGGGACGTCCGGGACGAGCAGGAAGATCAGGACGGCGACGACGGCCGCCAGCGCGGCGGAGCCCCAGAACAGCACCCGCCAGTTCGCGTACTGGGCGACCGCGGCGGCCAGCGGGAGCCCGATGGCGCCGCCGATGCCCATGGAGGCGCTGACCAGGGCGATGGAACCGCTCAGCTTCTCTGCCGGCACGACGTCCCGGAGCAGGGCGATGCCGAGCGGCACCATGCCCATGCCCATGCCCTGCAGCCCGCGTCCCACGATCATCGTGACGACGTCGGAGGCGAACGCGCACACCACCGAGCCGACGATCAGCGGTACGGAGCAGGCGAGCAGCATGCGGCGCTTGCCCACGAGGTCGCCGAGGCGGCCGACGACCGGCACGCACACGGCGGCGACCAGCAGGGTGACGGTGATCACCCAGGCCGCGTTCGAGGAGGAGGTGTTCAGGATCTGTGGCAGTTCGGCTATCAGGGGCGTGACCAGCGTCTGCATGATCGCCGCCGTGGTGCCGGCGAAGGCCAGTGTGACGATCACGGCGCCCGGGCGGGGCGTGGGCTGGGGAACGGGGGCGCCCATGGGACTCCTCGACTGGGACGGGGGAAGCACGGGTGAGGCGTGTGCGGTACGGACCGTGCGACGGGAACGCCTCACGGGGGATGTGCATCGTACATGCCGTATGTATCGACCACATCGCATGGAGCATGCACACGATGTGCCAGGATGGTCCGGCCGCACGGAAACCGGAGGCCGGGCCCATGGAGTCGCCGACGCACGAGGTCGAGTACGAGCAGATGCTGCTCAGCCGCCACTCGTTCCTGAACCAGCGCGGCGGCCGCCGCAAGAACAGCTCGATGGAGCGCAGCGCGTACATCATGCTGAGCCGGATCCGGGTCCAGGGGCCCATGTCGATCGGGGAACTCAGCGACGCCTTCGGCCTGGACGCCTCCACACTGAACCGGCAGACCGCGGCGGCGATGCGCGCCGGGCTCATCGAGCGGATTCCCGATCCCGAGGGCGGCATGGCCCGCAAGTTCCGGCTCACCGACGAGGGCGAGCGCCTGCTGGACGAGGAACGCGAGGGGATCGTCGACGCGTTGAGTCAGGTGATGGCCGACTGGCCGGACGAGGACGTCGCCGCGTTCGCGGCCTATCTGCGCCGCTTCAACAACGGCATCGAGGCCATCGGCGGCCGCCCCTGGCCACGCCCCTAGGCCCTGCCGTCAATCGACCTCTGCCGGTGGATCACGGTCGTGCGATACGCCGCCATGAACGGTCCGATGCCTGGGCGGTCACGCGCCTGTGCGCCCTGACGGGCCCGGCGGTGGCGAGGTCGATGATCCCGGAGCCGGTGCACCCACTCCTCGGGGGGACCGGAAACCGAGCCGGAGGATTCACCCGCCCGGGGCGGGATCGCCGCCGCTGACGTCCGCGGGACGCGGCCGCAACTCCGGATGTCCTCGATTCACCATGCCGCGTCTTCAGCCTACCTCGCCTGCCTGCGGCGATGCGACAACAGTGGAGGTCATCAAGGCGGCACGAGGCCGCCTCCACCGCAAGGAGCCTCCCATGAACGGCACGGTCACGGTCCTCGACAAGGGTGCGGTCCGGATCCACAGCTACATGTCCCCGGCCGACACCTTCCACACCACCACCCAGCTGATCGAGACCCCGGCGCGGATCATCGCGATCGACGCCCAGCTGCTGCCCGCGTACGCCGACGAGGCCGTCGCCTACGCCAAGGCCCTCGGCAAGCCGATCGACCGCCTCATCGTCACCCACGCCCACCCGGACCACTACAACGGCGCCGCCCGCTTCGGCGCCCCCGTCCACGCGCTGGCCCGGGTGAGCGAGCAGATCATCGCCCGCGGCGACAGCAACCTTCCGACCGGCCAGGTCATCCCGGTCGCCGAGTTCACCCCGAGCGTCGCCCTGGAGCCGGGCGCCGAGGTCATCGACGGCGTCACCTTCGTCTTCGAGGCCGTCTCCGGCGGCGAGGCCGCCGACGAACTCCTGATCAAGCTGCCCGGGCAGCGCGTCCTGATCGCCCAGGACCTCGTCTACCACGGCGTCCACCTCTACCTGGGCAACAACGACATCACCGGCTGGCAGCGGGCCGTCGACGCACTGGCCTCCGAGAGCGGCTACGACACGATCCTCGCCGGCCACGGCCTGCCCACGGGACCCGAGGTCTACGCGGACGTCCGCCGCTACCTCGACGACGCCCGCGAACTGCTCGGCGACGACGGCGAGGCGTACAAGAAGGCGATCGTCGACAAGTACCCGGCCCACGTCGGCCCGTTCATCATCGACATCGCCAACCGGTCGCTCTTCCCCGCCGCCGGCTGATCGCCGTCCGTTTCCCACCTCCCTGGACGCCCTGGGCGCCGACCGACGCAGTCTGGAACACAGATGGACGCGATTCCCGAGACCGGCGCCCCTGCGGCGGACACACGACGACACACGGCGCGGGGAGGCGGCCCCCGCCGCCTCCCCCTCGTCCTGGTCCTGGGCTCCCTGACCGCACTCGGCCCCCTCACCATCGACCTCTACCTGCCGGCCCTCCCCCGGGTCAGTGCCGACCTGCACGTCTCGCAGGCCGTCACGCAGCTCACCCTGACCGCTTTCATGGTCGGGATCGCCCTGGGCCAGCTGGTCATCGGCCCGCTCAGCGACGCACTCGGCCGGCGCGGGCCGCTGCTCACGGGCCTGTCCGTGTACGTGGTGGCGGGCGCCCTGTGCGCCCTCGCACCGGACCCTGCGGTGCTCATCGGCATGCGGCTCGTCCAAGGGCTGGCGGGGGCCGCGGGCATCGTGATCGCCCGGGCCGTCGTGCGTGACCTGTACGACGGGCTCGCCGTCGCCCGCCTGCTCACCTCACTGATGCTGGTCTCCGGCACCGCGCCGATCCTCGCGCCCGTGCTGGGCGCCCAGTTGCTGCGCCTGACCTCCTGGCGCGGCGTGTTCGTCGCCCTCACACTCCTGGGCCTCGCCGTCCTGGCGGCCACCGCCGCCCTGCTGACCGAGACCCTGCCGCCACCGGACCGTCGGCACGGCGGGCTCCCGGCGACCCTGCGCACCATGCGCGATCTGACGGGCGACCGCTCCTTCACCGGGTACCTGCTCACCGGCAGCCTCGGCTTCGCCGCCCTGTTCGCCTACATCGCCGGCTCCTCCTTCACCCTCCAGGAGATCTACGGCGCCTCCCCGCAGACGTACAGCCTGATCTTCGGCCTCAACTCCCTCGGCATGGTCGCCACGGGACAGCTCAACGGCAAGCTCCTGCTGGGCCGTTACCCCTCGCACCGGGTGCTGTCCGGCGGCCTGGGCATGCTCGCCGCCGCGGGCGCGGCCCTCGTGCTCCTGGTCACGGCCACGCACGCGGGACTGCCCTGGATCGCGGTCGCGCTGTTCCTCACCGCCTGTCCGGTCGGCATGATCCTGCCCACCACCACGGCCCTGTCTCTCCAACGCGCCCCGCACGCGGCGGGAAGTGCCTCCGCGCTGCTGGGCACCGCCCAGTTCCTCATGGGCGCACTCGCCCCGGCCCTCGCCGGTCTCGGCGGACAGTCCACCGCCCTCCCCATGGCGATGTCCGTGCTGGGCCTCGGCCTGGCGGCGGCCGGATGCTTCCTGACGCTGTGTCGTCCCTGGCAGGCCGGTCCCGATCCCCTGGCCCGATGAGCACCGAGACCTGCCGGCCACCGACCCGTCCGTCGATACGGTCAGCACGATCAGCCGCGTCGACGACGCTGTGGGCCTGCACGTCCGGCGCCCCGCGCCCGCCCGTCAGCGCGGAGCGCGCGCGACGCGGAACCCGACGTCGTCGACCCGGAACGTGGGATGGCTGCGACGGCGCACCGAGGCGCGGCAGCTCCAGTGCTCGTCGAACCAGCCACCGCCGCGCAGGACCCGGTAGGCGCCGTAGACCTCCGCGTCGTAGACATCCCAGCACCATTCCCACACGTTGCCGAGCATGTCGTACAGGCCCCACGGGTTGGGAAGTCTGCCGCCCACCTCATGGACGCGCTCGCCGGAGTTCTGCCGGTGCCAGGCGATGTCGTCGAGCGGTCCGTAGCGCGGACCGGAGGTGCCCGCGCGGCAGGCGTGCTCCCACTCCGCCTCGGTGGGCAGCCGGTAGCCGTCGGCGGAGGTGTCCCGGTCGACGGACTCGCCGTCGGCACCCACCCGGTAGACGGGCGTGAGGCCCTCCTGCCCGGACAGGGCGTTGCAGAAGTGGACGGCGTCCCACCAGGACACGCTCTCGACGGGCAGCCGGTCCGCCTCGGCGTCGGAGAGGGGCCGACCGGTGACGCGCGCGTACTGCGCGCGGGTGACCGGATGCGCCGCCAGCCGGTGGCCCGCCACGTCGACCGTCCAGCTGCGTCGCGTGCGCCGGTCCGAGAGGGTGACCGTGCCCGGCGGCACGGCGATCATCGTCAGGTCCTGCTCCCCCGTACCCATGTGCGGATGATCTCATCACCGGCCCCGGCGGGCGCGCCGCCGGGGGCTACGACGCGCTCGGTGCGGCGGTCGGGCCCGTGCCGGTCAGTTGGCGGATGGTTCCGCCGAGCTGGGTCCGGAAGCCGGCCAGCGCCTTCGGCTGCGCGCTGACGACCCAGCGGGAGCCCACGAGGTACTGCCCGCCGTAGACGGAGGAGGCCTCCAGCCACGACTCCTTGTAGCGCTCCTCGGGGAAGGTGGTGATGACGTAGTCGGACTCCTCCGTGTGGCAGACGCCCTGACGCAGTTCGTCCGCCTCGATACGGATCTCGGCCGTGCAGCCGGTCAGCCCGGCGATCACCTCGACCTTCGCCGGCGCCACGACCCCGGCCTGGGGAGCGGCGGTCACCCTGGTCGGCGTGGGCGCGCCCTTGTCGTCGGTGTCGTCCCCGCCGCCGCACGCGGCGGTGAAGGGGAACAGGGCCAAGCTGCCGGCCAGTGCGGCTCCGCGCACCAGGCGGGCCGTGGGCTGCTGAAACACGTGCCACTCCGTATTCGCGTGCCGGCGCGCTTCGGTCCGCGCCGGTGGACGGGCGTTCGACGGAAGGTACGGTCGCGGGCCGGCGGCCGTTCACCGGCTGCGCCGCGGCGGGCCGCCCGGCCGTCGGCCTGTCTAAGGTACAGAGAGATCACCGCCTGCCCGGGAGCCACCCATGACCGGTATCCGTCGGAAGAGACCTGCCGACGCCCTCGACGCGCTGGACGCCATCGAGCCTCCGGGCAACGTCGAGACGGTCGTCGGCGTACTGTCGGTGACGGTCCTGGTGGAGGTCCTCGGCGTGCTGTCCGGCTCCGAGGTGTGGCTCCTCGGGCTCCTGGTCTTCCTGCCCGGGACGGCGTCGGCGCTGTGCACCGTCCAGCAGACGAGGTTCGTCGCCGCCTGGACCACCCTGTTCGTCACCTTCACCGTGGTGGTGCGGGCCGCCGACGGGGGCCGCTGGCTCGACCGTGCGCTGCTGGTGCTGCTCACGCTGGCCCTGGGGGCCGCCTCCGTCTACGCCTGCCACCGGCGCATCGGACGCGAGCACGAGATGCTGCGGCTGCGCTCCACCGCCGCGGCCATGCAGCGGCACATCCTGCACCCGCTGCCCCTGCTCACCGACGACGTCCTGGTCAACGGCGTCTACGAGCCCGTGCAGGAGGACCGGCTGGTCGGCGGCGACATCTACGACGTCGTCGCGTCGCCCTGGGGCACGCGGGTGCTGATCGGCGACGTGCAGGGCAAGGGACTGGCCGCCGTGGGAGCGGCGTTCGCCGTCATCGGCGCCTTCCGGGAGGCGGCCAACCGCGAACCCACGCTCACCGCGCTCGTCGACGCCCTGGACGCGGCGGTCGTCCGGCACAACTCCTACGCCGAGCAGACCGGCGACGACGAGCGGTTCGTCACCGCTCTCGTCGTCGGCGTCGACGCGGACGCGGAGGCGCAGGTCGTCAACTGCGGGCATGTGCCGCCCCGGTTGCTGCACGAAGGCGTCGTCACGACACCGGCCCTGGACACGGGCGTCCCGCTCGGGCTCGCGGAACTGGCCGTGGAGCCGACGACCGTGGGCTGGTTCGCGTTCCCGGCCGGATCGACCCTGGTGCTGACCACCGACGGGCTCACCGAGACCCGGGCCGGCGACGGCACGTTCTACCCGGTGGACGAGCGCCTGGCGAAGTACCTGGACCTCTCGCCCACCGAGCTGCCGCGGGCGCTGCACGAGGACTCCCGAGCGTTCGCGAGCGAGGGGCGCCGCCACGACGACGTCGCCGTCCTGACCGTCCGCAGGTCCCCGGCCCGCTGACGTCGGCCCGCTCGGTGGCCTTGCGGCCGCGGACCGGGGAGACCCGGGGGCCTCCGCGGATGCGCGCGGCCACGCCCGTGTTCGGTTCGCGGACGGTCAGGCCCAGGGGGTCACGGGCACGAACGAGCTGTCCTGACGGAACAGGTCCGTGCCGTCGGTCTGTTCGACCTGCAGCTGGTAGTTGTAGTGGCGCAGGTAGTAGCCGGGGTAGTTGTACGACTCGAAGCGGACCGAACCGCTCGTCGGTCCCGTCCGGGCGACGAAGGTGGCGTCCCTGGCGAAGGTGGACGTGCCGTCGTTGGCGTCGAAACGGCCGCGGAAGGAGTAGTGGCGCAGGTAGTTGCCGGCCGCGTCGCGGAACGAGCAGGCGTTCGCGTCGGCGAGGCCGGGCACGACGGTGAAGGTGGACGCCTGCTTCTCGGCGGTGGTGCTGGAGCTCGTCACGACGGGCAGGTTGAGCAGGGCGGACTGCTCCTGCCAGTAGCGGGTGGTGTAGTTGGCCGAGCGCAGCGAGCGCGTGGCGTTCTTCGTCAGGGCCGGGCCGCCGGTCACGGTCTCCTTGATGACGGTGAAGTGGCGTGCCGTGCCCGAGATGCCGGGCAGGGCCTTGGGCGCGCTCCAGGTGGCGAAGGAGTCGTAGCTGTCGCTGTAGTAGTAGTTGCCGTCGCCGTAGCCGTCGAAGAAGATCCGCCAGGCGCCGTTGTCGAGCTGGATGACGGACGGCCCCTCGCGGTAGCTGCCCCAGCCGGCCCAGTCCCCGGTCCGGGTGATCGTGTAGGGGCCGGCGAGATGGGACGCCGTGCCGTACTCGATGTACTTGGCCGTCTCGTTCTTGGTGAACGCGTGGTAGGTCGAGCCGATCTTCACGATGTAGGTGTCGATGTGGTTCGGTCCGATGCCGGACAGTGCGACCGGTGAAGTCCAGGCGGTGAGCGCGGAGTTGGTGGCCTTCAGCAGATAGGGGGTGAAGATCCACTCGTCGCTGGTCACCGAGCAGGACACGATGACGTTGACGCTGCCGTCGCTGTCGACGAACCACTCCGGGGCCCAGGCGCGGGACAGGTTGGCGATCGGGACGGTGTAGTCGTACAGGAACGTCCAGTTGACCCGGTCGGAGCTGCGGGCGAAGCCGATGGTGGTGCTGGCGTCCTGCCAGGTGTGGGTGGTGTAGGTGAGGTAGTAGTAGCCGTTGGTGTGCTTGAAGACGCTTGCGTCCCGGATGCGGTTGCCGGGCGGGGTGTAGGCGGAGGACTGCACCAGCCGGAAGTCCGTCGCGTCGTCGGACTGGTAGACGTTCACCGTTCCGTCGTTGCTGTTGAGGAACGGGACGATGGTGTACCGCGTGGCCGATCCGGCGGCCGGCGCGGCCGCGAGGGCCGTGCCGAGCAGGCCGGGCGTCTCGCCGAGCACGAGTGCGGCGACGGGCAGGGCGGCCATCGCGCGCAGCAGGGAACGACGGGACGGAGTGTGGGGGCGTGACGTCATGGTGCGGCTCTCCTACGGCTCAAGGTCCGAGATCCCGAACAGAGTTCGGAAAGTCGATCAGAAAGTAGGGGTGCGGCAGGGGCTCGTCAATCCTTTGCGCAGGAACGGACGATGCCTGTGGGGCGCCTGTGGCGACGCGGCGCCCCGCGGCCGGGTGGCCGACGGCCGCCGCAGGAAGCCGTCGCGGACTCCCCGGCCGGATCAGCGGGTTCCGCCCGTACCCTGTGACCATGGACGATGCGTCGATGGTCGGGCTCATGGGGCGGGTCACCGGGACGATCGGGCCGGGGCTCGTCGGCGAGGTGATCGTGCGGGTGCGCGGCGGGGCCGAGCACTTCCTCGCCCACGCGGCGGACGGCGCGGGCCGCATCGAGTGCGGCACGGTGGTGATGGTGGTGGAGCACCTGCCGCCCCGAACGGTCTACGTCACGCGCGCGTACGACAGTTGAGCCCGTAGCGGCCCAGGTGAGAGCCGCTTCGTGCGGCTTCTGAAACGTAAGCGTCAAGATTGCAACAAGGATTCGCCGCCGCCTTCACGGTGGGTCCGCGCAGGCGCACACTCCCTTCGTTCGGTGCCGAAAGGGCACCATCAAAAGGGGGCGTATGCCGATGATCGTCGGCGTCGTTGCGGGGGTGGCGGTTGTCGCCGTCCTCGCTCTGATCGGTCTGTTCAAGATGATGTGGCGCGTCGCGGAGCCCAACGAGGCACTCGTCATCTCGGGCTCCAACCACCGCACCGAGGGCCTTGAGGCGGGCATGGGTTTCCGCATCGTCACGGGGCGCGGGACGATGGTGATGCCCGGCGTGCAGGTGGTGCGCAAACTGTCGCTCGACCTGAACGAGACCGAACTGCATGTGGACTGCGTGACGCACCAGGGAATTCCGCTCAAGGTGCGCGGAGTGGTCATCTTCAAGGTGGGCGACGACTTCGTGTCGATCGCCAACGCCGCCCGGCGGTTCCTCGACCAGCAGAAGCTGATGTCGGAGCGGGTGCACAACGTCTTCGCCGGTCATCTGCGGTCCATCGTGGGCGGGTTGACGGTCGAGGACATGATCCGCGACCGGGAGAAGCTCACCGGGCAGACCCGTGCCGCCTGCGGCACGGAGATGGAGAAACTGGGCCTGATCGTGGACTCGCTCCAGATCCACGAGATCGAGGACCCGACCGGCTACATCAAGAACATGGCGATGCCGCACGCGGCGGCCGTGCAGCGGGACGCGCGGATCGCGCAGGCGGAGGCGAATCGTCTCGCCACGGAGGCGGAGCAGGCCTCGTTCGCCCGGATGGCGGAGGCCACCCGGGACAGCGAGATCCTCCAGGCCGGCTACCAGGCCGAGCGGGACAAGGCGGGCGCCAAGGCCCGTCAGGCGGGACCCCTCGCCGACGCCGCCTCCCGGCAGGAGGTCGTGGTCCAGGAGACGCGGGTCGCCGAACTGGAGGCGCAGCGGCGCGAACAGCAGCTCCAGGCGGACGTCCGCAAGCCCGCGGACGCCAAGGCGTACGAGAAGCGCACGCTGGCCGAGGCGGAACGCGACGCCCGGATCTCGGCGGCGCAGGCCAAGGCGAAGGAGACGGAGCTCGCGGCCGCCGCCGAGGCGACCCGGGTCAAGGCCGCCGCCGGCGCCGAGGCCGAGGCGACCAGGACCCGGGGTGAGGCCTCCGCGGCCGCCACCCGGGCCACCGGCGAGGCCGAGGCAGCGTCCGCGCAGGCCAGGGGTCTGGCGGCGGCGGAGGCGGCGAAGGCACAGGGTCTCGCGGAGGCGGAGGCCATCAAGGCCCGCGCCGCCGCCCTCGCCGAGAACCAGGAGGCGGTCGTCGCCCAGCAACTCGCCGAGAACTGGCCGGAGATCGTGAAGGCGGGCGCCTCCGCCTTCGGCAACGTCGACAACATGGTGCTGCTCAACGGCGCGGACGGGATGGCGGACGTGTTCGCCAAGGCGCTCACCATGGGCGGGACGGGGCTCGGTCTGGCCCGTCAGCTGCTCGCCTCGATGAACCAGAACGGGCATGCGCCGAGCGGGACCTCGCCCCTCAACGGGATCGCGAACCCGCCCGCGCAGAAGGTGCCGGTCGAGGAGAGCTGACACGCCGGCCGCACCGCGGGCGACAACGGCGTGAGACCACGCCGGTGAAACGGGTCACGGGGACAGCCCATAGGGTGCCCCCGTGACCGCGTTTACCGATGCAGACGTTCCGGGCCGGTACGGCCCCACCGCCACCGTCGAGGCCGACCCCCGTGAGGTCGGCCGGGTGCGCACCGAGTACTCCCCCGCGCACGACGGCGACCCGGATCCCGGCGAGATCGTCTGGACCTGGGTGCCCTTCGAGGAGAACGACGGCCGGGGCAAGGACCGTCCGGTGCTCGTCGTCGCCCGGGAGGCGGGCGGCACCTTCCTCGCCGTACAGCTCTCCAGCAAGCGGCACGACGGCGACCGCGAGTGGGTGGCGATCGGCAGTGGACCGTGGGACCGGACCGGGCGGGATTCCTGGGTGGACGTCGACCGCGTCCTCAGACTGCACGAGGACGGCATGCGCCGGGAGGCGTGCGCGCTGGACCGGATGCGGTTCAACCTGGTGCGGCAGCGGCTGCACGAACGCTACGGCTGGACCTGAGCTCCCTCGCGGGCGCGCGGCCCGGCCTGCCGCGGGAGAGCGGTGAACCTCCCGAATGCCGTCTCGAAGGCGCCGAGGACCGTTCGCCTCGGCGTACGGTCCAGGACGCCGAACACCACGTGCTCGAAGGTCTCGCCGAAGCGTCCGCTCCGGTCGAGCAGCGCACGGAACGCTTCCGCCACCTGCGCGGGATCGTTGCGGAACACCCCGCATCCCCAGGCGCCCAGCACCAGGCGCCGGTAGCCGTGCGCGGCGGCCGTCTCCAGGACCCGTTCGGCTCGGACGGCCAGCGCGCGCGGCAGTTCGGCCGCGCGCTCCGGCGCCGTGCGCAGCACCACGCCCGCGTTGGGCGCGGCCGACGCCAGGAAGCCGACGCGGAACGGGTCGTCCAGCAGACGACCGCGGTCGTCCCGGAAGACGGGCACGGCGGGTGCGTGGATGACCCGGTCCGTGTAGAGCGGGTCGCGGTGGGCGCGGTGGTGGTCGTAGAACCGCCGGGCCGTGATCAGACAGGTGTACAGCGCGGAGGCCCGGCACAGGGCCTCCTCCTGCGCCTGGGCCCCGTTGAGGTATCCGCCTCCGGGATTGCGCGCGGAGGCGAAGTCGAGGACGGCGACGGGCGCGTCGGCGAGACGCCGGGCGGCCTCCAGGCTGCTCTCGCCGGTGACCTCGACGACGGTGTCCGCGGGTGCGGCCGCGGGCACGTCGACGGGTCCCGGTCCGAGCATGCGGGTGCCCGCGCGGGCCGCCTCGATCGCCGCGGCGAGGGACACCGCGCGCCCGTCGGACGCGCGGTAGCGACCCGCCTCGACGATCTCCTCCGTCTCCCGCGCGATGCCGCGCAGCCGCGCGCTCATGGCGCCACCCCCGTGGACGCCATGACCGTGCGGCGTGCGGCCGCTCGTGCCCCGGCCGCCTCTCCCGTCGTGCTCATACACGCATCGTGAGTGATCCTGGACATCGCGTGCAACACAGTTTCCCGGTGTCCGGCGCGCGTCGGGCATGGGCCGGGAAAAGCAGGGAAGCAGGTCGGAACCGGCGGCGAGCGGTCGGGAAACCGGCAGGGAAACGGCAGGGAATCGACGAGGAAAGGACACGGAATCCGAGATCCGCGGTCCTGAAAGTCCCGTTCTGCACCCTTGTGCGGATCGGATCGAGGGTCTTGGGTGGAACGAGCCATACCGGTCCGACCCGCACCGGGGTCGGCCCGGTGGCATGGTGGAATCTCAGGAGGATCCCGACATGTCCGACTCGGTCAGCGACTGTACCGACGAAGCGGAGTCCCGCACCGCCCTCACCGAAGCCGAGGTGGAGGCGCTGGTCAAAGGGATCTGCTTCAAGACCGGCCCGCCCCGCGCCGTCGGGGTGGAACTGGAATGGCTCGTCCACGAGCTGCGCTCGCCGCGGCTCCCCGTCACACCAGAACGGCTCGAAACCGCTTACGCAGCACTGCGCACCGTGCCGCTGAGCTCTCCGCTCACCGTCGAACCCGGCGGCCAGCTGGAGCTGAGCTCGCCGCCGGCCGCCTCCCTGACGGAATGCGTGCGCACCGTCTCCGCCGACCTCGCCGCCGTCCGCGCGGTCCTGGACGAGCAAGGCCTCGCTCTCACCGGCAGCGGCACGGACCCCTGGCGCACACCGCGCCGCTTCCTGCGCGAACCCCGCTACGACGCCATGGAGGCCTGCCTCGACCGCACGGGCCCGGCCGGCCGCGCCATGATGTGCGCCTCGGCCTCCGTGCAGGTCTGCCTCGACGCCGGCTACGAGGAGCCCGGCCCGCTGGGACTCGGGCGGCGCTGGTGGCTGTCGCACACGCTGGGCGCGGTGCTGGTGGCGGCCTTCGCCAACTCCCCGCTGCTCGGCGGCGCCCCCACCGGCTGGCGCTCCACCCGGCAGCTGCTGTGGATGGAGATCGGCGCCGGCCGCGCGGGCGGGCCCGTCCTGGACGGCGACCCCCGCGCCGCCTGGGCCCGGCACGTGCTGGACTCCCCGGTGATGTGCGTACGGCGCGACGGCGGCCCGTGGGACGTGCCCGAGCGCCTCACGTTCCGGGAGTGGACCCGGACCGGAAGACCCACCCGGGAGGACCTCGACTACCACATCAGCACCCTGTTCCCGCCGGTCAGACCGCGCGGCCACCTGGAGCTGCGCATGATCGACGCCCAGCCCGGCGACGACGGCTGGATCGTCCCGCTCGCGGTGACCACGGCTCTGTTCGAGGACCCGGAGGCCGCCGAGAGCGCCTACCGGGCGGTGAAGCCGCTCGCCGAGCGGGCCCGGCCGCTGCCCGCCCCGCACAATCCGCTGTGGACCGACGCCGCCCGCCACGGACTGGCCGACCCGGAGCTGCACGAGACGGCCGTCACCTGCTTCGCCACCGCCTTGCGGGCCCTGCCCCGCCTCGGCGCCGACGACGCGATCGTGACGGCCGTCGCGGACTACCTCGACCGCTACGTCCGCCGGGGCCGCACCCCGGCCGACGACCAGCTCGACCGCCTGCGCGGCGTCGACACCCGCGCGAACGGGAAGGACCCCCGCTCATGACCGAGCCCGCACTGGACAACGAGCCCGCGCCGAGCGCCGAGCCCGCTCCGGACGCGGACACCCTCCGCACCCGGGTGCTCACCTCGCTCACCACGGCCCGCGAGCGCACCACGCTGCTGACGAGCTGCGTCGAGGAGCCCGACCTCACCGCCCAGCACTCCCCGCTGATGTCGCCCCTGGTGTGGGACCTGGCGCACATAGGCAACCAGGAGGAACTGTGGCTGCTGCGCGCGGTGGCCGGCCGGGAGGCGATGCGCCCCGAGATCGACGGCCTCTACGACGCCTTCGAGCACTCGCGCGCCGAACGGCCCACGCTGCCGCTGCTGCCGCCCGCCGAGGCCCGCGGCTACGCGGCCGAGGTACGCGGCCGGGTGCTGGACATGCTGGAGTCGGCCGACTTCCACGGCACCCGGCTCACGGAGGCCGGCTTCGCCTTCGGGATGATCGCGCAGCACGAACAGCAGCACGACGAGACCATGCTGATCACCCATCAGCTCCGCACGGGGCCGCCCGCGCTGACCGCGCCCGACCCGGACCCGGCTCCGCTCGTCACCGGCCCGGCCGAAGTCCTCGTGCCGGGCGGCCCGTTCACGATGGGCGCGTCCGGCGAGCCCTGGGCGCTGGACAACGAACGGCCCGCGCACCGGCGGGAGGTCGCGCCCTTCCACATCGACACCACCCCGGTGACCAACGGCGCCTACCGGGCGTTCATCGAGGACGGCGGATACGAGCAGGAACGCTGGTGGACGAAGGAGGGCTGGGCGCACATCCGCGGACACGGCATCCACGCCCCGCTGTTCTGGCGGCGCGACGGCGGACAGTGGCTGCGCCGCCGCTTCGGCGCCACCGAGGTCGTGCCGCCCGAGGAGCCGGTGCTGCACGTGTGCTGGTACGAGGCCGACGCCTACGCCCGCTGGGCCGGACGCCGGCTGCCCACCGAGGCGGAGTGGGAGAAGGCGGCCCGCTTCGACCCGGCGACCGGCGGCTCGACGCGCTATCCGTGGGGCGACGCCGACCCCGGGCCCGAGCACGCCAACCTCGGCCAGCGCCATCTGCGGCCGGCCCCCGCCGGCAGCTACCCGGCCGGTGAGTCGCCGCTCGGCGTACGGCAGTTGATCGGGGACGTCTGGGAGTGGACGTCCAGCGACTTCCTCCCGTACCCCGGCTTCCGGGCGTTCCCGTACAAGGAGTACTCGGAGGTGTTCTTCGGCCCCGAGTACAAGGTGCTGCGCGGCGGTTCGTTCGCGGTCGACCCGGTGGCCTGCCGGGGCACCTTCCGCAACTGGGACTACCCGATCCGGCGGCAGATCTTCTCCGGGTTCCGCACCGCACGCTCGGAGGCCGTCTGATGTGCCGTCACCTGGCCTACCTGGGGCCCGAGGAGCCGCTGGGACGGCTCCTGGCGGAGCCCCCGCACGCCCTGTACCGCCAGTCGTGGGCGCCCCGGCGGCAGCGGTACGGGACGGTCAACGCCGACGGCTTCGGCGTCGGCTGGTACGCCGAAGGCGACCCGACGCCCGCGCGGTACCGCAGGGCCGGACCGATCTGGGCGGACCTGTCCTTCGCCGACCTGGCGCGGGTGGTGCGCAGCCGGGCGCTGCTGGCCGCCGTACGCGACGCCACACTGGCCGGCGCCGACGCCGAGGCCGCGGCGGCGCCCTACGCGGCCGAGGGCCGGCTGTTCAGCCACAACGGGGCGGTGGCCGGCTGGCCGGGCTCGCTGGAGCCGCTCGCCGGGACGCTGCCCGCCTCCGCGCTGCTGTCGATGGAGGCCCGCAACGACTCCGCGTTCGTGTGGGCGCTGGTGCTGGCCCGGCTGCGCGGCGGGGACACCGAGGGCCAGGCGCTCGCGGACACGGTCCTGGAGGTCGCCGACGCGGCTCCGGGATCCCGCCTGAACCTGCTGCTCACCGACGGCGCGACCATCGCCGCGACCGCCTGGGGCGACACCCTGTGGTTCCTGACGGAGGCCGGCCTGAGCACGGTCGTGGCCTCCGAACCCTACGACGACGATCCGCGCTGGCAGGAGGTCCCGGACCACACCCTGCTCGTGGCGAGCCGCGCCGACGTCCTGCTCACCCCGCTCAAGGAGCAGCGCCCGGACGCGGCGTCCGCACCGGTAGACGCGGCGTCCGCACCGGTAGAGGAGACCGGCAGGTGAGCCCGTTCCGGACCACCGTCCCTTCCAGAGATGCCGGTCGGTCCCAGCTGGTGACACGGACGGCTCAGATGCAGACCGAAACGAGGCGATCATGAGCGGCACCCGGGCCTACGGCTACACCGACACCCTTGAGGCCGAGCACTACGCGAAGGCACTGCGCGCCGACATCGGCGACGGGCTGACGCGCGACCCGAAGTCCACGGCGCCCACGTGGTTCTACGACGCCCGGGGCAGCGAGCTCTTCGAGGAGATCACCCAGCTGCCGGAATACCCCTTGTGGCGGGCCGAACTGGGACTGCTCCGACTCCATGCCCAGGACATCGCCGAGCGGACCGGAGCCCGCAGCCTCGTGGAACTCGGCTCCGGAAGCTCGACGAAGTCCAAGCTGATCATCGAGGCGCTGGGGCCGAGCGGACTGCACTACGTCCCCGTCGACGTCAGCGGCGACGCGCTCCACCAGGCCGGCGCCCAACTCGTGCAGGACTACCCGGGAGTCCGGCTGCACGCCCTGCGCGCCGACTTCACGGCTCCCCTGGTCCTGCCGACGCTGCCCGAGGACGGCCCACGGCTCCTGGCCTTCCTCGGAAGCACGCTCGGAAATTTCCGGCGCCCCGCCCGTGGGCCGTTCCTGCGCGGGCTCCGGGACATCCTGCGCCCCCAGGACTTCCTGCTGATCGGCGCCGACCTGGTCAAGGACGAGCAGGAGATGACCGCCGCCTACGACGACGCCCAAGGCGTGACGGCCGCGTTCGACAAGAATCTGCTGCACGTCCTGAACCGCGAACTGGGCGCCGACTTCGACCCGGACTCCTTCGACCACGTCTCGGTGTGGAACGGCGAGGAAAGCCACATCGAGATGAGGCTGCGCAGCCGGGTCGAGCAACTCGTCAAGATCCGGGACCTCGACCTGGTGGTGCACTTCGCGCGCGGGGAAGAGTGGATCACCGAGCGGAGCGCGAAGTTCACCTCTGCCGGACTCCAGGAAGAGATGACCGACGCGGGCCTTCGCACCCGACAGCTCTGGGCCGACACCGACGCCGGCTTCGCGCTCGTTCTCGCCACTCGCCGATGACCCGACCGGTGAGCGATCGCCGGTGAGTCCGGATCGCTGCTCTGCCGACGGACGGCAGAGCAGCGACCGGCGACTGGCGGCAGACGGCAGACGGCAGACGGCAGACGGCGTGTGCTCGCCCAATCCGGCTTCGAGTCGCCGGGCGGCAGGCGGCAGGCTCCCGTCGAGCGCCTGCCCCGTCTCCTGCCCCCCGTCTCGTGCCTCGTCTGTCTCCTGCCTCGTCGACGACCCCGGAGCCGCGCCGTGCTCCTACCAGGCGACCGGCAGGGATGTGACCCCGTGGATGAGGCGGCCAGAGGAACGCGGCACGTCCTCGACCGGCACGGCCGGCCGCAGAGTGGGGAACCTGCGCAGCAGGGTGCCGATCGCGATCTCCAGCTCCAGGCGGGCCAGACCCGCGCCCAGGCAGTAGTGGATGCCGTAGCCGAACGTCAGGTGCTGAGCTCTGGCGGTGTCCGTGACGTCGAGGGCGTCGGGCTCGGTGAAGTGCCCGGCGTCACGGTTGGCGGACGCCAGGGAGGCGAGAACCGCGGTGCCGGCGGGCACGACGGTGTCCCCCAGCTTCACCTCCTGCGTGGCGATGCGCAGCGTCGCCTCGTCACCCGGGGGGACGAAGCGCAGCAGCTCCTCGACGGCGGTGTGGATCATCGCGGGGTCGCGCCGCACCGCCTCGACCTGCTCCGGGTGCGTCAGCAGCGCCAGGACGCCGTTGGCGATCTGGTTGGTCGTGGTCTCGTGCCCGGCGATGAGGAGGGTGATCGCGAGGTGGAGCAGCTCCTCCTCGTCGAGTCGTTCGGCGTCCGCCTCGTGGATCGACACGAGGGCGGAGAGGAGGTCGTCGCCCGGCTTCTCACGCTTGGCGGCGATGAGGCCGCTCAGATAGGTGGCCAGACCCGTGTGGGCGGCGACGATCTGCTCGACCGGCAGGGAGACGGTGGACAGGACGGTGCCGGACCATTCGGCGATCTGCTCCCGTTCGTCGAGCGGGACCCCGAGCAGTTCGCAGATGACGGTCACGGGCAGCGGGAAGGCGAGGGCCGGGACCAGGTCGGCCGGGGACCCGGCCCGCTCCATCGCGTCCAGGAGTTCGTCGGTGCAGCTCTGGATGCGCGGCCGCAGGGCCGCCACCCGCCGAGCGGTGAACTCCCGGGAGACCAGCCGCCGTACCCGGGTGTGCTGCGGCGGATCCATGCTGAGCAGGTTCTTGGCGTTCTGCGGCTCGGTGCCGATCCGGGGGGCGCCGGGCCGGGCGGTGGCGGCCCGGCTGAAGCGGTCGTCGGACAGCACCGTGCGCACCGATTCGTAGTCGGTGACGAGGAGGGCGTGGTCGCCGCTGGGCATGCGGATGTCCGCGACCGGCTGCGTCTCCCGCAGCCGCTTGTAGTGCGGGCACGGCTCAAGAGCCGAAGGTCGCTCGAACGGGTAGGCGAGGGGGGAGTTCTCGACCGGGTTCTCGGTCACGTGCGTGCTGCCAATCTGTGTGTGAACGCGAATGGGGGGAAGCCGTCGTGGCCGGCGGTCGTGCCGCCGTGCTCAGCCGGCCCGGAACCGGTTGATGGCCGGCTCGTGCGTGGCCCGCGTCTCGGGGTCGGTGACGCCCAGGCCCTCCTGGGGGGCCAGGCACAGCACGCCGACCTTGCCGTGGTGCCGGTTGCGGTGGACGTCGTCCACCGCACGGCCGATCTCGGCGAGGGGATAGGCGCGGGAGAGCGTGGGGTGGATCCTGCCCTTGGCGACGAGGCGGTTGGCTTCCCAGGCCTCGCGGTAGTTGGCGAAGTGGGAGCCGATGATCCGCTTGAGGTGCATCCAGAGGTAACGGTTGTCGAACTCGTGCCGGTAGCCGGAGGTGGAGGCGCAGGTGACGACGGTTCCGCCCCTGCGGGCGACGTAGACCGAGGCGCCGAAGGTCTCCCGGCCCGGGTGCTCGAAGACGATGTCGACGTCCTCGCCGCCCGTCAGCTCGCGGATCCGGCTGCCGAGGCGCTTCCACTCCTTGGGGTCCTGGGTGTGCTCGTCCCGCCAGAACCGGTAGTCCTCGGCACTGCGGTCGATGATCGCCTCGACGCCCATGGCGCGGCAGATCGCCGCCTTCTGCTCGCTGGAGACCACGCAGATCGGTGTCGCGCCCCCCGCGAGCGCGTACTGGGTGGCGTACGAGCCGAGACCGCCGCCGGCGCCCCAGATCAGCACGTTGTCGCCCACCTTCATGCCGGCGCCGTTGCGCGAGACCAGCTGGCGGTAGGCGGTGGAGTTGACCAGGCCGGGTGCGGCTGCCTCCTCCCAGGTGAGGTGAGCGGCCTTCGGCATCAGCTGGTTGGCCTTGACCAGCGCCAGGTGGGCCAGGCCGCCGAAGTTGGTCTCGAAGCCCCATATCCGCTGCTCGGGGTCGAGCATCGTGTCGTCGTGGCCCGCCGCGTCCTCCAGCTCGACGGACAGACAGTGCGCGACCACCCGGTCACCGGGCTGCCAGCGGCGCACTCCGGGTCCGGTGCGCAGCACCACTCCGGAGAGGTCGGAGCCGATCACGTGGTAGGGCAGGTCGTGCCGGGCGGCCTGGCCTCCGGTGCGGGCGTAGCGCTCCAGGAAGGCGAAGGTCGGCACGGGCGAGAACAGCGCGCTCCACACCGTGTTGTAGTTGACGGAGCTCGCCATGACGGCGATCAGGGCCTCGCCGGGGCCGGGCTCCGGGGTCGGCACGTCACTGACGTGCACGGCCTTCGCGGGCTCGCGGTCGGAGACCGCCAGTCCGTCGAACATGTGCTGCTCGTCCTTGAAGAGCACGGCGGCTCGATAGGACTCCGGTAGCGGCAGGGACGCGACGTCGCGTGGCACCGCGTCCGGCGATTCGATCGCGGCGACCAGGTCGGCTATCACCACAGACTCCCTTGGGTGTAGAGGGACTTCGGATCCGAGAGGTGGTGGCCGTGCGGGCCGGCCACCACCGTCGGGGTGTCTACTGCGTGAGCTTCACCGGCAGCTCGGTCAGGCCCCGCATCACCAGGCCGGGCCGCCACTTCAGTTCGGCCGACGGGTCCTCACGCTCCATCGTGGGGAAGCGCTCCAGGAGTTGGCGGAAGGCGATGTGGGCCTCCAGCCGGGCCAGCGGAGCGCCCAGGCAGTAGTGCATGCCGTAGCCGAACGCCATGTGCTGGTTCGGGCTGCGCTCGGCGTCGAAGGTCATCGCGTCGGTGAAGACCCGCTCGTCGCGGTTGGCCGACAGCAGGGAGATCAGGACGAGTTCCCCCTCCTGGATGGTCCGGCCGCCGAGTTCCATGGTCTCGGTGGCGACCCGGAAGCTCGCGCCGGGCACCGGGCTCTCGAAGCGCAGGAACTCCTCGACGGCCGCCGGGATCGCCTCGTGGTCGGCGCGCAGGCGGTCGGCGAGTTCCGGGTCGGCGAGGAGCAGGGCCGTGCCGTTGCCGAGCAGGTTCACGGTGGTCTCGTAGCCGGCGATGATGAGCAGGAAGCACATCGAGGTCAGCTCGTGCTCGGCGAGCCGGTCCTCGTCGTCCCGGGCGGAGATCATCGCGGACAGCAGCTTGTCGTCCGGCTCGGCCCGCTTCTGTTCGACGAGGTCCCGGACGTAGTGGACGAACTCGGTGACCACGTCGACCGGGAAGTTCTGCGTGCCGACCCCCGAGAGGTAGGCGTTCGACCAGACGCGGAAGCGCTCGTGGTCGGAGACGGGGACACCGAGGAGTTCGCAGATCACCTGCATCGGCAGCGGGTAGGCCAGGTCGCGGATGGCGTCCGGGTGCTCCTGGACGGCCATCTTGTCGAGCAGGTCGCTGGTCATCTCCTCGATCATCGGCCGGAGCCGTTCGATGCGCTTGGCCGTGAACACGGAGGAGACCAGTCGGCGCAGTCGGGTGTGGTCGCTGCCGTCGACCCGCAGCATGTGGGTGCCCATGCTGGCGCGTATCTCCGCGGGCAGGACGTCCTTGGCGACGATCCGGGTGCCGATCCGGTTGGACAGCCGCGCGTCGCCGAGGCCGGCCCGGCAGTCGCCGTACTGGGTGACCAGCCACAGCGGCACCCCGTTGGGCAGCTCGACCTGGAACAGCGGGCGTTCCTCACGCAGCTGCTCGAACAGGTCGTGCGGGGATTTCACGCCGTACTCGGCGTAGAGGTCGGTGAAGGTGACCATGTGGTGCTCCTTGTGTGGAAGGGGGTCAGTCGAGAGCCGGCTGCTTGGCGGCGGGGGCAGGGG
>NZ_JAHHIU010000135.1 GCF_024539815.1 Streptomyces hayashii
GGTGGGGCCGATGGGGCAGGGGACGCCGGTGGGGTGAGCTTGTGCGGCTTCGGCCGGGGTCAGTCGGGCGGGGACGACCGCAGGGTGACATCGTCGATCAGCCGGTCGATCAGAGCGATCAGCACATCCCGGCACGACTCCCGTTCCCGCGCGTCGCACAGCAACACGGGAACGTTTTCCGGCAGTGCCAGGGACTCTCTGATCTCCTCCGTGGGATAAGGGTGCAAGCCGTGGAAACCGTTCACCGCAACGACGAAGGGGATGCCCCGTCGCTCGAAGAAGTCGACGGCGGCGAAGCTGGACTCCGGTCGGCGCACGTCGATGAGGACCACTGCCCCCAGCGCACCGATCGCCAGGTCGTTCCACATGAACCAGAACCGCTGCTGGCCGGGCGTACCGAAGAGGTACAGGACCAGGTCGTCGCCGATGGAGATCCGCCCGAAGTCGAGGGCCACGGTGGTGGACCGTTTCTCCTCGATGCCCTTCAGGTCGTCGACGTCCAGCCCCGCCACCGTCAGCGGCTCCTCCGTGCGCAGCGGCGTGATCTCGCTGACCGCCCCGACCATGGTCGTCTTGCCGACGCCGAAGCCGCCCGCGATGAGGATCTTCACCGTGTCGGGGGCCGCCGCAGATGCGCCCGCGGAAGCGGCGATGTCAGATCCGGCCAAGGCCGTCCCTCACTTTCTGCAGCAGGTCCAGGTCATGGGCGCCGGTGACGGAGCGGGGCGGCCGTGCCGTGATCAGTCCCGCCTCCAGCAGATCGCAGAGCATGATGACGACCACGCTGACCGGCAGGTCGAGATGGGCCGCGAGTTCCGCCACCGCGACCGGCCGGGCGCACAGTCGCAGGATCCGGCCGTGCTCGGGCTGTGGTCGCGCCGTCCGTTCGGGCGGCGGGTCCACTGCGGTCACCGTCGTGATGAGCGTGAAGTCGGCGCGGCTGGGCCGGGTCCGTCCACCGGTGAGGGCGAACGGCCGGACGAGCCGGCCCGCTTCGTCGCCTCCGCTCACCTCACCCGCCGTTGGTGCGGACGGCGGGACCGACATGGGCCCGCGGCGCCGCGCTGAGGTGCTCGCCGATCTTCTTCACCAACATGTTCATCTGGTACGCCACCACGCCGACGTCCGCGTTCTTCCCTGCCAGCACGACGAGGTGGGCGCCCGGGCCCGCCGACGTGAGGATCAGATAGCTGTTGGCCATCTCGATGAGCGCCTGGCGCACCGGACCGCCGCGGAAATCCATGCTGACGCCCTTGCTGAGGCTCATCAGTCCGGAAGCGGTCGCTGCCAGCCGTTCCGCATCCTCCCGCAGGAATCCGGTGGACTTGCTCACCACCAGGCCGTCTTCCGAGAGCACGACGGCCTGGTTGACGTCGGCGACCCGGTCGACGAGACCAGTGAGCAGCTGGTCGAGCTGGGTGTTGGTGCCGGGGAGGGAGGGTGTCATGACGGTGTCCTTCACGAGCGGTCGGCGGGCGGGGTCGGTATCTGGGAGGCGCCTGTGGCGGTGACCGGCGGGTCGGCGTCCTGCGCGGCCGCCGGCTCCTGACGTCCGGAGCCTGGCTCGTCGGTGTCGGCGGCGGCGTCCGCGTCGACTCCGGAGTCGGAGTCGGAGTCGGAGCCGGAGTCGGAGTCGGAGGCGAAGCCGAAGTCGGCATGTGAGGCTGCGTCGGCATCGGAGTCGGCGTCGGTGTCCGCTGCGGCGAGGGCTCGTCGGGTGCCGCGTTGGAAGCCGGCGAGAGAGGAGGCCGCGCGCTCGGCGGTGAAATCGTCCGGGAAAGCGTCTTCCTGGGCGTATCCCGCGCAGGCGCTGGATGCCGTGTCGTCACGCAACTCGGTGGCGAGGCTGGTCTGCGGTATCCGGCGGGGCAGCGGGACCAGCCCGCCCGGACGGACAGCCGTGGCTGGGACCGGGACCGGGGCTGGGACCGCCGAACGCTCCCGTGTCCGGTCGACGGCACCTACCGGAATGCCGGCTCCGTCGGCCCCGTCCTTCGGGTCCGTCCCGCCTGTCCCGCCTGTCCCGACCGTTCCGCCCGCCTCGTCAGTCGTGTCCGCCGTGCCCGAAGTCGGTTTCGCATGCATGACTGCGGACGTCCCGCCTGCGGCGGCCGATGAGGCGCGTTCGGAGCCACCCACCCCGGACGGGCGCGATCTGACCGTCGCACCCGAGGAGCCCCGTACGGGAAGGGACGGCAGATCCCGCTCGTGCCCGGACCCGCTGTGCGCCTGAGCCTGCTTTTGGGCCTGGGTCTGCCCCTGCCCCTGGGTCTGCCCCTGCCCCGCGGTCTGCTCCAGGTTTTGAGTCTGCTCTCGGGTCTGAGCCTGCTCCTGAGCCTCGTCTTGTTTCTGTGCTTGCTTCCGCGCTTGCTTCTGCTTCTGTTTCTGCGCCCGTTTCTGCGCACGGTCTTGGCCCTGCTCGGGACCGGTCCCTTCCGGTCCCTCGCCGGCGAGCGTCGCAGCCCGCGTCACCGTGGAGCTCCCCTGCGCCATGACGGCAGGCTCCCGCGCCGTGCGGTCCGCGTCAGCGTCCAGCGGCGGGTCCGACGGTCCCCGTCCCCGGGACGCGAGGCCTGTCTCCGGGCTCGGAACCCTTGCAGTGGTCGGGCCGTCGGGCTGGACGTCCGCCGAGGTCCGGTCGCCGTCGCCGGACGCGTCAAGGACCACGATGTCGTGCGGGACCAGCACGATCGCGGTGGTGCCGCCGTACGGCGAGGAGCGCAGGGTCACGGCGATGCCGTGCCGGGTCGCGAGCCGGGCCACCACGAACATGCCCAGCCGCAGGTCGTCGGCGAGCGCCACCACGTCGAACTGCGGAGGGACGGCCAACTGTTCGTTGAACGACGCGTAGTCGTCCTCGGGCATCCCGAGCCCGCGGTCCTCCACCTCGATCGCCAGTCCCTTGGCCACCAGCGTGGCCCGGACCCCGACCGGTGACGGCGCGGGCGAATAGGAGGTCGCGTTGTCGATGAGCTCGGCCAGCAGATGGATGACGTCCGCCACGGCGGGCGGCGCGATGGACGCCTCCTCCTCGGTGTGCACCTCCACCCGCCGGTACTCGGCGACTTCTCCGACGGCACTGCGCAGAATGTCGACCAGTGCCACCGGCTCGGCCCAGCTGCGTCCGGGCCGACCGCCGCTGATGATGACGAGATTTTCCTCGTAGCGGCGCAACTGGCTGGCCGTGGAGTCGAGTTCGTACAGCCCGTTCAGGACGTCGGGGTCCTGGTGCTGACGCTCCAGCGCATCGAGCTTGCTGAGCTGGAGGTTGACCAGATTCTGGCTCTGCCGGGCGATGCCCAGGATGACCTTCTGGAAACCGCGCCGGGTGTCGGCGAGTTCCACCGCGGTGAGCACGGCGGTGCGCTGCGCGGTGTTGAACGCCTGCGCCACTTGGCCGAGTTCGTCGCTGCCGTAGTCCAGCGGCGGGGTCTCCGCGTCCACGTCGACGGTCTCTCCCCGGTCCAGCCGGGCCACCACGTCCGGAAGCCGCTCGTGTGCCAGGCTCAGCGTGGCCATCCGCAGCCCGTGCAGCCGCCGCGACAGGGAGCGGGTGATCCGCCACGACATGCCTATGCACACCAGCAGGGCGAGGAGACCGCCGGCGCTCAGTGAGGCAGCCTTGATCAGCAGTCCTCGGGAGTCGTCGGCGCTGTGCTGCAGCAGGGTCGCGGTCTGCTGCCGGATCAGCTTCGAGTACTGGTCGGAGACTTCGATGAGCGCGGCGCGCCAGGCCTTCTGCACGTCCGGCAACGCGATGTCACCGTTTTCGCTCTGTTTCGCGCGAGCGGCGAGCACCTTGTCCTCGACGGCCTCCAGGGTCTGCCACTGGTAGCTCGTCAGGATCTCCTCGGTCGCCGCTTTCGCGTCACCGGTGAGTGAGGGGACGATCTGGTCCTGCACCAGCCAGCGGCGGCTGTTCACCAGCTGCGCGAACTGCGCCCAGGTCTTCTCGTCCATCCGGCCCTTGGGCCCGGCCAGGGTGAGCTGCAGGTCCTCCTCGGAGACCAGCTCGGCCGCGTGCTCCAGTGCCACGAGCGGTCCGGCCTGTGAGGTGAGGTCGCCGTCGTCGACCTGCGACAGCTCCTGAAAGGCATGGATCTGGTCGTCGATGATGGACGTGTACTGGTCCAGAGCCTGCGCGGCGGTGATGTCGACGGGGTCGTCCACCTGACCACGGTAGTACTCCAGGCTGCTGACGGAGGCGACGACGGAGTAAAGCCGGTCGCGGACCCGGGTGGGCGCCTTCTGGATGGCGTCCGCCCGGGAGACCAGCTTGGCGACCGCTTCGTCCGTCTTCTTGCGCTGGGCCTCCAGCGCGGCCCGGGATCCGCCGGGCCCGGAAGCCAGCCACACGGCCGACAGACTGCGCTCCTGCTGCAGCGCGAGCGTCGCCTCGGTGCCCATGGCGCCGGTGGACCGGCTCAGTTCCGTCTGCGCGCGCAGCCGAAGCCCCTCGGTGAACATCTGGGTCGTCGTCACACCCCACATGGCGGTGAGGGTGATGCCGGGCACCAGCGCCAGCAGGATCAGGGAGAGACGTATGGAGCCGAGACGGCGGCGCCTGGCGCCTGACCGTGGAGACATGGCCGTCCTAGGAGCGATCAGCGGGGGGAGGAGAACGAAGGAGTGGGAGAACCGCCTGGTCAGCGGGTTCCCGCAGCGGCGAGGCGGGCGACCTGCGCGACGTTGGCCCGGGTGACGAAGGCAGGGCCGGTCAGCACGGGGGCCACGCCGCCGCCGCTGACGTTGCCGTTGGTCCGGTGGAGCCACAGACCGTCCACAGCCAGATACCCCTGCAGGTAGGGCTGTTGGTCGACGGCGAATTGCACTCGGCCGTCGCGGACGGCCGCGACCAGGTCCTTGCTGAGGTCGAAGGTGGCGATTTTGGTCTTGCTGCCCGCATCGTCGGCCGCCTTCACGGCCGCGAGTGCGAACTGGGCTCCGTTGGTGATGACTTCGTCGATGTCCGGGTCCTGCCGCAGACGGGTCGTCACGGCGGCGGTCATCGCGTCCATGTTCGTTCCGTCGACGTAGAGCATGTCCGTCTCGCCGGTGAACGTCTTCTTCACGCCGGCGCATCGCGCCTCCAGGGCGACGTTGCCCCGCTCGTGGATGACGCACAGGGCGTGCCGGACCTCCAATCCGTCGAGTTTGTTGCCGACGGCGCGGCCCGCGACGCTCTCGTCCTGGCCGAAGTACTCAAGGAGTCCGGCCGAACGCCATGCGTCGATACCGGAGTTGAGACCGACCACGGGTATTCCGGCCGCCTTGGCCGCGGCCACGGGAGCTCTCATGGCCTGCGGTTTGGCCAGGGTCACCGCGATGCCGTCGACCTTGTCGCGAATCGCGTCCCGCACCAGCTCGGCCTGTCCCGCGCCGTCGGAGTCGCTTGCATAGGTCAGATCGACGCCGTCCTTGGCGGCCGCCGCCTCGGCGCCCTTGCGCACCAGTTCCCAGAAGGCGTCGTCCTTGGCGCCGTGGGTGATCAGGGCGATCTTGATGCGGTCGGTCGAACCACCGGCCTTGTCCGTGGCCGAGGCGGAGCCGGCGCCGGAGCACCCGGCGAGCAGGAGGCAGCACGCCGCGGCCAGGCCGACGAGGCGCAGCGATCTCGGGATTGCGGACGATCGGGGAACGGGGAGGGGAGTGTTCATGGGGGGCTGCACCTCGCTGTGCGGCAGAGCAGAGGGACGGGGCGAGCGGCACCGATGCGAGGGGGTGGGCACCGGCGGGAGACATTCGTTGGCTCGGAGCCAACCGTGTGTGACCGCTGGTAGTCAAGTGAACAACCACCGGGGGTGAGTCGCCGGTGCCGCATTGTGATCCAGTACGCCTGCGGTACAGACCAGCACGGCAAAAGCCCAGGTGGATTGACTGATCGTCAATAGTCCGTCCCGCGTCCCACGCGCACGCCCCGACGCACGCGCCCCCCACGTATACGCCTTCACGACCGACCGCCTCCACGACGGGGCGCGCTCCACGGCCGACTGCCCTGCGGATCGAGACCTCCCCGCGCGGTGCGGCGATGATGCGGCGGCGAGTGCTCGGCGGACGTCGTGAGGGGGTGGCCGGGCGTGCGGCAAGGGCCGTAGGCGACCCGGGAGCACAAGACCGGCGGGGCCGGAGACGGCCTGCTGTGCGCAGGTCGCCCGGCCCCGCCGGTGAGCTGACGTGCGGCCGTACACCACGGCCGCGAGTCGGATTGTTACTGCACCTGTTTCCTGCCGCGCTTCTTCCGCTCCGCTGCGCTCCACTGCGGCCCGCTCGGTGCTGGATCCGCCCGGCCGCGCCGCTCCTGTTGGTCCCGCTGCGGAGCCGCCCGGTCCTGCCGGTCCTGTGAGGTGCCGTCCGGTCCGGGCGGCGCCGTGCGGGGTGCGGGTTGCGAGGCCCGTTCCGGTCCAGTGCGTTACGTAAGCGGCTTCGAAACCCTGGGAGCGGATTTCGAGACCCGGCTCAGGCGGGCTTGCCCGCCTCGGGCAGGTGGCCGCCCTTGTGGACCGTCTGGACCTTGTGTTCCGTCTGCTTCTCCTCGCGCCGCTCACGCCGGCTCTGGCGCGGTTCCTGGTCGGGAACCCAACCGAAGGTCAGGCAACTGCCCACGGCGCCCATCAGGAGGCCGATGACGAAGCCGCCGATGTTGGAGGTGAGCCAGGTGCCCAGGGAGAGCATGATCGCGATGATCGAGTAGAACAGCCGCTGGGTCGGGTTGAACAGGATCAGCAGACCGCAGAGCAGCATCAGGGTCGGCAGGAGGTAACCCGCCAGCCCTTGCATGCCCACGTGCAGGATGACCGGAAGCGGTGCCTTCATGGTCACCAGGATCTCGGCGCCGCCCAGGACGAGCAGCAAGCCACCGGCGAAGGGCCGTTGGCCTCTCCACCCGTGGAAGCGTTCCCGCCACTGGGTGAAGGTCATTACTTGCAGCCCTCGCTGGAGAAGCTCATCTTCAGGCCGGGGAGCTTGAAGACGGCAGCGGTGGCCGCGTAGTTGTGCTGGTACAGGTTCTTGATGACGACGGTGTCGGCCTGCTGGCCGTAGACGCCCGCGGGGCCCTGGATCGGGACCTTGTCGAAGGTGCTGGCGTCGCGCCCGATCTCGATGTTGTTGAACTCGGCGTCGCCGGTGATCTGGTCGGAGTCGATGGCCAGGTTCTTCACGCTCACGGGGGTGTTCCCGCCGCCGGCCTTGAGGACGAGCTGGATGCCGCCGAGGTCGACGCTCTGACACATATTGGTGATCTTGCCGTTCTTCACGACCGAGGTGACGACCAGGACCTGGCCGCCGGTGTCGCCCTGGTTGGGGCTGTTCTCGATCATGTTGTCCAGGCCGCCGAACTGCGCGAAGCCTTCACCGTCGAGCCGGTCGGCGGTGACGACGAACGGCATGCCGGAGATCGCGAACTGGACACCCAGCGCGCCCTGCGCGGTGAGGACCGCGAGCCCCGCGGCGACGAAGGTGGCGGGCACCGCCATGACGGCGGCCCGGCGCAGCCGGACTCGGCCGCGTCTCTCTGTGGAACCGCTTTCGGGGTTCTCGGGGGTGTTGTCGGCGGACGACGTGACGTCCGGGGACGAGGCCATGTCTGCTCCCATGCGCTAAGTCATGCGGGTTGGGCTTCAGCGGCACGTTGCCCTGGCGCGGACAGCGGCTGCCGCGCACGTCTCCTTGTGACTCCCGGAAGCCGCAAGGGCTTTCACGTTACGCAGCAGTAGCCGTCGAGGAAGTTACCGATGGTTACACCATGCGGTCAAGGGAGATGTGGAAAAAGAGTGTTCATTATGTGCCATCCGCAGATCGTGGTGTCGGCCGACCTGCGCGCATATATCTGTGATTCCATCAAGTTCCTTGCTGGCACTTGACGTTGACTGAACAACAGGTCTACAACTCTCCCTGGCCCAGCCCGGATCCGTGGCGCCGGATCCGCAGCGCGGCGACAAGCTCCGCGCTCCCGGACATTTTTCAGCCAGCACGGGCCCTCAGTCCGGGCTCGATCCCTTCACGGCGCCGGCAAGGCCGCTTCCCCCTGTGGCCCCGTCCGGTCGCCCTTTCCGCCCGGCCCGGCCGGAGCACTCACCAGTGCCTCCGGCCGGTCACCGGTCGCCTGCCGTTGTCGGTCCGTCACGTACGGAGAAGGCGTCACGGGCCGGCAGCGGTGGACGCCGAACGCGTCCCCCCATGTTGCTCCCATGCAACGCGCCGGTTCCCCTCGTACCGACCAACTCCCCTGAAACACCCCCCCCTTGAGAAAGAGGCACCCTCATGCGCACCCGCTCCCGCTCCCTCCTCGCCCTTGCCGGTACTGTCGCCGCCCTGTCTCTCGCCGCCGTCACCCCGGCCTCCGCTGCCGGCGCGGTCCTGACGACCGCCAACGGCGACGTCGCCGTCGGTGACGTCCTCAACGCGTCCCTGGCCAGCGGCACCACCGCCACGCTGTACTCCAGCGCGACCGGCACCAGCGGTGTCTCCTGTGCCTCGTCCGCCTTCAGCGCCACCGTCACCGACAACCCGACCGCGCCCGGCACCGCCACGGAGTCGCTCACCGCGCACTCCTTCGGCAGCTGCACGGCCAACGTGCTCGGCGTGCTCGGCGTCACCAGCGTCACGGTCAACAACCTGCCCTACACCACCAGCGTGGGGTCGGACGGCTCCGTGACCGTGACCGCGGCGGCCGGCTCCACCGTCCAGACCACGGTCGTGCTGCGCACCCTGCTCGGCAGCATCAACTGCGTCTACCAGGCCCCGAGCCTGACCGGCGTCGCGAGCAACGCGGACAACAGCATCACCTTCACCAGCCAGCACTTCACCAAGACGTCCGGCTCGTCGCTCTGCTTCGCCAACGGCTACTTCACCGCGAAGTACGCCCCGGTGACCGACGCGGGCGCGGCAGTCAACGTCAACTGATCACCGCTCAGCGCGGCTGATCCGTGCGCGGCCGGCCCAGGTGCGGCCGGCCGTGCACGGACACGACATCCGGGTGTGCGGACAACTGACCTCCGCGCACCCGGAGTTCCGTATGCCGCCGTTTTGCTCACCCGACGCTCAGCGCCGGCGCAGCCGCACGGCCAGGGTGGTTCCGCCGGTGAGCGCCAGCACCGCTGCGGCGCCACCGGCCAGCATCGGCGCCGACGGCCCGGTGCTGCCCGTGGTCTCGGACGCCACCGGAGTGCTCCTGGGAGCGGCCGCGACGGCCTGCGCCGAGGTGGGGCCCGAGGACGCCGACGCCGACGGGCTGCCGGACGCCGACGACGGCGTTCCGCTCCCCGCGCTCCCCGCACTCGCCGCAGTGGTCGAAACCGGCGCTTTGCTCACCGGCGGGCTCGCCGGCCTGTTTCCCGGCTCGCTGTGCGAGACCGATGTCGAGAAAACCACGTCCGAACACGAGTAATAGGTGTCTGGCGTGCTGCTGTTCTGCCAGACGGTGTACAGCATCTGCCGTCCCGTCCGGTCCGAGGGCAGCTTCGCCGTGAAGCGGTAGGCGCCGTTCTTCAACTCCGGGTCCTTGACCTCGGCGAACGGCCGCTCCGGCAGATCGGACCAGGTAAGCGGTTTCGACGAGTCGTACCCGGGCTTCGAGAGATACAGCTTGAACGTGCCGGTGTGCGCGATCGTCGAGGCGTACGTCATGCGCAGGGTCCCGCCCGGGGACAACCTGGTCGACGGCCAGTCGGTGCGGGCGAGGTCGAGCCCCTTGTAGGCGTCCAGCCCTCCGCTGCACAGATGCCCGTCCGGGACGGTCTGCCGGTCACGACCGTTCACGTTCGCCACCCGCAGGTTGTCCCAGGCCGCGAAGGTGGAACCGTTAGCGTCGACGGCAGCCCGGCAGGCCGCCGTCCGGGCGGCGGCGCCCTCGGGGGAGCAGGCGTACACCCGGCTGACCGGATCCGTCGGGGCGCCGTGCGCCTGGGCCGGTCCCGCGGCCCACAGGCCCAGCAGAAGGGGCCCCACGGCGGTGGCCGCGAAGGCTGCGGTTCGGTGTGCGGTCGTGCGGGGCATCGGGGACGTCTCCTCGGCCGGCGCGGGAACGGTCTGCCGTGAGTACGGGAATCCGGTTCGGCGCGTTCATCGTGTCGCCTTGTGCCCATGAACACCGAGCCGACCGCAACCCTCGGCGGGCGACTGCACGGTGGGCGACGGCACGGTGGGCGACTGCACAGGCGGGCGTCTGCACAGCAGGCGGCTCGGGGTCGGCGGCAGCGCCCGTGTACGGGCCGTCGCGTCGTTCGGCGACCGATCGCGATCGTCGAGGGTGGGTTTCCGGCCGGATCGAGGGTTTCCCCCGTATCCGTATGACTGATCCTTTGCCTATCGTTCCTGCACAGCCGACCCACAGGTAACCCCGACCGGTTCGGCCCCCCGCGCATGGCCGGCCCGCCGCGCTGCTCGTCGAGCACCCCCGCCGCTTCGTTGCACCCCCCGCCGCTTCGACGCCGAAGCGAATCGACCGCCGCTCCGCCCTGTCCGGAGCCGGCCACGAAAGGCACGCCCTTGCGCACCTCGCCCGCCCTGAGACGGAAGCTGATATCCGTCGCAGCGGTCTCCGCTGCCCTCCTCACCGCCGCCTCGACCGCCTCGGCCGCCGCCCGGGAAACCGCTTCCCAGGATTCCGCCGTCCCCACCGCCCAGACCGAGGCCGCGCCCGGCGCCCCGGCAGAGCGTCTCATCGTCGGCTACAAGACCGGTGCCGCCGAGGCCACTTCGAACCCCGCCGCCGAGGCGGACGCCGCCGCCAAGGGCAAGGAGGCCGGCGAGGACGTCGACTTCCAGCGCCGCCTCGGCACCGGCGCAGCCCTGGTCGGCCTGGGCGACGACCTCACTCGGGCGGACGTCGCCGACGTGGTCGAGCAGTACCGGGCCGATCCACAGGTCGCCTACGTGGTCCCGGACCGGCTGAACAAGCCGAAGGCCGACCCGAACGACACCGAGTACGCCAAGCAGTGGGACCTCTTCGAGTCCACCGCGGGCATGAACGTTCCCGGCGCCTGGGCCACTTCGACCGGCGCAGGCGTCACCGTCGCGGTGATCGACACCGGTTACGTAACGCACTCCGACCTGGCCGCGAACATCGTCGCCGGCTACGACTTCATCGCCGACACGGCGGCCTCCGTCGACGGCGACGGCCGCGACGGCAACCCGGCCGACCCGGGCGACTACTACGCAGCCAATGAGTGCGGTTCCGGCATCCCGGCCAGCGACTCCTCCTGGCACGGTACCCATGTCGCCGGCACCATCGCCGCCGTCACGAACAACGGCAAGGGCGTCGCCGGCATCGCGTACGGCGCGAAGATCTCTCCGCTCCGTGTGCTCGGCAAGTGCGGCGGATACGACTCCGACATCATCGACGCCATCACCTGGGCATCCGGTGGAACGGTTTCCGGTGTTCCCGCCAACTCCAACGTCGCCAAGGTCATCAACATGAGCCTGGGCGGCGACGGGGCGTGCACCTCGGCGACGCAGAGCGCGATCACGGCCGCCGTGAACCGCGGCACGACCGTCGTCGTGGCCGCCGGCAACGACAACGACAACGTCGCGAACCACTCGCCGGGCAACTGCAACAACGTCATCTCGGTCGGGGCCACCAGCCGCACCGGGGCCAAGGCGTCCTACTCCAACTACGGTTCCCTGGTGGACATCTCGGCACCCGGCGGCCAGACGAGCACCGGCACCGCCAACGGCATCCTGTCCACGCTGAACTCGGGCGCCAAGACGCCGTCGAGCGAGTCCTACGCCTACTACCAGGGCACCAGCATGGCCACCCCGCACATCGCCGGCCTGGTCGCGCTGATGAAGTCGGCGAATCCCTCGCTGACCCCGGCGCAGATCGAGGCGGCCATCAAGAGCAACGCCCGTCCGCTGCCTGGCGCCTGCTCCGGCGGTTGCGGCGCGGGTCTCGCGGACGCGGCCAGGACCGTGCAGGCGGTGAGCGGCTCCGGCGGCTCCGGGGGCTCGACCGGGGGCGCCACCTACTCCAGCACCACCAGCGTCGCGATCCCGGACAACGGGTCCGCCGTCGAATCCCCGATCACCGTCACCGGTCGTACCGGCAACGCCCCGGCCACCCTCAAGGTCGGCGTCGACATCACCCACACCTACCGCGGCGACCTCGTCGTCGACCTCGTCGCGCCCGACGGGACCGCCTACCGCCTGAAGGCGGCGAGCAGCTCGGACTCCGCGGACGACGTCAACACCACCTACTCGGTCGACGCCTCCGCCGAGACCGCCAACGGCACCTGGAAACTGCGCGTGCAGGACACCGCCGCGCAGGACACGGGAAGGCTCAACGGCTGGAAGCTGACCTTCTGACCGACGCTCTGACCGACCCGCCGGCCGACGTTTCTGAACGCCTTTCCGGCCTCTGAGCGGACTGTTGCAGTGGCGCGTCACGATGAACGGGCGGGCCGGCCGGTGTGGATGGACACCGACCGGCCCGCCTCACGTGTGTCTGCGCAAGACTCCGAAACCGCTGTCGCAACCGTCGCCGCGCTCGCTTCCGCAATCGCTTCCACGCTTGTTGCTGTAACTGCTCTCGCGACTGTTGCCGTGCTTGTTGCTGTAAACCGTTGTGGGGGCCGTTGCTGCGCTTGTTGCTGTAACCGTTGTCGTGACTGTTGCAGCGCTTGGCGCTGGAACGGCTGTCGCGACTGTTGCCGTGCTCCTTGCCGCAACCCTTGCCGTGACCGTTGCCGTGTTCCTTGCCGCAACCGTTGTCGTGACTGTTGCCACGCTCCTTGCTGTAGTCGGCCTCGTAACGGACTCCTCGAACGGCTCCCGAAGCGACCGGGAACAGATGGTCCGTGGCGTGACATGGGCTGTTCTCGGCGCGAGTTACACGTGTCATCACCTCGCCGCAGAACCGCTCCCTCCGGAATCAGCTCCAGAAACCGCGCATCCCGTCTCTTTCGATAGTCGTTCGGACTGTGCCACTGGTACGTTTTCTGTTGGAGGCGGTTTCTTGAGAGAGCCGTCGTCTGCGGGCAAGTCCGGTGATCGTCATAGGAGTCGGCGATCTCCGCGACCTGGTCGCCACTGCCGCACGGTGAGCTATGGTCTACGTGGGGTAAGAAAAAACGGCATGACCCGTTCTTTACCGGCCCGGGAGAGTATCAGCCGATGGCGAGGCAGTTACGCGCCGAACAGACCCGCACGACGATCATCACGGCCGCCGCCGACCTGTTCGACCGGCGCGGTTACGAGTCGACAAGTCTCAGTGACATCGTCGCGCACGCCCATGTCACCAAGGGCGCCCTGTACTTCCACTTCGCGGCGAAGGAGGACCTCGCCCACGCCATCATGGAGCTGCAGTCCCAGGCCGCCCGCCGGGTCGCCGGCGAGATCGACGACCGTGGCTACACGTCCCTCGAAGCCGTGATGCGACTGACGTTCGGTCTGACCAGGCTGTCGGTCGAGGGGCCGATCGCCCGGGCCGGCCTGCGGCTCGCCACCGGGGGAGTGGCGGTTCGACCACCCCTGCCGCACCCGTTCGCGGAGTTGCTGGACCTGATCTCCCGGCGGCTCGGCGGCGCGGTGAAGGAGTCCGACATCCACCAGGACGTCGACGTCGACGCAGTGGCCCACTCCCTGGTGTGCTTCTTCGTCGGGACCCGTGTCGTCGGCCGCTCCCGCGAACCCGCCGGTCGGCTGCCCCGTCGGATGTCCGAGATGTGGTATGTCCTCATCCGAGGGCTGGTGCCGGTGCCGCGTCGCCCGCGCTATCTGACCCTCGTCACACGACTGGAACGGGAGATCATGGCGGCGGTCTGAGAGCCGTCGCAGCAGGGCTCGTTCGCCTTCGAGGGCCGACGCGTGCGTCGGCCCTCGAAGACGTGGATGGGCGGCCGTGACCCCGAACGGAGTGCACGGAATGTCGGGCAGGGCAGGGCAGGGCAGGGCAGGGCAAGGCAGGGCAGGGCAGGGAAGCGAAGGTCGGGCCGGGGGAGGTCGAGCATGCGTCGCGGCGGCCGGACGGCCGCTCGGCCGGAGGGACGGCGCGGTCGACAGCTGGCTCGGCCGCTGCATCGCTGACGGCCGCCGCATTGCCCACAGGGGCGCCACTTTGCCGACCCAGCCGCCCCATTGCCGACCCAGCCTCCCCATTTGCCGACCCAGCCTCCCCGTTGCCGGCTGGGGCCCGGGCTGCCGGTCCGATCGGTGGGAGTGGTCCGATTGGCGGGAGCGGTCCGATCGGCGGGAGCGACCCGGAGGCGTCCGCTCTTCCGGCTCCGCCGGTCACCCCGTCCGGCCGCTCCCGCTGATCATGAGGAGCACTCTCACCGCGCCCCCGCGATACCGTGAGCCGCATGAGTCGTACCCCCGCACTGCCCGTGATCCTCGGCAACGAACCCGGCTCGTTTCCCCGCAGCGTGCTGGCCGAGCGGCATCCGGCGATCATCCGACAGGTGCGGGACGCCTTTCCCTACGGGCCCGACGCCCATCGTGCGCTGGACGCGTTGGCGGACTCCTGCGCCGAGGGCGTCATCGAACCGCTGCCCCAGGACGCGCATGACCGGGACCGTTGGCGGGACTGGGGACTCGACGGCTACGTCGGCCGTTCCTGGTTCGACGTGCCCTGGCTGTGGTCGGAAAGCTACTTCTACCGTCGGCTCCTCGATGCGGTCGGGTACTTCGGCCCGGGGCCGTGGGCGGGCATCGACCCCTTCCGGCCGTTCAAGCTCGCCGAACTCGACGCGGTCGAGACCGACGAGGAACTGACCGCCCTCGACTCCCTCGCGGACCGGCCGGTCGAGGAGCGGGGCCGGGCCCTTCTGCACGGCTCCCTCTGGGGCAACCGGGCGGACCTGGGCTTCCGGTTGTCGGACGGCGCGGCCGAGGGGCGGGCCGCCGTGCCGGGGCTGGTCGCCGACGACAGCGAGGCGCTGTGGTCCCTGCTGGCGGTCACGCAAAAACACACGCGAACGCATGCGCGGGCGAAGGCGGCCCGGGACCGGGACGGTGGTCGGTGTCAGGACGGCGATCAGACCCGGGGCGGGGACGGCAGCACGGGTGAGGGCGCGGGTGAGGAGGTGGGCGCGGGCACGACCCTGTGCCTGGTCGCCGACAATGCCGGCCGCGAACTGGTCCCTGATCTCCTCCTGGTGGCCCATCTCCTGGACCGCGGGCATTGCGACCGGGTCGTCCTGCACGTAAAGCCGTACCCGTACTACGTCTCCGACGCGACGACGGCAGACGTCGTCGACGCGTTGCGGAAACTGACGAGCGCGGGAGGCGCGGCCGCCGATCACGGCCGACGTCTCTGGGCGGCCATGGCGGACGGTGCCCTGACGGTGCGCGCCCATCCGTTCTCCGCCGCACCCCTGCCGTACTCGCGGATGCCGGACGACCTGCGGGCCGAGTTCGCGGGGGCTGCCTTGACGATCGTGAAGGGGGACCTCAACTACCGCCGCCTGGTGGGCGACAGCAGGTGGGCCCCGACCACCCCCTTCGCCGATGTCGCCGCCCACTTCCCCGGTCCGGTCGTGGCGCTGCGCACCCTGAAGTCCGATGTGATCACCGGGCTCGACGCCGCCACGGAGGCCGCGTTGGTCGCCGCCGAAGGACAACGCTGGCGGACCGGCGGGACGCATGCGCTGATCCAAATGCGGGAATGACCCCGCAACCGCAACCGCAACCGCCTGCCTGCTCGTCCCAGCCCTCCCCGTCTCCCCGCCTTCCCTGTCTCGCGTCTCCTCCGCCTCCCCGTCTCCCGGCTCCTCCGCCTCCCCGCGACTTCCGGGGATCTGTCCGTGTGTCGACGCGCATGCCGACTGCCGTACCGTTCACCGCTTTCCGTCCGATTCACGCGATGGTGTGATCATGTGCCGCCCTGTGGATGGCGGTGAGAACCCCCGGGTAGGGCCCGGCCATGACGCAACCGTTCGAACTCCCGCAGTTCTACATGCCGCATCCCGCGCGGCTGAACCCGCACGTCGAGCAGGCGCGGGCCCATTCCACCCGGTGGGCGCGGGACATGGGCATGCTGGAGGGGTCCGGGGTCTGGGAGCAGTCCGACCTGGAGGCCCATGACTACGGCCTGCTCTGCGCCTATACCCACCCCGACTGCGACGGCCCCGCACTGTCGCTGATCACCGACTGGTACGTGTGGGTGTTCTTCTTCGACGACCATTTTCTCGACATGTTCAAGCGCACCCCGGACCGCGCCGCCGGCAAGGCCCACCTGGACCGGTTGCCGCTCTTCATGCCGCTGGACCTGGCGACGCCCGTGCCGGAGCCGTGCAACCCGGTGGAAGCGGGCCTGAAGGACCTGTGGACGCGCACGGTGCCGGCCATGTCGGAGGACTGGCGGCGTCGTTTCGCCGTGGCGACGGAGCATCTGCTCAACGAGTCGATGTGGGAGCTGTCCAACATCGACGAGGGGCGGATCGCCAACCCCGTCGAGTACATCGAGATGCGGCGCAAGGTGGGCGGCGCGCCCTGGTCGGCGGGGCTGGTGGAGTATGCGGCGGCCGAGGTCCCGGCCGCGGTGGCCGGGTCGAGGCCGCTCAGGGTGCTGATGGAGACGTTCTCCGACGCCGTGCACCTGCGCAACGACCTGTTCTCCTACCAGCGCGAGGTCGAGGACGAGGGCGAGAACAGCAACGGTGTGCTCGTCCTGGAGAGGTTCTTCGGCTGCACCACCCAGGAGGCCGCCGACACCGTCAACGACATCCTCACCTCCCGCCTCCACCAGTTCGAGCACACGGCGTTCACCGAAGTGCCCGCGGTGGCCCTGGAGAAGGGGCTCAGGCCCGACGAGGTGGCCGCCGTCGCCGCCTACGCCAAGGGCCTGCAGGACTGGCAGTCCGGCGGCCACGAGTGGCACATGCGCTCCAGCCGCTACATGAACCGGGGCGTGGCCGTCGGCGCGCCCTGGCAGAAGCTGACCGGCCCGGGGACCTCCGCCGCCGACGTCGGGGCGCTGCTCGCCTCGGCCGCAGCAGAGCGCCTGCGCGCGTACGCGCACGTGCCGTTCCAGAAGGTCGGCCCGTCGCGGCTGCCCGACTTCCACATGCCCTTCCAGGTGGAGCTGAGCCCGCACCTGGAGGCGTGCCGTCCGCGCCTGAAGGAGTGGTCGCACCGGATGGGCATCCTGGAGGAGGGCGTCTGGGACGAGGACAAGCTCGCCGCCTACGACCTCGCGCTGTGTTCGGCCGGCCTCGACCCGGACGCCACCCCGGAGGCCCTCGACCTCAGCGCGCAGTGGCTCGCCTGGGGCACCTACGGCGATGACTACTACCCGCTCGTCTTCGGCGGCCGTCGCGACCTCGCGGCCGCCCGTCTGACCACGGCCCGCCTGTCGGCCTGCATGCCCGTGGACGGCGAGGCCGCGCTCGTCGCCCCCGTCAACGCCATGGAGCGGGGCCTGCTCGACCTGTGGGTGCGCACCACCGCCCTCATGACACCCGACCAGCGCCGCACCCTGCGCGACGCGGTCGACGCGATGACCGAGAGCTGGGTGTGGGAGCTCTCCAACCAGCTCCAGAACCGTGTCCCCGACCCGGTCGACTACCTGGAGATGCGCCGCGCCACCTTCGGCTCCGACCTCACCCTGAGCATGTGCCGGATGGGCCGGGGCCCCGCGATCCCGCCGGAGGTCTACCGCAGCGGTGTCGTCCGCGCGATGGAGAACGCGGCCGTGGACTACGCGTGCCTCACCAACGACGTCTTCTCGTACCAGAAGGAGATCGAGTACGAGGGGGAGATGCACAACGCGATTCTCGTCGTGCAGAACTTCTTCGGCTGCGACTACCCGGCGGGGCTCGGCGTCGTCCACGATCTGATGACCCAGCGGATGCAGCAGTTCGAGCATGTGGTCGCCCATGAACTGCCCGTCCTGTACGACGACTTCGACCTCTCGCCCGAGGCCCGCGAGGCGATGGCGGACTACGTCGTCGACCTGCAGAACTGGCTGGCGGGCATCCTGCACTGGCACCGGGAGGTCGACCGCTACAAGTCCGGCTATCTGGCCCGCCGCACGCATGGCTTCCTTCCGGACCCGCCGTATCCGGCCGCGGTTCCGTACCCGGCCGCGGTTCCGTACCCGGCGTCCGTCCCGTACCCGGCGTCCGTCCCGTAGCCGTAGCCGTCGCCCGTCCCTTGTCCGGCCGCGGGCCCGTACACGACGTCCGTCCCGTCTCCGCCCGCAGTCCCGCGTCCTGCGTCCGTCCCGGACCCGTCGCCGTCGCTCTCCTGACGTTCTAGACCGGCTGACGCGTCGTCCTGCGGGCGGCGTGCTCGACCGCGGCCCGTGCGAGCGCCCGGACGATCGGATGCGGGCGTGAGCCGTCGCCGGACAGCTCCGGTTGGAACAGGGAGGCCATGAAGAAGGGATGGTCCGGCAGTTCGGCGAGGCGGGGCCGGCCGTCCTCGTCGTGGCCGGTGAAGCGCAGCCCATGGGTACGCAGGATGTCGAGGTGACGGGCCGGCCCGTACGCACAGAAGTAGCGCTCGACCGTGCGTCCCGAGCCGATCAAGGAGTATGCGAGCGAGCCCGGTTCCAGCGTGACGGTTCCCTCGTGGCCCACGAGGGAACAGGCCATCGGCTCGATGAGCGGGTCGTCGGCCTCGGGGTCGTTCTCGGCGTGCGCGGCGCGCGTCAGCCCGCAGACGTTGCGGGCGTACTCCAGGAGCGCGTGCTGGAAACCGCCGCAGGTGCCCAGGAACGGGATGCCCTCCTCGCGTGCCGTGCGGATCGCCGACAGTGCACCGGCCTCGCTGCGGTAGGGGCTGCCCGGCACCGCCCACACCGCGTCGAAGCCGCGCACCGCCCCGTCGGCCTCCGCCTCCTGCGTGGGGATCCAGTAGGCGTCCAGGACCAGCCGGTCCCGGGCGGCGAGAGCGTCCAGCAGGAGCGGGACGCGCGTGTGCGAGACGACGTTCGGGGAGCGGTCGCCGACCAGGGCGATCCGCGCGATCTGCGCTGCGTTGTCGGTCATGACGCCCATCCTCGGCGCACCCCCGCTTCACGTCCAACGATGAATGCTGCACCCTCGATAAGCAGATCTGATGCGGCTCTGGGACCCTGGCGTCCATGGACCCGCACCTGCTGCGCACCTTCGTCGCCGTCGCCCGCCTCGCCTCGTTCTCCGAGGCCGCCCGCGAGCTCGGCTACACCCAGTCGGCCGTCTCCCAGCACATCGCGGCCCTCGAACAGGACCTCGGCGCGCCGCTGCTCACCCGCCGTCCCGTCGCTCCGACCGCGGCCGGCGAACGGCTGCTCGAACACGCGGGCCCGCTGCTGCTGCGCCTGGACGCGGCCCGCGCGGACGTCGTCCGGCTCGCCGCCGCGCCCCCGCACGGGCTGACGCTGGCCGCTTCGCCGACCGCCCTCGGCCCCGCGGCACTCGCCGCGCTTCCGTCCGCGGGCCTCACGCTGCGCGTGCTCGGCCGCGACGGCGTGCCGGCCGCGGTCGCCGCGGGCACGGCCGACCTGGGGCTGGTCGACGGGCTGGCCGCGCCCAGCGACCCGCTCCGGCTGCCCGACGTGGCGCCGCTGACCACGTACGGCGTCGGCGAGGAGCCGGTCAGCGTGCTGCTGCCCGTCGATCACCCCCTGGCCGGGCGCGATGGCCTGCGCCTCGGCGACCTCGCCGACGCCCGCTGGGTGGACGCGCCGGACGCGGGGCTGCCGCTGCCCCAGCTACGCGCCGCCAACGGCGGCCACGGCTTTCGGCCGGCCCTGCGCTATGAGGGCGCCGATGTCCGGGTCCTGACCTCCCTGGCCGCCGTCGGCCAGGGTCTGGTTCTGCTGCCTCGCTCGGTGGCCGCGGGCGTCGCGGGCGCGGTCGCCGTTCCGGTCGTCGAGCCCCGGGTGGTGCACCGGATCGAACTTGTGTTCGCCGGTGCGCTCTCGGGTGCGGCGCGAGCGCTGACCGACGCGCTGTCCCCGCGCGTGTGAGCGACTGGACGGCCCCCTCGTCCCGTCCCACGCCGATCCCGTGCCTTCCCGCGCCGGTTCGGTGCCTTCCCGTGACGGGTCGGCGTCGTCCCGGATCGGTTCGGTGCCGTATCGGATCGGTTCTGTGCCGTCCCGGCATGGCCGGTGCGTCCGGGCCAGGGGCAGTCTCACTCGTTCGTGGCTCGTGGTGCGCCGGTACGCCGGGTAGAGCACCAGCCGGAGGCGATCCATGGAACAGACAGCGTTGCGTCCCAAGCCGATGCCGGGTCAGGAGTCCGGCGGTTGCGCCGGTCCGGGCGACCGGGTCCCGCGCCCGCACGCCGCGCGCCGTCGTGGCGGCAGGCTGACGACCCTGTTGTTCGGCCTGTTCGCCGGCGCCGCCCTGGTGCTGTCGGGCGTGGGGCTGGGCGCCATCGGGACGACCGTGATCGGATTGAGCAGACTCGCCGAGCTGCAGCGGCAGGCGGGAGGAGGGGGCGCACAGACCGGGCAGGAGGCGGCCGGCTCGGGCCGTACGGGCCCTGGCGCCCCGGCCCTTCCGTCTCCGCCGTCCGTCCCGTCCGTCCCGTCCATCCCTTCCGCGACGTCCGCGACGTCCGCGCCGTCCGGGGCCTCGCCGAGGTCCGCCCGGGCCGCTCTGGGACTGGAGGCCGTGGACGCGCAGAGGGCGGGCGCGAGGATCGTCGCCGTCCATGTGCCCGGCCCCGGTTTCACCGCGGGTCTCGTCCGGGGCGACGTCCTGCTCCGGTTCGACGGTGTCAGGATCGGCTCGGCGACGGACCTGGCCCGGGCGGTCGACGCGACGCGCCCGGGCAGGACAGTACGACTGACGGTCTGTCATAGGGGTCGCGGCTGCCGCCAGTTGACGGTGGTGCCAGGAGTCGTCACCTGAGAAGCACGTACGACGATGGACGAGGGCGGCAGAGGACGGGCGACGGACGAGGAGGGAGTGGCGCCCCGGCCGGCTGGGGCGATCGCGCCGAGCAGTCGGGACGGCGGGTTCCGGCGCCGGGCTCGCCCCGTCGCGCCGTCGCGTGAGGGAGGGCCGGCATCGGGGTGACGACATCGGCGGCCGCCGGCCCGGGCCGCCGCCGCCCGCCATGGAGCGCCGCAACCTCGTCAATCGGCTCGCGGGACCCTCGCCGGACGGGCAGGATGCTGCCCGTGGCCGTCAGGTCGGCGTCACCGCGTCCGGGCGACCTCCACACCTCAGTCGCCACGTCCTTTCAGGGAGGCCCGGATGACCGGCACCGCCCCCGCGCCCTTCACCGCCGACGACTACCGGGCCCGCATGGAGCGTGCCGCGCGCGAGGCCGCCGAGGCCGGTCTCTCCGGCCTCCTCGTGGCGCCGGGCCCCGACCTCGTCTGGCTCACCGGGTACGCGCCCCCCGCCGTCACCGAACGGCTCACGCTGCTGGTCCTCGCCGCCGACCGCGAACCCGTCCTCGTCGTGCCCACCCTGGAGGCGCCCGACGCCGCCAAGTCGACCGGAGCCCCGGCCCTCACCCTGCGTGACTGGACCGACGGCAAGGACCCGTACGCCGTCGCCGCCGCCCTGCTCGACGCGGGCGGCCGTTTCGGGATCAGCGACAACGCGTGGGCGATGCACCTGCTCAGCCTGCAGAAGGCCCTGCCCGCCGCCTCCTACGCCTCACTCACGCAGGTGCTGCCGATGCTGCGCGCCGTCAAGGACGCGGCCGAGCTGGAGCTGATGACGGCCGCGGGCGCCGCCGCGGACAGGGCGTTCGAGGAGATCCGGCGGGTCCCCTTCGCCGGACGGCGTGAGGCGGAGGTCGGCGCCGACCTCGCCGATCTGCTCCGCCGGTTCGGCCACTCCCAGGTCGACTTCACCATCGTCGCCTCCGGGCCCAACGGCGCCAACCCGCATCACGAGGTCGGCGACCGCGTCATCGAGCACGGCGACATGGTCGTCCTCGATTTCGGCGGCCTCAAGGACGGCTACGGCTCCGACACCTCCCGCACCGTCCATGTCGGCGAACCCACCGAGGAGGAGCGCCGGGTGCACGACCTCGTCCGCGAGGCGCAGGAGGCGGGCTTCCGGGCGGTGCGGCCCGGCGTCGCCTGCCAGGAGATCGACCGGGCGGCCCGCGCGGTCATCGCCGACGCCGGCTACGGCCCGTACTTCATCCACCGCACCGGTCACGGCATCGGCGTCACGACCCACGAGCCGCCGTACATGATCGAGGGGGAGGAGCAGCCCCTCGTGCCCGGGATGTGCTTCTCGGTCGAGCCCGGCGTCTACCTGCCCGGCCGTTTCGGGGTGCGCATCGAGGACATCGTCACCGTCACCGAGGACGGCGGCCGCCGTCTCAACGACACCACTCGCGAACTGGTCATAGTGGACTGACCCGTACCCAGGAGTCCCCGGCACCCACCCGAACGGCAACGGCGCGATCATGACCCAGGCACCGACACCCAGCGCGGACACCGTCCGACGACTGGTCCGCGCGCTCCTCAAGGAGAGCGGCCCCGGCGGCCCCGGAGGCCCTGACGTTCCCGGCGGCCCGGAGGGTCCGGGCGGCCCGGGTCCGGAGGTGCGGCCCGTCGCGGAGGGCGGCCCGCAGACCACCTGGTGGGTCGGCGCCCGCCATGTGCTGCATCTGGCTCCCGACCGTGAGGCCGGCCGGCGTCGCCTGCGCGAACTGCGGCTGCGCGACCTCGTCCGCCCGCACGTACCGGTGGCCCTGCCGGCCTGCGTCGCGCACGGCGAGTGGTCCCCCGGGCTGATCTACACCCTCGACACCAGGCTGCCCGGGGGCACGGCCGAGGAGCACGACGTGTCGGCCGTCGGAGAGGCCGACCTCGCCGGACTGCTGGGCGGGCTGCGCGAGGTGCCGCTCCGCGCGGCCGAGTCGCTCGGAGTGCCGCGCACCGCCCCGCGTTCCCTGGAGGCGCTGCGCCGGATGGCGGTGGCCGCGGCGGAGGGCCTGGCGCGGGCCGACGAGTTCGACCCCGCCCGTCTGCACCAGCTCACCCCGCCCGGCGCGGCGCAGCTGGCCGCCCAGCCCGCCACGGCCGTCCTCGTCCACCACGCCCTGCGGGGCGAGCACCTCGTGGTCAGCGCGGACGGCCGGGTCCGCGGCGTCCTGGACTGGACCGAGGCGGTCGCCGGGGATCCCGCGGAGGACATCGCCGGCCTCGCCCTGGCCGTGGGCTCCGGCGCCGCCGTGCGGGCCGCGACCCTCGCCGGTTACGGCGCCCGCCCCTGTCTGCGCGGCCTTTGGCTCGCCCGCTGCGACACCGTCGTCCACCTCGCGGAGCACGTCGCGGGCCGCGGCGCGGGCCGGCGCGACCCAGAGGAGGCCCTCTCCTTGTGGCGCACCCGGCTGGGACGGGCCTGGGAGGCCATCCTGCTGGAACGGGTGACGGAACTGCGCGAGGACGCGGAGGACGGTGAGGGCGCACCGGACGAGGAACCGTGACCACCGCGACGGGCCGGCCCCTGCCCGGCCCTCCCCGGGCGCGCCTGGCGGCCTGACCGCCAGGCCGCCGCCCGTCGCCTGCTTGCCGTCTTCCGCCGGCTGCTCGCAGGCTCACCCCCGGCGCCCCCGGCGCCCCCGGCGCCACTCGCCGGGCATGCCCGCTGAGCCGCAGCCGCAGCCGCTCAGCCGTTCACGCCTCGTCCCGCCCCATCCTGTTCCGTACCGTCTCGTCGAGCGCCGTCTCGTCCCGTCCCGTGCCGTGCCGTCCCGTGCCGTGCCGTGCCGTGCCGTGCCGTGCCGTGCGGTCGACGGGCTCAGTCCTGCTCCAGGATCACGCACGACTGGCCGGGCAGTTGCAGCAGACCGTCCGCGCCCGGCGCGTCCACCGCGTCCCACGCGGCCAGCACGCGGGCCGGACGCGGTCCGAGCGGGATCGCGGCAGGCTCCTCGCCGAGGTTGACGGCCACCCGGACGTCGCCGCGCCGGAAGGCCAGCCAGCGGGCCTGCGCGTCGTAAGCCACCTTGATGTCGGCCAGGTCGGGGTCGGTGAGGTCGGCCTGCGTGTGCCGGAGCGCGATGAGCTCGCGGTACCAGGCCAGCACGCGCGCGTGCGGCTCGCGTCGCGGCTCGGACCAGTCCAGGCAGGAGCGCTCACGGGTCGCCGGGTCCTGCGGGTCGGGCACGTCCTCCTCGGCCCAGCCGTGCGCCGCGAACTCCCGCCGCCGACCCCGCCGTACGGCCTCGGCGAGCTCGGGGTCGGTGTGGTCGGTGAAGTACTGCCAGGGCGTGCCCGCGGCCCACTCCTCGCCCATGAACAGCATCGGCGTGAACGGCGCGGTGAGCGTGAGCGCGGCCGCGCAGGCCAGCAGGCCGGGGGAGAGGGACGCCGAGAGGCGGTCGCCGAGGGCGCGGTTGCCCACCTGGTCGTGGGTCTGGGTGTAGCCCAGCAGCCGGTGCGCCGGCATCCGGACGCGGTCCAGCGGACGTCCGTGGCGGCGGCCCCGGAAACCGGAGTACGCGCCGTCGTGGAAGAAGCCGCCGGTGAGGGTCTTGGCGAGCGCGGCGAACGGGTCGCGCGCGAAGTCGGCGTAGTAGCCCTGGGACTCGCCGGTGAGCGCCGTGTGCAGGGCGTGGTGGAAGTCGTCGTTCCACTGTGCGTGCAGGCCCAGGCCGTTCTCCCGGCGGGGGGTGATCGTCCGCGGGTCGTTCAGGTCGGACTCGGCGATCAGGAACAGCGGCCGGCCGGTCTCGGCGGCGAGGGCGTCCACGGCCGCCGACAGCTCCTCCAGGAAGTGGCACGCGCGCGTGTCCGCGAGGGCGTGCACCGCGTCCAGGCGCAGTCCGTCGAGCCGGTAGTCGCGCAGCCAGGCCAGCGCGCTGTCGCGCAGGTAGGCGCGCACCTCGTCCGAGCCGGGCGCGTCCAGGTTGACGGCCGCCCCCCATGGCGTGTGGTGCGTCTCGGTGAAGTACGGGCCGAACTCCGGCAGGAAGTTGCCGGACGGGCCCAGATGGTTGTGCACCACGTCCAGGACCACGCCCAGGCCGAGCTCGTGGGCCCGGTCGACGAAACGCTTCAGCGCCTCGGGACCGCCGTACGGCTCGTGCACCGCCCACGGCGACACCCCGTCGTATCCCCAGCCGTGCCGGCCCGGGAACGAGCACAGGGGCATCAACTCCACGTGGGTGATGCCGAGTTCGGCGAGGTGGTCGAGGCGTCCGGCTGCCGCGTCCAGGGTGCCCTCAGGGGTGTACGTGCCCACGTGCAACTCGTACAGGACCGCCCCCGGCAGCGGACGTCCGGGCCACCGCGCACGCCACGTGTGGCGGCCCTGGTCGACGACCGCGCTGAGTCCCTCGGGGCCGTCCGGCTGGCGCCGTGAGCGCGGATCGGGCCTGAGCGGGCCGTCGTCCAGCGCGAAGCCGTACCGTGCGCCGTCCCCGGCCTCCGCCTCGGCGGTCCACCATCCGGATCGCTCGGGATCGCGTTCCATCGCGCGCGTGACGCCCTCGCACTGGAGCGTCACACGTTCGGCCTGCGGTGCCCACACCTCGAACTGCACGGACGGTTCCCCTTCGTCTGTTCACCCGTCTGTTCACCGTGACGGAGCGCGTCGTCGTCGTCCATCGTGCTCCACCGGAGATCGAACCGCTTGGGGAACACTCCCATTGCCGCCACGCGCGCGCGGCGCCGTTTGCCCGTCTTCTGGACACCCGGGGTTTCGCTGACCGACAATCACCAGCGTGACGTCGTCCTTCGAGTTCAACACGTACCCCGCGCGGCTGTCCGACGTGGAGCGCGACCGGGCGCTGAAGGTGCTGCGTGACGGCGTCGCCATGGGGCGTCTGTCGCACGACACGTTCATCAGGCGCATGGAGCTGGCCCTCGCGGCCCGTCGCTCGGACGAGCTCGCCGTCCTCACCGCCGACCTGCCCAGGGAGAGCCGTCTCTCCCGCGTGGTCTTCGGCAGCGTCGAGGCGGTCTCGGGCTTCACCGTCCGGCTGCGCCGGGCCTGGCAGGCCGAGCGGCTGCCCAAGCTGCTGCTGCCGCATCCCGGTACCGAGCAGGCCCTGCGCATCGGCCGCGACCCGGCGAGCGGCCTGCGGCTGACCCATGAGAGCGTCTCGCGGGTGCACGCCGAGCTGAGCCGCCAGGGCGGGATGTGGGTGCTGCGCGACCTCGGCTCGACCAACGGGACGACCGTCAACGGACGCCGTGTCATCGGCGCGGCGGTGGTCCGCGAGGGCGACCAGGTCGCCTTCGGCCGGACGGCGTTCCGTCTCTCGGTGACCTGAACCCGCCCAGGCCCCCAGTCCCGCCCGAGTCCGGCCCAGTTCCTCCGCCCGGGTGCGGGGCAGGTCCCCCCGCCCGAGTCCGGCCCGCCTCCCCCCGCCCGAGCCTGGCGCAGGCGCCGCACGATCCGGCGTGGAGCCTGCCCGAGTCCCGTGCGGGCCCTGCTCCGGATCTCGTGCGGGGTCCGCCCCAAGTCCCGTGTATACGCGCGGTGTTGACGTACCCGGGGTCCATGACCCACTGTGCCTGCACCGTGCACGCCTGGTGAACCGACGGCGCCGCCTTGTGGAGGTGTGCCGTGCCGCTCCTCCGCTACCCGACCGTGGACGAACTCGCGGCCCGCGCCGCCGCGCTCGCCGCGCGCAGCTCCGGGGACGTCCGGCTGCGCCGCGTCGGGGTCTCCCGCGCGGGCACACCCCTGTGGCTGCTGCGCGTGGGGCGAGGGACCCGTCAGGCCCTGGTCGTCGCCGGACCGCACGCCAACGAGCCCGTCGGCGGCGCCACCGTCCTGCGGCTGGCCGAACGCGTCCTGGCCGACCCGCGGCTCACCGCCGACGCCGACGCCACCTGGAACCTGCTGCTGTGTCTGGACCCCGACGGACTGCGCCGCAACGAGGGCTGGCTGGCCGGCCCCTACCGCCTCGGCCGCTACTTCAGGCACTTCTTCCGGCCCGGCTTCCTGGAACAGCCCGAATGGCTGCCCGGCGGAGCGGCCGCCGCGGCGCTGCCGGAGACCCGCGCACTCCTGCGTCTGCAGGACGAACTGAAACCGTTCTTCCAGTGCTCGCTGCACGGCGTGGACGTCGGCGGCGCCTTCGTCGAGCTCACCCGCGACCTGCCCGGGCTCTCCCGGCGGGTCGGCCGTGCCGCGGCCCGCCTCGGCATCCCCCGCGAGTTCGGACCCTACGACACCCTGTACTGGCCCCGGCTGGGACCGGCGGTGTACCGGATCCCGACGCCGCGCGGGGGCTCGGTGGCCGCCGCCGTCACCGGGGCCGCGGTGGACTCCACCTGGCACCACCCGCGCCCGCACGGCACCCTCACCGCGGTCGTCGAGGCGCCGATGTGGGGTGTGGCCGCGGTCCAGGACGCCTCCCGGCCCGCCGACCGGGACGGCGCGCTGCGCGCAGTGAGCCAGGCCCTGCGCCGTGACGCCGAGCTGCTGGGGCGGGTCCGGGTGCGGGTCCGGCCCCACCTCCTCGACGTCCCCGACACGGCCCGGCTGCTGGCCCCGGTCGACGACCACCTCCTGCTGTGCCCCGGCCTCGCGGACGCCTGGGACCCCGACACCGCGGACGCCGCCCGCCCCCTCCCGCCGCTCGGCACCGCCCACCTGACCGCCCTGCGCATCGCGGGCCGGCGGATCGTCCTGCGCACGGCGGGCCTGCTGCACCGGCTGGTCACCGGCGCCGGACACGATCCGTGCGACGCGCTGCCGGAGCTGGACGCGCTCATCGACGCGGGGTGCGCCGAGCTGCGGGACGGGTGCGAGGCGCGCTGGATCCCCGTCGCGCGCCAGTCGGAGTACCAGACGCGCGTCGTGCTCGCCGCGTTCGAACTGGCCGGCCGCGCTTCCGCCCGACCCGCTCCGGCCCGTTCGGGTGAGTCGGACTGGGGGACACGGCCCCCCGTGCCGATGCACCGGGAATGACGTACTTCTCCGACTTCCCCCCACGGTCCCGGTCCCGCTCGGCCAGAGCCGTACGGCGCGCCCTGCCGGCCGCGGCCGCCCTCCTCCTCGCCGTGGGCGCCGCCCCGGCTCTCGCGGCCTCGCGGGACGCCCTCCCCGGCAACTGGCTCCAGCTCACCGTCACCCGCGGCGACGCCCGCTCCAGCGACACCCGCGGAACCCTGCTGATGTGCGACCCGCCCCAGGGCCACTCCCGGGCCGCGGAGGCCTGCGACGCGCTGACCCGGGCCGACGGCGACGTCGACGCCGTGCCCGGCGACGGCGACCGCGTCTGCCCGCTCGTGTACGCGCCGGTGACGGTCCGCGCGCAGGGGCGGTGGAACGGCCGTGCGGTCGACTACCGGCACACCTTCAGCAACGACTGCGAGCGGGAGGCGCTGACCGGGGCGGTGTTCGCCCTGGACGACGAGCAGGTGCCCGAGGTCTGAGCAGCACCGGCGGTCGCGGCACACGCGCGTGCCGCGACCGCCCTGTCCGTCCACGCTGCCGGCCGGCCGAGTCGGGGGCCGCCCCTCGGCGCCGTCAGACCACGCCGTCGCGGGCGTGCAGGGCCGCCGCGACGACCGTGCGGGACTGGTGCTCGACCTGATGTTCCAGGGGCACCCAGCGGGCCCGGAAGCGGTCGGCGAAGGCGTCGCTCCAGGTCTCCACGAGCTGCTCCAGGCGCGGGGCGGCGCGGTCGTCGCTCTCCTGCAGCACCCGCCACAGCATGGCTGCCGCCCGCAGCGGCAGCCGGCGGGCGAAGGCGTCGACGCTGCCGACGTAGGCCATCGTCGTGTCGGCCGGGGGAGTGTGGGTCCAGTCCGCGGCGAGTCCCGGCACCAGCTCCAGCGCCCACCTGGACGCCCGCAGCAGCGGCCCGTCCACGCCCTCCAGCCGCGGCAGCGCGTCGACGAGGACGCGCTCCACCTCCGCGGCGTCGCGCAGCAGCCGCCGCGCAAGCCGCCGGATCGCCGCGGCCGGCGCGGGGTGCGGTGCGGGGTCGTCCACCATGTCGCTCGCCCACATCGGCACCTCCACCACGGCCGTCAGACCGCCGTACCGGTGCGCGTGGTACCAGGTGCTGTGCCGTGCGTCGTCCGGCATGCTCGGATAGGCGGCTTCCGCCCCGGCGGCCGGCATCACGTGCACGCCGGGCCCGGACGCGGGCCAGCCCGCGGCGTCGGAGGCGCCCGTCTCCACCGGGATGTGCAACTGCGCCGCCGACTTGGCGAACGGCTCGGCGAGACCCGGGATGTCCTTCGTCAGCTGCACCCAGCTGCCGCCCAGGTCGGTGCCGTGCAGGGTGACCTGGAGGTAGGGCCGCAGCTCGTCGATGACCCGGGTCAGCGCGCGCGTCTCGGGCGGCAGCCGGTCCGGCGGCAGCACCGCCGGCGACCACTCCGGCTGCTCGGGACCGGCGGGCCGGAAGAAGCCCAGGTGGTACTCCAGCAGGCTGCGCGGCGCCGGCGTCACGTGCAGGCTGGCCCCGTCGGGATCCGCGCAGAGCAGGAAGTGCCAGGACGTGCCGTCCCGCAACTCCCTTTCGTACAGCACCCGTTCGGCGAGCGCGAGCAGGGTGCACCCCCCGGTCGGCTCGTTCGCGTGGGCGCCCGCGACGACCAGCACGGCCCGCCTGGCATGCCCTACGGACAGCAGATGCAGGGGCCGGCCCGCCCGGGAGACCCCCACCTGCCGCAGCCCGCACACGCCGCGTTGCTGCATGGCCAACGCGCGGGCAGAAGTGGTCAATTCGGTCACCGTGGGGTAGCGCAGCTCCGGCAGGAGACTCACCCCCGTATTCGTCCGCCCGGCCTTCGCCCCCGCAGTACCCCACGGCCGCTGGGAACTGTCAAGAACGCCCGTGGGAGGCTCCGGGGGGCGCTCGGATGCGCGCGCCGCCGGCGCCGGGCGGTTCCCGGCCCGCCGTGCCGCACGGCGCGCGGACGCAGGGGTCCCGCGAGGGCGGGCGTCCGCCCGGACCCCGCCGGCGCGCAGGCTCGCCTCCCTCTTCCCGCATGCCGACGCGTGCTCACTCCGCCCGTTCCAGCAGCGCCACCGGCAGCCGGCCGAACAGTTCCGCCACGCGCGTGTGCCCGGTGAACTCCCGGACGGAGCCGTCCTGCCCGGCCAGCACGTCGACCCACCTGCCCGGGGGCAGCGCCAGCCGTTCCTCGCGCCAGCCGCCCGCCTGCGCCAGCCGCAGCGACAGCCGCGTGACGGCCGTGACGACCCGGCCGGAGCGCGCGAACGCCAGACAGTGCTCCGCGGCCGTCCCCTCGGCGGACAGCGGCTCGTACGAGGCCGACTCCCCGAAGACCTCCGGCCGCCGCCGGCGCAGCCGCAGCGCGGCCGCGGTCACCGCGCCCTTGACGCCCGGATCCTCGGGCGGGAACCGCACCGGACGCCGGTTGTCCGGGTCCACCAGCGCCCGGTACTCGCTCTCCGAGCCCTGGTAGACGTCGGGCACGCCCGGCATCGTCAGCTGCACCAGGGCCGTGCCCAGCACGTTCGCCCGGATGTGCGGCTCCAGCGCGTCGCGCAGCGCGGCCACCCGCTCGCCCGGCGCCCCGCACGGCCCCGCCGCCACGAACGCCGCCAGCGCCTCCTCGTACCCCGGCTCCTGCTCCGTCCACGTCGTGTGGAGCCCCGCCTCGCGCGCGTGCTTGAGCATCGCCTCCTGGACGCGCTGCGGGGCCGACGGCCCGAGCCCGAAGACCGTCTGCCAGGCCGCCCACGCCACCTGACGGTCGGGAAGGTCCTCCGGTGCGCCCGTGACCTGCTCCAGGAGGTCAGCCCAGCGCTGCGGGCACTCGGTGAGCACGGCGAGCGCGGCCCGCACGTCGGCGCTGCGCTTGGTGTCGTGCGTCGACACGACCGTCCCCATGGCCGGCCAGTCGCGCTGCACGCGCGCGCAGTACGCGTGGAAACCGGTCGGCGACACCCCCGGGTCGCCCGGGTCGCCGCCCACCTCGTTGGCCGCCAGCAGCGGCACATAGCGGTAGAACGCCGTGTCCTCCACCGACTTGGCGCGCAGCGCCGACGACGTCTGGGCGAACCGGGCCCGCAGCTCCGAACCCCTCGCCCCCTCCCCGCCCAGCACCAGAGCACGCACCGCGTCGACCGCGTCCGCCTCCTGCGGCACCGCGAACGCCTGCCGGGCCTGCGCCGCCGCCTCCTCGGTCACGACCGCCGCCGCGTCGCCCGAGACGTAGGGCCGGTAGACCTCCATCCGCACGAGCAGCTCCGTCAGCGCCGTGCGCAGCGCCCAGGGCGCCCGGTCGCGCAGCGCCGGATCGTCCGGGTCGGCGCACGCGCGCGACGCCGTGCGGGTCAGCCGGTCCGTCTCGGCCGCCAGCTCGTGGCCGATCACCGAGTACGCCGCGCGCCGCACGGTGGCGGCCCAGTCGCCCCCGCCGTCCGCCTGCGGGGCCGCGAAGCGCCGGTAGTGCTCCAGAAGCTCCCGGGCCCCCTCGGGGTCCGTGAAGACGCCGTCGACGCGGCGCAGGGCGTCGTAGCCGGTGGTGCCGGCCACCGGCCAGGAGTCCGGCAGCCGCTCCCCGTCGGCCAGGATCTTCTCGACGACCGTCCAGCGGCCGCCGCTCGCCGTGTGCAGCCGCTCCAGATAGGCGTCGGGGTCGGCGAGGCCGTCGGGGTGGTCGACGCGCAGCCCGTCGATCACCCCCTCGTGCACCAGGCGCAGGATCGTGCCGTGGGTGGCCTCGAACACCTCCGGGTCCTCCACCCGCACCCCGATCAGCTCCGAGACGCTGAAGAAACGCCGGTAGTTCAGTTCGGTGCGGGCCAGCCGCCACCACGCCAGGCGGTACCACTGCGCGTCCAGCAACCGGGGCAGCGGCAGCTTCTCGGTGCCCTCGCGCAGCGGGAACTCATGGTCGTGGTAGCGCAGGACGTCGCCGTCGACGCGCAGGTGCTCCAGCTCCGCGCCGACCGGCCCGCCGAGCACCGGGAGCAGCATCCGGCCGCCCTGGGCCTCCCAGTCGACGTCGAACCAGCGCGCGTACGGCGACTGCGGGCCCTCGCACAGCACCGCCCACAGTGCGCGGTTGTGACGCGGAGCCATCGCCATGTGGTTCGGCACGATGTCCACGACCAGTCCGAGGCCGTGCTCCCGCGCGGTGCGCGCGAGCGCCCGCAGGCCGTCCTCGCCGCCCAGCTCCTCGCGCACGCGCGTGGGGTCCACGACGTCGTAGCCGTGCAGGGAGCCGGGCGCCGCCTCCAGGACCGGGGACAGATGCAGATGCGAGACCCCCAGCGAGGCCAGGTACGGCACGGCTGCCGCCGCGGCCCCGAACGGGAACGCGGGCTGCAGCTGCAGCCGGTAGGTGGCCGTGGGCGTCACGGAGGGGAGGGCGGCACGTCGCTCAGGGGTCATGACCACCTACGTACCCGCCTTGTCGCGTTTCGTGTCACACCCCCGCCGGGCGGGTCGGTCCCGCAGCCCGCAGCCCGCAGCCCGCAGCCCGCAGCCCGCAGCCCGCAGCCCGCAGCCCGTTCCCCATCCCGCAGCCCTCCGTCCGCAGCCCGCAGCCCGCAGCCCTCCGTCCGCAGCCCGCCGCCCTCCGTCCGTCGCCCGCTGTCCGCCGTCCTCCGTCCGTCGCCCGCTGTCCGCCGCCCTCCGTCCGTCGGCGGACGCGAGGTGCTCTCCGCGTCGGTCGAGGCGGAGGCCCCGACCCGACGCGTGGGCGGTGCCTCCCCCCTGAGGACGAGTCCGACGACGCCTATGTGGGCCGCTGCAGCACCGTCATGCTGCGGTCCACCAGCGTCAGCCGGGCGCCGGCCTCCAGCTTCGGGCCCGTGTCCGGCGCGACGGCCTGCGCGCTCGCCGTGTCGACGACCACCTGCCACTGCCGTCCGAGGTCGACCGGGACCACGAACTCCAGAGGGCGGGCGGAGGCGTTGAACATCAGCAGGAACGAGTCGTCGGTGATCCGTTCGCCGCGCGCGCCCGGTTCGGAGATCGCGTTGCCGTTGAGGAACACCGACAGCGCGGACGCCTGCGCCCGGTCCCAGTCCCGTGCCGCCATCTCCTTGCCCTCGGGCGTGAACCAGGCGATGTCCGACAGCTCGCCGTGGGCGCCCTCCACCGGACGGCCGTGGAAGAAGCGACGCCGCCGGAAGACGGGATGCTCCTTGCGCAGCCCCACCAGCGCGCGCGTGAACTCCAGCAGCTCGGCGCCGGGCCCCTCGGCGTCGGGCCATTGCACCCAGGCGAGCTCGCTGTCCTGGCAGTAGGCGTTGTTGTTGCCCTGCTGGGTGCGTCCGAACTCGTCCCCGTGGCTGATCATGGGCACGCCCTGGGACAGCATCAGCGTGGCGACGAAGTTGCGCATCTGCCGGGCCCGCAGCCCCAGCACCTCGGGGTCGTCGGTCTCGCCCTCGACGCCGCAGTTCCAGGACCGGTTGTGGCTCTCGCCGTCCCGGTTGTCCTCCCCGTTGGCGTCGTTGTGCTTGTCGTCGTAGGAGACCAGGTCGCGCAGGGTGAAGCCGTCGTGGCAGGTCACGAAGTTGATGGAGGCCAGCGGCCGCCGCCCGTCGTCCTGGTACAGGTCGGAGGAGCCGGTCAGCCGGGAGGCGAACTCACCCACCGCGCGCGCCTCCCCCCGCCACACGTCCCGCACCGTGTCGCGGTACTTGCCGTTCCACTCCGTCCACAGGGGCGGGAAGTTCCCCACCTGGTAGCCGCCCTCGCCCACGTCCCAGGGCTCCGCGATCAGCTTCACCTGGGACACCACCGGATCCTGCTGGACCAGGTCGAAGAACGACGACAGCCGGTCCACCTCGTGGAACTGGCGGGCCAGGGTCGCCGCGAGGTCGAAACGGAACCCGTCGACATGCATCTCCAGGACCCAGTACCGCAACGAGTCCATGATCATCTGCAGTACGTGCGGGGACCGCATGAGCAGCGAGTTCCCGGTGCCCGTGGTGTCCATGTAGTAGCGCGGGTCGTCCGTCAGCCGGTAGTACGACGGGTTGTCGATCCCCTTGAAGGACAGCGTGGGACCCAGGTGGTTGCCCTCGGCGGTGTGGTTGTAGACCACGTCGAGGATCACCTCGATCCCCGCCTCGTGCAGCGCCCGCACCGCGGACTTGAACTCCAGGACCTGCTGGCCCCGGTCGCCCCACGAGGCGTACGCGTTGTGCGGGGCGAAGAAGCCGATCGTGTTGTAGCCCCAGTAGTTGTTCAGGCCCATGTCGACCAGCCGGTGGTCGTTGACGAACTGGTGCACCGGCATCATCTCCAGGGCCGTCACCCCGAGCTCCGTCAGATGCTCGATGACGGCCGGGTGCGCGAGGGCCGCGTAGGTGCCCCGCAGCTCCTCGGGGAGCCCCGGATGGCGCATCGTCAGGCCCTTGACGTGCGCCTCGTAGATCACCGTGTGGTGGTACTCCGTGCGCGGCCTGCGGTCGTCGCCCCAGTCGAAGTAGGGGTTGACCACGACCGACGTCATCGTGTGGGGCGCCGAGTCGAGGTCGTTGCGCCGTTCGGGGTCGTCGAAGTGGTAGCCGTAGACCTCCTCGCCCCACCGGATCGACCCGCTGATCGCCTTCGCGTACGGGTCGAGCAGCAGCTTCGCCGAGTTGCAGCGCAGCCCGCGACCGGGGTCGTACGGGCCGTGCACGCGAAAGCCGTAGCGCTGCCCCGGCATGATGCCGGGCACGTACGCGTGCCGGACGAACGCGTCGCTCTCGCGCAGTTCCACCGCCGTCTCCGAGCCGTCGTCGTGCAACAGACACAGCTCTACTCGGTCCGCGGCCTCCGTGAAGACCGCGAAGTTCGTGCCGGCGCCGTCGTACGTGGCACCGAGTGGATACGCCTCTCCAGGCCAGACCTGCATGAACACGACTCTTCCAGGTGTCGGGCCCCGGTGGGGGCGCCTCGGCTTCGAGTCTCCAGGAAAGTGATGGAACCACCTGTGACTTACGCCCCTCTTACCGAATGACCGGCGCATACGCCGACATATGGCGTGTGCCGAACCAGTGGGGCAGACGTACTCCCGGGCATCAGGGGGAGTAGGGGGAGATTGTGCGCACTACGGTGCGCCGCCACCTGGGCAAGGTGGTGGCGGGGACGGCCATTGCGGTGGCCGCGACGGCCGTGATGGTGGGGATCACCCTGCCGGGGACGGCGGGGGCGGACGACAAGGGGGACGGCAAGGCAGGGCCGGGCGCCGGGCAGAGCGTCGGTCAGGCGGCCGGGGCGCAGGGCGGCGCGGCGGGGGCCGTGGGGCCGGGCGTCGTCGAAGCGGCGCCCGCCGAGGGCGCCAGGGGCCACGGCCGCGACCCGCTGACCGACGACGAGACCGCGCGCGTGGAGCGGATCGCGCTCAGCCGCCAGCAGTTCAACGCCGCCCAGGACGTGGACGGCGACCGGGGACCGCAGCGTCTTGGCGTGGACCTCGCCGAGCCCCGGGCCGACGAGGTGGACGAACCGGACGCCCCGCGACGCGCGGAGGTGTCGTTCTACGACTACCGCAACGACACCCTCCTCACCAGGGCCGTCAACCTCGACACCGGCAAGGTCGAGGCCACCGGCGTCCAGCACGGCGTCCAGCCGCCCCTCGGCGCCGCCGAGCAGACCGAGGTCGCCAGGCTGCTGATCGCCGACCCGCTCGGCGCGGGCCTCAAGGCGGACTACAAGGACGCGACCGGCAAGGAGCTCACCTCCCCGGACCAGCTGCAGCTCACCAGCATGGTCTACCGGGCGGTGCCGGGCGCCGAACCGGCCGTCCTCGACAAATGCGGGGAACACCGCTGCGCGCGGCTGCTGACGAAGGTGAAGAACGGTCCGTGGATCGACACCCGGTCCCTGGTCGTCGACCTCAGCACCCGCAAGGTCGCCCGGCTCACCGGCTGAACCGACCCGCAGTCCCACCTCCCAGTTCCGTTTTCCGACGTGTCTCCCACGCGGGGAGGCAAAGGAGTCGTGTCCTCATGCGCGTTCCCGATCCGATCGGCGGCCTTCGGCCGCGGGGCGTCAGCCGTGTCAGCAAGGCAGCCGTCGTCGGCCTCTCGGCGGCCGCGCTCGCCGCCGGCTCGGCCGCCGGCGCCGGTCCGGCCGCCGCCCGGCCGAAGGCGGCCCCCGCGGCGGCAGCCGACTGCAGCGCCGCCTACCGCATCGAGCAGAAGCTCTCCACCGGCACCACCTGGCGCATGTGCTGGCGCTTCGAGGCCAAGTCCGGCCTGGTCCTGGAGAAGATCTCCTACCAGCCGCCCGGCGAGACCAAGCCGATCAGAGTCCTCAACAGCGCCAAGATCGCCCAGATCCACGTGCCGTACGACGACGGCACGAACGAGTACAACGACATCACCGACTACAACTTCGGCTCCGGCCTGGTGAACATGGTCCCCGCCGAGTGCCCCGGCGGCACCATCAAGACGGTCAAGGTCCCCGAGTCGGCCTCCGACAACCCCAACGTCAAGGGCCTGTGCACCACCACGCGCGCGCGGGGCCACGCCTACCGCATGGAGGCCGACACGGGCAACAAGGTCTTCCAGGCCCAGGGCAAGGACCTCCTCGTGTACACCGTCAACAAGGTCGGCTGGTACGAGTACATCACCGAGTGGCGCTTCTCCGACGACGGCGCGATCAACATGAACATCGGCGCCACCGGCAGCCTCTCGCCCGTCGACTACGACGCCGGCGACGGCCGCGGCTGGCCCCTGGGGAAGGGCGCCAAGGCCTACGCCACCAGCCACAGCCACAACGTCTTCTGGCGGCTCGACTTCGGCCTGGACGGCAACTCGGCCGCCAAGGTGGAGCAGTACGACTCGGTGGTCAGCCCGCCCGCAGCCGGACAGCAGGGCCCGACCGCCAGGACCACGCGCACCGTCGTCGCCAAGGAACTCGCGGGCGACGCGAAGAACATGCGCTGGTGGCGCGTGGTCAGCGCCACCGGCAAGAACAAGGACGGCCACGCCCGCTCCTACGAGCTCGTCCCCGGCGCCACCACCAAGTACTCCGGACGCGCCTTCACCCGGCACGACGTGTACTTCACCCAGTACAACCAGTGCGAGCAGTACGCCAGCAACAACGTGCGCAACTGCGGCTCCCCCCTGCACGGTTACTCCGTCGACAAGTGGGTGGACGGACAGGCCCTCACCCACCCCGTGGCCTGGGTGAACGTGGGCTTCCACCACATCGCGCGCGACGAGGACCAGCAGCCTATGCCGGTCCACTGGCAGGGCTTCTCCCTGGTCCCCCGGGACGTCATGGCCATGAACCCGCTCACGCCGGCCGCACTCGCCGGGCAGAACGGTGAGCCCGGCAACGGAAGTTGAGAAACGACCTGTCCATCCGGCTGCACCGCCCGCCGCTCCCGGAGTACCCTTCCTTGATCGTTGGGACGGGGAGAGCTCGGGGGAGCGGAAGGCGGTGCGCGGGTGGGCTCGGGAGGGCTGGAGCTGCCCCCTGGTGACGAGGGTCACGAGGGGAGCTCCGCAGAGGTCCCGACCGGCACGGTGTCCCTGGCCCGGCCGATGGAGACGAACGCCATCGGACCGGAGCTGGACTGGGACACCGACGCCTGGCGCGAGGTCCGCACCCGCGCCCAGCGGGCCGGCCGGGCCTACATCTGGCTGAACCTCGTCGAACAGCGCCTGCGCGCCGTGGTGGCCGCCGTGCTGCGGCCCATCTACGAACCCGTCCACGGCGACGAGTGGGTGGTCGCCGCGGCCGGACCCGCCGGACAGGAATGGGTGCAGCGCGCGGTCGCCGTGCGCGAGGTCAGCCGCCGCAAGGGCTATCTGCTCGACCCGGCCGACGACAACGTCGTCTCCTTCCTCACCCTGCCCCAGCTGCGCGAGCTGATGGTGCAGCACTGGCCCTGCTTCGAGCCGTACTTCGACGACCGCCGCGATGTCGAACTCGCCCTGGACGAGCTGGAGGTGACCCGCAACGTCGTCTCCCGCAACCGGGCCCTGTCCGAGGCGGTGCTGAACCAGGCCGAACGCGCCTCCGCGCGGCTGCTGGAGATGCTCGGCACCAGCGGCGACGTGCCCTCCGCGCGCAGACTGCCGGTGGACGCCGTGGAGGACCTCGTCGGCGACCGGTACGCGGACGTGGTCGCCGTCCACACCGACCGGGTGCGGCTGCTGCGCCAGTTCCCCGCCGAGGACATCTTCGACGGCTCCCGCCGCATCGACGCCATCGGCATCGGCCTCAACCTGCTCGTGCAGAACTTCTCTGGCCGCCGGCTGGTCCGCCTCGCCGAGGGCGGTGCCCGCGTCCGACTGCTCTTCCTCAACCCCGCCTCCAGCGCGGTCAAACGCCGCGAGCGGGAACTCGGGATGAAGCGGGGCGAGTTGAGCCGGGCCGTGGAGATGAACATCCTGCACATGCGCCGCGTCCGCGCCCGGCTGCGCGACCCGGGAGCCTTCCAGATCCAGGTGTACGACGAGACGCCCCGCTTCACCGCCTACCTCGTCGACGGCGACGGCACCGACGGCATCGCCGTGATCCAGTCCTATCTGCGCAGGATGCGCGGCATGGAGGCGCCGGTCCTGGTGCTGCGGGGCGGCAACCGGGTGGTCAAGTCGGGCGAGGTGGGCGAAGGCGGACTTTTCGCGGCGTATCGCGAGGAGTTCGAACTCGCCTGGGCGGATTCGCGACCCGTGTCCTGAATCGACCGTCCCGTCCCTGCCCGTCCC
>NZ_JAHHIU010000136.1 GCF_024539815.1 Streptomyces hayashii
CCCCTCCCCTCCCCTCCCCGGCCCGACCCAGGCTTCCCTGTTCAAGGCAGCGCCCTCCGCGCCGCTGCGGCCCCAGCCATGCGCGCACGAGCCGCACGACCGGCAAAACGCGGATGGCGAAGAGAACTGGCTGGCCTAACTACCCAGCACCCCACGCCTGCGGGGCGCCGGCCCTGGAAGGGGCCGCCTGATCCAACTAAGCGAAAGTGAGATACGAGCCGTATGGCTGACACGCCACTCCTCTTACCGGCGGATCGGCAGTTGCGCATGGGCAGCTACAACCTCCTCAACGGCGACCAGGAGCGCTGGGAGGACCAGGTCCGCCTGCTGAGCGGCCTGAACCTGGACGTGCTGAACCTTCAGGAGGCCAAGCACTGGGACCAGAAGGACTCCGAACGCGTGTACGCAACCGCGGAACGGCTGGGGATGCAGCCGCTGCTCGCACGGTCGCGCAGTCACGGATGCCACCTCGTCACGTACTACCGGTGGCCGCGGGTGCAGTGTCTGGGGTTCTCCCCCGACGTTGCATGCGGCAACTTCCACCACACCGTCCTGCGAGCCCGGATGCGCATCACCGGGATCCGGGAGCCGGTCGTGCTCCTTCACACCCACCTCGACCCGTTCAGCCCGCAGGACCGGCTGGCAGAAGTCCAGTGGCTGACCGAGCACGCCGGCGCACGCACCCTGCTGGCCGGAGATCTCAACACCCCCGGCGCCGACGACGAAGAGCCGGAGGACTGGGATCTGATCCCGGCGCACCAGCACTCCGGGCACCGCCTCATGCTGCCCGACGGCTCATACGGCGGCATAGACCGCCGGGCGATCCGCGCGCTCATGCACGCCGGATTCGTCGACCCGCCCGTCCACCTCGATCAGCCCATCCCGCGCACCGCGGGCCACCTGAGTCCGGAGCAGAAGTGGGACCACCGAGCCGACCATGTCCTGCTCTCCCCCACGCTCGCCCCGGCGCTGCATTCCTACGAGGTACTCGACGACACCGTCACCCAGCAGCTGAGCGATCACCTCCCGGTCATCGTCACCCTCGACATCGCCCGCATGTGACTCCGCCGGGTGGGCCGGCCGAACAGCCGCTGTCCTGCCGGGCCTCTCGACATACGGACATCGACGCGAGCCTCGGCGTTTCGGCCAACTGCGCGAAGCGTCTGCATCCCTAGACCCCAAGGGTCGGTGCATCCCGCAGTCTCCGCCGCGCGCTCTATTCCGGGGTTCCCAGCTCGACTGAAACACAGGTGTTCGAAATCCATTTCGGGTCGTTGAGCTTCACGACCCAGCCGCAGCGACCGTCAGGGGGCCACGTTGACCTCGGCCAGCACACAGGACCAGCCGGATACCGGCACATCAGAGGCGGGTGCTCCGGACGAGACGAGCAGCGCCCAGGACGAGGAGTTCCTCTACCGGGACGAATCGAGGCATCAGGCTGGGGCGCAGCTGACCACCGGCACCATGGCGCGAAGGCTGCCCTCACTGGTTCTGCGGTCACTGAAGATGGCCTGGCAGGTGGACCGAGGTGCGACGGCCGGACTGCTCGCGTGCCAGATCGGCACCGGCGTGCTTGCCGCGCTGGGGCTGCTCGCCGTCACGGGGTCGATCACCGCGCTGATCTCGTCGGGCGACATCACCGAACGCCTGTGGGAGGCGGCGCCACAGCTGGCGGTCGTCGCCGCGGCCACCGGGCTGCGGGCGCTGCTGGGGATCACGGTGACGTGGCTGACCGGGCGGCTGCGGCCGGTGCTGGCCCGGGCGGCGGAGCTGACGATGATCGAGGCCGCGCTCGGCGCGGAGCTGGCGGCGAACAACAAGCCCGGCTACAACGACTTCTACGACATCGCCGACCGCGGTGCCCAGGTCACTCCGGACCTGGTGGACGAGGCGCAGGACGTGTTGGCAGCAACGGCTACGCTCGCCGCCGGCGCGACCGTTCTCGCCGTGCTGCACCCCGTGCTCCTTCCTCTGCTCCTCCTGGCCTGCCTGCCACAGGCCGCCGCGTACGTACGGGCCGCCCGGGTGGTGTACCTGGCGGGCCTCGAGACCTCCGGACGCCGCCGCATGCTGCACAAGCTGCGCTGGCACATGGCGTACATGGAGTCCAGCGAGGAGATGCGAGCCTGCCTGGCCGGACCCTTCCTCACCGCCCGATACCGGCGCCTCGCCGCCTCGGTCAACGCCGCGGAGCGCAAAGCCGCGAACACCGGCGCGTGGATGGGACTGGCCGGCGCCGTTGCCGGCGGAGTGGCGGCGGCCGCAGTGTGGGCAGCGCTGCTGTGGCTCCTCGCCTCCGGCCGCATGAGCCTCGCGGCCGGAGGCGGCGCGGTCTTCGCACTGCAGACGGCGACCGGTTCCGTGCGCGGCATCATCAACGGCGGGGCCCGACTGGTGCGCACCGGCTGGTACGTGCAGGACTGGCAGAACTTCCTCGACAACGCCCACGGGCAGGCCATGACCGCTTCCCGCGGTACCAAGATGCTGTCCGCTCCGCCGGAGCGGTTCGAGGTCCGCGACGTCACCTACCGGTACGACGGCGCCCCGAAGGACAGTCTCAGCGGCGTCTCCCTCCAGGTGCGGCGCGGGGAGATCATTGCGCTGGTCGGTGAGAACGGGTCGGGCAAGTCGACCCTGTCGCGGCTGATCTGCGGTCTGCTGCTGCCCACGGCAGGTGAGGTGGCCTGGGACCACGTGGCTACGGCCGAGATGGACCCGTGGGAGGCGTGGAAGCATGTCGCCCTGGTGCCGCAGAAGTACACCTACCTGCCCTTGAGCATGCGGGACAACATCACGTTCGGGCAGGGGGATACCGCAGACGCCGCGGTGCTCGCCGCGTGCGAGGCGTCCGGGGCAACGGACATGCTGCCCCATCTGCGGTCCGGTCTGGACACCCTGCTGACGTCCGAGTGGTTCGGCGGCCAGCAGCTGTCCGGGGGCCAGTGGCAGCGGGTGGTGCTCACCAGGGCGTTTCACCGGCAGGCGGCTCTGCTGGTGATGGACGAGCCCACCGCTGCTCTGGACGCGCGGGCCGAGCATCGCATCTTCACCGGGCTGCGGGACCTGGCCAAAGACCGGGCGATCTTGCTGATCACGCACCGGCTCGCCAACGTCGCCATCGCGGACAAGATCATCGTTCTCGATCAGGGACGCATCGTCCAGGAAGGCTCCTACGAGGAACTCACCCGCGAGCCGGGGCTGTTCCGCTCCCTGTGGGAACTGCAGCAGCGCACCACCGGCGAGGCAGCATGATTCCCGACCACCCTCAGTCCCAGTCCGCGCACTCGCCAGCCGGCAGCGCCTGGCCGGCGGACTTCACCGCGCACCGGGTCGGCGCCGGCTGCCCGATGTGCCGAAACGACTTCGTCGCCGACGACATCGGCTGGGGCCTGCTCGTACGGCGCGGTGAGGTCAGCAACGCCTACCTGTGGCGCAGCGGCCACGTTCGCGGGTATGCCGTCGTGATCTACACCGGCCGTCATGTCGCCGAGCCCACTGAGCTGGACGAGGGAGAGGCGGCCGCGTTCTGGCGCGACGTCCTCGTCCTGGGCCGCGCGGTGGAGGCGCTCTACGAGCCGCTGAAGATGAACTACCTGTTGCTGGGGAACCAGATCCCGCACGCCCACTGGCACTGCGTTCCGCGACGTGGAGCCGGAACGGACCCGGCGCCGGGCGGCCCGCCGCCCTTCGACGCGCTCGATCTCGGACGGCAGGACGAGGAGCAGCTGCAGGCGGATGCCCGAGCACTGCGCCAGCTGCTGCATTCCTCCGGCCGACCGGGGGTGCGGAGATGAACGGCGCAGAGTCGGACGTGATAGTCGTGGCGGGGATCCTGACGCTGTTCTACCGGATCGTCCCAACCGTGGTCGGCGAAGGTCCTGCGGGGACCGCCACCCGCAACTATGTGGCCCGGGACAGCGACGGAGCCCGGTGGTTCGTGAAGGCCTACCCGGCGGGCACCGATCTGGACGCGGAGCGCCAGGCGCTCGAGCTCGGCGAGTTCGCGCGGCTCGGCCGGATCCCGGTGCCGGTAGTGCGCAAGACCCTGGGCGGTGACCTCATCGCGGCCGCCGGCGGCATGGCGGTGTCGGTCGCGGCGTACGTCGAGGACACCGAGACAGCGGAGGGCGGCCTGTCCCGCGATCGGTGGGCCGCGGTGGGCGAGACCGTCGGGCGCCTTCACCGGACCCTGGCCCGGCACCCGGCCGGACCTCCGCGCCGCGTGCCCGCCCGGGAAGTCTGCGACGTGAAGCGGGCCCGGCAGCGCCTTGACCGGCTGCTCGCCCTCTTCGCCAAGAGGCCGCCCACCTCGGGGTTTCCCGCCTGGGCACGGGAGACCGCCGCCCGGCGGCTCGACGCGCTGCCTGCCGTGGCCGACATGGTCAAAGGGCTGCCGGCGACATTGACGGTGCAGACCGTCCACGGAGACCTGGCCTCGCCCAACCTGCTCCTGCGCGGACAGCATGTGGCGGCATTGATCGACTTCCGGCCGCCCGGTCACCGCAGCCCCGCCTGGGAGTTCGGCCGGATCGTCCTGGACCCACGTACTGTCCTGGCGCAACCGCAGTGGCCTACCGGCCTCGCAGAAGCTGTCGCTGCCTACCGGGCAGCCAACCCGGCGCTGCCGGCCGAAGAACTCCTCGCCGTGCCCCGCCTTGCCGCCGGATACCTGGCCTGCTCGGTGTATCCCCTGTCCGAGGCCGTCGACGACCCGGCCGCCGTCACCCCCGAACTCGAAGCGTACGGCCGCAACCGGCAGGCGGCCATGACCGAGCTGTGCGAGCGCCTGCCGGAAGCCGAGGAGGTGCTCCATGACCTCCTCCACTGACCCCTCCTCCTCTCCCGGCACCCGGCCGTCGTTGTGGTGGCACCGCAACTTCCGCCGATACCTGACCGGGCAGGCAGCCAGCGTGACCGGCAGTTCGATCAGCAGCATGGTGATCCCCGTGCTGGCGGTGCTCGAACTGGATGCGACCACCGCCGAGGTCGCCTGGCTGACGTTCCTCGGCCAACTGCCGCCCGCACTGCTGGCATTGCACGCCGGGGCCCTCGCCGACCGCCACTCCAAGCGACGGCAGATGATCATCGGCGACCTGGTCAGCGCCGCCGCGCTGGCCAGCGTGCCGGTGGCGGCCGCGCTGAACCGGCTGTCCCTGACCCAGCTGATGGTGGTCGCGGCAGTGCAAGGCGCGGCGGGGGTGCTGCACGATGCCGCCGCGATCAGTCTCCTGCCCAGCCTGGTCGACCGGTCCCTGCTCCAGCGGAGCAACAGCCGCGTCGGCAGCCTCTTCGCCGTCGCCGCCACCGCGGGCAGCAACCTCGGCGCCGCCCTGACCTCGCTCCTCGGCCCGGCCCGGGCGCTACTCGGGGATGTCCTGTCCTACCTCGTCAGCGCCTGGTGCACCGCCCGCATCCAGGTCCCCGAAAGCGCCCGGCCGGCAGCGGAAGGACGCCGGCTGCACACCGAGATCGGTGAGGGCCTGCGCTACGTAAACGACGACCACCGGCTGCGCACCCTGACCCTCGTCAACGCGACGACGTCGTTTGCCCTGGCGCTCCTCAATACCTTGTGGGCGCTGTACCTGCTCCGGTCCCTCGCCATGGGCGCGACCGCCTTCGGCGTGGTCCTGGGCATCGGAGCCCTAGGCGCGGCGACCGGCGCTCTGGCCGCCCCCTCGCTCGCGGCGCGGTATGGGCCCGGGCCGATGATGCTCGCCGCACTCGCGACCACCCCGCTCACCCAGATCCCTCCGCTCCTCGCCTCCCCGGGCCTGGTCTGGCAGTTCGCCATCGGTGGTGCGCTGTTCCTTCAGCTGGCCTGTGCCGCGGCCGCGGGAACGACCCAGCGCACCATTCGCCAGGTCGTCACCGCCAACGGCATGCAGGCCCGCATGCAGGCCGTGAGTACCTGGCTCACCTCCGGTACACGGCCCGTAGCCGCGCTCCTCGCCGGCGGGCTCGGCACCTGGATCGGCGTGCGCCCCACCCTGGCCGCCGGCACCTGCCTCCTCCTCGTCCCCCTCGCGGTCCTCTACCGCTCCCCGCTGCGCAATCTGCTGGACATGCCCAGCTCGCCCGCCGTGGCTTCCCCTTCAGCCGAGGCCGTCACACCTACGACGCCGTCGAGGCCGACCGTCCCCCATCCCGCAGTCCCCGTGGACGTGCGGCACGACCGCTCCCCGGAAGGTGGCCCGTGAGCATCCACCTGCACACGGCCCCCGGCCAGGAGCCGTCATCGGCGAGCCCGCCGCCAGGCACGCCCCTCCCTCCCAGCCCGTACATCCCGTCCCACACGTCCCGAGGTGATCACGTGCCGCCCTCCCGCTCTGATATCCGCGCGACCATCGAGACCTATCTCAGCCGGCATGCCGAGGAACGAGACTCCCTGGAAGGGTTGTTGTCTGTCCTCGACGCCGCCGAGGAGCCGTCCAGCCGCGCCACGCTGCCCGGACACGTGACCTGCAGCGCCGTGGTCATCGACCGTGACCGCCGGGTGCTCCACATCGGCCATCGGGTGACAGGGCTGCTCCTTTGCCCCGGCGGCCACGTTGAGGCGGGTGACCGTACGCTCCTGGCCGCTGCCGTGCGCGAGGTGTGCGAAGAGGCCGGATTGCGCCCTGGCGACCTGTGCCTGACCCCGCAGTTCCTTGCCGAGCCGATCGATGTGGACGTGCATGACATTGACGCCAACCCGGCCAAGGGCGAGCCCGCTCACCAGCACTTCGATGTCCGCTTCGCGTTCTACCTCACCGCCGAGCAGCCGCCCGCGCTCGCTCTGCAGGACGAGGAAGTCGCCGGAGCCCAGTGGCTCCCGTACGCCGACGTGCGGTCCCCCACGCTGCGGGCCAAGCTCCTGGCCGCCGAGCCGCACGGCCTCGATGGGTGCCCTGAGCCCGTCAACGCGAGCGCCCTGATCCATGACGGAGCCGGCCGGTACCTCCTTCACCTTCGGGATGACCGGGAGGGCATCTGGGAGCCGTGGGTGCTGGCCCTCCTCGGTGGCGGCCGCACGAAGGACGACACCTGCCTTGAGGCAACGCTGCGCCGCGAACTCGCCGAGGAAGTGCCGGGCCTGGAGCCCACGGAACTTATGCCGTTTGCCGTGGAAGAGGCGACGAGTGTCGACGGCCTGACGGTGCCCATCAGCGTCTACGCCGGGCGCTGGAGTGGAGATGCCGCGGCGGTGGATCTCCGCGAAGGTGTCCTGCTGACGTGGTGCACCGTGGACATGCTCGACCGGCTGCGCCTGAGCCCCGGGCTCGGGGAGCTGATCCGGCGCCACGCGGCCGAACACCCCGCAGCCGAGGGACCGCCGGACGACACCTATCCGTTGACCAGCGAGGCCCCGCCGGGGACCGAGCTGCACCTCGTCGGTGTGCACCTCCATCTCCAGGACGACCAGGGCCGGATCCTCCTCGGCCTGCGCCACCCGGATTCCGCCTTCGCGCCGAACACCTGGCACTTCCTGGCCGGCCACTGCGAGCGGGAAGCCGCGATCGACTGCCTGGTCCGGGAGGCGAAAGAGGAAGCAGGCCTCACCATCGCGCCCGAGGACGTCGACCTCGTCCACACGGTGCACCATGTCGACTCCCCCAACGTGCGGCCCAGGATCGCGCTCGTCTTCCAGGCCCGCTCCTGGACCGGCGACCCGGAGGTCCTGGAGCCCGACCGGTGCGTGGAGTGGCGCTGGTGGGAGCCGCAGGAACTTCCGGCCGCAGTCGTGCCGTACACCCGACGGGCGATCGACGGAATCCTCCGGGGGCGCCCATACTCCGAGCACGGCTGGGGCGAGCAATGAGCACTCTGGACACCTGTCCCGCCGCCGGACCAGTCGGCGGGGCCACGCCGACGGATACACAAGCGGATCCGGCAGCCGCGCGGGCGGCGATGGTCGCCCGACTCGAGGAGGAAGGGTCTTTGCGGCCGGGCCCGGTCCGCGACGCCCTCCTCGCGCTACCCCGCGAGGTGCTGATGCCGCAGGCGTACGTACGGCGCAGCGCCCCGGGCAAGGAGCCGCCGCGGTGGGATCTGCTGGACTGGTCGGCGCCGCAGGACCGCCCCGAGCTCCTCGGGCTGCTGTACGGCGGGGCCAGCGTGCTCGTCCAGCACGACGGGGAGCCGCTGCTGGGCCGAGCGCGGGGGACGCGGTCGGGGGCGTCGATCACGTCGATGTCGACGGCGATGAGCCTGACCGCCTCGCTGCTGGAAGAGCTGGATCTGCGCCCGGGTCTGCGCGTGCTGGACGTCGGGACGGGCGCGGGGGTGACCGCCGCGGTGGCCTGCCAGGTCTGTGGCGACCGGGAGGTGACGACCCTCGACCGGGACCGGCACCTCACCGACGCGGCCGCCGCCCGGCTGGCCGACCTCGGCTTCCGGCCGCAGGTGGTGTGCGGGTCGGGCGAACAGGGCGTGCCGGTACGGGAGTTCGACCGGATCTTCGTGTCGTACACGGTGGAGCGCGTGCCGACGGCCCTGGTCGAGCAGCTCGCGCCCGACGGCAAGCTGCTGGCGCACGTGACCAGCGCGTCCCCGTCGTGGCCCGGCCTCGCCGTCGTCGGACGCACCGCCGACGGGCGGATCACGGCAGAGCTGCGGGCCGTGGAGTTCGCCCACCGTGCCGGGCACGGCATGGCGCGGATCTGGCTCACGAAGGAGTTCCCGCAGCGCATGGCCACCGAGCCCGGCACGTGGACCCAGCGGAGCATGCTGGCGCCGCCCGCGGACAGCGACCGCGGATTCTGGCTGGCGGCCGACCATCTCCTCGGAGGCGGTCTGGTGCGGGACTTCGGCGCCGAGCACGTCGTGATCGGCGCGCCCGGCTGCGGATCCTGGATGCGCGCGGAGCCGATGGGCCACCGGCGCTGGAGGGTCACCGTCCAAGGGCCGCGGGACATCTGGAAAGAGATCCAGGACCTCGCCGACCGGTGGCGGGCCGCACGCTCCCCCGACCGCTACCGCCTCTACTTCGACGCGGACGGCGGGCAGCGCGCCGCGTCCGAATGCGGACGCCTGACCTGGCACCTACCCGCCCCCCAACCGCTCGATGAGGGAGCCACCTCGTGACCTACCCCGACGGGCGCCTTCCGGGCCTCACACCGGAGCAGGAGACCATGTTCGAGGGCGCGGCGTCGACCTACGCCCGCCACCGCCCCGGCCTGCCGGACGCGGCGGTGCGCCTGCTCGCCGGCGCGCTGCGGGGCCGGCCGTCCCCGGTGCTGCTCGACCTGGGCACCGGAACCGGGCAGGTGCCCCTCGCGCTCCTGTCCGCCGGCGCTGAGCTGACGCACATCGAAGCGGTCGACGTCAGCCCGCAGATGCTGCACCAGGCCAGGCAGGCCCTCACCCCCGTGCTCGGCCACTGCACCCTCACCCTGGTCCAGGCGGCGGCCGACGCCTACGAGCCGCTCGCGACGCTGCCCGGCGAACCGGACTCCGGCCCGGACCTGATCACCTTCTGCCGGTCCTACCACTGGATGAAGGGTGAGGCGGTCCTGGAGATGGCCGACCGGGTCGCCACACCGGGCGGCGCAGTAGCGATCATGGGCGACGGGAGTTTGTGGACCCACGACGCCGACTGGACCCGTGCGCTGCGCGAATTGATCCAGCGCTACCTGGGCGCCGAGCGCCGGGCGGGCGCCCGCCGTGCCTACGCCGAGCCCCGCCGCTCGTACGAGGAGGACCTCGCCGACTCGGCCTTCAAAGACGTCACCGAGCACCTGTTCCCGGTGACCCGCGCCTGGGCGCCGCACGAGGTGCTCGGCTACCTGCGCACCACGTCGTTCGCCGCTCCCGAGCTCTTCGCAGGGCGGCACCAGGCGTTCGAGGACGAAGCCCTCGCCCTTCTCCACGCGCACGTGGTGGACGGGTCTCTGGTCGAGGAAGCGACGTTCAGGGTTCTGCTCGCCCGGCGTCCGGAGGGAGCGCGATGAGCGGCGAGCAGCGGCACACCGAGCCGGTGGACGTCCACCTGATCCTGCGCCGGGAGACCGCCGACGGGCCTCATGTTCTGCTGTCCCGGCGGGCCGGGCAGGTGTACGCCGCCGGGCTGTGGCACCTACCGTCGGGGCATCTGGACGGTCCGCACGAGGACGTGGTCACCGCCCTGATCCGCGAGGCACGGGAGGAGACCGGTGTCGTCATCGACCCGGCCGACGTGCGGGCCGCCGTGACCGTGCACCACCGCAGCCCAGGAGGCGCCAGCCGTAACGGGCACTTCTTCGAGGTCCGGCGGTGGAAGGGCGAGCCCCGGATCGCGGAGCCGGACGTCTGCGACGCGATGGACTGGGCACTCCTTCACGCCCTTCCCACCCAGATGGTGGCGTACTGCCGTGCAGGCCTGGACGCCTACAGCGCCGGCGCGCGCCTCGGCGTGCACTTCCAACTGCCCGGCGACAGCATCGCCTTCGACCCCGGTGCCGACCGGCTGCGCCTCGTACCGGACGTGACCGGCCAGGCGTCAACCGCCCGCCCCGACGCCGCAGTCGTGGAGTTCGCCGAGCAGACGGTCGGCCGGATCACGCAGTGGACGGATACGTCGTGGGCGCGCGAGGAGAGCCGCGTGTGGCGGGTCCACGGCGTCCAGGGCGGCACCTGGTACGTGAAGGTGCACCAGAGCGAGCGCTTCCACCACAGGGAGGTGCGGGGGCTGCGGACGTGGGCGCCGGAGCTGGGGGCGGCCGCGCCCCGGCTGGTCGCCGCCGACGAGACCCTGCGGGCGGTGGTTCTCACCGCGATGCCGGGCCGCCCGCTGCACGGCACCGTTTTGGCACCGGGCCGGGAGAGAGCGGTCTTCCGGCGGATCGGCGCGCTGGCCCGCCGCATCCACCAGTCCTCTCCCCCACGGCCCGCGCCCGCCGGCAGCGGCCCCGCCGTGGCCAAGGCCGACCGGCACCTGGCCGGGGCGCGGTCGCATCTGCTCCCGGACGATGAGGAGTTCGTCCGCGAGCTCGTCCGGCAGGCCGAGGACCTGCAACCGCTGGAGTGGGTGGAGACACACGGAGATTTCCAGCTCCGCAACATCCTCTACACCGCTGACGAGTCGGACGCCCTTGATGTCTTCGTGGCGGTGATCGACTTCGAGCGCAGCGAGCCGGGACCGGCCGTACGGGATCTGGTCCGCCTGTCCGACGCCTGGGCCGGCCGCGACGACCTCTTCGAGGCGTTTCTGGCCGGGTACGGCCGGTCCCTGACCGCCGCCGAGGAGGCCCGCCTCGTCATCGACGCAGCGCTCGATTCCGTGAGCGGGATCGCGTACGGCGCCGCCCACGGCGATCCCGAGCTGGTCGAACGCGGCAGGCGGACGCTGGCCCGGCTGCGCGCCGAGCACCGTGCAGCCCTTTCAACGACAGGAGATGCGACGTGAACGCCGACACGGCACCCACTGCCGCGGCCGAGCCGCGCGACGCCGCCGGACGGCAGCCGGTCCGCGCGGCAACCCCCGCTGACGCCGAAGCCATCACCCGGATGCGCTCCGCATACGTCCTGTCCGCACCGCTGACCGAGGACTGGGTTCGGCAGTGCACGGACGAGCTGGCGCCACGGCTGACGCCGGAGGGAGACGCCTGGGCCTTCGTCGTCGACGCCCCGGACGGCACGATGGCCGCCTGCGCCCTCGGTCTGATCCACCCCGTGCTCCCGGCCCCGGCCTACCCCCGAGGCCGGGCCGCCCGCGTGCAACTGGTCGCCACGCACCCGGACCACCGGCGCCGCGGCTACGCCCGGGCCGTCGTCTCCGCACTCCTCGACCACCTCGCCGACGTCGAGGACGTCACGCTGTTCGAGCTGCACACCAGTACAGAGGCCGCGCCCCTGTACCGGGAGCTCGGCTTCAGCGGCAGCCCGGCACTGATGCGGATGACTCGCCACCGCCAACCCGCCGGTGTCGTGCCCGGTGCGCAGCCGGTCTCGACGTGGGTGCCGCCGCAGCAGTACGCCGACGCCCTGCCCCGGGCGGCCGCGTTCGTGTGCCTCTACGTCACCGACGAGGACGACCGGCCGCTCCAGTTGCATTCCGTCTACTCCCCCGGCCACCCCTGGCACATGATCGGCGGGGCGATGGATCTGGGCGAGCGGCCCTGGGACGCGGTGGTGCGCGAGTGCCGGGAAGAGACTGGCATGACCGCCGTGGGCCCGCCCCGGCTGCTGGCCACCGTGTACGGGCAGCCCCGGGAGAGGCGTCCGTACAGCACGCTGCAGCTCGTCTTCGATGGCGGGCGCCTCACCGATGCACAGATCCGGGGCCTCACCCTCAACGCACGCGAGCACGACGAGGCCCGCGTTCTGCCGCTGGCCGAGTGGGAGGCGTTGATGCCGGCCTGTGATTTCGTGCGGCTGCGCGCCGTGGAGGAGGCCCGGCGCACCGGCGTGGCCGCATACGTTGACACCTGGGGGAACGCGTGACCGCCGGCAACATTGTCTTGATGTCCGACCGGAGGGTCGCCGCGATCTCCGTCCAGGAGTGCGGCGAGGTCCTCGTCGACGCCCGCGCGCACGGCCTGAGGGTCGACGACCGCAAGCGCGACGAGGCCGAGGCTTGGGCCTACGTTCGGCGAGTACTCCGACGAGCTCGCGCGCGCCCACCCGGACTGGCAGGCGGCCGAGCTCCGGGCGGCCGCCAGCCGCTTCGTGTCGCCTCCGGAGATCGCGCCGCACTCCGCCGGTGCGGCCGTCGACGTGACGCTGATCGACCACCGGGGCCGCGAGCTGGACATGGGAACGCGCGTCAACGCCTCACCGGAGGAGCTCGACGGCGCCTGCTACACCGACGACCTCGGCCTCAGCGGCCGGGCCCGCGCGAACCGGGCCACTCTGGGCCGTGCCCTTGCCGCCGCAGGCATGGTCCCGTACCGAACCGAGTGGTGGCACTGGTCGTTCGGCGACCGGTACTGGGCACTGCAGACCCAGTGGCCGGCCGCCCTGTACGGACCCGTCGAACTGCCCTGACACCGACCAACCTGCCTTTCACGAACGAGGAGCGATCTGTGGGAATCACCCGGACTGACTGGTCCGAGCGCTACACCGAGGGGCGAGGCTTCCGGCGGCTCGGGGACGAGGAGAAGGGCCTGCTCGTCGCGCACGCGCCGGCGCCCGAGGGCGGCCGCGCGCTCGACGTTGGGTGCGGGACGGGCGAGATGTCCGTGTACCTTGCCTCGCTCGGGTACACCGTCGACGGAGCGGACTTCGCCCAGGGCGCCCTGGAGCAGGCCCGCACGGACCACCCCGGCGCGCAGGTGCGGTGGCTGTGCCTGGACATCGAACGCGACGACCCCGCCCCGCTGGGCAACGACCTGTATGACCTGGTGGTCTTCCGCCTCTCGGTGGCCTTCTTGAACGACCGCACCCGTGTCCTGCACGCGCTCGGGCGCCGACTGCGCGAGGGCGGCACCATGCTGGTCATTACGCCACTGGCCGCGCACACTCCCGTCGAGAAGCGGCACATCGCACTGGACGAGGAGGAGATCACCGTCCTCACCTGCGGATGGACGAGCGTGCAGCGCATCGCCGTCGGCGACCTGGCGGCGCTGGTCCTGCGCGGTCCGTGTGCGGACACGGTCGCCGTGGAGCGGTCCGTGCCGGCCACCGGCTACGCCGTTGCCGGGGCGCTGGCTGTCGTGACCGACGAGCACGGGCGTGTCCTGCTCGGCTGGTCCAAACGCGGCATGTGGGAGGCTCCGGGCGGGAAGATCGATGGTGCGGAGCCGCTGGACGGGGCCGGGGTGCGCGAGCTCGCCGAGGAGACCGGCCTGCACGCCACCGGCGCCAGCGTGGTGTCCATCCTCACCGACGCCGCCCAGGGCGTCCCGCGGGTGACCGCCGTGGTCCGGATCGCCGGCTTCACCGGCACCCTCACCACCGCGGAGCCGCAGAAGTTCACCCGCTGGGAATGGCACGACCCCCACGGTCTCGGATGTCTCGGCCCGGTGTTCACCCCGGCCGCGAACGCACTGGCGGCCGTCTGGCCCGGTGTCATCCCCGGCCTGCCGCCGGTCAACGCCTACCCGACCGCCGCTGAACCCCCGCCGGTGCCCGGGGAACCGGCCGAAGCTGTCCGGCTGCGCCACCGCATGGCAGATGCCGTCATCGCGGGCGGCTGGACGTCCTCTGCCGTGGTCCAAGAGGCGCTGCGCACGGTGCCCCGGCACCGGTTCGCACCGGAGTCGGACCTCAAGACCGTTTACGACGACGACCTGGCCGTCGTCACCCGCCGGGATGAGCACGGCCGGGCGACGAGCTCGGTCAGCGCGGCCTGGCTCCAGGCCGACATGGCCGAGCAACTCCAGCTGACGCCCGGGGCGTCCGTGCTCGAGGTTGGATCCGGCGGGTACAACGCGGAGCTGCTCGCTCACGTCGTCGGACCGGCCGGACGGGTCGTAACGGTGGACGTCGACCCGTATGTGGTGCGCCGCACGCAGCGGCTGTGCGCGGAGGCCGGCAGCGGCCGGGTCACCGCCGTCCTGGGCGATGGTGGTCTCGGCGCACCGGGCCACGTTCCCGCCCAGGGGTTCGACGGGGTGGTGATCACACACAACGCGGCTGACGTCGCCCCGGCCTGGCGGGAGCAACTCCGTGAGGGCGCACGGTTGGTGGTGCCGCTGGAGATGGGCGGCTACACCCGCTCCCTCACCCTGGTCCGGCGCGGCGACGTGCTGCACTGCGAGCACTGGACGTACTGCGGGTTCGTGCGGGACCGCGGCGCCGCCGCCCGCACGGCCCCCGTCCTCCCCCTGGCCGACGGTGAGGTCACCGTGCGGTGGGAAGACGGTGAGCCCGGTGACACCGCGGGGCTTGAGGAGGCGCTGCGCGGGACCCGGCGCGAGCTCACCACCGGCCTTGTGGTCCGGGGCACCTTCAATTTCGAGACCTTGCAGGTCTACGCCGCGACGACGCTGCCGGGGTTCTGCCGCCTGACCGCCCGGGAAGGTTCCGCGCTGGTGGGGCAGCAGGACGCAGCGGCGATGCTTGCGGACGGCTCCCTCGCCTACCTGACCTACCGCAAGGTCAAGGACGCCCCGGATCCGGCCGACCGTCTCACGGAGTTCTTCATCCACGCCTACGGCCCAGCAGCCGAAGAGGTGGCGGAGCGCTTCGCGCAGTGTGTGCGCGTCTGGGACCGAGAGGTGCGCGAGAGCGGCTATCCGCCGATGACCGTCCACCCGGCGGCAACGATCGACGTCCAGCTGCCGCCCGGCGACGTGCTCAACAAGCCCAGCGCACGACTTGTCTTCCAGTGGCCGGGCCGGACCCCCGCCGGCGCACTGAGCCTTTCGGCCGCAGAGGGACAGCGTGCCTGACTCCGACGAGCTGATCCCTGAGACGACGGCGTCCTCCACGATGCCGTCCCTGCTCGGCGTGTTCGCGCACCCCGACGACGAGAGCCTCCTCGCCGGCGGTGTCCTCGCCCAGCACGCCGCCGCGCACGCGCGCACCGCCGTGGTCACCATGACGTGGGCGCCCGACAGCCCGCGGGCTCCCGAACTCGCCGACGCCTTGCGGACGTTGGGCGCGGGTCCACCCCGCATGCTCGGCTACGGCGATGCCCGCAACCCGCAGGCGGCTCCCGGCCGTCCCCGGCTCATCGACGCACCGCTCGACGAGGTGGTCACCGCCCTGGTCCAGCAGATCCGCTCGTTCCGCCCCGACATCGTGGTCACGCACGACGCTCTGGGCCAGCTGACCGGTCACCCGGACCATCGCCGCACCCACCAGGCTGCTCTCCTCGCCGCTCAGGACTCGGGCCTCCCGCACCTTCACCCTGAGGCAGGGGAGCCCTGGCAACCGCGCGCCGTGTACTGCGCCACGCACCCCGAGTCCGGCGTCGGCGAACTCGGACCGCTTCTGGAGGCCGTCGGCAAAGATGTGCTCGCGGTGCCAGACGCGTACGCCACCACCACCGTCGACGTCACCCCCTGGCTGGAGCAGAAGTGGCGGGCGATCCTCGCGCACCGCGGGGAGGTCGCCCGCGAACGGGCGCTGCCCGGGATCCTCACTCGCCTGCCTGAGGAGACCCGACCAAAGATCATCGCGACCGAATTCTTCACCCGGCTCACGACCGGGCCCCTCCCAAGCGCTCGCCATCGGCTCATTGCCTGACGGCGGTCAACCGCCTCACTCTTCCCTGGGCCCGACCGGCCCGTGCTGACTTGGAGAGCCATGACGACCACATCCGATCCCGGTGAGCTGCCCGGCACCGCCATGACGACGAGGCGTATGGCGCGCTGCGCGCCTCGGCCGCCCTGTGGGTCGGCACGTCTGTGCTAATCACCAACCCGACAAACCCGGCTTCCTTCTCAGCCGCCCGACCGCTGCCCAGGGTGCCAAATCACCCGGAAAGCCTTCCTTCTGCGGTGACGCCCGGCCCCACAGGCCCGCAGACCAATCCAACACCTCCGCTCTGTATCCGAACCGCGTTCCTGGCCCAGGCAAGGGCTCAAGAGCAGCGGCCCGGGAGTCGTGGTTGAGGTCGGGCCGGCGCGGGCGGGCTCACGCCGGCGCAAAGTCCTCCGCCCCTGCGGCGCCTCCTCGGTGGGACGGCCCGGCCGGGCCGTCGGACGATCCTGCGCTCGAGCCCGACCGAACAGGCTCCGGACGAAGTCGGATGCCGTACGCCTCGAAGACTGCGGTTGCGAGTTGCCGGAGAGCCGAGGTGAAGGCCGTTGCTGTGGCACCTTCTCGCGCGGTCAGCGTCAGGGTTCGGGCGGTGGAGCAGTACACCCCCGGCCCGATACGACCCCCGGGACGGTAGTACACCGCTCCAGTAGCCACCCGGCGCTTGCGCGCAGGGCTCCGCTCTGGTCGCGGTGGACCGGGCCGCCGGCGCAGCGTACGGCTGCTGCCTGGACGGGAGTGATGACCGGGTTGAGGAAGACGGACCCTGCCTGCCTGGCATCAGGGCCGACATCCGGCAGGGCGAGACCGCGCTGCTTGCGATCGGTGATCACAGCTTGGGCGGCCTCGGCCGAGCGGTGGCCGGGCCCCCAGGCCTACGGCCAAGGAGTCTGCGAGGTGCTGGTAGGCGACCGGGGCCGCAGATGAACTGCGGGTGAGACACACAGTGATGTCGAGGATCGTCCACCGTCCGGGCTGGGACTTGAAGACGCTGGCGCGGTAGCCGAAGCCGCAATCCGCGGCTCGGAGTTCGACGATGCGTTCGAGGTGCCAGTCGAAGGCGGTGACGCGGGTGAGGGTGTCAGATATCTGCTGTCCGTAGGCACCGGTGTTCTGCACCGGGGCGGCACCGGTCGTGCCGGGTATGCCGCCGAGGTACTCGATCCCCGAGAGCCGCTGGTCGACGGCGAACGCGGCGAGGGCGGAGAGCGGTTCTCCCGCCTGTGCAACAACCTCCACGAGGTCGTCGCCGAGCGGGCGTACGGTCGCCCCGCGGGTGGCCATGCGGATCACAGTCCCGGGGTATCCGGCGTCGTCGGCCAGGGTGTTGTTGGCGCCGCCGAGTAGGAACGGCGCTGTGTCTTCACCCGCCACGGTGCGGGCGAGGTCGGGCCCGGTGGCGGGGTCGGTGTGGGTGAGGAGGCGGTGGGCGGGTCCGCCCAGGCGAAGCGTGGTGTGGTCGGCCAGCAGCTCACCCATGGGGTGCCTCCGTGGTCAGGTGGCGGAGATCGTCTTGAGTGCGAGTTCCCGCAGCGGGGCGATCTTGGTGCGGGCGTTGCCGCCGTAGATGGCGTTGGTACAGATCACGAGGTAGCGGCCGGTCTCCGGGGCGAGGTAGAGGCTGGTGCCGGTGAATCCGTGGTGGTACGCGACGCGTCCGCCGGCGGCGAGGATCCAGGACAGCCCGCGGTCCAGACCCGGTTCGATCGGCGCCTGGGGGACAAGGCTGGCGTGCAGCCAATCGACTCGGTCCGTACGGCGTGCTCACGTCCACGGTGAACGCCCGCACCCCGCGGGCACCGCACCGTGCGCGGATGCCGGTGTCGTCCGTGACAACCTCGGCGCCAGCGGCCTGCACGGCCGCGATGTGCCGGTCGATGAGCCTCGGGCAGAACGCGTCGCCGCCGGGATAGGGGAAGGCGACCTGCCCAGTCCGGGCCAGCACCGCCGCGGCAAGCACGGCGGTCGTACGGACCCGGCGGCCGAGCTCAGGATGGATGGCGGGGCAGATGACGTCCGCCGGAGACACCGTGAAGCAGCCGTCGTCGTAGCCGGCCCGGGCTCCGGTATGGCGCAGGATCTGCGCGCACACGCCGCTGTCGGTGATGTCCGGCGCGCCCGTCAGGGCGACCGGGACGTCGGCCAGGAGGGCGGCGGCGTAGAGGTGAAGGGCGATGTTCTTGCTGCCCTGCACCGGCATCCGGCCGGACAGCGAGCGCCCGTCGGTGATCCGCACGAGGGCGGTGTCCATGGTGACGTGGGCGGGGACGGTGGTCACCGCGGTCACCGGACCCGGGAACCAGCGGGCAGGAAGCCGCCGATGTGGTCGCGGGGGTAGACCACCGTGCCCGGCCCGATCAGCGTGCCCGGCGACAGGACGGTCCCGGCAGGTAGGGCGACCTCGTCGCCGATGACGGCGCCGAACTTCGTCTGGCCGGTGGGGATGCGCCGTCCGTCGAGGTTGACGGCAATCTCCTGGATCGCCGGCTCCGGGACGGGGCCGCAGTCGCACCGCAGTCCGGTGGCGGAGCAGAACGAGCCGACGTTGACCCTCCGGCCGATCACGGAGTCCCCGATGAAGCTGGGGTGCTTCAGGCAACCCCGCCCGGGCCGTCGCCGCGCACGGCGAGCTGTTCCTGGGCGTGTTCGCAAGGTCGTCCAACTACCGTCCATCACGCTCGGCTCCGGCTCGCCGACCCTGAGCGGTCGGAGTCAGCGGTCGGGGTTTTGACGCCTGAGGAACTCCCGGGCTCCGCGAAGGCGGATGGCCAGGCGCTTTTGGGTGGCGCGGCTGTCGAGCTGAACACAAAGTCCGCCGGGGAGGCCGCTGTCGGCACGTCGACCGGCCGGAAGCAGCGATGCGTCAAGGCCATCCCGCTGCGCAATGAGGGTGCCCAGCTCGTGACGGCTCAGGGCGTCCGGGCCGGCGAGGTGGAAGACGCCGGCAGCGTCGGAGCGGGTGATCTCCCACAGGGCGGCGGCCAGGTCCGTCACGTGGACGGGGCAGCGGATGTCGTCGGTGAACAAGGCACCCCGCCGGGTGCCGTCGGCCAGCGCGTGCACCAGCCGCTCGTGCTCGGAGTGGCCGTTGCCGATGATCAGGGAGGTGCGGGCGACGGCCGCGTCGGGGCACAGGAGGCGTACTGCGGTCTCGGCTGCCGCCTTGCCGGCCCCGTACGGGGTGAGCGGGTCCGGAAGACAGGACTCGTCATAGCGGTCGCGGCCCGTGCCGGAGAAAACGGCGTCGCTGGAGACGTGTACCAGGCGGATACCGCGCTCCGCCGCGGTCAGGGCGAGGCGGATGCCGCCTTCGGCGGTGATAGTCCAGTCCGCTCCGCCGCTCGTCACGTTGATCACCGCGTCCGGAGCCACCGTGGTGAGCACCTCCTCCAGGTGGAGGGGATCGCGAAGGTCGAGATGGTGCCATGCCGCCCTGTCGTAGTCGCCGGGGCGGGAATGGTACGTGGCGACCGGGTGGCGGCCCGCGGATACCGCCTGGCGTACTAGCTCGGCCCCCAGGAAGCCGCTGCCGCCGATGATCAGCACAGTCATGCCGCCTCACGCTACGGGCGAGCGCCACCGCCCAGAGCCGCTTCAGCAGAACTCGCGCGTCCCCTGGAGACGGTCGCGGTGTTCAAGCGGACCCTCATGTGACGAGGCCCTGATTCTGTACGCGGTATGACTGGCAGGTGGGTGGGGCGGTGTCAGAAGGCCATGCGCGTGTCGCTTCGTGGGTCCCCGGTTACCAGATGTTCGTCGTAGAGCCCGTTCTGTGCCGAACGGCGCCAGGGCCGGGCGTAACGGAGGGCCACGTCGATGTCCGGGTCGGTCGAGTCGAGGTCGATGTCCGCGACCACGAGAGCGGGTTGCCCGTCGGCGGGGCATTGCGCCAACCACCGGCCGCCGGGTGCCACGATCCCGGACGGCACCGTAGCGCTGTACTGGGCTGGGATGGAGTAGCCGAGCCAGTAGTTGTAGAGCGTTCCGTAGGCCTGGGCGACCCGCGCCCGCGGCGCGTCGTCGACCATCACGGAGAGCAGGACGCAGTCGACGTCCAAGCGTTCGTATTCGGCGAAGAGCGGCGGGAAGTTCGCCTCGACGCACAGCGCACAGCCGATGCGAATGCCGTCCACCTCAAAGACCACGGGGTCACGCCCCGGGGTGTACAGGTAGGAGACCTCGGTGTGCGACAGGAAGCGCTTGTCATATCGCGCGACCAGCTCGCCACGGTCTGAGACGATGAACAGGCTGTTGTGGGGCCGGTTCGGGGGTGTGAGCGGGTGGATCGACCCGAACGCCGTCCACAGCCGCAGTTCCCCCGCCAGCGCAGCGATCGACTCGGCCTCTTCGCGCAGGACGTCCCAAGCGGCACGGCTCCAGTCGGCCGGGGTCAAGCCGCCGTCCGGGGCGGCCGCCATCACGTGCTTGCTCGGGTAGGTGATCGCCCCCTTAGGGAACTGCACCAGGCGCGCGCCCGCGCCGACGGCCTCAGCCATCAGGGCCCGGATCTCCTCCCCGGCCGCTCGCAGCGCGCCTCGGTCGGTGGGATCCTCCGGCACAGTGCTCTGCGCGACAGCCAGCCGCAACGTCCTCGCCATGACGTGGACGCTATGGCATCTCCACCGCCGTGGCGTGAAGCTCCGGCCGGCCCGGCCGGATCCGCGCAGTTCCTGTCCGGTTCGCTGGCTGTGACCGGTGAACTGGCACGCCGACCGCAGTGAGGGTCGGCCCACGTCCAGACCGTGACCATGTGCCTCGTCGACCTTCGGCGCCCCGTTCCACACAAAGTCCCGGCCGTAGGTCCGGCCTTCTGGTCCGGAGCGGCGCCGGTGGTGCCGCCGGGGTACTCGATGCCGGCAGGTCGTCGTGGACTTGGTGTAGATGACGAGGCAGTCCAGGGGACGGCCAGCGGCAACGTCGATCTTCAAGTTCTCGCGAACGGATCGCCGCCGTCGGCTGACGCGCACCTACGGAGGCCCGGGCGGGTCAGACGTCCGGTGGGCGGCCGGCCCGTGTCAGTCGCCACACCGTGCACCAGGACATCGCCCGCCGCTCCCCCCGCACCCCCACAAAGCCCCTCGGCGAACCCCCGCAACAGGGCGCGACCACATAGACCCCAAAGGTCACTCCACGGCGCGCCGTGCCCACCAGCATGCGACCGAGGCTCACATGCATGGCGAGCTACAGAGATTCGGGAGCCGAGGGATTCAACAGGATGCCAATAGTGATCGACTGAGCGAGTGAGTAGCGACTCGCCCCGAAGGACAGAAGATCTGATTGACGAGTCGATAAGTCAGTCGTTAGGCTTTCAGAGTGAGCCTTGATAGGCGAACCGGAGCACCACCCATGAGGACTTGACACACACCGGGAACCGACTCGACATCATCGCTGCAGTACAGCGTCGGCAGTGCCGCAGCTGAGGGTGCGCTCCGCGCTGACACGTGAGGACCAGCCGTCTAAAAGTTCGTACGAGTTCCTGCGCTCGCTTCATGCCCGGGTGCCTCCCATCTGACGCAGCACCCCAACAGCCCAAACGGAAGAGGTGCCATGACTAGCCCCGAAACGAACCGCACCGGCGCCGAGCGCAAGGCCATGATCGATGCGGCCATGCGGGCCCTTGAGCAGGGCGAGGTGACGCTCGACCCAGGGGAGGCGGCCCGCGTCATCGGCTGCGGCGAGAGGTGGCTACGAGATGGGGCCAACCAGCGCGGCTTCCCTCACCACCGCTTCGGCAAATTTCTGCGGTTCAGCCTCCAGGACTGCCGCGAAATCCGGGAGATTCATCACAAGATGACCCGACCGTCGGCACTGGCCAAGGCCCGCCGCCGCAAGGCCACTCCACGTAAGTCCACTGGCAGCGGCCCGGCTACGCCGTCCACCGTCCGGTTCAAGCCCGCCGCGTGAGGCGATCCGTAAGGGTATGCCGCGACCTGCAGCCTCACCCCCACTTACTTCTCCCAGACGAAGGAGCGCATAGGTCGGCTCGCTCCGCCGGACCCGCCCTGACGTGAGAAAACTCCCGGACCAGGGCGGGTTTTCCCATGCCCGGCAACCTGTGCGCCACCCCCACGCGGCTTGTGTGACCCATCAAGTGGTGGTGTGTCCGTTGCGGACGGTGCGAGTCGCGGGGGTATCCAGGCCGTTCCACGCCAGGCGCCGTGCCGCGTCCAAAAGGTGCATGCCTGATCCTCGCAGTCCCACACCCCGCGACACTTCTGCCTCATTTAGCTGTCCGAGCTCTGCCCCTACCGCCCAGAAAGAAAGACACCTGATGCCCTACATCGAGTGGCGCGGCAACTTCTGCCGCGTCCGCTGGAACACCGGCAAGAAGAACGACAAAGGCCGGTGGATCTTCGACAGCAAGGGCGGCTTCGACACCGAAGAAGAAGCCCTCGAGTACGGCTTGGACCGTGAGTCGGACATCCGCAACGACCGGTACATCAGCCGTCGCGACGGCGCGGTCCTCATGACCGAATACGTCAAGACGTGGCAGCAGACTCTCGATGTCGGCCACCTCCGTAAGAGGAACATCGAGTCCATCGTCCGGCTCTACATCGAGCCGCGCTGGGGCGAGATGGCCGTTGCCGACATCAAGCCATCTCTGTGCCGGGCTTGGGAGATCTGGCTGAAGGAGCAGGACCACATCGGCTACCGCTACCGCGGCGAGATCCTGCTCATTTTCAGCATGATGATGGACGACGCCGTCGATGACGGTCTCCGGCAGACGTCGCCCGTACAGAAGAAGAAGCGGCGGCGCGGCAAGTACAAGAAGAAGCCGCGCGAGCGGAAGCGCAACCTGCGCATCGAGGACGTCCACCAGCTCGCCTGCAACGCCCTCTCGTTCTGGGGGTTCCCTGGCTACGTGTACGTGTGGACGTTTGCCATGACCGGCATGCGGCCCGCTGAGTTGTACGGGCTGCGCCCCGAGTACTGCCACCCCAACTGGCCTGCCTCCGACCCATTGGACGATCCCGACGAGGAGGACCGCGAGGACCGGCACGCCGAAGACCTGGAACGGTACGGCCCCGACCTCATGCCGGCCATCCGCGTGCAGTGGCAGCATCAGCGCCTTGAAGGAACAGGAAAGCCCGGCCTGTACGTACCGAAGTACGAGAGCCGGCGCACACTCGTCGTGCCGCCGTTCCTGGCCGAGCTGCTGGAGATGCTGCTCGCAGGCCGCGAGCCCGAGTGGGTTTTTACCTCAATCAATGACGGCCCGCTCATCAACGCGAACTTCCCCTACCACTACTGGAGGAAGTTCGCTGACGGGCGCGACGCCAGGGAGGAATTCGAGCGGGTACGGCTCGGGCAGAAGCAGACCGTCGACTCGCGGCGTCCCCTGCCGGAGTTGCCGGCCGTGGAGCGCTGGAAGAGCAAGCGGCAGTACCTGATGCGTCACGGACACAAGGAGTGGATCGATGAGGACGGCCACAGCCGCGTCGCCACTGAATCCCGGATGGGCCACGAGCTGGCGGGTGTCGAGGGGTTGTACTCCAACGTGACACCGGCAATGGAGAAGGCCATCATGGAGACGCTGCAGGCGCGGTGGGAGAACTTCGTGCTCACACTCCCCGAGGGGTGGGAGCCGCCCCCGTCTCCCAGTCCTCTCCCAGTTGATCTTTCGGGCTGGATGGCGTTGCAGGTCAAGACCGCCAAGGCTAAGTGGTCATAGGTTTGTTCATGAAGTTCATCAGCACCAAGTCGTTCATGCCGTTCGTCTACTACCGCGTCGTCCTCGGCATCGTGATCATCGCCCTGGTCGCGACGGGCGCGCTGAGCCCGCACGCGGCGGAGTCGGCCGGCTGAGGCCCCCGGCGACGGCCCCACGGCGGGCCGCCCCGCACCCGTCCGGGCCGGGACGCCCCAACCCGCGGCCCAGGACGCGCAGTTGACCGGCCGGCCGACCGATCGACCGTGACCGACCCCATAGTCTCGCGCGTAGCCGTCCGGTAGCGCAGTGTCAGTGCTTGCGCCTACGCTTGGCGCATGTCCCCCCACTCTGTCGCCTCTGGTTCCGTGCGGTCCGCTGCCGAGTTGAACGAGCGGATCCGCGCCCTCTGGCAGCGCGCGGGCGGGTCGCTGTCGGCCCAGGAGCGCGCCGAGTACGAACTGCTGGTGGTGGAGTGGGCCGCGGCGATCCGCGGCGAGGTGGTCGCGGCGGCCTGACGCGTTCACCCGCCCGGGACGCCGATCGCCGCAAAGACCTTGGCTGCGCACCCGCCATGCCCAACACTCGGGCCATGACGCAGCGTGTGGAGCTCGCCGCCGTGATGGACCGGCTGGCCGTCGACGGACTGATCACCGACTACGCCGTGGCCGTGGACGACGGGGACTGGACGGCGTACCGACAACTGTTCACAGCCGACGGGCGCGCGGACTACCGGTCCGCCGGCGGCATCGAGGGCGAGGCCGGGAACGTCGCCTCCTGGCTCGCGGAGACCATGCGGTTGTTCGCGATGCGACAGCACCTCATCGTCAACCGCCGGGTGCGCTTCGGGGTCCTGGATCAGGACACGGGCGACACCGCACAGGTGCAGGCCGACTACGTCAACCCCATGCGGCTCGCCGACGAGCGGGACGGCGCCCGGGCCGAGGCGCCCGACTTCGTCTGCGGCGGCCGGTACTCCTTCGGTCTGCTGCGCACACAGGACGGCTGGCGGGTGCGCGAGGTGGTGGTACGGGAGCTGTGGCGGCGGCTGCCCCGCTGACGGCGGTCTCCCGACTGGCGGAACCCTCCCCGCTGACGGCATTTTCGGCTCAGGGCGTCTCCGGCTGACGGCGTCCTCCAGCTGACGCGGACGGCGCTCGAAGCCGGGCGGGAACACGCCCTGTCGGAGATCTTCGGCGACGCGCACACTGAAGCGACCCAAGCCGGGTAGGGAGGTGTCGTATGAAGAGATGCGGACACTGGCTCACCTCCCCCTGGCGGCGTACGGCCGTCGCGGCTCTCGCGGGTGCGCTGCCCGTGCTCGCGTTCCCGGCGCCGGCCCTGTGGTGGTGGGCCTACGTGGCGCTCGTCCCCTGGATCCTGCTGGCCCGCTCCGCGCCCACCGGGCGGCGGGCCGCCTACGACGGCTGGGGCGGCGGGTTCGGCTTCATGCTGGCCATGCACCACTGGCTGCTGCCGGACCTGCACGTGTTCACCCTCGTGCTGGCCGCGCTGCTCGGCGGGCTGTGGGCGCCGTGGGCGTGGCTGGTGCGGCGGTTCCTCGCCGAGGCCCCCACCCGCAGGCGGGTCCTCGCCGCGCTGCTGGTCCTGCCCTCGGCCTGGCTGGCCGTCGAGCTCGTCCGCTCCTGGCAGGGGCTGGGAGGGCCGTGGGGGGTGCTCGGGGCCAGCCAGTGGCAGGTGGAACCGGCGCTGCGGCTCGCCTCCGTCGGCGGGGTGTGGCTGCTCAGCTTCCTGGTGGTGGCGGTCAACGTGGCCGCCGCCGTCCTGGTCGCGCTCCCCGCCTCCCGGGCCCCGGCCGTGGCCGGGCTGGTGGCCACAGCCGCCACGGCCTCGGCCGCGTGGGCCTGGGCGCCCCGTCCCGAGGCCGACGGGGAGGCCCGCATCGCCGTCGTCCAGCCGGGCGTGATCGACGGACCCGACCAGCGCTTCGACCGCGAGGAGGAGCTGACCCGCCGCCTGGCCGGGCGGGACGTCGATCTGATCGTCTGGGGCGAGAGCAGTGTCGGCTACGACCTCGCCGCGCGTCCCGATCTGGCCGGGCGCATCGCCGACCTGGCCCGGGCGACCGGCGCCGACGTCCTCGTCAACGTCGACGCCCCCCGCTCCGACCGGCCCGGCATCTACAAGAGCTCGATCCTCGTCGGCGCGGGCGGCCCGACCGGCGACCGGTACGACAAGATGCGGCTGGTGCCGTTCGGCGAGTACATACCGGCCCGTTCGCTGCTCGGCTGGGCCACCTCGGTCGGCAGGGCGGCCGGCGAGGACCGGCGGCGCGGCACGGGACAGGTCCTGATGAACGCCGGTCACGGTGTGCGGTTCGGGCCGATGGTGTGCTTCGAGACGGCGTTCCCGGACATGAGCCGGCATCTCGTCGAGGACGGCGCGGACCTGCTGGTGGGCCAGTCCTCGACCTCGTCGTTCCAGCGGAGCTGGGCGCCCGCGCAGCACGCCTCGCTGGGGGCCCTGCGCGCCGCGGAGACCGGCCGGCCCTTCGTCCACGCCACGCTGACCGGCGACTCCGCCGTGTACGACGCGAGCGGCCGGCCACTGGGCTCGTGGCTGGGCCCGGACGCGAGCACGGCAGCCGTCTACGACGTGCCGCTCGCCGACGGCGTCACCCTGTACGTCCGCTACGGCGACTGGGCCGTCCACGGGTCCCTGCTGGTGCTCGTGGCCCTGGGGCTCACCGAGGGAGTGCGGGCGGTCAGGCTGCGGCGGACCGCTCCAGCACCGCTCGGACCACCCGCTCGCACAGTTCGTGAGTCGCCAGCGCGTCCCGGGCGCTGAGCACCTTTCCCGCGCGCACGGCGTCGAGGAAGGCGAGGACCGCCTGCTCGATGCCGCGCTGCCGGGCCACCGGCACCCAGTCGCCGCGCCGCCGCACCGTCGGCTGCCCCTTGTGGTCGACGACCTCGGCCAGATTGATCACCTGGCGCTTGGTGTCCTGCCCGGACACCTCCAGGATCTCCTCGTTCGAACCGCTGAGCCGGTTCATCACGCCGAGGGCGGTGAAGCCGTCGCCGGCGAGCTGGAGGACCACATGGTGCAGCAGACCGTCGGCGACGCGGGCGCGGACGGTCACGTCGTCGATCGGGCCGGGCGCCAGGAAGCGCAGCGTGTCGACGACGTGGATGAAGTCGTCGAGGATCATCGTGCGCGGTTCCTCGGGCAGGCCGACCCGGTTCTTCTGCAGGAGGATCAGCTCGCGCGGGTGGTCGGCGCACTGTGCGTAGCCGGGCGCCAGACGTCGGTTGAAGCCCACGGCCAGGCTCGTGTCCCGGGCCTCCGCGAGCGTCACCAGCCGCTCGGAGTCGGCGAGCTCGTAGGCGAGGGGCTTGTCCACGTACGTCGGGACGCCCGCCTCCAGCAGCCGGGTGACGATCTCGGGGTGGACGGCGGTGGGGGCGTGCACGAAGGCCGCGTCCACACCGGCGGCGAGGAGCGCGTCGAGGTCGCGGTGGCGTTGTTCTCGGGGCAGCCGGAGACCGTCGGCGACGCGGTCCAGGGTGGCCTGGGTGCGGGTCTGCAGGTGGAGCTCGATCCCGGGCAGCGCGCCCAGCACGGGCAGATACGCCTTCTGCGCGATGTCGCCGAGTCCGATGCAGCCGACCTTCACGGGCGCTCCCTCACTGCTTGCCTGCCTGTCCCGCAGCATACGGCCCCGCCGCGGCCGGGCGACGGGTGGTGGCCCCGCTGCCCGGCCGGCGGAAAATCCGTGGTGATCGGGGCGATCAGGAGACACCATGCGGGCATGACCACATCGCGCACCGGACCCGCCCTGAACGCCGACGAACGCACGATGCTGGAAGGCTGGCTGGACTACCACCGGCAGACCCTGGCGCAGAAGTGCGAGGGACTCAGCGACGCCCAGCTGCGCACCGCCTCCGTGCCGCCCTCCGAGCTGTCCCTGATGGGGCTGGTGCGGCACATGGCGGACGTGGAGCGAAGCTGGTTCCGCAGGGTGCTGGTGGGCGACGGCGCCGAGCCGATCCACTACAGCGACACGGACCCGGACGGCGAGTTCCACCTCACCGACGCGGACACCTGGGCACAGGCGCACGCCACGTGGCAGGCCGAGATCGAGGTCGCCCGGCGACACGCGGCCGACTTCGCCCTGGACGACCTCTCGCGTGGCCGGAGCAGGTTCACCGACGAGCCGTTCAGCCTGCGCTGGATCTACACGCACATGATCGAGGAGTACGCCCGCCACAACGGCCACGCCGACCTCATCCGCGAGCGCATCGACGGCGCCACCGGGGACTGACCGCAGGGGACGCCGCGCCGGGGCCGACCCCGCCTGTGACGGGGCCGGGCGCCCGGGAGGGGCGGACGACGAGAATCCCGCGCGGACGACGAGAAACCCGCGCCAGGGAACAGGCCCGGGACCGGAGACCGGGATCGGGCCAGGACCGGAGACCGGGATCGGTCCGGGCCGAGCCGGGCCGGGGATCTGCGCCCCGGCCCGAGGGGATCGGCATCGGAGCCGCCGGGTGCCGGGGCTAGGGCCGCGCGCCCGAGGGGGCGACGCTCGGGCGTCGTCAGCGGAGGCGGGCTCGCGCCCTCCTTGAGGGGCACGAGATCACCCGTCCGGGGCAACCTCCGCTCGTGCGCTGTTGCGAGGGCGGCCGCAACCACCAGAGTGGCGCGGGTGCATCGAACGACGACTACCGCGACGCTCCTGGTCACCGTGGCCATCTCGGCCCTGTCCGGCTGCGTGACCGTCCAGCGTCCGCCCGTGCCCGGCCCGGCCGCGGCGCCCTCCGAGCCGTCCGTGCCGCGGCCCGACGGGCGGGCCGCGACGCAGATCGTGCAGGCGCCGGTTCGGGAGGCGCTGGAGATGGTCGAACCGTCCCGGAAGAAGGAGAGGCGGAAAGCGGCGCAGCGGCCGCGGACGGCCGAGGAGCAGCCGGCCGGACAGCCGCCGTCGTCGGGTGCGCCTCCGCAGGCCCGACCGCCCCACCCGCAGCCCCGGCGGCCCGCGCAGCCGCGCGTGGACCTCCAGGACGTGGAGGACGCGGTGCGCGGGAACGCCGATGTGTGCGCCCTGGGCAGGAAGTACGGCGGGTGGCGGGGCAACAGCACGGAGGCGGCGATCTGCGAGCGGGCCGAGCAGGCCTACGGGCGGTGATCGGGATCCGGGCCGCACCCGGACGCCGGTTTCCCGCCGCCCGTTCTCACCGCTCCCGTCTCCACTCCCCCTCCCCGAGCCGCAGCTCCATCCTGCTGAGCGCCGCCCGCACCCCGTCCCCGTAGCTGTCGTCGCCCAGTGCGGCGGCCGCCCTGCGCGCCCGGCGCACATGGGTGCGGGCGGCGTCCGCGCGGCCGAGTTTCACGTAGTCCGCAGCCAGGTTGAGGTGCAGGGACGGGAAGAGCGCCCTCGCCTCGGGCGACCCCTGGTCCTGAGCGGCCCCCGCGGGCTCCTCCCCCGGGCGCCGCCGCTCCCTGGCCGAGCCGTCGTGCTCCTGCGCCGCGGTCAACGCCCGCAGATCCCACGCCAGTTCGTCCAGGGGGTCGTCGTGGGTGTCGGCGAGATAGTGGGCGAGGGTGCAACGGTGCAGCGGGTCGCCCTCCTCGCCGATCTCCGTCCACAGGTCGAGGAGCCGGCGGCGGGCCTCCTCACGGTCTCCCCCGTGGTGCAGCATCACGACCTGCCCGATCCGCGTCAGCAGGGTGTCCGGCGTCGTCCGCCCCTGTCGGTCCGCCACCCTCGGCCTCCTTGCGTCGTTACGACGACGCTAGCCGCCGCCGCGGGCGATCACGGTCAGGCGGCACCGCGCCGGTCCCCGCGGGAACCGGCCCGGCGGCACGGCGCGACCGAGCCGGGGCGGGCCGGGCGGCCCCGGTCCGGACGCGTCAGTCCAGGTTCGGGATGGTCCAGTCGATCGGCTCGTGGCCCTGCTGCGCGACCGCCGCGTCGATCTGGGTGAAGGGGCGGGAGCCGAAGAACTTCTTCGCCGAGAGCGGCGAGGGGTGCGCCCCCTTGACCACGATGTGCCGCGTCTCGTCGATGAGCGGCAGCTTCTTCTGCGCGTAATTGCCCCACAGCACGAAGACCGCCGGGTCGGGACGGTCGGCCACCGCGCGGATCACCGCGTCGGTGAACTTCTCCCAGCCCTTGCCCTTGTGCGAGTTCGCCTCGCCGGAGCGGACCGTGAGGACCGCGTTGAGCAGCAGGACGCCCTGCTGCGCCCACGGCATCAGGTAGCCGTTGTCCGGGATGGGCGTGCCCAGCTCGGCGTGCATCTCCTTGTAGATGTTGCGCAGGGACGGCGGGATCTTCACCCCGGGCCGCACCGAGAAGCACAGGCCGTGTCCCTGGCCTTCGCCGTGGTACGGGTCCTGTCCGAGGACGAGCACCTTCACCTGCTCGTACGGCGTCGCGTCGAGCGCGGCGAACACCTCCTCGCGCGGGGGGTAGACAGGGCCTTTCGCCCGCTCCTCCTCGACGAACTCCGTCAGCTCCTTGAAGTAGGGCTGCTGCAGTTCGTCGCCCAGAACCCCGCGCCAGGACTCGGGCAGCATGGCGATGTCGGTCACGTCAACGTCCTCCGATGTGCGGTCGCTTCAGACTTCAGAACCTACAGGCGACCACTGACAACCCGTCCCGCGGACCGTTCCCGGGGACCGTTCCCGGGGGCCCTCCGGACGGTCGTCCCGAGGACCGCTCCGCAGCCCGTCACCGGATCGTCGGCCGGCTTCTACCAGCTGGTCTTCCGCGACAGCTCCCACACCATCATGATCGTCGACGGGTCCAGGGCGCGCTCTCCCCCCGAGACGTCCTCGGACGAGGCGATGTACTGCTTGCCCTGCCACAGGGGCAGCAGCCGGGCGTCGCGGACGAGGATCTGCTGGGCCTCCTCGAAGTCCTTCGCCACGTCGGCGCGGTCGCTCTCCTGGCGGGAGTGGGGCAGCAGCACCTGCGTGATCTTCTTCTCCGGGTAGGGCGTGCCCAGCGCGTTCTGCTCGCCGACGAAGGGGGCGACGAAGTTGTCGGGGTCCGGGAAGTCGGGTGCCCAGCCGCGCCCGAACACCGGGTACTCGCCGTTCTGGTAGCCGATCACGTAGGCGTTCCAGGGACGGCTCTTCAGCGTGACCGAGAACAGGCCGGACGCGTCCAGCTGGCGCTTGATCTCCTTGAACTCCAGCGCGGTGTCGGAGCCGTAGCGGTCGGTGGTGTACCAGAGGGTGAGCGGCACGGTCCCGGTGATGCCGCCCTGGGTGAGGATCTTGCGGGCCTTGGCGGTGTCGGGGTCGCCGAAGGAGTCGAAGAAGCCGGTGGTGTGGCCGGTCAGCCCGGTCGGGACCATGGAGTACAGGGGGTCCACCGTGTCCTTGTACACCTTGTGGGCGATCGCGGCCCGGTCGATGACCTGGGCCACGGCCCGGCGCACGGGCAGTTTGTCCGACCAGGAGTCCTTGGGGTTGAAGACCAGGTAGTTGATGTTGGTCGCCGCGCCCTCGACGAGTTGCAGGCCCTCGTTGGCGGCGCCCTTGCCCTCCAGGTCGACGATATCGTCGGCGGCGAGGCCCTGGTACGTGATGTCGATGTCCTTGGCGCGCAGGGCCTTGACCATGGTGCCGGAGTCCTGGAAGTACCGGATGTTCACCGCGTCGTTCTTGCGCTCGGCGAGGCCCTTGTAACTGTCGTTGCGCACGAGCACGGACTGCTTGCCCTCTTGGTAGGACTGCAGCCGGTAGGGCCCGGACCCGACGATGCCGTCGTCCTTGCGCAGGGACTTCGCGGGGTAGTCGTCGGGGTCGACGACCGACATGCCGGGGGTGGCGAGCACGAACGGGAAGGTGGCGTCGGCCTTGTTGAGGTGGAAGAGGACCTCGCGGTCGCCCTTGGCCTCGACGCTGTCCAGGCTGCCGAGCAGTCCGTTGGGGCCGGTCGGGGCGTTGATCGCCCGGATGCGGTCGATCGAGTACTTCACGGCCCGCGCGTCCAGGGTGTCGCCGTTGGAGAACTTGAGCCCACCGCGCAGCTCGCACTTGTAGGTGCGGCTGGTGCTGTCCGTGAACCCGCAGGACTCGGCGGCGTCCGGCTCGGGGGCCGTCGTGCCGTTCGGGTAGCTCAGCAGCGTCTGGTAGACGTTGCGGAACAGCTCCCAGGAGCCGTCCCAGGCGGCCGCGGGGTCCAGCGTGCTGGGGGCGCTGGTGGTGCCCACGACGATCGGCCCGGCGTCGTCGGAGCTCTCCTCCCCCAGGAGGCTGCACCCGGCCACCAGGGATATGGACACGATCGCCGCCATCTGCTGCAAGGATCGGTTCCGGTTGAACACGCGCACGCTCCTCGATCTGCCATGCCAAGGGTTGGCAGACCATACCGCAGCGCCACGCGGCCTGAACCCGCGCCTGTACGGCGTTCTTGATCACTCTCGGTATGACGACGTTGTCATCCCCGTGTTCGTGCCGCGGATGTCCCTGTATACAACGAAACGGGCGCCGATTCCGTCGAGGAAACGGCGCCCGTGGACGCGGTCGTCGCGGTGCGTCCCGGGCCGGAGCACGACCCGGGACGGGCTCAGCCCACGCCGGCGTTGAGGAAGATGCCGCCGTCGACGACGAGCGTCTGGCCGGTGATCCAGGCCGACTGCTCCGAGGTCAGGAACGCGGCCGTGCCGCCGATGTCGGAGGGCACGCCCAGCCGGGCCAGCGGGTAGGCCGCGGCCACCTCCTCCTCCCGGCCCTCGTACAGGGCCTGGGCGAACTTGGTCTTCACCACGGCCGGGGCGATCGCGTTGACCCGCACGCGCGGCGCGTACTCGTGCGCCAGCTGCATGGTCAGGTTGATCATGGCGGCCTTGCTGATGCCGTACGCGCCGATGAAGGGCGAGGCCGACAGACCCGCGACGGAGGCGATGTTGACGATCGCGCCGCCGTTCTCCTTCTGCCAGGCGTGCCAGGTCCGCTGCGCGAAGCCGAGCGCGGAGACGACGTTGGTCTCGAAGACCTTGCGGGCGACGTTCAGGTCCAGGTCGGCGATCGGCCCGAACACCGGGTTCGTGCCTGCGTTGTTGACCAGGAAGTCGATGCGGCCGAAGGCCTCCATCGTGCGACCCACGGCGGCCGCCTGGTGCTCCTCGTCGTGCGCCTTGCCGGCGACGCCGATGACCCGGTCGGCGCCGAGCTGCTCGACGGCCTCCTTCAGGGCGTCCTCGCCCCGGCCGGTGATGCAGACCCGGTCGCCGCGGGCGACGAGCGCCTCGGCGACGCCGTAGCCGATGCCTCGGCTGGCGCCCGTGACGAGGGCGACCTTGCCGGAGAGTTCGGGCAGTTCAGTCATGTTCGTGATCCCCAGGGTCCTTGGCAGCGGTTAGTCGAGCGGTCCGCCGGCGACGTACAGCACCTGGCCGGAGACGAAGCCGGCGGCCTCGTTCGTGAAGAACGCGATCGCGTTGGCGATGTCGTCGGGCTCGCCGACGCGCGCGACCGGGATCTGGGTGGCGGCCGCCGCCTTGAACTCCTCGAAGCCCATGCCGACGCGGGCGGCGGTGGCGGCGGTCATGTCGGTGGCGATGAAGCCCGGGGCGACGGCGTTGGCGGTGATGCCGAACTTGCCGAGCTCGATGGCCAGGGTCTTGGTGAAGCCCTGCAGACCGGCCTTGGCGGCCGAGTAGTTGGCCTGGCCGCGGTTGCCCAGCGCCGAGGAGGAGGACAGGTTGACGACACGGCCGAAGCCCGCGTCGACCATGTGCTTCTGGACGGCCTTGGTCATGAGGAACGAACCGCGCAGATGCACGTTCAGAACGGTGTCCCAGTCGGCGGCGCTCATCTTGAACAGCAGGTTGTCCCGGAGCACGCCGGCGTTGTTGACGAGGATCGTCGGCGCGCCGAGCTCCTCCACGATCCGGGCGATCGCGGCCTCGACCTGGGCCTCGTCGGAGACGTCGGCGCCGACGGCGACGGCCCTGCCGCCGGCCGCGGTGATCTTCTCGACGGTGTCCTTGCAGGCGGCCTCGTCGAGGTCGACGACCGCGACCGCACGACCCTCGGCCGCCAGTCGCACGGCGGTGGCCGCTCCGATGCCCCGCGCCGCGCCCGTGACTACGGCGACCCGCTGCTCAGTGGTGGACATTGCTCGTTCTCCTCGCCCTTGAGAAAGCCTGATGCGCCCGGGAGCGCTGTTCCGCCCGGGGCGCTGGTGCGCCCGACTGGTGAGCGACCGCTTAGTACCTTCGGCAGACGTGACGCTAGAAGCCCTGGCACCCGGTGTCAACGCCACACGTCGCCGGTGTGAGCCATTACCTCACCAGCAGGTGGAGCAGCCGTTCCGTCTCGGCCGCCGGATCGGCGGTGAGTCCGGTGTGCACGGGGCCCGGCTGGACGATCGTCGAGCGGGGCGCGATCAGCCACCGAAAGCGCCGTCCGGCGTCGTCGCCCGCCGCCTGACCGGCCGAGGCGCCGCCCGCGCACACGCCCTCGACCGCCCGCAGGGCGGCCCGCACCCCCGCCACGTCCGCCTCCGGGTCGAGCGCCAGCAGTCTCGCCTCGTCGAGGTGGGTGCGGGCGCCGACGTAGTCCCGGCCGCGGCAGTAGACCAGCACACCCGCGTTGATGCACTCGCCGCGCTCGACCCGCGGGACGACGCGCAGCAGCGCGTACTCGAAGACGTCCCGGTCGCCGCCCTGACCCGGCCTGATGATGTGGCGGTCGTTCACTCGGTCCCCTCGATGCGGTCGTGGATGACGGCGGCCCGCGCCAGCAGGGGCGCCGCGTAGGCGTGCCGGAGCGCGTCCGGGGTGTCGAAGCCTGGCTCGTCCGTCAGCCAGACGTCGGGGATCTCGGCGGTGACCTCGGCGAGCAGGTCGGCGGTGACCAGCGGGGCCAGCTCGGCCGCCGCGGCCGCGACGTCCGGCCCGAAGGGCGCGAGGACGTGGTCGCCGGCGTCGTAGGGACGGGCCGCCGAGGTCTCGGCGGTGGGCCAGTTGTGCTGCCAGATCATGGTGGCGCCGTGGTCGATGAGCCACAGGTCGCCGCGGTGCACCAGGAGGTTGGGATTGCGCCAGGAACGGTCGACGTTGTTCACCAGCGCGTCGAACCAGACGATGCGGCCGGCCTCCTCGGGGCCGACCGGGAAGGCGAGCGGGTCGAAACCGAGGGCGCCGGAGAGGAAGTCCATGCCGAGGTTGGTCCCGCCGCTCGCCTTCAGCAACTCCTGTACCTGGGTGTCGGGTTCGCCGAGTCCCAGCAGGACGTCGAGTTCCACGGCCGCCGGACGGGGCGCCCGCAGTCCGAGCCGGCGGGCCAGCTCGCCGCAGACCACCTCCGCGACGAGCGTCTTGCGGCCCTGTCCGGCGCCGGTGAACTTCAGGACGTACAGGCCGAGATCGTCGGCCTCGACGAGTCCCGGCAGGGATCCGCCTTCACGCAGGGGCGTGACATAACGGGTCGCGGTGACTTCCTTGAGCATCGCCCCAGGTTACTGGGCCTGGACCGATGCGCGGCCGACAGCTCGGCGACAGCTGCGGCTTACGCCGCTCTCATGTCGAACCAGTCAATATCTCGACACTGTCCGAACTCGGCGGGGGCGCTGAACAAGCCGCGCCCCCGGCTCGTACCTCACGGCAGATCCACACACCCCCCTGGAAGGGAACCTCCAGCATGACCAGCGCATCGATCAAGTCCGCGTCGGGGCCCGCCCGCCGTACCGTCGTGGCAGCCGCCGGAGCCGCGGGGCTCTCCGTCGCGCTGACCGCGTGCGGAGGCTCCGACGACGACTCGTCGAGCTCGTCACCGTCGGCCGGCGCCGCGGGTTCCACCGGATCCGGCGCCGGCACGCCCGCCGCGAGCACGGGCGGCACGGGTGGCGGGGGCGACGCGGGGGCGGGCGCGGCGCTCAGCAGGACGGCCGACATACCCGAGGGCGGCGGAAAGGTCTTCGCCTCCGAGAAGGTGGTCGTGACCCAGCCGACGGCGGGCACGTACAAGGCGTTCTCCGCGGTGTGCACCCATGCGGGCTGCGCGGTGAAGTCCATCAGCGACGGTGTGATCAACTGCCCCTGCCACAACAGCAACTTCTCGATCACGGACGGCAGCGTGAAGAGCGGCCCGGCGCGCAAGCCCCTGCCCGAGGTGCCGATCAAGGTCAGCGGGGACTCGATCACTCTGGCCTGACCTCCGCTTCCGCCGGTGCGCTCCGCCGGAGGCGATCCAGCAGTTCGTCGGTGGTCGTGATCGTGGCGACCAGCGCGAGGGTGTGGCGGATCATCGCGGACGTGTAGTCGGCGGGCACCCCCGCGACGGCGTCCGACGGCACGACGACCGTGTAGCCCCGGTTGACGGCGTCGAAGACGGTGTTGGGGATCGCGATGTTGGCCGACACCCCGGTCACGATCAGGGTGCGGCAGCCGAGGTTGCGCAGCAGGGCGTCGACGTCGGTGCCCTGGACGGGCGACAGCCCGTGCAGCCGCCGGACGACCAGGTCCTGCTCGGCGACCTCGATCGGCGGGGCGACGCGGGTCGCGTCGGTTCCGGCGAGCTGCTGGACGGGGAGGCGTTCGGCCGCGCGGAACAGCCGGGCGTTGCGGTTGCCTCCCCGCCCGTCGGGCCGGCGCTCGGCCACGGCGTGCACGACCTGGACGCGGTGCGCGCGGGCGGCCGCCACCAGCCGGGCGATGTTGGCCAGGGCCCCCGACTCCTGTGCCTCGCGCGCGAGTTGGGGGAGGGCGGCGGCCGGTCCGACGACGCCCTGCTGGCATTCCACCGTGATCAGGACGGCGCCTGCGGGGTCGAGAAGGTCGTCGAGCTCTTCGTACGACGGCATGGGCTCCCCCTGACGTCGGTGTGGGGCGGGCGACACTAACCGCCATTGCGCGGAGAAGGAAGAAGACCCATCATTTTCTGACGGGGTCTCAGAAGATCAGCACAGGACGACACAAGAGAAGAATGAGGGGGCCGGATGACCGTCACTCAGCGTCGGGGCCGGAAGATCATGATGACCTCGGGCGAGCTGGACGCGTTCCTCACCGTCCAGCGCACGTGTCGGGTCGCGACCGTGTCCACCGACGGCGCCCCGCACGTCAGCGCCCTGTGGTTCCTCTGGGACGGGAACGCGCTCTGGCTGTACTCGGTGGTGCGCAGCAAGCGCTGGACCGATCTGCGGCGCGATCCCCGGGTGGCGATCGTGATCGACACGGGCGAGGAGTACGACAGCCTGCGCGGCGTCGAGCTGTCCGGCGCCGTGGAGTTCGTCGGCGAGATCCCGCGCACCGGTGAGCTGTGCGCCGAACTCGACGCGGTGGAGACCCGGTTCGCGCGCAAGAACTTCGGCCTCGACGCGATGCCGCACGACGGGCGGCACGCCTGGGTGCGGCTGACGCCGGAGAAGGTCGTGTCCTGGGACTTCCGCAAGCTCGGCGGGGCGTGACGCCGCCGGCCCGACGCAGCCCGTCGCCTGTCCCGGCCCGCCATCCGCCGCCTGCCCGTCCCTTCAGTCCGCCGTCGCCTCCGCCGTCCGTCCCTGCGCCCGGCCCGCCGCCTTGAGCGCGTCGACGGCCGCGCGGATGGACGGGCGGCGGTCGGCGTCCGCCCGCCAGACCGCGTACACGTGCCGGCGCACCCGCTGCCGCAGCGGAACCGTGACGACCCCCTCGGGCACCGGGTGACGTCCGAGCAGCGGCGCGATGCACACGCCCAGTCCGGCGGCCACCAGCCCGAGCTGGGTGTGGGTCTCGGCCGCACGGTGCCCCACGATCGGCTCGACGCCCCGTGAGCGCAGCGTGAACATCAGCCACTCGTGACAGAACTCGCCCTCGCCCCAGGTGATCCACTCGTCCTCGGCGAACTCCGCGAGGTCCACCTCGTCCCGGTGGGCGAGCGGGTGTCCGGCCGGCATCGCGACGTCGGCCGGATCGTCGAGGACGGGCGCCTTGACGAGGCCGTCCGGCACGGGCATCGGCTTGTTGTACCAGTCCAGGACGACGGCGAGGTCGAGGTCGCCGCGCACGACGCCGGCGATGCCGCGCTCCGGCTCCAGCTCGGACGAGCGCAGCCGCAGTCCCGGATGCGCCTTGCGCAGCTCGGCCAGCACGACGGGGAACAGCCCGCGCGCCGCGGTCGGGAACGCCGACAGCCTCAACTCCCCCGCCACCTGACCGCGTTGCGCCTCCAGATCGGCCTGGGCCAGCTCGACCTGGGACAGGATCCGGGACGCGTGCTCGGCGAGCAGCCGCCCGGCGTCCGTCAGCCGCACGCCCCGCCCGTGCTTGGCGAGGAGCCGCTGGCCGACCTCCCGCTCCAGCTTCGCCATCTGCTGCGACACGGCCGACGTGGTGATGTGCAGGCCCAGGGCCGCTCCGCTGACCGATCCGTGCCGGGCGAGGGCGTCGAGGGTGCGCAGGCGCTCCAGATTCAACATGTAAGGAATGCTACGAGGTACTGCGCGAATATTCTCGATTGTGCTACGAGATCGTCTCCCGCATGGTGGAGCCATGACCTCGGCGACCACACCCGCTCCGACCCAGCCCTCGCAACTTCCCCCCGCCCAGCCCACGCCGCATT
>NZ_JAHHIU010000137.1 GCF_024539815.1 Streptomyces hayashii
CCGGCGAGCCCCTCGCGCTCGACCTGCTCAACACCCGGTGGACGCAGGACGGCGGCGTGCGGGACCTGCTGGGAGACCGGGAAGGGGCTGCGGTGTGGCTCGCGGCGAACGGGCTGGACGGGCGGTTCGCCGCCGACGAGGCGACCCTGCGCCACCTCCTGGATGCCCGCGACGCCATCGAGGCCGCCGTGGACGGCACGCGGACGGAGCGCCTGGACCGCGTGCTCGGACACGGGCGCATCCGGCCCACCCTCACCGCCGAGGGACCCGGCGAGCGGGCCGAGTTCGCGGACGAGACGTGGGGACCGGCCTGGCTGGCCGCCCGCAACTTCCTGGAACTGCTCGCCACCGCGCCGGACCGGATCCGCGGCTGCGCCCACGAGACCTGCACGCTGCACTTCTTCGACACCTCGCGCAACGGCGCCCGCCGCTGGTGCTCCATGGCGACCTGCGGCAACCGCGCCAAGGCCTCCCGGCACCACGCCCGCTCGAAAGAGGCCTGACGGACAGGCCCGGGGACGGGGCCGGACGGTCGACGCGCCGGCCGCGGCGAGAGCGACGCGGCCACGGACGCCGTCCCGGATCCCCCGCGCACGGCATCCGGACAGCAGGCGGACGGCATCCGGACAGTCCGTGCACAGGAGACTCGTAGAGGGTTTTCCCCATACATCCATATCGTTTCGGTCAACTCTCCCCAAACAGCTGCCCCTTAGGTAAAGCTTTGCGGTCATCCGGGATCGCGTTCCGGACGGCCGTGATCAGGCAGGAACGGTCTCGATCACGTGCCGCTCGTTCCTTTACCTACAAGGGATGCCGATGACCCTCACCCCCCAGCGTGCACCGATATCGGGCACCAGACGCGTGGCCCGCATAGCCGTGGCCGCCGGCCTGGTGGCCGCACTGTCCGCGGCCGGGCCGATACCCCTGGCCTTCTCCGCCGACGCCGGACCGGCCCCGGCGACGTCCGACCCCGGCGCGAAGTCCGCGCCCCGCAAGCTCGGCTCCGACGACGCCGCCCTCCTCGCCGAGGCCAAGGCCTCCGGCGACAAGAACGTCACGCTGATGGTCGCCACCGCCCCCGGCCAGACCGAGCAGGTCGCCGAGGAGCTGGACGCGGTCAAGGGCGGCTCGGTGGGGCAGTCGTACGACAAGCTCGGCTACGTCCGCGCCACCGTCCCCACGGCCAAGGCCGACGCGGCGATCTCCGCCGCCGCCAAGCTGTCCTCGGTGCAGGCCATCGACCTGCGGCAGGACATCGTCCTCGACGACCCGGCGCCGAGCGCGGACGCCGCCAAGGACGCCCGGTCCGCCGGGAAGGCGAAGACCTACCCCGCGCCGAGCAGGACCACCCCGGCCGAGAACCCGTACAACCCGTCCTTCGAGACGGGCGCCGTCGACTTCGTGAAGAAGAACCCGAAGGCGGACGGCCGCGGCGTCACCATCGGCATCCTCGACTCCGGCGTGGACCTGGCGCACCCCGCGCTCCAGAAGACCACCACCGGCGAGCGCAAGATCGTCGACTGGGTGACCGCCACCGACCCGCTGCTCGACAACGACGCTTCCTGGCGCCCGATGGTGACCTCCGTCTCCGGGCCCAGCTTCAGCTACGGCGGCCGCACCTGGACGGCGAAGCCCGGCTCGTACCAGATCAACCTCTTCCGGGAGTCCGCCACCGCGGGCGGTGACGCCAAGGGCGACGTCAACCGCGACGGCGACACCACCGACGCGTGGGGCGTCCTGTACGACGCGGCGGCCGGCACCGTCACCGTCGACGTGAACGGCAACGGCGACTTCACCGACGACACCGCGATGAAGCCGTACAAGGACGGCTACCAGATCGGGTACTTCGGCACCGACGACCCGTCGACCGACGTGGCCGAGCGCCAGCCGTTCGTCGTGCAGATCCGCAAGGACGTGCCGATGGACCCGCTCGGCGGCGACTGGGTCGGCAAGAAGGCCGACTTCGCCAACATCGGTCTCATCGCCAGCGAGCACGGCACGCACGTCGCCGGCATCACCGCCGCGCACGGCCTGTTCGGCGGCCGGATGAACGGCGCCGCCCCCGGCGCGAAGATCGTCTCCTCCCGTGCCTGCGTCTTCGGCCCGGGCTGCACCAACGTCGCCCTCACCGAGGGCATGATCGACCTGGTCGTCAACCGCGGCGTCGACATCGTCAACATGTCGATCGGCGGTCTGCCGGGCCTCAACGACGGCAACAACGCGCGCGCCGAGCTGTACACGCGCCTCATCGACACCTACGGCGTCCAGCTCGTGATCTCCGCGGGCAACGAGGGCCCCGGCGCGAACACCATCGGCGACCCCGGTCTGGCCGACAAGGTGATCTCGGTCGGCGCGGCCATCTCCAAGGAGACCTGGGCCGCCAACTACGGCTCCCAGGTGACGAAGAAGTACGCGCTGCTGCCCTTCTCCTCGCGCGGCCCGCGCGAGGACGGCGGCTTCACGCCGACCCTGGTCGCTCCCGGCGCCGCGATCAACACCACCCAGACCTGGCTGCCGGGCTCCCCGGTCGCCGACGCGGGCTACACCCTGCCGGCCGGCTACTCCATGCTGCAGGGCACCTCGATGGCCTCCCCGCAGGCCGCGGGCGCCTCGGCGCTGCTGATCTCGGCCGCCAAGCAGGCCAAGGTCGCGCTCACCCCGGCGACCCTGCGCACCGCTCTGACCTCGACCGCGGACCACATCAAGGGTCTGCAGGCCTACGAGGAGGGCGCGGGCGCCATCGACATCGTGGACGCGTGGAAGTCCATCCGCCACGGCGCCACCGCCCACGACTACACCGTCAAGGCCCCGGTCGACACCGCGCTCGACCAGGCCCTGAAGACGCCGGGCTTCGGCACCGGCGTCTACGACCGTGAGAGCGGCCTGAAGGCCGGGCAGAAGAAGACGTACGACGTCACGATCACCCGCACCTCCGGCGCCGACAAGGCGATCCGCCACGAGCTCCGCCTGGAGAACAACGCGGCCGGCGCCTTCCGGATCCTCGGCAAGGGCGACGTCACGCTCCCGCTGAACAAGCCGGTGACCGTCCGGATCCAGGCCAGGCCGAAGGCCGCCGGCATCGCCAGCGTCATCCTGGAGGTCGACGACCCGAAGACCGAGGGCGTCGACAAGCAGATCCTCAACACGGTCGTCGTCTCGACGCCGGTGAAGCACACGTTCTCCGTGTCGAACACCGTGCAGCGCAACAGCTTCCAGTCCTACTTCCTGACCGTGCCCGAGGGCGCCAAGGCGTTCGAGGTGGCGATCGGCGGGCTGAAGGACAAGAGCCAGACCCGGTTCATCTCGATCCACCCCTACGGCGTCGCGGTCGAGGACAGCTCCACGATCTACTGCTACAGCAACTACCCGAACACCAACGGCTGCCGGCCCGACGCCCGTTCGTACCAGAACCCGCAGGCCGGGGTCTGGGAGATCGAGGTCGAGTCGCGCCGCACCTCGCCGCTGCTCGACAACCCGTACAAGCTGGAGGCCACGGTCTACGGCGCGGACTTCGCCCCGGAGAACGTGACCGTGCCCGAGGCGAAGGTCGGCGTCCCGGCCGGCGCGTCCTGGACGGTGACGAACAAGTTCGCCGCCATCGACGGCAAGCTGGTCGGCGGCCCGCTCGGCTCGTCCAAGAAGGACCGTCCGACGATCGCCAACGGCACCACCCAGACCACCACGGTCGAGGTCCCGGCGGGCGCGAAGTCGCTCGACGTCTCCATCGGCAACGTCTCCGACGCCTCCGCCGACCTGGACCTGACGGTCTACGACGCGGCCGGCAAGCAGGTCGCGCAGCAGGCCGACGGCGACTCGGAGGAGGCGGTCTCCATCCCGTCGCCCGCCGCCGGCACGTACACCGTCGTGGTCGCGGGCTACTCGGTCCCGGCCGGCACGACGGCCTACGACTACGTGGACTCGTTCCTGTCGTCCGCGCTCGGCGCCGTCACGGTCGACGGGTCCGCGCCGGTGAAGCTGGCCACGGGCGCGTCGGCGGCGGTCTCCGCCACCGTCACCGCCGCGGCCACCGCACCGGCGGGCCGGGTCCTCTTCGGCCAGGTCCAGCTGGTGAACGCGCGGGGCACCGTCGCGGGCGCCGGCAACGTGACGATCGAGAAGGTCACTCCGTAGCACCTCGGGCACGAAGAGGGGCGGGCGGGCGTACGGGCGCCCGCCCCTCGCCGGCCGCGCCACCGCACGGCGGCTCCCGGCGGGCGAGGACCCCGGCGTCCCCCGGCGCGAAGGGGGGCGTGCGCGGGTGGAGGCACTCACGGCCGCCCGCCGCCCGCCCCTCGCCGCCTGCGCGCCGCCACGGCCCGCGCGCGGCTACTCGCAGGCGGCGGCCCCCGTCCCGGACAGGGCCCCCGCGAGCTCCTGCCGCTCCGGCGCGATGCCGGGTTCGCCGACCACCCAGACGTCGGGGACGCCCGCCTCCTGCGCCAGGGCGACCAGCACATGGTCGCCGGGGTTCAGCGGCGCGCCCGCCCCCTGCTCCCTGTCGAAGCCGACCTCGGGCGCGCTCCTCACCGGCCGGTAGGCGTGGGTGACGCGCAGGCTGACGCGCTCGCGGGTGGTGCCGGGCAGCCGGCGGACGTCCGTCACGTCGCCCTCGACGACGAGCCGGGTGCAGGCGAGGTAGCCGGGGTCGCCGAGGAGAGCGCCGGCGTCCTCGGACGCCGCCTTGCTTCCGGACTCGCCGCGGCCGGCGGCGCTCGCGACACTCCCGCTCCCCGCCTCGTCGGCGACCCCGTTCCCGGTCCGCACGGCCGCCCAGCCGGCCCCGAAGACCAGCGCGCCCGCGGCCGCCGCCCCGACTGCCCCCACGAGCAGGGGCCGCAGCCGGCGCGGGGCGCGCGCCCGCCGGACCGGCCCGGGCGAGGGCCGTGCCGTGCTGTCGGGCACCGGCTCCGTCAGGGCGTCGGCGAGCACTCCGAGCTGTTCGCGCAGCAACGCCACGTCGGCGCTCGCCGCGCGGTGCTCCGCCATGAAGTCGGAGTCGGCCAGGGCCTCGTCCGGCAGCGACTCGTCGGCGATGGCCGCCATCAGCGCGTCCGGCCCGCCGCGGCCGTCGTGTTCCGCGGTCACGTCAGACCACCTCGTCCTCGTGCAGGCGGGCTCGCAGGGCCCGGACCGCCGTGTGCAGGCGGCTCTTGACGGTGCCCTCCGGGACGCCCAGCTCCCGGGCGATGGAGCGCACCGGCAGATCGGCGTAGAAGCGCAGGACGACGACCTGACGCTGGGCGTCGGGCAGGTCGTCCAGGCCCTGGGCGACGGCCAGGGAGAGCACGCTGGTGTCCTCGCCGGAGGGGTGCTCGTGCTGGCGCAGTGAGGCCAGGCGCTCCCCCAGCCGTTCCTGCCGGCGTTTGGCCCGGTGCCAGTCCATGGCGAGGTTGGAGGCCACGACCGCCGCCCAGGCGGAGACGTCGCGCGGCGCCTCGTGTCCCTTCGCGGCTCGCTCCAGCAGCCGCAGACGTACCTGCTGTACCCCGTCCGGCAGGTCCGCCTGCGGCACCCCGCCCAGCGCGAGCACCGCCCGCACCCGGCGTTCCTGCGCCGCGTCCAGCGGGTCGTCGCCGTGCCCGGCCCCGTCCCCCTGGCCGCGACGGGTGATTCTGCGCAGCACAGACACCCCTCCCTCGCCGCGTTTCCCCTAGGACGCCGCCGTGCCCGGAAACGTTCGCCTCGCGGCGCGAGGAATTCCGGGAGAGTCCGCGGAGGCGTACGTCACACCGGCGAGCGCGGCAGCAGAGCTTGCGGCCGGCGGCCGCGCCGGAGGGAATTCCTCCAGCTCAGCGGGGTGTGGGAGCGAGTTCCGCAACCGTCGGTCACGTCTGGGCGTCCCAGCCCTCGGGCATGGCGGGCAAAGAATTGGACAGGTAGGCCGGTGTCGGCCGCATGATGGAAATGCCACGGCCAGGCAATGCGTACACAGCGAGACAGAACGAGACAAAGGGAGTCGCCGTGAGGGTCGGAATCGTCGGAGCCACCGGTCAGGTCGGCACGGTCATGCGCAGCATCCTCAAGGAACGGAACTTCCCGGTCACCGAGCTGCGTCTGTTCGCCTCGGCCCGCTCGGCGGGGACGGTCCTGGACGGCGTGACGGTGGAGGACGCGGCGACCGCCGACTACACCGGCCTCGACATCGTGCTGTTCTCCGCGGGCGGCGCGACCTCGAAGGCGCTCGCCGAGAAGGTGGCCTCGCAGGGCGCCGTCGTGATCGACAACTCCTCGGCCTGGCGCAAGGACCCGCAGGTGCCGCTGGTGGTCTCCGAGGTGAACCCGCACGCGATCGTGGACCGCCCCAAGGGCATCATCGCCAACCCGAACTGCACGACGATGGCCGCGATGCCGGTCCTGAAGCCGCTGCACGAGGAGGCCGGGCTGGAGGCGCTGGTCGTCGCCACCTACCAGGCGGTGTCCGGGTCGGGCGTCGCGGGCGTGGCGGAGCTGCACGGGCAGGCGCAGAAGGTCGTGGCGGACGCGGACCGGCTCGCCCACGACGGTGCGGCGGTCGACTTCCCCGAGCCGCAGGTCTACCGGCGTCCGATCGCCTTCAACGTGGTCCCGCTCGCGGGCTCGATCGTCGACGACGGTCTGCACGAGACCGACGAGGAGCAGAAGCTCCGCAACGAGTCCCGCAAGATCCTGGAGATCCCCGGGCTGAAGGTCTCCGGCACCTGTGTGCGCGTCCCGGTCTTCTCCGGTCACTCCCTCCAGGTCAACGCCCGTTTCTCGCGTCCGCTGACGGTGGAGCGCGCCACGGAGCTGCTGGCCGGGGCCCCGGGCGTCGCCCTCTCCGACATCCCCACCCCGCTTCAGGCGGCCGGCCAGGACCCCTCGTACGTGGGCCGCATCCGCCAGGACGAGACCGTCGAGCACGGCCTCGCCCTGTTCGTCTCCAACGACAACCTGCGCAAGGGCGCGGCGCTGAACGCGGTGCAGATCGCGGAGCTGGTCGCGGCGGAGCTGAAGGACTGACGCACGGCGTGTTCGAGGGGGGGCGGGCGTCCGAGCGGACGCCCGCCCCCCTCGTCGTCCCCCGTGCCGGCGGAGGCCGCGGCGGCAGGGGGCCGTCAGCGCCGGCGCACCTCGTAGAGGAAGCAGCCGTACTCGACGGCCCGCACGTGGACGAGCGCGACCTCCGGGTCCGCGAACGCCGTCCCGGCGACGGCGGGTCGGCCCGCGTCGTCGGTGGAGCGCAGTTCGTCGAGGACGTCCGGCGGGATCGGGACCGGCCGTGCGGTGCGGGATGCGGGGCGGGTGGTCGTCGGAGTCGTCATGCCGTCAGCCTCGCGCGTCCCGCCCGGCCGCACCGGCGGGATCCGGACGTCGCGCTCCGGCCCCCACGGCCGCCACGGCGCGGCCGACGCACCGCCCGGGGTCCTCTCCGGCGGGGCGGTCGCAGGGCCGCGGGGAACGTCGTCGCCTCGGACGGCCCCCTCGTGGAAGGATGACGCAACCGACACATATCGAGGAGATGACCGCGTGCCTGGCACAAACCTGACTCGCGAAGAGGCGCAGCAGCGGGCGATGCTGCTGACCGTTGACTCGTACGAGATCGATCTCGACCTGTCCGGGGCGCAGGAGGGCGGTACCTACCGGTCCGTGACCACGGTGCGCTTCGACGTCGCCGGGACGGGCGCGGAGTCCTTCATCGACCTGGTGGCCCCGACCGTCCACGAGGTGACCCTCAACGGTGACGCGCTGGACCCGGCCGAGGTGTTCGAGGACTCCCGGATCGCACTCGCGGGCCTTCTGGAGGGCCGCAACGTCCTGCGGGTCGTGGCGGACTGCGCCTACACCAACACCGGCGAGGGTTTGCACCGCTTCGTCGACCCGGTCGACGAACAGGCCTACCTGTACACGCAGTTCGAGGTCCCGGACGCCCGTCGCGTCTTCGCGTCCTTCGAACAGCCGGACCTGAAGGCCACCTTCCAGTTCACCGTGAAGGCGCCGACCGGCTGGACCGTCGTCTCCAACTCCCCGACGCCGGAGCCCAAGGACGACGTCTGGGTCTTCGAGCCGACCCCGCGGATCTCCAGCTACATCACCGCGCTCGTCGTCGGCCCGTACCACAGCGTGCACAGCGTGTACGAGAAGGACGGCCAGTCGGTGCCGCTCGGCATCTACTGCCGGCCGTCCCTCGCCGAGTTCCTCGACTCGGACGCGATCTTCGAGGTCACGCGGCAGGGCTTCGACTGGTTCCAGGAGAAGTTCGACTACGCGTACCCCTTCAAGAAGTACGACCAGCTGTTCGTGCCGGAGTTCAACGCGGGCGCGATGGAGAACGCGGGCGCGGTCACCATTCGCGACCAGTACGTCTTCCGGTCCAAGGTGACCGACGCGGCGTACGAGGTGCGTGCGGAGACGATCCTGCACGAGCTGGCCCACATGTGGTTCGGCGACCTGGTCACCATGGAGTGGTGGAACGACCTGTGGCTGAACGAGTCGTTCGCCACCTACACCTCGATCGCCTGCCAGGCGTACGCGCCGGACTCGCGCTGGCCGCACTCGTGGACCACGTTCGCCAACTCCATGAAGACCTGGGCCTACCGGCAGGACCAGCTGCCCTCGACCCACCCGATCATGGCCGAGATCGGCGACCTGGACGACGTCCTCGTCAACTTCGACGGCATCACGTACGCCAAGGGCGCGTCCGTCCTGAAGCAGCTCGTGGCCTACGTCGGCATGAACGAGTTCTTCTCGGGCGTGCAGGCCTACTTCAAGCGCCACGCGTTCGGCAACACCCGGCTGTCGGACCTGCTCGGCGCGCTGGAGGAGACCTCCGGCCGCGACCTGGGCACCTGGTCGCAGAAGTGGCTGCAGACCGCCGGCATCAACGTGCTGCGCCCCGAGATCGAGACGGACGCCGAGGGCGTCATCACGTCCTTCGCCATCCGCCAGGAGGCCCCGGCGCTCCCCGCGGGCGCGAAGGGCGAGCCGACGCTTCGCCCGCACCGCATCGCGGTCGGCCTGTACGAACTGGACGGCGACAGCGGCAAGCTGCTGCGCGACGAGCGCGTGGAGCTGGACATCGACGGCGAGCTGACCGCCGTCCCGCAGCTGGTGGGCAAGCGCCGTCCGGACGTCGTCCTGCTCAACGACGACGACCTGTCGTACGCCAAGGTCCGCCTGGACGAGCAGTCGCTCGCGTTCGTCACCGAGCACCTCGGCGACTTCGAGTCGTCGCTGCCGCGCGCCCTGTGCTGGGCGTCGGCCTGGGACATGACCCGCGACGGCGAACTGCCCACCCGCGACTACCTGTCCCTGGTGCTGTCCGGCATCGGCAAGGAGTCCGACATCGGTGTGGTGCAGTCGCTGCACCGTCAGGTCAAGCTCGCCATCGACCTGTACGCCGACCCGGCCGCCCGCGAGAACCTGCTGACCCGCTGGACGGACGCCACGCTCGCCCATCTGCGGTCCGCCGAGGCGGGCAGCGACCACCAGCTCGCGTGGGCGCGGGCGTTCGCGGCGACGGCCCGCACGCCGGACCAGATCGACCTGCTGGAGTCGCTGCTGGACGGCGGGCAGACCATCGAGGGGCTGGCTGTCGACACCGAGCTGCGCTGGGCGTTCGTGCAGCGGCTGGTGGCCGTGGGGCAGTTCGACGAGTCCGACATCGCCGCCGAGCACGAGCGGGACAAGACGGCCGCGGGCGAGCGGCACGCGGCGACCGCGCGCGCCGCGCGTCCCACGCCGGAGGCCAAGGCGGAGGCGTGGGCGTCGGTCGTGGAGTCCGACAAGCTGCCCAACGCCGTGCAGGAGGCCGTCATCGGCGGCTTCGTGCAGACCGACCAGCGTGAGCTGCTCGCGCCGTACACGGACAAGTACTTCGAGGTCGTCAAGGACATCTGGGACTCCCGTTCGCACGAGATCGCCCAGCAGATCGCGATCGGCCTCTACCCGGCGGTCCAGGTCTCCCGGGAGACCCTGGACAAGACGGACGCCTGGCTGGCCTCGGCCGAGCCGAACGCGGCCCTGCGCCGCCTCGTCTCCGAGTCCCGCTCGGGCGTGGAGCGCGCGCTGAAGGCCCAGGCGGCCGACGCGCGGTAGTCCGCCGTCCGGCCGCTCCGTACGACCCTTCGTGTCCTTCGTACGGCGATGAGGGCGCCCGGTGTCACACCGGGCGCCCTTCGCATGCCCCGCGCCTGCGGCACGCCCCGCGTCACGAACTCCGCTCGACGGCGGGCCGGGGGCCGGGAGCCGCGGCGGGCGCCGGCGCCGGGGGCGTCCGGGGCGAGGTGTCCGCCGTGTCGGCCGTGCGCCGTCCGGCTCGCGACCCTCCCGCGCCGAGCTGTCCGGCGACCGTCGCGCCGAACGCCAGCGCCATGCCCGCCAGCTGCACCGGCGTCAGCCCCTGACCCAGGGCGGCCCAGCCGACGACGGCGGCCGTCAGCGGGGAGAGCGGGGCGAGGAAGGTGACCTGGGTCGCGCTGAGGCGGCCGATGCCGCGGAACCAGAGCCAGTACGAGACGGCCGTGTTGGCCAGCGCGAGATAGAGGTAGCCGCCGACGGCCCGGCCGTCGAGAGCGGGCGGAGGGCCTTCGACGAGGAAGGCGAGCGGAGCGATCAGCAGGCCGCCCGCGGTGAGCTGCCAGCCGGCCAGGGCGAGCGGGCCCACGCCGTCGGGACGGCCCCACTTCTTCGTCAGCACCGTGCCGGCCGACATCGAGGCGGTGGAGGCGAGCGCCGCGAGCACGCCGAGCCCGTCGAGCGCTCCGGCCGCCTTCAGCACGACGAGGCTGACGCCGGACGCGGCCACCACCCCGGTGACCAGGTTCCGGGCGGTGGGCCGCTGCCCGAGCAGCAGCGCCGAGAGGCCGACGACGAACAGCGGTCCCACCGAGCCGACGACGGCCGCCATGCCGCCGGGCAGCCGGTAGGCGGAGAGGAAGAGCAGCGGGAAGAAGGCGCCGATGTTCAGCGCGCCGAGTATCGCGGCCTTCCCCCACCACACGCCGCGCGGCAGGACCCGGCCGAGGGCGAGCAGCAGCAGCCCGGCGGGCAGGGCCCGCATCAGACCGGTGAACAGGGGGCGGTCGGCAGGCAGGAACTCGGTGGTGACGGCGTAGGTGGTGCCCCAGGAGACCGGGGCGAGGGCGGTGAGCAGGACGATCGCTGACCTCTTCATGGAAGTAGCTTAGCGCCAAGCTACTTACCGTCAAGCCACTTTCTTGCGCGTGATCGAAAGCCCTTGGATACTCGGCCTATGAGCAGTCAGCAGCCCCCGCGCAAGGACCCGGTCGACGCGATCGTCGAGCAGTGGGCGACGGTCCGTCCCGACCTCGACACCGCCGCCATGGCGGTCTTCGGCCGGATTTCCCGGCTCACGCGCGCGATGGGCGACCGGATGGACAGGACGTACGCCGCTCTCGGCGTCGCCCGCGGGGAGTTCGACGTGCTGGCCACGCTGCGCCGCTCCGGCGAGCCCTACACGCTCTCGCCGCGCGGGCTGTCGGCGACGCTCATGCTCACCACCGGCGGGATGACCGGCCGCCTCGACAAGCTGGAGCGGGCCGGGCTGCTGCGCCGCTCCCCCGACCCGCACGACCGCCGTGGACTGCAGGTGACGCTGACGGAGAAGGGGCTGGAGCTGGTCGACCGCGCGGTGAGCGCGGGCCTGGACGTCCAGACGCAGGCCCTGAACGCGGCCCTGAACGCCGAACAGGCCGACCGGCTGGCCGATCTGCTGCGGGAACTGCTGCTGTCGACGGAGACGCCCGGCGGCTGACCGGCCGGCGCGCCGAGCGCACCACGCTCCACGCCGGTGCGTCGGGAACTGCCGTCGTGAGGAGCAGCGTTCCGAGGTCCGGCCGTCGCGAGGACCGGCTGCCCGGCGGAACGCGCGCTCGGCCCGTCGACGGGGACACGTCACCACGGCGGCACGGACGGCCTGTTCACGGCGGCCGTGGCCGACGGCCCCAAGCCGTTCGCGGCGACGCGCCGCCCGTGTCACCGACGGCTGCGGCCCCCGCGCGGCCCGGACACGGTCGACCTCGATGACGATGATGACGGCGCACAGGACTGAGACGCGTCAGGGGCGACGGACGGCGGCGGCCGCTGCCACGGCGGCTCCCCGGGGCCTTAGCGGGGGATGTCGACCAGAACGCGGCCGCGGCCGCCGGCGTCGACCCGGTCGTGGGCCCTGGCGATGTCGGCGAGCGGGTAGCGATCGCCGACATCGACGGTGAGCGCGCCGACGGCGGCCGCGGAGGTCAGATCACGGGCGGCCCGGAGTTTGGCGTCGGCGGGGAAGTCGTCGCTGCCGATCAGGCGCAGGGTGACGTTGTTGAACAGCAGGGTCCAGAAGGGGATTTCGGTGCGGTCGGCGCGGGTGGCGTAGGCGGCGACGGTTGCGCCGTTGGCGGCGACGGCATTGTCGAGGTCGGCGTTGTCGGACAGGGACACCTCGATGATCCGGTCCACACCGGCGGGGGCGTGGGCGCGGATCTCGGCGGCCGGGTCGGCGGCGTCGAGGGCGACGGCGTGGGAGACGACCGCCGGATCGACCCGGTCCAGGTCCGCTGTGCGGCGGACGGTGCCGATGACGGTGGCCCCGCCCCAGGCGGCGAGCTGGGCTGCCGGCGAGCCGACCCCGCCCAGGGCCCCGTTGACCAGGACGACCTTGCCGTCGACGGGGCCGTCGGCGAACACGCTGCGGTGCGCGGTGATGCCGGGGATGCCCAGGCTCGCGCCGAGATCGTCGGAGAGGTGGCCGGGCAGCGGGACGGCGAGGCCCTCGGGCACGACTGCGTACTGGGCGGCGGTACCGAAGGCCCGGTAGGACTGGGCGCCGTACACCCACACGCGCTGCCCGCCGCGGCGCGCGTCCACGCCGTCGCCGACCGTGTCGATCACGCCGGCGGCGTCGCTGTGCGGGATCACCCGCGGGTAGGGCATGCCGGAGCCGGTCCAGCCGGTGCGCTTCTTGGTGTCGCCGGGGTTCACCCCCGAGACGGTGACGCGGACCCGGACCTCTCCGGGGCCGGGGGTGGGGTCGGGCAGTTCACCGACCTGCAGTACCTCGGCGGCCGGGCCTTGTGCGTCGTACCAGGAAGCAAGCATGGGGGGCGCCTTTCGTAGTCCGTCAGCTCGCCGATGCGTCGAGCGGGGAGGAGGCGTGCGGGTCGCGCGTGGGGCCGGGCTCGGGGGCGTCCAGGCCGAGGGACTCGCGGATCCAGGCTCGTTCGGCCTGGCTGGTGGCTCGGGCGGTGAGCAGCATGCCGCGCCGGTAGGGGTCGGCGACCTCCTCGGCGCGCAGCGGCTTGTCCCCGTCGTAGAAGAAGCTCGCCGATTCCTCAAGGAAGGCGAGCCGGCGCCTGAGCACCGCGTGCTGGTCGGCCACGTCCGGGAGCAGGGAGAGGAAGGCCAGGATCGTGAACCAACGGGGGAAGTCGGTGAGTTCGTGCTCGGCCGGCTCGCGCAGCCGCCGGAGCATGTCCTCACGGCCCGTGCCGGTCAGGTTCAGCACATACCGGCCGCCTCCTGCTTCCGGCGCTGGTCGCCGCTGAATCAGTCCGGCCTTGGTGAGGCGGTTGATCGCCGGGTAGAGGGTGCCGTCGCTGACCGGTCGGCTGTATCCGGTGAGGTGCGTGATGCGGCGGCGCAACTCGTGCCCGGGAAGGGGGCCCGCGGCCAGGAAGCCGAGTATGGAGAGTTCCAGCATGCCTTCAGGATGACACATCGAAACGAGGTGCACATCGATTCGATGTTACAGTCGCAGGGCCCTGCCGTTCCCTTCGAACACCACCACGCGGGCAGAGAGGCAGAGGCACATGTCACCAGAAGCTGTTGCGTCAGTGATGAGGCGCTTCGTCGAGTTCATCAACACAGCCGACGAGGACCTTGCCCATGAGGTCATCGCCCCCGACGCGGTCTTCCACGCACCCAGTCACGCTGAACCGCTGCGGGGCCCCGAGGGCTACCTGGAGATCATCGCGATGATGCGCGGCGGATTCCCCGACGTCCGGTGGACGCTGGAGGAGAGCATCGCCGAGGGCAGCACGGTGGCCGCACGGTTCACCATGCGCGGCACTCACGAGGGCGAGTTCTTCGGCATCCCCGCCACCGGCAACAGGATCGCGGTCCAGGCCGTGAACTTCTACCACCTGGCCGACGGACGCATCGTCAAAGAGCGGGGTCAGCCCGATCTCCTCGGGCTCATGCGGCAGATCGGCGCCGTACCGGCGCCGTGAGGCGACCGCCGGCCGGCCTCCACGACCCCAGCGGCATGGGCGCCATGTTCTTCGCCGCGCTCGCCGAGGCCGGGCGGACGCGACGCGACCGCGTGACCGTGCCCGCAGCCGCCGGACAGCCGGTGGGCCGACCGACCATGATCGTTCTCACCGACGCCGGCTGTTCCGTCGGCCCCCAAGGCCGAGGAAGGCGGCGGTGGCGTGGCCGTCGCCCACACCGGGCGGCATCCGACGACGCCGCGCCCGTGGGCGCGGCGAGAGCGTGGGGCAGGCCTAGGCCTGGGCCTTGCCCTTGACCGCGATGTTGGAGCTGGTGGAGTCGGCGCGGTCCTTCGACCTGTCGAGGACCCAGACCAGACCCGCGATCAGCGCGAACAGCGCGAGCGGGGCCAGGACATACAGACCCAGCGTCTCGATGACGCTCAGTCCCGGGCCGGGGTCGTCGCCGTCGTCGCGGGTCAGCGCGAGGGCGGGGGACGACATGAGCAGCATCATCAGCGTCGTACCGGCAGCCAGGGCGCCGGCGCGCAGGGCGTTCTTCTTGTCCACGGTGCAAAGTTAGCGAACGGCGTCGGGGAGCGCGCGTCCGGGGTGCCGTATGAGCGGCGAGCGCCCGGGCCGAGCGCCCAGAACCTCCCGCCGTCAGGCGCCCCCGGGAGGGCCGTCCTCGGCGGGATCGTCCTCGGCGGGACCGGCCCCGGAGGAACCGTCCGGGGAGGAGCCGTCCCCGAGGGAGCTGCCTGGAGAGGGATCGCGCGGCTCCCGGAGGACGTCCATCAGGGCGCGCAGCCTCGGCGAGGCGGCCAACTGCTCCAGGGTGACCGGACGGCCCTCCGCGTCGGCGATCGGCAGCCGCCAGTTCGGGTACTGGTCCCAGGTGCCGGGCAGATTCTGCGGGCGGCGGTCGCCGACGCCGTCCGGGAGCCACACGCCGACCATGCGGGCGGGGGTGCTCACCAGGAAGCGGTGCACCGCCTGCACCTCGGCCTCCTCGGAGGAACGGTCGCCGCCCCCGCCGACGCCGGCCAGCAGCCCCAGCCGGCTGAGCAGGCCCAGCCACTCCGTCGTGTCGTCGGCGGCCTCCGCGCGCTCCTCCTCCAGAGGCCGGGTCAACAGGCCGAGCCGGTCACGCAGTTCGACGTGCTCGCCGGTGAGGCGGGCGGCGGTGGACGGCAGGTCGTGGGTGGTCGCGGTGGCCAGACAGTCGGCGCGCCAGCGGTCGGGCAGCAGGGGGAGCCCGTCGCCCTCCCAGTCCCGTTCGAACCACAGGACGGACGTGCCGAGCACGCCGCGCTCACGCAGCGCCTCCCGCACACCCGGCTCGACGGTGCCCAGGTCCTCCCCGATCACCAGCGACCCGGCGCGGGAGGCCTCCAGCACCAGCACGGCGAGCATGGCCTCGGCGTCGTAGCGCACGTAGGCGCCCTCGGTCGGCGGCTCGCCCTGCGGGACCCACCAGAGCCGGAACAGGCCCATGACGTGGTCGATGCGCAGGGCGCCCGCGTAACGGAACAGCGCCCGCAGCAGCCGCCGGTAGGGCGCGTAGCCGGACGCGGCCAGCCGGTCCGGACGCCAGGGCGGCAGACCCCAGTCCTGGCCGCGGGCGTTGAAGGCGTCCGGCGGGGCGCCGATCGACATCCCGGCCGCGAAGTGCTCCTGCTGCGCCCATGCGTCGGCGCCCTCGGGGTGCACGCCGACCGCAAGGTCGTGCACGATCCCGACGGACATGCCCGCCTCGCGCGCAGTGCGCTGGGCGGCGGTGAGCTGGGAGTCGGTGAGCCAGGCCAGACGGGAGTGGAAGTCCACGCGGTCCATCAGCTCCCCGCGGGCGCGGGCGGTGCCGGCCGAGCGGGGGTCGCGCAGTTCGGCCGGCCACTGCTGCCAACGGGACCCGTGCACCTCGGCGAGCGCGCACCAGGTGGCGTGGTCCTCCAGGGCCTGTCCCTGCTCGGCGAGGAAGTCGCAGTAGGCGGCGCGCCTGCCGGGACCGAGCGGCACGCGGGCGACGAGCTCCAGAGCCTCCCGCTTGAGCTCCCACACGGCGTCCCGGTCGATCAGCCCGCCCTTCTCCAGCACGGCCTCGCGCAGTCGTCCGGCGCGTTCGGGCAGCGCGGCCCGCAGCGCGTCGTCCCGCACATAGGCGTACTCGGGGACGTCCTCCACGCGCAGATGCACCGGGTCGGGGAAGCGGCGCGAGGAGGGCCGGTACGGGGAGGGGTCGGTCGGGGTTCCGGGCACGGCCGCGTGCAACGGGTTGACCTGGACGAACCCGGCGCCGAGCACCCGTCCCGCCCACGCGGTCAGCTCGCCGAGGTCGCCGAGGTCGCCCATGCCCCAGGAGCGGCGGGACAGCAGGGAGTACAGCTGGACGAGGAGCCCGTACGACCGGTCCGCGGGCGCGGGCAGACGGGGCGGCGCGACCACGAGGTGCGCGCTGCCGGTGCGCCCGTCGGGTGTGACGGCCGTCAGCCTGTGCACCCCGAGGGGGAGCCCGGCCAGGGAGTCGACGACGTCGTGACTGTCGCCCTGCTCCGTCTCCACGCGCAGCCGGCTGCCCTCGGGGAGCGCGGCGAGCGCTTCCGCCCGGTCGTCGCTCCAGCAGACCACGGTCGGCGGCAGCAGCCGCTCGCGCAGTTCCCGTTCCCGGGCGGCGAGCGCCGCGCGCACGGCCGGCGGGGACCCGGCGTCCACCCCGAGGGCGGCCAGGACGCGGACGACGGCGGCGGCCGAGGCCGTGACCGTGCGGTCCGGGGAGGGCTGGTAGGAGGTCGCGACGCCGTGCAGCGCGGCGAGCCGGGCGAGCTCCTCTCCGGGGGGTGCGGTCATCTACGGCCTCGTGGAGTCGGGGTCCGCGGCGAGCGGCGGTTCGCTGGTCAGGGGCTCGGCGTCGGGCAGCGGCGGTTCGCTGGTCAGCGGGGGTTGCGCGCGGTTCCCCTCGGCGCTGAAGGCGCACAGGTGGGGGTCGGCGAGATCGACGGCGGTGGGGGCGGATGTCTCCGCCGGGCGTTTGGACCGGGCCGGCGCGATCACGGGGGCCTCCTCATCGGATACGACATCGGATACCGCAGCCCTACCCAGCCGACGCGAGGACAGACGTCTCCTTCACATCCCAACCTGCCACAACCCGCCGCGGTCCGCTCAGGACACGGACCGGAGGAACGCCGCCGACGCGTGAACCGTCCGACCCGGTCCGGCCGATAGAGGGGTGTGAGACTGTTCCGCCCCGTGAGGGGCCACCGGGAGGGCGACACGGACGCGGCGCTGCTGCGGGCCGTGGCGGACGGAGACCCGTCGGCACTGGCCACGCTGTACGACCGGCACGCCGGATGGCTCTTCGCACGCCTCGGCCGGCGCTGCGCCGACACCGAGATCGTGCGCGAGGTGGTGCAGGACACATTCGTGACCGTGTGGCGCTCGGCGGGCGGGCACGCGGGCCGGGAGGCGGGCGGCTGGTTGTGGACCATCGCCGCCCGTCGGCTCGTCGACGCGCGGCGGGTGCAGGAGCGGGCGGCGCGAGTCGAGACGGCGCGCGTCGAGGACTGGCCGTCGCCGGTCGCCGCCTCCGCCGAGGAACGGGCGCTGGCCGCTCTGGAGTTCGGCGACGTGGGCACCGCCCTCGACCGGATCTCACCCGAGCTGCGGGAGGTGCTGCGCGTGACCGTCGTCGACGGCCTGACCGTCCGGGAGGCGGCCCGGCTGCTCGGCATACCCGAGGGCACCGTCAAGACCCGCGCGATGCGCGCCCGGGCCGAGCTCCGTGCGGCCCTCGCCCAGTTGCAGCCGCACCCGGCTCCGCATACCCGTCCGGCGGGAGGCCCGGCATGAGCACGACCCCCTGGCACGTGTCCTACGACCTCGCCGCCCGCTACGCGGACGGATCCCTGGCCGAGTCCGACGCCTGGTCCCTGGAGAAGCATCTGGAGCGGTGCGGGGCGTGCGCGGCACGCGTCTCGGCTGCCGTACGGCAGTCGCCTGCGGCGGGGCCGGTGCTGGCGCGGATGCGGGAGGCGGTGCTCCGGGAGGCCGTGCTCGGGCAGGCCGTGCTCGCGGGGGCCGGCCGGCCGGAGGCCCGGGGGGCGGGGCCGGTGGCCGCTCACGGGGCGCGCCCGGTCTCCCCGGCGCCTCCGCGGACTTTCCCGGGCCGCTGCGCCCGCCGCGCGCGCCTGTGGTCCTCCTTCCTCGTCCGCGCCCTGTGGGCCGTCGGTCCCGCCGTCCGTGGCGCCTGGACGGCCGCCGTGTGGTTCGTCGCCCTCGGCGCCCTCGCCCTCTCCTACGGGGCCGGGGTCGACGCGGCCCGGCCGCTGCTGCTGGCGCTCGCGCCGGTGGTGCCCGTCGCCGGGGTCGCCCTCTCCTACGGGGCGCACGCCGACCCGCTGCACGAGATCGCGGCGGCCACGCCGTCCGGGGGCCTGCGGCTGATGCTGACGCGGACGGTCGCCGTCCTCGCCGTCAGCGTGCCGCTGCTCACCCTCACCGGGATGCTGCTGCCGTCCTCCGGTTCGCCGGGCGCGGCCGCCTGGCTGCTGCCCGGGCTCGCGCTGACGCTGGCCTCGCTGGCGCTGGCAGGCTGGGTCGGCTGCCGTGCCGCCACCGCGCTGACGGGCGGGGGCTGGGCGTTGACCGTCCTCGTCCCGGCGCTGACCGCCGCGGGCGGACCCGCCGTCACCGAGCTGGCCGAACAGCTCGACCGCTGCCTGGCCGGCCCTCGCGCCCAGGGGGCCTGGGGCGCCGCGGCCCTGCTGTGCGCCGCGCTGCTCGCCGCCCGCCGTTCCGCCTACGACCAGATGGAGAAGCCGTGAGCACGATTCGAGTGAGCGGACTGCGCGTGCGGCACCGCAAGGCCGTGGCGCTCGACGCCGTCGACCTCGACCTCGGCCCCGGCGTGCACGGGCTGCTCGGCCCGAACGGGGCCGGGAAGACGTCGCTGATCCGGGTCCTGGCGACCGTCGCGCAGCCGTCCGCCGGGCGGGTGGAGATCCTCGGCGAGGACGTCGGCGAGCCTGCCCGGCGCGGGACGGTCCGCGCGCGACTCGGTTATCTGCCGCAGGACTTCGGCTACTACCCGCGCTTCACCGTGCGCGAGTTCGTCGCGTACGTGGCGTGGCTGAAGGACATGCCCGCCGCGGACGTCCCGGCCGCCGTCGAGCTCGCCGTCCGGCGGGTCGGCCTGGGCGACCGGGCCGACGCCCGGATGAAGACGCTGTCCGGCGGCATGCTCCGCCGGGCGGGCATCGCCCAGGCCATCGTCAACGAGCCGGAGGTCCTGCTCCTCGACGAGCCGACCGCCGGGCTCGACCCCGAGCAGCGCGTCGAGTTGCGCGCGCTGCTGCGCGAACTGGGCGCACGGTCCACGGTCCTGGTCTCCACCCACCTGGTGGAGGACGTGGCCGCCGCCTGCACGGAGGTCACCCTCCTGGACGCGGGAAGGGTCGCCTACCGGGGCACCCCGGCCTCGCTCGGCGCCGTCGGCGAGGCCACGGGGCCCGACGGCATAGGCGACAGCCCCATCGAACGCGGCTACACGGCGGCTCTGCGCGCCCACCGCACCCCCCTGGAGGTCTCGCCATGACCCTCGTGGTCGCAAAGCGGACCGCCCGGCCGCCCGCGTCGCGCCCGCCGCACCCACTGCGCGCCGAGGTCATCCGCGGTTTCGCCCCGTGGGCCGGAGCCGCCGCCTTCCTCACACCGGCCGTGCTGCTGGCCGCCGAGGCGGACCGCTGGCAGGGCGGCTGGGCGGAGACCCGCACCGAGCTGCACGCCATGCAACTGGTCCTGGTACCCCTCGCGGCGGCCGCGGGCTGTCGGCAGGGCGGGCGGGAACGCCGTAGGGCCACGGAGGAACTGTGGACGACGGCCGTACGCGGACCGCTGGTGCGGTTGCTCGCGGCGGCGCTGCCGCTCGCCCTGTGGGTCGTGGCGGGCTATCTGCTCGCCGCGGCCGGGGCTCTTCTCGCGACCTGGCCGTACTCCCGCGGCGACCGGCCGTACACGGATCTGCTGCCGGCGGACGCGGTGGTGCTCCTGGCCGCCGCGGTGGCTGGGCACGTCGTGGGGCGGCTGGTGGCCTGGCGGCCGGCGCCGCCGCTGCTCGCGGCCGCCGGGTACGTCGGCCTGGCCCTGTGCGGACGGGCGGACGCGGGCGCCTGGCGGCGGCTCGATCCGGCGCTGCCGGTCGCCGAGGGACTGGTACCGGAGGGGTGGCAGCCCGTCGCGCTGGCCGTGTGGGCGTGCGGGCTGGCGGCGGCCGCCGTCCTGGCGTACGCGCTGCGAGGACGGCGTCGCTGGGCCGTCCTCGTGCCGTTGGCGGCAGCAGCGGCCGCGGGCGGGCTGCTGGTGCGGTCCGGGCCGGGGCTGTGGCACGCGAACCCGTCCGGGAGCAGGCAGGTGTGCGACACCTCGACGGCGCCTCAGATCTGTGTGAACGCCCGCTATGCGGGCATGCTTCCGCAGGTCACGCAGGCCCTGTCCGGTGTCACCGGCCGCCTGGAGGGCGTATCGAACCTGCCCGCCAGGTTCGAGGACCGCCCGGGCGAACCGGGCGACGACGAAGTGCAGCTGCCCCTGCTGACGCCTATCGGCTGGTCGGTCGTACGGGGTCGGCTGACCGATCCCGAGCAGTACGCGTGGGAGGCGGTGGCCGCGCTGCAGAACCGCGCGAAGTGCGGCGAGCCGGACGCGCGTGCGCGTGCAGCGGACGCCGCCGTCTCCGACTACCTCGCACCGGCCCCCTCCCAGGAGGACGCCGACGCGCTCGACGCGAAGGGCGACGCCGGCCGGCGCGGCGAGCTGAGGGAACGGCGGGCGGCTCGCGAGCGGCTGGCCTCGATGGGCGCCGACGAGCGGCGGGCGTGGCTGTCGGCGTACTTCGCCGCCGTCGGCGACTGCCGCCCGGCGGGGGTGCCCGCCCTGTGAGCCCCCACCGCCTCGCCCTGAACGGCGCCGGCCTCTACGCCCGCTCCCGCGCCCTGCCCCTCACCGTCGTCCTGCTCGCCGGAACCTGCGCGTTCGCCGTGGAGGCGGCACACCGGGCGGACGACGCCTCCTGGGCCCCGGGCCGGCCGGCGCCGGTCGTGGTGCCGCTCCTCCTGCTGGCCGCCGCGCTGATAGGCGCGAGCCTGTACGCCCCGTGCGACGAGCTGGACCGTACGGCCGTGCGCCCCTGGTGGCCCCGCCGGCTGGTCCACCTGCTCGCCCTGTCGGCCCTCGCCTGCGCGCCGTTCGCGCTCGTCGCGCCAGGCGACGGCCCCGTCGCGCTCGCCGCGGTCTCGCTCCGCACCCTGCTCGGCTGCGTCGGCGTCACCGCGGTCGCGGGCGTTCTGGTCGGCGCCCGGCTGAGCTGGCTGCCCGCGGTCTGCTGCGTCGGCGCGGTCCACCTCGCGTCGAGCGGGGGCCGCGGGTGGGCGGCCACCGTGTGGGCATGGCCGACGCGGCCGGGCCAAGAGGCGGGGGCGTGGCTGGCCGCGGGCGCGGTGTTCGTGCTCGGCGCGGCGCTGCACGCGATCCGCGGGCCCCGTCCGGAAGGCCCGCGGGCGTGAGGGACCGCACCGCCCGGTGACAGCTCGACATGTCGTCGCCGCCGGGCGTGCGCGTCCCGAAGGGCCCCGTGGCCGGGTGGCGGCTCGGGGCCACGGGGCATGAAGAAGCCCGGATCGCTCGGCTACGCGGAGATGCCGTCGATCCGGGCCAGGGCGTCGTCCGCGCCGTACGGTTGCAGGTACGGCAGCCAGCACGGGTCCCTGTGACCTGTGCCGATGATGCGCCAGGCCAGGCCCGAGGGGGGAGCGGGTTTGTGGCGCAGCCGCCAGCCGATCTCGACGAGGTGGCGGTCGGCCTTGACGTGGTTGCAGCGACGGCAGGACGCGACGACGTTGTCCCACACGTGCTTGCCCCCGCGGCTGCGCGGGATGACGTGGTCGACGCTGGTGGCGACGCCACCGCAGTACATGCACCGGCCCCCGTCCCGCGCGAAGAGCGCTCGACGGGTCAGGGGAACAGGCCCACGGTAGGGAACGCGAACGAATCGCTTGAGCCGGACCACGCTGGGTGCGGGGACTGTGACGGTCGCGCTGTGCATGAAGGCGCCGGATTCCTCCAGGGAGACTGCCTTGTTCTCCAGGACGAGGATGAGCGCGCGGCGGAGCGGTACGACGCCGAGGGGCTCGTACGACGCGTTGAGGACCAGGACATGCGGCACGGATGCCTCCTTGGGCGTCGGCGGCGCGTGGCTCGCGCCGGGACGATCTGCAGTCAGTCTCCCCTCTTGCCTGGTGGACGCGCCACCATGTCCCGGTAACGGGCTGGGAGTGTTTTCGACCACACCCTGTTTCTCCCCGGGATCATGACCTGTTCAAGCACAGGTGAGGCCCGTCTCTCCTTCTCGGATCTCGCCGAACCACACACAATGCCCCGTTAGTGTGGTGGTTCTGCCTGCCCGGTGACCTTTCCGTGACCTAGCAGCGCGTGTCGACCTCGGCCGCCGCACCGGATGGAGCAGTGCAGCACCTGGAGGTACCTGCCTTGTCCTTGTCCGCCGTCCTGACGGCCGCCGACGCGTCGCCCACGCCGACTCCCTCGGAGTCGCCGAGCGCGGTGACCGTCCCGACCCTGCAGGACGCCCAGGAGAGCGCGACGAACGCGGCCAGCTGGGTCGAGCAGAACTGGTCGACATGGCTGGCGATCGGTCTGCGCGTGCTGCTGATCCTGGTGATCGCGGTGGTGCTGAGAGTGGTCGTGCAGCGGTCGATCACCAAGCTGATCGACCGGATGACCCGCACCGTCGCCTCGGTCGACGGCACGGCGCTGGGCGGGCTGCTGGTCAACAACGAGCGGCGGCGGCAGCGCTCGCAGGCGATCGGGTCGGTGCTGCGCTCGGTGGCGAGCTTCCTGATCCTGGGCACGGCCGCGCTGATGGTGCTGGGCACCTTCGAGATCAACCTGGCCCCGCTGCTGGCCTCCGCGGGCGTCGCGGGCGTGGCGATCGGCTTCGGCGCGCGCAACCTGGTCACGGACTTCCTCTCCGGTGTCTTCATGATCCTGGAGGACCAGTACGGCGTCGGCGACCAGATCGACGCGGGCGTGGCCACCGGCGAGGTCATCGAGGTGGGGCTGCGGGTGACGAAGCTGCGCGGAGCCAACGGTGAGATCTGGTACGTCCGCAACGGCGAGGTCAAGCGGATCGGCAACCTGTCGCAGGGCTGGGCGACGGCCGGCGTCGACGTGACCGTCAAGGCCTCCGAGGACCTCGACCGCGTGAAGGCGACGCTGGACGAGGTCGCCGAGAAGATGAGCAAGGAAGAGCCCTGGAACGAGCTCCTGTGGAGCCCGATCGAGGTGCTCGGCCTGGACAGCGTCCTGCTCGACTCGATGGTCGTCCGGATCTCGGCGAAGACCATGCCGGGCAAGTCCCTGGCGGTCGAGCGCGAGCTGCGCTGGCGCGTCAAGCGCGCCTTCGACGAGGCCGACATCCGCATCGTGGGCGGTGCGACCGCCCCGGTGACGGAGGACCCGGCCGACGCCGCGGCCGCGGTCGCGGCGCCGTCCGTCTTCGCCAACGCGGACTCGCCGCAGGTGGCGGCGACGACGCCGATCGTGCAGCCACGGGCGACGACGCCTCCGGCGAAGTAGGGAACGGTTCCGGCCGTCCCCTGCACCGAGACGCCCCCCTGGTAACGACTTCGTTGCCTCGGGGGCGTTTGCCGTTTCGCGCCTTGACGTCCTCTTCGCCCCGGGCTTACGTTCGCTTCCACCGATAGGAAACTTTCCTAACAGTGACCGGATGTGGACGCGCGTCCGGCGGCACTGAGAAGCTGTGCAGTTCAGAAAGGCAGGTGTCGATCCATGGCAGGAACCGCCGGTACGCCGGGCACCCCGCGCGTCCTGCGCGCCATGAACGACCGGGCGGCCCTCGACCTGCTGCTGGCGCACGGCCCCCTGTCCCGCACCCGCATCGGCAAGCTCACCGGCCTGTCCAAGCCCACCGCCTCGCAGCTCCTGGCCCGCCTGGAGGCGGCCGGGCTGGTGCTGGCGACCGGCACGACCGAGGGACGGCCCGGCCCCAACGCCCAGCTGTACGAGGTCAATCCGGCCGCCGCGTACGCCGCGGGACTCGACGTCACCCCCGAGCGCGTCCTCGCCGCCGTCGCCGACGTCACCGGCCGGACCGTGGGCACGTACGAAGTGCCCACTCCCGGCAGGAAGACCGCCGGGGCGGTCGTACGGCAGGTCACCGACGCCCTCGACGGCGCGGTGAAGGCGGCCGGCCTCACCCGGGCCGACGTGCGCCGCCTCGTCGTCGCCACCCCCGGCGCCTTCGACCCCACCACCGGCCGACTGCGCTACGCCTCCCACCTGCCCGGCTGGCACTCCCCCGCGCTGCTCGACGACCTCGCCGCAGCCCTGCCGATGCCGGTCGAGTACGAGAACGACGTCAATCTCGCCGCCGTCGCCGAACAACGGCTCGGCGCGGCCCGCGGCCACGAGGACTTCGTCCTGCTGTGGAACGAGGGCGGTCTCGGCGCCGCGCTCGTCCTCGGCGGGCGGCTGCACCGCGGCTGGACCGGCGGCGCGGGAGAGGTGGGTTTCCTTCCGGTCCCGGGCGCGCCCCTGGTCCGGCAGGTGACCAAAGCCAACAGCGGCGGCTACCAGGAGCTGGCCGGCTCGCAGGCCATCCCCCGGCTGGCCCGGGAGATCGGCATGAGTGCGGTGCCCACCGGGCCGTACGCGGAGGCCGCCGCCGCGCTCGTGGCACGGGCGGCCGCCGAGGACACCGCGTCGAACCGGCTGCTGCTCCAGACGTACGCGACCCGGCTCGCGACCGGTCTCGCCTCGCTCGTCTCCGTGCTCGACCCCGAACTCGTCGTCCTCAGCGGCGCCTCCCTGACGGCCGGCGGCGAAGTGCTGCGCGCTCTCGTCCAGGCCGAGCTGGAGGAGCTGGCCGCCTCGCGGCCCAAGCTGGTGATGGGCGACGTCACCGAACGGCCCGTGCTGCGCGGCGCGCTGGAGAGCGCGCTCGCGGCCACCCGCGACGAGGTCTTCGACACCTCGCGCTAGTCCCACCGCGCCCGCCCCGGGCTCCCCGCGGCTCCTCTCGCCTCGCCTCTCGCCATACCTCACGTCACCTCACCTCACCCTGCCCTGTCCCTGGAAGGCTCCGCCATGCCCACACGCATACCCGAAGTCGTCCGAAAGGCGGCTTTCGCCCTCACCGCCTCCACGGCCCTCCTGTTGAGCACCACCGCCTGCACCGGTCGGTCCGCCTCGGAGGCGGGCGACGACGCGTCCAAGGAGCAGACCATCACCTTCTGGCACGCCTGGAGCGCGCCGAACGAGGTGAAGGCCGTTCAGTCCCTGGTCGCGGGCTTCGAGAAGACGCATCCCCGCATCCATGTGAACGTCGTCGGCAACATGACCGACGACAAGATCAACCAGGCGCTGCGCGCGGGCGGCAGCAAGGCGCCCGACGTGATCTCGTCGTTCACCACCAACAACGTCGGCAAGTTCTGCTCCTCCGGCGCCCTCGTCGACCTCAACCCCCTGTTCAAGAAGGCGCACATCGACCCCGGCGCCACCTTCCCGAAGGCGATGAACGAGTACACCCAGTACGACCTCGACCGCTGCGCGGCGCCCCTGCTGGGCGACGCCTACGGGCTCTACTACAACAAGACGGCGTTCGCGAAGGCGGGCATCCAGGCCCCGCCCAGGACGTGGTCCGAGTTCGAGGCCGACGCCGAGAAGCTGACGATCACCCAGGGCGACACGTACAAGCAGCTCGGGTTCATGCCGGACTACCACGGCTGGGAGACGACGACCGAGCACTACATGGGCCAGTTCTCGCCCACCTATTTCGACAAGTCCGGCAAGTCCACGATCGCCTCCGACCCGGCCGTCGCCGGCGCCTTCACCCTGCAGAAAAAGCTCGTCGACGACCTCGGCGGCTTCAAAAAGCTGGAGAAGTTCCGATCCGGCCTCGGCGACGAATGGGGTCCCAAGCACCCCTTCCAGACCGGCCAGGTGGCCATGCAGCTCGACGGCGAATGGCGCCTGGGCATGGCCATGGAGGCCAAGCCGGACTTCGAGATCGGCGTCGCCCCGCTGCCCGTCCCCGACGACCGGGCCGCCCAGTACGGCAAGGGGTACATCACCGGCACCATCGCCGGCATCGCCGCCACCAGCAGGAAGCAGAACGCCGCCTGGGAACTGCTGAAGTACATGACGACCGACACGGACGCGGTCGTCGCCTTCTCCAACGCCATCCACAACGTGCCGTCCACGCTGGCCGCGCTCAAGTCCCCGGACCTGAAGTACGACCCGCGCTTCAAGACGTTCCTGGACATCGCCGCCAATCCGAACTCGACCACCTCCCCGGCCTCGGTCAACGGCGGCGTGTACCTGACGACCATCCAGCAGCTCGGCTACGACTACGAGAGCGGCAAGGTCAGCGACCTGCGGACCGGCCTGCAGAAGGCCGCCTCGCAGATCGACACGGACATCGCGCAGGCGAAGTAGCGATGAGCGCCCTCACGTCGACGCCCCGGCGCCGCTCGTTCCGCCGCGCATCCGGTGACCCGGCCGGTCGCCCGTCCGGCCGGTCGCCCGGCCTCGCCGCGAAGCAGCGCAGACAGGCCCTGCGGACGCTCGCCTTCCTCTCGCCCTGGTTGATCGGGTTCGCGGTCTTCTTCGCCTACCCGATGGTCTCGACGGTCTACTTCTCGTTCATGCACTACGACGGCTTCAAGCCGCCGACCTGGAGCGGAACGAAGAACTGGACGTACGTCTTCGAGCACTACCCGTTCTTCTGGCCCGCCCTGCGCAACACCCTCTGGCTGGTCGTGATCATGGTGACGCTGCGGGTCCTGTTCGGGCTCGGGATCGGCATGCTGATCACGAAGATCAAGACAGGCACGGGCGTCTTCCGGACCCTCTTCTACCTGCCCTACCTCGCCCCGCCGGTCGCGGCGACCATGGCGTTCGCGTTCCTGCTCAACCCCGGCACCGGCCCGGTCAACTCCCTCCTGGAGAAGATCGGCATCCCGGCTCCGGGCTGGTTCAACGACCCGGACTGGTCCAAGCCGGCCCTCACGCTGATGTTCCTGTGGGGCGTCGGCGACCTGATGGTCATCTTCATGGCCGCCCTGCTCGACGTGCCCAGGGAGCAGTACGAGGCGGCCGAGCTCGACGGCGCGTCGGCGTGGCAGCGGTTCCGGTTCGTCACCCTGCCCAACATCTCGCCGATCATCATGTTCGCGGTCGTCACCGGGGTGATCGCGGCGATGCAGTGCTACACCCAGCCGCTCGTCGCCGGGAAGGTCGCCTCCGGCGTGATCCAGGGCGCGGGCACCATGTTCGAGCCCGGCTACCCCGAGCACTCCACGCTCACCCTCCCCCAGCTCGTCTACAACCTCGGCTTCCAGCGCTTCGACTACGGCTCCGCCTGTGTCGTCGCCCTGGTCCTGTTCGCCCTGTCGATGGCGTTCACCGCACTGTTGATGCGGCGCCGGGGCGGTCTCATCCAGGCAGGTGACTGACCCTCATGACGCAACTACTGGACCGTCCGGCCGAGTTGGCGGCCCCGTCCTCCCCCGCCGAACGCACCGCCCGTCGCAGGGCGCTGCTGGAGTGGATCGCCGTCCACTCCCTGGGCGTGGCGGCCGCCCTCTTCTTCACGCTCCCCTTCGTGTTCGTCCTCCTCACCTCCCTGATGAGCGACTCGCAGGCGCTCAGCCGGGATCTGATCCCGCACACCTGGGAGTGGGGCAACTACCGCAAGGTCTTCGACACCCCCGGCTTCCTCGTCTGGTGGCGGAACACGCTGCTCTACGCGGGGCTGGGCACCGTGCTCACCGTCGTCTCCTCGGTGCCCGTGGCGTACGCGCTGGCCAAGTTCCGCTTCCGGGGCCGCAATCTGACGCTGATGCTGGTGATCTCGACGATGATGCTGCCGCCGCAGGTGGTCGTCATCCCGATGTACCTGTTCTGGGCCAAGCAGCTGGACCTGTCGGGCACCCTGTGGCCGATGATCATCCCGCTGGCGTTCGGCGACGCGTTCTCGATCTTCCTGTTGCGCCAGTTCCTGATGACGATCCCCAACGAGTACGTGGACGCGGCCAAGGTGGACGGCTGCGGCGATCTGCGCACCCTGCTGAAGGTCGTCCTGCCGATGGCCAGGCCCGGCATCGCGGCCGTCGCCCTCTTCCAGTTCTTCGCCGCCTGGAACGACTACTTCGGCCCGCAGATCTACGCCTCGGAGAACCCGAACGCCTGGACCCTCTCCTACGCCCTGGAGTCCTTCAAGGGCGCGCACCACACCGACTGGAACCTCACCATGGCGGCCACCGTGCTGGTCATGGCGCCCGTGATCCTCGTGTTCTTCTTCGCCCAGAAGGCGTTCGTCGAAGGTGTCACCCTCACCGGAGTAAAGGGTTAACAAGCCATGAAACTCACCGTGGTCGGCGGCGGCTCGACCTACACACCCGAACTCGTGGACGGCTTCGCGCGCCTGCGGGACACCCTTCCCGTGGAGGAACTGGTCCTCGTCGACCCGGCGGCCGACCGGCTGGAGCTCGTCGGCGGTCTGGCCCGGCGCATCTTCGCCCGGCAGGACCACCCGGGCCGGATCGTCACGACGTCCGACCTCGACGCGGCCGTCGACGGCGCCGACGCCGTGCTGCTGCAACTGCGGGTCGGCGGCCAGGCCGCGCGTCTTCAGGACGAGACCTGGCCCCTGGACTGCGGCTGCGTGGGCCAGGAGACGACCGGCGCGGGCGGCCTGGCGAAGGCGCTGCGCACCGTGCCGGTGGTCCTGGACATCGCCGAACGCGTCCGCCGGACCAACCCGCGCGCCTGGATCATCGACTTCACCAACCCGGTCGGCATCGTCACCCGCGCCCTGCTCCAGGCGGGTCACCGGGCGGTCGGCCTGTGCAACGTCGCGATCGGCCTGCAACGCAAGTTCGCGGCCCTGCTCGACGTGGCGCCGGCCGAACTGCACCTCGACCACGTGGGCCTCAACCACCTCACCTGGGAGACCGGGGTACGGCTGCACGGCCCCGAGGGCGAGGACGTCCTGCCGCGGCTGCTGGCCGGGCACGCCGAGGCGATCGCCGCCGATCTGCGGCTGCCCCGCGCCCTGCTGGACCGGCTGGGCGTGGTCCCGTCGTACTACCTGCGCTACTACTACGCGCACGACGAGGTCGTGCGGGAACTGCGCGCCAAGCCCTCGCGGGCGGCGGAGGTGGCGGCGATGGAGAAGGAGCTGTTGTCGCTGTACGCCGACCCGGCCCTCGACGAGAAGCCCGCGCTGCTGGCCAAGCGCGGCGGGGCCTTCTACTCGGAGGCCGCGGTGGACCTGGCGGCGGCGCTGCTGACCGGCTCGGGCAGCCCGTACCAGGTGGTGAACACCCGCAACGCCGGCACCCTGCCCTTCCTCCCGGACGACGCGGTGATCGAGGTCCAGGCGGCCGTGGGCCCCAACGGGGCGTCCCCGCTGCCGGTCCCGTCCCTCGACCCGCTCTGCACGGGCCTGATGGCGCACGTGACCGCGTACGAGGACCTGGCGCTGGACGCGGCCCTGCGCGGCGGCCGCGACCGGGTGTTCAGGGCGCTCCTCTCCCACCCCCTGATCGGCCAGTACGAGTACGCCGAAGAGCTGACCGACCGACTGGTCGCACACAACCGGGAGCACCTCGCGTGGGTCTGACGGCAAGCGTGCTCGCCATCGACGCGGGCAACAGCAAGACGGACGTCGCGGTCGTGGCGGCCGACGGGGAGGTGCTCGCCACGGCCCGCGGCGGCGGCTTCCGACCGCCCGCGGTGGGCGTGGCGGCCGCCGTGGACGCGCTGGCGGACGCCGTCACGCGCGCGTACGAGGCGGCGGGCGTGACGGCCGCGACCCATGTCTCGGCCTGTCTGGCCAACGCGGACCTGCCGGTGGAGGAGGAGCAGTTGGCGGCGGCCCTGCACGCGCGCGCGTGGGGCGCTTCCGTGGACGTCCGCAACGACACCTTCGCGATCCTGAGGGCGGGCGTGGCCGAACCCCGGGGCGTGGCCGTGGTCTGCGGCGCCGGCATCAACTGCGTGGGCATGCGCCCCGACGGCCGTACCGCCCGCTTCCCGGCCCTCGGCCGCCTCTCCGGTGACTGGGGCGGCGGCTGGGGGCTGGCCGAGGAGGCCCTGTGGCACGCGGCGCGGGCGGCCGACGGCAGAGGCGGCCCGACGGCCCTCACCCGCACCCTCCCGGCCCACTTCGGCCTGCCGACCATGTACGCGCTGATCGAGGCCCTGCACCTGGAGCGCGTCCCGCCGCCCCGCCGCCATGAACTGACCCCCGTCCTCTTCGCGACGGCGACGGAGGGCGACGCGGTGGCCCGCGCGGTCGTCGACCGTCTGGCGGAGGAGGTGGTGACCATGGCGACGGTCGCGCTGACCCGCCTGGAACTGCTGGAGGAGGAGACGCCGGTCCTGCTGGGCGGAGGGGTCCTGACGGCGGGCCACGGACAGTTGGACGACCGGGTGCGCGAACTGCTGGCGGCCAGGGCCCCCAAGGCGGTGGCCCGGGTGGTGCGCGCGCGACCGGTGCTGGGGGCGGCGCTGCTCGGCCTGGACCGGGTGGGCGCGGCGGCGGACGCGCAGCGCACGATCCGGGACTTCTTCGAGGCCTGAGCACGCGCAGCTCAGGACCGCCGCGAGGCCGGGCCGTGCTCGGCGGGCGTGCGCCGGTTCCCGTCCGCCCGCCGAGCGCAACGCGAGCCCCCGGGAAGGAACCGAACACCCGCCGCAGACGTATTCATGAACAGGGGTGACTGCGATCTGATCAAGATCCAGTGAAGGCCGGTGCGCACGACACCTCCCGCCAGCGATACTTGCCGGCGGGAGATGACCATGGGGGAGGTCAAGCAGTGGCAGACCTGGCAAGCCCGCCGACCAACACGACACCACCGCCGACACGCCGTACGGCGTTCGCCGAGGGTGTCGACACGGTCCGCGCCGCGGCGACGACCGAACCGGGGCGGCTCCGCATCATCGGCGCCCTGCTCGCGCTGCTCGTCCTCGCCTTCGGCGCGGTGACGGCCTGGCAGACGACCGACCGCGAGGCCGCCGCCGACGACGTGCTGCACAAGAGCCAGCCGCTCAGTTCGGCCGCCGCCGACATCTACCGCTCCCTGGCCGACGCCAACACGGCCGCTTCCGACGGCTTCCTCGCGGGGGGCCAGGAGACGGCGGCGTCCCGGCAGCGCTACGAGGCGGACATCGACAAGGCTGCCGCCGAACTCGTCACCGCGGCGAGCAACGCCGATCCCGGCTCCCCCTCCACCGAGTTCATCACCCGGCTCAACAAGCTGCTGCCCGAGTACAAGGGCCTGGTCGAGCGCGCGCGGACGTACAACCGGCAGGGCTTCCCGGTCGGCGGCGCCTATCTGCGCTACGCCAACGAGAAGATGCAGGACGAGATGCTCCCGGCGGCGGAGGACCTCTACCAGCTGGAGAACCGGCGCCTGCAGGACGACTACGGCGACGCGACCCCCTACCCGTGGGCGGCGATCGCGCTCGGCGTCGTCGCCCTGGCCGCACTGGCCTGGGCGCAGCACCGCAACTACCGCCGCACGAACCGTGTCCTGAACCACGGCCTGGTCGCCGCGTCGGCGGCCACCACGGTCGTCCTGCTGTGGCTGGTCGTCGGTCACACCGTGGCCCGCTCGGACCTGAACTCCTCCTACGACGACGGCGTGCGCTCGCTGAACGTCCTGCACGACGCCCGGATCGCCTCCCTCAAGGCGCGCGGCAACGAGAACCTGACGCTGGTGTCGCGCGGCGCCGAGACGGTGAAGGTGACGGCCGACGGCGACGAGATCACGCTCGACAAGTACGACCACGAGTTCACCACCGACATGGGAGCCCTCGACAAGGGCCTCTCCCTCGCGGCGAAGCTCGCCGACGACCGGTCGGGCGAGAAGCCGGTGGCGACGGCCGAGAGCAACATGGCGGAGTGGAAGAAGCGCCACACCGCGGCCCGCGCCCAGGACGACAACGGCAACTACGAGCAGGCGCTGGCCCTGGTGATCGGCGGCAAGGACGCGACCGGCGCGTGCTTCGACGGCGTCGACAAGAACCTGGCGATCGCGCTGGCGCACGAGCAGGCCGAGTTCCAGCAGGCCGCCGGGAACGGTCTGGACGCGATGACGGGTCTGTCGATCGGGGCCGCCGTGCTCGCCGTGCTGGGCGCCGCGGGCGCGGTCCTCGGCATCGGCCGCAGACTGTCGGAGTACCGGTGATGGGGGGCGTGACGATGCGTACGCGACGTGTGCGGGCCCGGCTGCGGGGCTGGGGCGGAGTAGGCGCGATGGCGGCCGTCTGCGCCCTCGCGCTGGCGCTCGTGCTGATGCTGCCGTGGGCCGGCCCCGGCGGCGCGGCGGACCCCGGCCGGGGCGGCGGCAAGGTCGCCGAGGCCGGCCAGGCGGCGGACGCCGACTGCAAGGATCCCGAGAAGCAGACACTGGCGCCGTCGAGCGCGGACGGCCCGACGATCGCCGCGATCAAGGCGCGGCAGGGCGAGAAGCGCAAGCTGATCGTCGGCGTCGACCAGAACAGCTACCGCTGGGGCTACCGCGACCCCAACAACACCGGGGCGGCGCTGGAGGGCTTCGACATCGACCTCGTCCACCGCATCGCCCAGGACATCCTCGGCGACCCGAACGCGGTGCAGTTCAAGGCCATCCCGACCAACCAGCGCATCCCGGCCATTCAGGAGGGCCGGGTCGACATGGTGGTGCGCACCATGACGATCTCCTGCACGCGTCTGAACGACGTGGCGTTCTCCGCGCCCTACTTCAAGACCGGCCAGCAGGTCCTGGCCCCCAAGTCCTCGAAGATCACCGGCTATGACGACACCCTGGCGAAGTCCAGGGTGTGCACCGCGGCCGGTTCGACGGCCAACACAAAGCTGGCCGACGACGAGAAGGCCGGCAGGCTCGGGGCAGGCGTCGACATCGCCACCACCGTCCCCAACCAGCTCGACTGCCTGGTGCGGTTGCAGCTCGGCGAGGTCGACGCGGTGGTCACCGACGGGGCGCTCGCGGCCAGCCAGGCCGCCCAGGACCCGACCGTCGAACTCAAGGGCTCCCCCTTCACGACCGAGTACTACGGCGTGGCGATGAAGAAGGACGCCGACGATCTGGTACGCCGGGTCAACCAGATCCTGGTGCAGTACCGCGCGAGCGGCTGGCAGGCGTCGTACGACACGTGGCTGTCGGCGACACTGGGCGCCGACGCGGCGAAGTCCAGGCCACCCGCGCCTCAGTATCTGCGCACGAGCTGACAGGCCGCCGGGGGCAGGACGGCGGAGCAGGGCGGACGACCGCAGACGGGCGACCGCCGAGCGGGCTACCACCGAGCGGGCAACTACCGAGCAGGCAACCGACACAGCAGCGAGAGGTGATCGATGGGCGTCACGGGACCCCCCGGGCCGGTGATGGACCGGGACGAGGTCGACCGTGCGCTGGCGCGGCTCGGCGCGGAGCACGAGGCCATCGAGACCTCGCTCCTCGCCCTGCAGGACCACGCGGGCCGCAGGCTCCTCGAAGGCGCCGAGCTCACCGGCGTCACCAAGGAGCGCTGGGCGTCCGCGGAGGCGTCGATCACGTTGCTGTGGGCGTACTTCGACGCCTACACGGCCGCGCTGCGCGGCGCGCGCGAGATCCGCTCGCGCCGTCGCTGGTCCAGTCGCGAGGATTTGGTGGAGCTGACGGAGCTGCTGCGCGGCGAGTCCGTCACGGTCGCCGGTTCGGTCGTCGGCGCCGCCCTCGGCACTGCCGAGGCCCCGAAACTGCAGGGCACGAGCAAGCTCAGCCAGAGCTTCTCCCTGTCCACCCTCGTCGACCGGATGAACGAGCTGTACGCGTCCTCGCTCGACATGGTCGTCACCGCCGACGCGGTGTGGTCGGCGCTGCCCGCGCGGATAGATTTACTGGCCGCCGAGCTCCAACGCACGCGCAAGCTGGCGCACTCCGTCGGCGTCCGCCCCGGCGAGCACCCGGCGGGCGACGACCTGGAGCGCATCACCCGCACGCTGACGTCCCTGCGCGAGCAGGTGGTGTCCGACCCGCTGGCCTTCTGGGTGCGCGCGCAGGGCAGTTCCGCGCCGGGCGGCGGCCGCCCGGACACCACGGTGTACGACCGTGAGGCGCGCGCCCTGGAGGACGTGCGCCGGGAGATCGACGCCGTGCTGACGGTCCGCCAGGACGCGGAGCAGCGGCTGTTGCGGCTGCGGGACGTCCTCAGCCGCGCCGACCGCACCCTCGCCGAGGCGCGCAGCGCGCGCGGCGAGGTGCTGGCGAAGATCGCCGCCACGGAGGTGCCGGTGGTCAGCGGCCCGCCGACGGCGTTGCAGGAGCAGCTCGCGACGGCCGCCGAGTACCGCAGGCACGCCCAGTGGCACCGCCTGTCCCCGCTCCTGGAGTCCCTGGAGCAGAAGGCGGACGACGAACTGCTGCGCGCCCGCGAGTCGTTGACCGCGGTCACCCAGCCGCTGGCGGTCCGCGCGGAGCTGCGCGGCCGTCTGGACGCGTACAAGGCGAAGGTCGCCCGGCACGGGCTCGCCGAGGACCCGTTCCTCATCGAGCGCTACGACGCGGCGCGCCGCATGCTGTGGAGCGCGCCCTGTGATCTGCGCGTCGCCGAACAGGCCGTCCTGCGCTACCAGCAGGCGGCCGCCGAACTGCTCACGGCGCCACGCGTGCCGGAGCAGGGCGGCCTTGAGGACCGTAGGGGGGAGCAGTAGCCATGAGTCAGGCAGGGCAGTCATGTCAGCGGCCGGGCTGCGAGGGGTCGTACGAGGATGTGGGCGACGGCGAGCTGTACTGCGACAACTGCGGTCTGGCCCCGGTCGTCTCGTCCGGGGGCGCTCCCTCCGGGGAGGGTCTGGTCGGCTCGCTGCCGACCGGCGTGACCCGGGGCGGCAAGGACAGTGCGGGCAGCGCCGGTTCGCACTCCAGCGGGCGCAGCGCCCGCAGCACCCGGACGTCGTCGCAGTCGTCGAAGTCGCGCCGCTCGGTGTCCGGGCGGCTGTCGCGGTCGCTGTCGGGCAAGTCGACGGGCCGTTCGGTGTCGGTGCGCAGCTCGGGTTCGACGGCCGGCTCCTCCGGCCGGAGCCGACTGGGCGTCGGCCTGGTCTCGGTGCCGCAGGTGCCGAAGCCCGATCCGCGCGCGATGGTGCAGGAGAACCCCGAGGTCCCCGAGCGCAAGCGGTTCTGCTCGCGCTCCGACTGCGGTGCCCCGGTGGGCCGTTCGCGCGGCGAGCGGGAGGGGCGCACGGAGGGCTTCTGCACCAAGTGCGGCCACCCGTACTCCTTCGTGCCGAAGCTGAAGGCCGGGGACATCGTGCACGGCCAGTACGAGGTCGTGGGCGCTCTGGCGCACGGCGGGCTCGGCTGGGTCTACCTGGCCATCGACCGTCCGGTGCACGGCCGGTGGGTCGTGCTGAAGGGCCTCCTGGACACGGGCGACCAGGACGCGATGGCCGCGGCCATCTCCGAGCGGCGCTTCCTCTCCGAGATCGAGCACGCCAACATCGTGCGGATCTACAACTTCGTCGAGCACCTCGACCAGCGCACCGGCTCCCTCGACGGCTACATCGTCATGGAGTACGTCGGCGGCAAGTCCCTCAAGGAGATCGCCAACGACCGCCGCACGCCGCAGGGGAAGCGGGACCCGCTCCCCGTCGAACAGGCCTGCGCGTACGGCATCGAGGCCCTTGAGGCGCTCGGCCATCTGCACAGCCGCAACCTGCTGTACTGCGACTTCAAGGTCGACAACGCGATCCAGACCGAGGACGAGCTCAAGCTGATCGACATGGGCGCGGTCAGACGGATGGACGACGACGTGTCGGCCATCTACGGCACGATCGGCTACCAGGGCCCGGAGGTCGCCGAGGTCGGGCCGTCGGTCGCCTCCGACCTGTACACGGTGGGCCGTACGCTCGCCGTCCTCACCTTCGACTTCCAGGGTTACACGACCGTCTTCGTCGACTCCCTGCCCGACCCCGACAACATCGAGGTCTTCCGCCAGTACGAGTCGTTCTACCGGCTCCTCGTCCGCGCCACCGACCCCGACCCGGCGCGCCGGTTCGCCTCCGCCCAGGAGATGGCCGAGCAGCTGACCGGCGTGCTGCGCGAGGTCGTCTCGCTGCAGAGCGGCCGGGCGCGGCCCGCGCTGTCGACGCTGTTCGGACCGGAACTCAAGGTCACGGACACGGAGCTGTTCCCCAAGCTGGACGGCGAGGTGTCACGGCTCGGCGCGCGGGCGCAGGCCGGCTCCCGCCGTCTGTTCGGGGGTCAGGGAGCCGTCCGGTCCGCCCGGTCCGTTCCCGCTCTCGCCGGCGGGACGGGCGGCGCGGCCACGCCGTCCGGCGCACCGGGCGCCACGCCCGGCCTGCCCGGCGCGCCCGGAGCCGCTCCGGCCCTCGCCTTCGCGGGCGGCGTCGGCGTCGTCCCCGCCGGCGGCCCGCTGCCCGGTGCGGGCGGCGCCTCTCCCGGCTCGGGCGGCCGCCCGGGCGGCGGCCCGACCTCGACGGGCGGGGCGCCCGCGGTCGTCCCCGGCGGCCTGGTGAAGACGGCCCCCGCGCCCGCCGCGGCCCTCGCCCTGCCCGTCCCCCATGTCGACCCCTCCGACCCCGACGCGGGCTTCCTGGCAGGCCTGTCGGCGTCCGCGCCGGCCGAGCTGATCACGGCTCTGACGGCAGCGCCGGCGCCGTCCGTCGAGACAAGGCTGCGTCAGATCCGCGCCCGGCTGGAGAACGGCGACCACCAGGTCGCCGCCGCTTCCCTCCACGAGCTGGAGGACGAACGGTCCGACGACTGGCGGGTGGTCTGGTACCGGGGCGTGGCCGCGCTGGTCACCGGCGACCACGAGGGCGCCGCGCTGGCCTTCGACGCCATCTACGACGCCTTCCCGGGCGAGCCCGCCCCCAAGCTGGCGCTCGGCCTGTGCGCGGAGGTGCTGGGGCAGCTCGACAACGCCGCCGAGTACTACCGCCTGGTGTGGTCGACCGACCCGAGCTATGTGAGCGCGGCGTTCGGCCTGGCGCGCGTGCAACTGGCCGCCGGGGACCGCAGCGGCGCCGTCCGGACGCTGGAGTCGGTGCCGGAGTCGTCCATCCACTACACGGCGGCGCGGGTCGCGGCCGTGCGGGCCCGACTCCGGCAGCGGACGGCTCTCGCCTCCGACGTACCCTTCCAGGAGGACCTCGTCGCCGCCGCGGCCCAGGTCGAGGCGCTGGACGCGTACGGCCTCGACCCGACGCGGCGCGAGCAGTTGTCCGCCGAAGTCCTCGGCTGCGCCCTCGACTGGATACTCTCCGGTGGCCGGGACGCCGCGCCGGGCGCCCGGGCGCTGCTCGGCAGCGAACTGGACGAGCGAGGGCTGCGCTTCGGCCTGGAGCGCTCGTACCGCACGCTGGCCCGGCTGGCGACCGGCGGCGAAGAGAGGATCGACCTGGTGGAACGCGCCAATCGTTACCGCCCCCGGACGTGGGTGTAGTCAATGTCGCAGATGCCCCGGCAGGCCGCCCTGCCGACGTGCCCGAGCTGCGCGGAGCCGCTCGACGCGGGTGACCGTTTCTGCGGTGCGTGCGGATACGACCTGTCCGCCGTGCCGTCGCTCCCGGACGACCATCCGACCCTCACGATGAACGGCTCCGCACCGCCGGCTCCCGCGCAGGGGACGACGCACGGCACCGGGACCGTGGGAGCCGGGGCGCCGGGCGCGAACGGCGCGGGCGTCCCCGGCGCGGGCGTCCCCATCCCCGGCGCGGGCGTCCCCGTCCCTGATGCCGGCATCCCCGTCCCTGATGCGGGAGGCGCCGTCGGGGTGCCCGGGGCCCCGCTCCCGCCACCCGCCGCGGC